>CALMSR010000050.1 GCA_937872465.1 uncultured Paracoccaceae bacterium
GTGCTTCCTTCCATTCCGACGAATGGATCGCACCATCAAACCGTGGGATCAAACAGCTAGGCTCGGGCGGAACTCGACCTCAAAGGATCGCATTGCCAAATGCGATCACCCCGGCGCGGGGATGCGATCCGGTTGACAGGGGCCGCGCTTGGTTCATAGTGGCAAATGCTTGGAAAGAAGGCCGGAATCCGGCAGGCTCGGCCTGCAATCTCCGGACCCGCCCGCGAGAGGGCCGAAAGCGACCGATCCAGGGGAGGAGTTCCATGAAGGTCGAAGACTACGAACGCCTGACGGCGCTCCAGGCGAGCCGCCGGGCGCTGATCAAGGGCGCGGCCAGCACCGCCGCGCTCGCGTTCGCCTCCGGCGGGGCGCTGACGCTGGCAGGCGCGCCCGCGCGCGCGCAAGGCAACCTGCGCGCCGAGATCCTGCAGATCCCGGGCGTGGGCATGGGCTCGCCCACCGACGCCGACTGGCAGAGGGTCGGCGAGATGTGCCTCGGCGGGACCAGGGAGACCGTGGCCGAGGGCGAGTTCGCCGGCGTCGAGCTGACCTTCATGGGGCTCAACAACCAGAACCAGCACAATTTCCTGTTCCGCGGCTTCCTCAAGGCCTGGGAGACCTATACCGGCGCCACGATCAACTGGATCGACCTCGCCCAGGCCGATTTCAACGCCCGCCTGCAGCAGGCGATCGCCACCGGAACGATCGATTTCGACATCATCGAGATGGGCGCGCCCTTCGAGGGCGACGTCTGCGCCAAGGGCCTCACCTCCGAGATGCCGGACTGGGTGCGCGCGCTGATCGACATGGACGATTACGTCAACTACCTCAAGGCGCCGGTCGGCACCTGGGACGGCAAGACCTACCGCATCTCCATCGACGGCGACTGCCACACCTTCAGCTACCGCACGGACATCTTTTCCGATCCGGCGCTCGCCGAGGCGTGGAAGGCGGAAGGCAAGGACGGCGAATGGGGGGTGCCGACCACCTGGTCGCAGGTGCAGGCGGCGTCGAAGTTCCTCAAGGACAAGACCGACCCCACCTTCGGCAACCCGATGAACGGCTTCCTGGACCCGCTGAAGGGCTGGGGCGGCTTCGGATTCTACTTCCTCGAAGACCGTGCCACCGGCTACGCCAAATACCCGGGCGACCCGGCCTGGCTCTTCGATCCCGACACCATGAAGCCGCGGGTCAACAACCCGGCCTTCGTGCGCGCGATCCAGGACGTGCTCGATAGCATCGGCACGCTCCCGGTCGACCAGATCAACACCGATCCCGGCGGCGTCGCCTGGCAGCAGTTCCTCGCCGGCACCGGTTCGATGTGCACCTGGTGGGGGGACGTGGGCTCGAATGCGCGAACCCTCGACACATCGGTGGTCGGGGATGTCATCGGCTTTTCGATCCTGCCCGGCGCCGAGGAGGTCTACAACACCAGGACCGGAGAATGGGAGGAATTGCCGGACGGCCCGAACTTCGCGCCGAACATGGCCTATATCGGCTGGGGCATCTATGTCATGGCCCGGGTCGAGGGCGACGAGAAGAAGAAGAAGGCCGCCTGGTCGGCCGCGGCACATCTCGGCGGCAAGGACATCGCGCTCTGGATGGCGGCCTATCCATCGGGCTTCCAGCCCTACCGCAATTCCCAGTTCGACTACAGCGAATGGGAGGCCGCGGGCTACGACCGCGCCTATATCGAGGACTATCTCGCCTCGAACCTCGACAGCTACAACCACCCCAATGCCGCGATCGAGCCGCGCATCCCCGGCATCTTCCAGTATTATTCCATCGCCGAGGACGAGCTGGCCAAGGTCTATGCCGGCCAGTTCACCGCGCAGGAAGGTGCCGACAACATCGCCGCCGCCTGGGAGAAGATCACCGACCAGATCGGCCGCGAGAGCCAGATCGCGCTCTACAAGGCCTCGCTCGGCCTCACCTGAGGCGACCGCACGGGCCGCCATCAGCGGGCGGCCCGGCCATTTCGGACGGAGGGCCCGGATCCGGGCCGGCAGACGGCACACGCCGATCTCCTGCCGCGGGCCCCGCCCGCTCCCGATGCTTCCGCACGGGCGAGACGGTGGAAACCTCCCGTTCGAGTGGTTGTGCCTCTCATATCAACGGCCCCTGCGCCTGACCGATACAATGGCCCCCGGCCCCCGCCTCGGGAAGGAAGACCGGCCGCGCCCCGCGCGGCCCGCGGAGCAATCCCCCGGACCGAAAAGGCGAGGCGCCGGTGGCGCCTTGCCCGGTCCGGTCGCCCGGAGGCGCGAGCCGCAGGGCGAGGGAGGTGCAGCGTCGCCACCGGTTGAGGATCGGGCCGCGTCGGCCCTGGACGACGTGCGAAGCGCGCCGGCCCCCGGCAGGGCCGGCGCGGCCCGATCGCCACGGGTCGATCGGGCTGGGGACACCCCCCGGCAGGAGCAGGAGTCGACCGCGAGGGCCGCAGGCAATAGCGTGAACATCCGGTAAAGGCGCGCGCTTTTCCTACATGATTTCAAATTGTTAGCGAAATGTGCGCACGCGCACATCCCGCCTCGGACCGATCCCCCCCTCGGGATCGGCCCCGGTCGCGCGGCCGGTTCCCGCCGGGCTCGACCGCGCCACCACCGCCGTGATACCGATGGCCGTCCCGCAACCCGGAGGCCGTCATGACGCTTCCGATCCGCGCGCCGCGCGCCACGGACCGCCCCGAATGGGAGCGGCTCTACCAGGGCTATGCCGAGTTCTACCGGGTCACCCAGACCGCGGCGATGCGTGCGACCGTCTGGTCCTGGCTCATGGATGAGGCGCATGCGGTCGAGGGCCGCGTCGCGGTGGATGCCGAGGGCGATCTGGTCGGGCTCGCGCATTTCCGCCCCTTCGCCCGGCCGCTCGCGGCGAGCACCGGCGGCTTTCTCGACGATCTCTTCGTCGCGCCCGAGGCCCGCGGCCACGGCGCCGCCGAGGCGCTGATCGCCTCGGTCCGGGCCGAGGGCGCCGCGCGCGGCTGGAGCGTGATCCGCTGGATCACCGCCGAGGACAATGCCCGCGCCCGCGCCGTCTACGACCGCCTGGCCGACCGCACAAGCTGGGTGACCTACGACATCCGGCTCTGAGCGCCGCCGCCGTCAGCGCGGGTCGGGTGGCTCCTCCGGGAGCAGCGTGCGGCCCACCGGCAGGCCGGCGATGGCATCGCCGCGCGGCTCGGGCCCGGCGCGCTGCGGATGGCGGCGATGATCGGCATAGGCGAGGCAGGCGAAGGCGCCCATGAGCGGGATGAGCGTGCCCATGGCGAGCAGCGGATCGCCCATCAGCGCCCCGAGCGAGCCCATCACCAGGCCCGCGCCCATCTGCAGGAACCCCATCAGCGCCGCCGCCGCCCCGGCGATGCGCGGAAAGGGCGCCAGCGCCGCCGTGGTCATCGCCGGCATCACGAAGGCGATGCCCGCGGCATAGACCGCCACCGGCAGCATCACATGCAGCAGCGTGGGCGGCCGGACCAGCAGCGTCAGCACCCCGAGACTGCCGAGCGCGATCAGACCCAGCCCCGGCGCGACGAGGCCATAGGCGCTCACGCGGCGCATCAGCGCCCGGACCAGCAGCGAGCCGGCGAAGAAGCTGCCCGACTGGAAGAGCATGCTGAGGCCGAATTCCGCGGGGCTGAGGCCGACCCGCTGCATGAGGATGAAGGGCAGGAAGGTCGCCTGGGCATAGAGCGCGCCGATCGACCCGGCCACCACGCCGGAGCAGGCGAGGAAGTGCCGGCTGCCAAGGAGCTCGCGGTAGGATGCCCAGAGCGCGGCGAACCGCAGCCGCGCGCGATCCGCCGGCGCCGTCTCGCGCATCGCCAGCCCGGTGACCGTCACCGCGACGGCCCCGAAGGCCGCCATGGCGACGAAGATCGACCGCCATCCCGCCGCGATCAGCAGGAGCCCTCCGATCGTCGGCGCCAGCGCCGGGCCGAGGGCGAGGATGATGCCGATCAGGTTCATGATCCGCGACGACCGCTCCCCGGTGAAGAGGTCGCGCACGATGGCGCGGCTGATCGCCACCCCCGCCGAGGCGCCGATCCCCTGCAGGAAGCGCGCCACCATCAGCGCCTCGACCGAGGGTGCGGCGAGCGCCGCGAGGCTCGCCAGGCAATAGACGCCCAGGAAGGCGAAGGTCACCGGACGCCGCCCCAGCGCGTCCGAGAGCGGCCCCGCGATCAGCTGCGCGCAGGCGAAGCCGCCGAAATAGAGCGTCAGCGTCATCTTCACCGCGGCCTCGGTGGTGCCGAAGGCGCGCATGATCTCGGTCATCGCGGGCGTGTAGAGCGCCATGGAGATCGGCCCGATCGCCACCATCAGCCCGCCGATCAGCGCCACCCGCCGCTCGGTCATCACCGGCGCGTGGCCGGCGGCGGACGCCGGCGCGGAACGCCGCGCGTCGGGATCGGTGGCTTGCGCCATCATGCCCTTCCGGATGGCCTCGCGGGAAGCCCGCCCCTCAACCTATCGGTGCAGCCATCCGGGTCAAGCCCGGGCGCGGCCCGACGGGGGCGCCGCGCCGTCGTCCGGCATCACCGCAGCAGCCAGACCGTCTCCTGCACCGGCCCCGCCCCCTTCAGGCCGCCTTCCAGGGCGGCGCGGGCCAGCTCCGTCACCTGATAGCGCGCGCCGTGCACGCGCGTCACCTCCGCGCCGTCGATCGAGAAGGGCGGGCCCTGCCGCGTGGTCTGGTCGTATTCCATGCAGATCAGGAACTGCGGCGCGGAGCGAGTGATCGCGGCGACATGGGCGGCATATCGCTCGCGCAACCCGGCGGGCAGGGCCACCAGGGCCGCGCGGTCATAGACCGCGGCCACGGCGCCGAGCATCGCGGCGGTGAGATCGAAGACGTCGCCCACGAAGACCTCGACCTCGCCGGCGGCGAAGCGCAGGAGCGGCCCGGAGGCCGATGTCTCGGGTTCGACCCCGAGCTCCTCGAAGAGCTGCTCGACCGCGAGCCGGCTCAGCTCCGCGCCGACGACGCGGTACCCTCGGGACAGGAGCCAGGCGATGTCGCGTGTCTTGCCGCAGAGCGGCACGAAGATGCGCGCATGCTCGGGCAGCAAGAGCGCCGCGAAATGCCGCACCAGTAGTGCATTGGCCTCGCCCTGGTGAAAGCCGATCTCGTTGCTCTCCCAGCGCCGATGCCAGAAAGCCGCGTCCATGTCTCCACCCTCCGGGGGAACCGATGCCATGGCGGTGCCGGCGGCCGTTCCCGCGGCTTCATTCTGTGGTCAGGGCGGGGCCTTTGCAATCGTCGCCTCCACCGCAATCCTCGGACCGCGTGACCGGAGAACGGCCGGCGAAGAATCGAGTTAACTCGGCCCCTGCCGGCGGCTAGGCTGCCGCGATGACCGCCGTCGACGCCGACCGCCTCCACACCGTCTCGCCCGACGATCTTCCTGCCGGGCGTGTCCGCGCGGGGCGGATCCTGATCTGGCTGGCGAGTGCGGTGCTGGTGGGGACCTTTCTCCTCCAGGCCCTTCACGCTGCGGGCATGCTCGCCCCCGGCTTCGCGACCTGGCGGCCGGTGGTCTATGCCTATGTCGCCTGGGGCATCGCGCTCGGGATCGCGCAGGTCCTGATGCGTGGCGAACAGGGCAAGCGGGTGCTCTTCGTGCTTCCGGCGGTGCTCTTCACCGTCGCGATGGTAATCTTCCCGCTGCTCTTCGGCCTCTGGATCGCCTTCTCCGACTGGAACCTCAGCGGCGCCACGGGGCGGCGGTTCAACGGGCTCGACAATCTGCGCCAGATGTGGACCGATCCGTTCTACTGGAACGCGCTCAGGACCATGCTCTGGTATGTGCTCGCGATCCTGGTGGAATACGCCATCGCCTTCGGACTCGCGATGCTGCTCAACGCCGACATCCGCGCGCGCAAGTTCTGGCGGGTGGTGTTCCTGATGCCGCTGATGCTCTCGCCGGTGGCGGTGAGCTGGATGGTCGGCAAGTCCATGCTGGAGATTCGCTTCGGCCCCGTCGCGAGCTTCGCGCGCTGGCTCGGCTGGGACAGCCCCTCCTTCTTCGGCACGCCCGAGATCGCGCGGGCCACCATCATGGTGATGGACGCCTGGACCTTCATCCCCTTCATGATGATCATGCTGCTGGCCGGGCTCCAGTCACTGCCGCGCGAGGTGCTCGAGGCCGTCCGCGTCGACGGCGCCACCCGCTGGCAATCCTTCCGCGAGGTGATCTTTCCGCTGATGCTGCCCGTCAGCGTCACGGTGATCGTCATCCGCATCATCTTCAAGCTCAAGCTCGCCGACATCATCATCACCGTGACCTCCGGCGGCCCCGGCGGGGCCACGGATTCGGTGACGAGCTTCATCTTCCGCGAATACCGCGACCGCTCGAACGTCGGCTACGGCACGCTGCTCGCCATGGTCTATCTGGTGCTGATCGTGATCTCGGTGACGGCGCTCCTGAGCCTCTTCAACCGCCTGCTCGCCAGGTCGCACGGGGTAAGTCAATGAGCGCGGAGGAGGCCGTGTCGGGGAGCCGCGGCGCCTGGGCCTCGCGCACCGCGATCTATGCCGCGCTGATCCTCTGGTCGGTCATCTGCCTCTTTCCGATCTTCTGGACGGTCACCACCTCGTTCAAGACCGCGCCCGACGTCACGCAGGGCCATCTGATCCCCTTCGTCGATTTCCAGCCGGACTGGCGGGGCTGGCGCTCGCTCGGGCTCTCGCCCGACACGATCGGCGAGATCTCCACCCCGCGCGCGGAATTCCTCAAGCGGTTCTGGAACAGCGTCATCGTCGCGACCAGCGCCTCGGCGCTCGCCGTCGTGCTGGGCTCGCTGGCGGCCTACGGGCTCAGCCGCTTCAGCTACCGCTTCGGCTTCATGCGCAACAAGGACATCTCCTTCTTCTTCCTCAGCCAGCTGATCCTGCCCCCCGTGGTGCTCGCGCTGCCCTTCCTGGTGCTCTACAAGGAACTCGCCCTGCTCGACAGCCGCGTGGGCATCATCCTGATCTACACGCTCACCGTGCTGCCGATCGTCATCTGGATCATGCGCGACCAGTTCCACGGCATCCCGGTGGAGCTCGAGGAGGCGGCGCTGGTCGACGGGCTCTCGATCTGGGGCGCGTTCTTCCAGATCGTCCTGCCCATCGCCCTGCCCGGCATGGTCGCGGCCTTCATCCTCAGCCTGGTGCTGTGCTGGAACGAATATTTCTTCGCCGCGCTGCTGACCTCCACCTCCGCCAATACCCTGCCGGTGATGGTGGCGAGCCAGACCGGCAGCCAGGGCATCAACTGGTGGTCCATGGCCGCGCTCTCCACCGCGGCGATCCTGCCGCTGGTGATCATCGGCATCGTCCTGGAACGCTACATCATCAAAGGCATGGCGGCGGGCGCGGTGAAGTGAACCCGATACACCCAAGCCGGGGCACAGGGGCACGGACCAACGATGCCAGCGGCCGCGGCTACCAGCGTCCGGTCGCCGCCGCCCGCAGCAGCGCCGCGCGGGCGCGGATGGGCGCGACCTCGAGCTCTCCGCGCCAGACCGCTCCGGGATCGGCGGCGGCGCGGCCGAGGCGCAGACCGGCGAGCCAGCCGGGCAGCAGGGCCGGCAGGACCGCCCGCGGCACGAGGTGCCGCCGGGCGCGGGCCTCGGCCAGCGCCTGCAGCCCCTCGGTGGCGAGCGCCTCGACCGGGACCGTCGCCGGCAGCGTCGCATGGCCCCGCGCCCGAAGCTCCGGCAGGGCACGCAGGAGCGCGGCGATGCCGGTGCCGAGGGCGAAGCGGCGCACCACGTCGAGCGCCGTCTCGGGCGCCCCGAGATGCAGCGCGGCCAGCACCATGACATGCCCCGCGGTCCGGTCGATCTGCCGCAGGAGCGCCGGCCGGTCGGCGTGGGGTGCGGGTCCGGCATCGAAGAGCCGCGCCGCGATGGTCTCCTCGAAGAGCCCTCGCGGCAGATCGCCGGCGCGGATCGTCTCGGCGAGCGGTTCCACCACCTCGTGCCGGCGCGGCCTCGCCCCCGCGTAGATCTCGGCCACCGCATCCTGCCACCATTGCAGGCGGATCTCGGCGAGCATCGGCTCGGAGGCGAGCCAGGGCGCGCGGGCGATCTCGAGATTGAAGGCATAGAGCGCCATCAGCCCGGCGCGGCGGTCCGGCGGCGCCGTCATCGCCGTGCGCCAGCGGTCTGGATCCCCGCGCCGCACGAGATCGGCGCAGGCCGCGGCGCTCACACCGTGCCGGCGACCGGGGCGCCGTCGCGCACGAGCTTCCAGAGGATCGCGTCCTGGAGCGCCTGGAAGCTCGCATCGACCACATTGGCCGAGACCCCCACGGTCGACCAGCGCCGCCCCTGCCCGTCCTCGCTGTCGATGAGCACCCGGGTCACCGCCTCGGTGCCGCCGGAGGTGATGCGCACGCGGAAATCCACGAGCTTCATGTCGTCGATATAGGATTGGTAGGGGCCGAGGTCCTTGCGCAGCGCCCGGCTGAGCGCGTTCACCGGGCCCTGGTCCGCGTGGGTGACCGGGTCCTGGCTCTCGGAGACGCTCATGACGCGCTCGGTGCCGAAGCGCGCCACCACCACCGCCTCGGAGACGGTGACCATCTCGCCGCGGGCATTGGTGCGGCGCTCGACGGTGACGCGATAGCGCTCGACGTCGAAGAAGGCGGGCATGGTGCCGAGCAGCCGGCGGGCGAGAAGCTCGAAGCTCGCCGCCGCCGCGTCATAGGCATAGCCGCGGTCCTCGCGCTCCTTGACCTCGGCGAGGATCGCGGCGAGCGCCCCGTTCAAGCCCGGCACCTCGATCCCGGCCTTGGTCAGCCGGTCGCGCAGGTTCGACTGGCCGGCCTGGTTGGAGACCGGCACGAAGCGGGCGTTGCCCACCACCTCGGGGGCCACATGCTCGTAGGTGGTCGGATCCTTGAGGATCGCCGAGGCATGCAGCCCCGCCTTGTGGGTGAAGGCCGAGGCGCCGACGTAGGGCGCGGCGGCGTTCGGCACGCGGTTGAGGATGTCGTCGAGCAGGCGGCTGACGCGGGTGAGCCGCTTCAGCCCGTCCCGGTCGACGCCGATCTCGAAGCGGCTTGCATAGGGTTCCTTGAGCATCAGCGTCGGGATCAGGCTGACGAGATTGGCGTTGCCGCAGCGCTCGCCGAGACCATTCAGCGTGCCCTGGATCTGCCGCGCGCCGGCATCGACGGCGGCGAGCGTATTGGCGACGGCATTGCCGGTGTCGTCATGGGTGTGGATGCCGAGCCGGTCGCCGGGAATGCCGGCGGCGATCACCGCCTCGGTGACGGCGCGCACCTCGGCGGGCAGCGTGCCGCCGTTGGTGTCGCAGAGCACGATCCAGCGCGCCCCGGCGTCGCGGGCGGCGCGCAGGCAGTCGAGCGCATAGCCGGGGTTCGCCCGGTAGCCGTCGAAGAAATGCTCCGCATCGAAAAGGGCTTCCCGGCCGAGGCGCACCAGATGCGCGAGGCTCTCGCGGATGTTGTCGAGGTTCTCTGCGAGGGTGATGCCGAGCGCGGTCGCCACGTGGAAGTCGTGGGTCTTGCCGACGAGGCAGACCGCCGGGGTGCCGGCATTGACGACACCGGCCAGCACCTCGTCGTTCGCCGCCGAGCGTCCGGCGCGCTTGGTCATGCCGAAGGCGGTCATGGTGGCCCGCCCGAGCTTCGGCGCCGCCTCGAAGAAGGCGCTGTCGGTGGGATTGGCCCCCGGCCAGCCCCCCTCGACATAATCGATCCCGAGCCCGTCCAACGCCTCGGCGATCCGCCCCTTGTCCTCGGCGGAGAAATCGACCCCTTGCGTCTGCTGCCCGTCGCGCAGGGTCGTGTCGTAGAGGAAGAGCCGCTCGCGGGTCATACCAGCGCCCCGAGTCGCTTGCGATCGACCTCCTGCCGAACATAGGCGAAGGGGCCCTCACTAAGGCTTCGAAGTTCTACACCTAAAGAATCGAGGTCCGAACGAATTTCGTCGGCACGCGTGAAGTCCTTTGCAAGCCGCGCTTCCTGCCACGAGTCCCGAAGCCTCCTGACCACTGCGACCAAACTTGCGTCTAGGTTGGAAGGATACTCGACTCCGTTCTCGACTGTCGTGACGGCCATCCAATCCGAGAGGCCGGGATCAAGCAGTCCGATGAGACGGGCGCCAGCGAGCAGGCCCGCCCAGTCACGCTGGCCCGCCAGCCTGTGCAGCGCAGTGATCGCGGCGGGCGTATTCAGATCATCCGACAGCGCGCCCAGGATTTCAGAAGACACCGTGCCGTTGGCCGCGACCGCCTCGTTTTCCCAGGCGCTCTGCCGCCAACCCAATAGAGTCGCGCGCGCCTCCTCGACCTTTTCCTCGCTGAAATCCATCGGCTGGCGGTAGTGCGTCGAGAGCAGGACGAATCGGATCACCTCGCCGGGGATGCCGCGGTCGAGCAGGTCGCGCACGGTGAAGAAGTTGCCCAGGGATTTGGACATCTTCTCGCCTTCCACGTTGAGAAAGCCGTTGTGCATCCAGATGTTGGCGAAGGATCCTTCGGGATGGGCGCAGCGGGACTGCGCCACCTCGTTCTCGTGATGCGGGAAGACGAGGTCGATGCCGCCGCCGTGGATGTCGAAGGAGGGACCCAGCAATTCGTGGGCCATGGCCGAGCATTCGATGTGCCAGCCGGGCCTTCCCCGGCCCCAGGGGCTCTCCCAGCCGGGCAGGCCGGCCTCGGAGGGCTTCCAGAGCACGAAATCCATCGGGTCGCGCTTGTAGGGCGCCACCTCGACCCTGCTGCCTGCACGCATCTCGTCGAGCGAGCGGCGGGCGAGCTGGCCGTACTCCGGATAGCTCGCGACCGAAAAGAGCACATGCCCCTCGGCGGCATAGGCATGGCCCTTCGCGATCAGCGTCTCGATCATCGCCACCATCGGCGCGATGAACTCGGTGGCCCGGGGCTCATGTGTCGGGGGAAGCGCGCCGAGCGCGGCCATGTCGTCGTGATACCACCGGATCGTCTCGTCGGTGATCGCGCGGATGTCGCGCCCCGACTCGGCCGCCCGCGCGTTGATCTTGTCGTCGACGTCGGTGATGTTGCGCACATAGGTGACCTGCTCCGGCCCGTAGACATGGCGCAGCAGCCGGAAGAGCACGTCGAAGACCACCACCGGCCGCGCGTTGCCGATATGGGCGCGGTCGTAGACCGTGGGGCCGCAGACATACATGCCGATCCGGCCCGGGTCGGTCGGCAGCGGTTCCTTGCGGCGGGTGCGGGTGTTGTAGAGCGTGATCTCGGTCATCTGTGCGTCTCGCGGGTTTGCCGCGGGCGGGCTATCACGTCGGACCGGATTTGGGAACGGGAAGCGCGCCGCGGACTGGGGTCAGCGGATAATGCAGATCGCGATGCTGCGGCACGTCTTCATGGCCCCGCTTATGCGCCCTTCCGCGCCCCGGATCAAGCCCGCGCGAGGCGCGCCGTCACCGGGCGGCGGCGGCGGGAACCGCGCGGAACACCTGCTCGGCCAGGCGGCGGCGCAGGTAACCCCGGGTCAGCTCGGCGACATCGAAGGTGATGAAGGCCTCGCCGCCATCGGTCTCGATCGAGGCGCCGGCCTTGCGCGCCAGCACCAGGAAGGACGTGTTCGCGCTCATCGTATAGGCCAGGATGCGCCTGACGCCGCGCCGGGCGAGCAGGCGCGCGCCGGTCTGGACCAGATAGGTGCCCACGCCGCGGCGGCGCAGCGCGCCGTCGACGCTGATGCCGAGCTCGGCATCGCCGCCCTCGACCGCGAATTCCGCCAGGGCCCGAACCGGGCCCGGCTCGTGGAACGGGCCCGACCAGAGCGGGCCGTCATGGGCGGCAAGGACGAGCCCGCTGCGATCCCAGCTCGACCGGACATGGTGCTCGACATGGCCGTCGTTGACGGCGGTGCAGAAGCGCATGCGGCGATCCTCGGGGCTCAGGGCCAGCAGATGCGCGATCATGCCGGGCGCATCCGCGGGACGGGCCTCGCGGAACCCCAGCCCGGCATGGGCGGCGCAGGGAACCGGCACCGGCCAGCCGATGAAGCTGATATTGGGCAGCCCGTAGACCATGGTTCACCCTTTCGGTCAGGCTCGCTCGGGCGCCGGGAAACCATCGCCGGCGCATTGTGCGGTCGCAGCATTTCTTTCGCACCTGCAGAATTTGGGGGCCCGTCCGCGGCCCGGCAAGCCTGCACACGGAAAATTCACGTCGCGGCGCCGAGACCGCGCGCGGGAGGTCGCTTCGTTTCGCGTCCCGGCCGGCGGGACGCGACGGTGGAGAAGGTCAGAAGAGCGTACCCTGCTCGGGCGGGCGCTTGCGGCGGCTTCGCACGCGCATCGGGCGCGTGGCGACGCGGCCGTCGCTGAACTCGAGTTCCAGCATCGCCGCCTCGCGCGCCCCCGCCGCCCGCGTGAGCACCGCGCCCGAGGCATCGCGCACCAGCACGAAGCCGCGCGCCAGCACCGATTTCGGCCCGAGGCTCGCCAGCGTCCGCCCGAGGCCGTCGAGCCCCGCCCGGGCGTCGCGCACGTGGCGGACGAAGGCGCCTTCCAGCCGGTCGCCCCGCGCGGCGAGGCGCTCGCGACGCTGGCCGAGCCCGCGGGCGAGGCGCTCGGGCGCGAGGGCCGCCGCGAGCAGGTCGAGGTCTCGGCGGCGGCGGGCATTGCCGAGCGCGAGCAACCCCGGCCCGAACCGCCCGGCCGCCCCCTGCCCCAGCTGCAGCCGCCGCGCCTGCGCCACGCCGCGCAGCGCCCGCGGCAGCCGCAAAGCCAGCCCGTCGAGCCGCTGGGCGCGCTCGGCCACCAGCGCCTCGGGCCGCGGCAGGCCGCGCGCCAGATCGCGCAGCCGCTGGCCGCGCTGGGCGATGCCGCGCGCCAGGGCCGCGCGCCGCCGCTCCTCGAGCCCCGCGAGCCCGGCCAGAAGGTCGAGCCGCACCGGGACCGCCATCTCCGCGGCCGCAGTCGGCGTCGGCGCGCGGCGGTCGGCGGCGAAATCGATCAGCGTCGTGTCGGTCTCGTGGCCCACCGCCGAGATCAGCGGGATGGCGCTTTCGGCGGCGGCGCGGACCACGATCTCCTCGTTGAAACCCCAGAGATCCTCGAGGCTGCCGCCGCCGCGCGCCACGATCAGCACGTCCGGGCGCGGCACCGGCCCGCCGGGCGCGAGCGCGTTGAAGCCGCGGATCGCCGCCGCGACCTCGACGGCGCATTTCTCGCCCTGAACCGTCACCGGCCAGATCAGCACCGGCCGCGGGAAGCGCTCGCGCAACCGGTGCAGGATGTCGCGGATCACCGCGCCCGAGGGCGAGGTGACGACCCCGATCACCTCCGGCAGATAGGGCAACTTCCGCTTGCGGCCCTCGTCGAAGAGACCTTCGGCCGCGAGCGCGGCGCGGCGCTTCTCCAGCATGGCCATCAGCGCACCGATGCCGGCGGGCGCCAGATCCTCGATGATCATCTGGTATCGCGACGAGCCGGGAAAGGTGGTGAGCCGGCCGGTGCAGACCACCTCCATGCCCTCCTCGGGCAGCACCGCGAGTCCCCGCGCGGTGCCCTTCCAGATCACTGCCGCCAGCACCGCGCGGTCGTCCTTCAGATCGAGATAGAAATGGCCCGAGGCCGGGCGCGACACCCGCCCGATCTCGCCGCGCACCCGCACCCGCCCGAATTCGCCTTCGATGACCCGCTTCACCGCCCCCGAGATCTCGGAGACGGTGAACTCGGGGGCATTGCCACCCGGCTGGGGATCCTCGATCAGGTCCATGGTTCCTCGTCGGCCTGCGCCTAGGCCGGCGTCGCGTACCAGGCGACGACCGCGGGATGGCTCCGGATCCCCGCGGCGACCGCCTTGAGCTTCGGAAAGGCATCGAAGATATCGGCCGGGATGTCGTCGAGGCCCCCGCCGGTGATCCACCGGTCGACCACGAAGAGCTTGATGTCGGCGACACCCGGCCCCTCGCCGCCGACGAACGGACCCGCGCCGATCGCGCGATCGACGCAGCGCCCCCATTGCGGCAGGTAGTCGGCGGCGAGTTGCTGTCGCGCCGCCTTCTTCTCGGCGGGATCCCGAATGCGCGTGGTGGGCGAGACCCGGTGCCGCAGATCCTCGGCCGCGTCCATCAGCGCGTCGTGCCGGGCCGCCTCGAAGGGATCTTCCGGGTAGAGCCCGTGCTTGCGGCCGATGAGCCGCAGGATCGCGTTGGACTGCCCGAAGACCCCGCGGCCCTCGAGCTCGAGCGTGGGCACCGCCGCGAAGGGCAGGTCGGGCTTCAGCTGCGCGAAGGTCTCCCGGCTGATGCGGTTGTCCTCGAACGCCATTCCCGCCAGGACCAGCGCCAGGCGCACTTCCTCGCCGCGGCTGCCGGAGAAGTCGAAATAGGTGACGATCGGCTTGGACATGATGCTCTCCCGTTGACCGCCGGTTGTGTCGCCCGCCGAAGCGGGCGCGGAACAATCACCGAGCGCAAGCCGAATGACAAGCCCGACGGCCGGCCTCTCTTGAGCCATCGCATCTGGATCTCATCCTTTCCCCTTCGACGGCCCCGCCACAGGACGAGGGCAGCGCCCGCCTGGCGGGCGGGGCGGGATGGCGACGCTGGGCGCGCCGGCAACTCGGGCGAACGGGCCGCGTTGCCGAATGGAGTTTGCCTGGCCCAGCCTTGCGCAGGAGCCGTGCATCCTCCACGGCACACGGGTTGCGCCCCCGGCCCGCCGTGGGTATCAGCCGCAGTTCCAGCACGGGGGACGGCCGGCATGAACATCCTGATCCTCGGCGGCGGCGGGCGGGAGCACGCGCTGGCCTGGGCTTTCGCGCAGAACCCCAAATGCGACCGGCTCTGGTGCGCCCCCGGCAATGCCGGGATCGCCGAGGAGGCCGAATGCGTGGCCCTCGATATCCTCGACGGCCGCAAGCTGCTCGCCTTCGTGCGCGACAAGGCGATCGACTTCGTGATGATCGGCCCCGAGGCGCCGCTGGCCGAGGGCGTCGCCGACGTGCTGCGCGAGGCGGGCGTGACCACCTTCGGACCCGGCCGCGAGGCGGCGCGGCTGGAAGCCTCCAAGGCCTTCACCAAGGAGATCTGCGCCGCCTGCGGCGCGCCGACCGCCGCCAGCCAGACCTTCACCGACCCCGAGGCGGCGCGGGCCTATGTGGCGCGCGAGGGCGCGCCGATCGTCGTCAAGGCCGACGGGCTCGCCGCCGGCAAGGGCGTGACGGTCGCCGCCACCGCCGCCGAGGCGCAGGCCGCGCTCGATGCGATCTTCGCCGAGGGCCCCGGCGCGCGGGTGGTGATCGAGGAATTCATGACGGGCGAGGAGGCGAGCCTCTTCGTGCTGGCCGACGGCGAGGATTGCCTCGTGCTCGGCACCGCCCAGGATCACAAGCGCGCCTTCGACGGCGACGAGGGCCCCAATACCGGCGGCATGGGCGCCTATTCGCCCGCGCCGGTGATGACGCCGGCGGTCACCGAGGCGGCGATGGCCCGCATCCTGCGCCCGACGCTCGCCGAGATGGTGCGCCGCGGCACCCCCTTCCGCGGCCTGCTCTATGCCGGGCTCATGGTCGAGGCCGGGATCCCGCGGCTGGTGGAATACAACGTCCGCTTCGGCGACCCCGAGGCGCAGGTGCTCGCCACGCGGCTCGGCGCGCAGCTGCTCGACGCCTGCCATGCGGCGGCCGAGGGGCGGCTCGCCGAGGCGCGGATCAATTTCGCCGAGGATCATGCGCTCTGCGTGGTCATGGCCGCGCGCGGCTATCCCGGCGCCTTTGCGCGCGGCGAGGCGATCGCCCTGCCCGAGATCGACGATCCGCGGGTGCACATCTTCCACGCCGGCACCCGGCGCGAGGCTGCGACCCTCGTCTCGAACGGCGGCCGCGTGCTCAACGTCACCGCGCGGGCCGAAAGCCTCGCGGCGGCGCGCGACCTGGCCTATGGGGCGCTCGATGCCGTCGACTGGCCCGGCGGCTTCGCCCGCCGCGACATCGGCTGGCGCGCGCTGGCCGAGTGACCCGACGCCGCCCGGGCGATGCGCAGGCAACCCCCCTCTCAAAATGAAGCGCGGCGCCCGAGAGCGCCGCGCCGGTAGTGGATGAGCCTGAGCCGCTCTGGCGTCAGTGCGCGTGCGCCGATTCGTCGGCTTCTTCCCAACCGTTGTAGACGAGGTTGAGAATCACCGCCGTCACCGCCGCGAGAAGGATGCCGCTGTGAAGGAGCGGCCCGAGGAAATGCGGCATCTGGTCGAAGAACTTCGGCGAGAGCTCCGGGACGAGACCCATGCCGATGGCGATGGCGACGATATACATGTTGTGCCGCTTCTCGCCGTGGAACTCGACCCCGTGCAGGATGCGGATGCCGGTCGCCGCCACCATGCCGAACATCACGATTCCCGCGCCGCCGAGCACGAACTGCGGCACCGAGGCGACCAGCAGCGCGAGCTTCGGCAGTAGGCCGAGCGCGATCATGATGATGCCGCCGGCGATGGTCACGTAGCGGCTGCGCACTCCGGTCACGCCGACGAGGCCGACGTTCTGGGAGAAGGACGTGTGCGGGAAGGTGTTGAGGATGCCGCCGATCAGCGTGCCGAGGCCGTCGACGCGCAGACCCTTGGCGAGATCCTCCTGGGTGATCCGCCGGTGGGTCAGCTCGCCGAGGGCGAGGAACATGCCCATCGATTCGATCATCACCACGACCATAACGATGCACATCGTCAGGATCGCCACCACGTCGAACTTCGGCGGTCCGAACATGAAGGGATAGATCGCCGCCGCCCAGGGCGCATCGGCGACCCCGGCAAAGCTCACCTGCCCCAGCGCCAGCGCGATCAGGAAGCCGATGATGAGGCCCACCAGCACCGAGATATTGGCGAAGAAGCCCTTCACGAACTTGGTGATGAGGATGATCGAGGCAAGCACGATCAGCGCGACGCCGAGATAGAGCGGCGCGCCGAAGTTCGGGTTGCCGACACCGCCGCCCGCCCAGTTGGCCGCGACCCGAAGCAGCGACAGGCCGATCACCGAGATGATGACGCCGGTCACGACCGGTGGGAACATCGGTAGCAGGCGGCTGATGAAGGTCGCCGCGAAGATGCCGAAGACGCCGGCCGCCATCACCGAGCCGAAGATCCCCTGGATCCCGAGATCGGGGTTCGCCGCCATGGCCAGCATCGGCCCGACCGCGGCGAAGGTCACGCCCATCATCACCGGCAGCCGGATGCCGAACTTCCAGAAGCCGATCGACTGGATCAGCGTGACGATGCCCGCGCAGAGCAGGTCGGCGTTGATGAGCAGCGCCACCTGGTCCTTCGGCAGCTTCAGCGCGCCGCCGATGATGAGCGGCACGGCGACGGCGCCGGCGTACATGACCAGGACGTGCTGCAGACCGAGCACGGACAGCTGGCCGACGGGAAGGATCTCATCGACCGGGTCCACGGTCGTGCCTGGCCCGTCTGCGGCGCCCAGGCTGCTTGTTTGAATATTCGACATTCTGCGTTGCATCCCCCATTGCGGTTAGTCGGCGCCCTGAGACCTTACGAGGATCGTGCGATACCCCAAGCCACCGTGGCGGCATCAAGCCGTTCCGCCGCCCGGAAGGCAACTGCCCTCGCAGCGCAAAGTGCTTCGTGTCGAACAATAAAATGACCCGGCGCCGCGCAGGACATGATTCCATGGAAGTGGCCGCGGCTTCGTGGCAGGCTCCACCCTGCGGCAGGTCGGCAGGGGAGCGCAATGGCATCGGATGACGCGGCGGGCCTCGGCACCTTCTCGACGCTCTCCATCGGCATCGGCGGCATGGTCGGCGGCGGAATCTTCGCGGTCACCGGCCTGACCATCGAAGTCACCAGGGGCGCCGCGCCGCTCGCCTTCGTCATCGCCGGGGTCGTCGCGCTCCTGACCAGCTATTCCTACCTGAAGCTGACGCTCGCCTTTCCGGGCGAGGGCGGAACCGTGGAATTCCTCAACCGCGGCTTCGGCGACGGCGTGCTGACCGGGGCGGCCAATATCCTGCTGCTCCTGAGCTACGTGGTGCTGCTGGCGGTCTATGCCTATGCCTTCGGCAGCTACGGCGCGGATTTCCTGCCTGAGGAGGGCCGCGGCTTCTGGCAGCACGCCCTGATCAGCGGCGTCCTGATCGGGCTGCTGGCGATCAACGTGCTGGCCGCCCGGCTGGTGATCCGCTCGGAGAATTTCTTCAACGGGCTGAAGATGCTGCTGCTCGGCGGCTTCATCCTCGCCGGCTTCCTCACGCCGATGGACTGGTCGCGGCTTTCACCGGAGTATGCGGTCAGCCCGATGGGGCTGATCGCCGGTGCCATGCTGATCTTCCTCAATTACGAGGGGTTCGAGCTGATCGCCAATGCCTCGAAGGACGTCGCCGACCCCCGCCGCTCGCTGCCCGTGGCCTATATCGGCGGCGTGCTGATCGCCATCCTGCTCTATGCGCTGATCGCGATCGTGGTGCTGGGGCATCTGAGCTTCGAGGCGATCGCGGCTCGTCGCGACACGGCGCTCTCGGCCGCGGGCGAGGCGATCCTGGGGCGGGCGGGCTTCCTGGCCGTCGCGGTCGCGGCCCTGACCGCCACTTCCTCGGCGATCAACGCCACCTTCTACAGCACCGGCCGGCTGACCTACATCGTCGCCAAGACCGGCGAGCTGCCGCGCGAGCTGGAACGCCCGATCCGGGGCGAGCATGCCGAAGGCACGCTGATCGTGGCAGGCCTGGCGC
Organism: uncultured Paracoccaceae bacterium; assembly: GCA_937872465.1. Classification (GTDB taxonomy): domain Bacteria; phylum Pseudomonadota; class Alphaproteobacteria; order Rhodobacterales; family Rhodobacteraceae; genus Amaricoccus. The sequence continues at coordinate 18,692 of CALMSR010000050.1, forward strand.
TGCTGATCGCCAATCTCGTGCCGCTGGAGGCGATCGCCACCATGGGCAGCGCCGGGTTCCTGCTGATCTTCATGGGCGTCAACATCGCCAATGTCCGCCTCGCGCGCCAGACCGGCAGCCGTGCCTGGATCTCGGCGCTCGCGGCCTTGGCGACCGGCCTCGCGCTGGTGGTGCTCTGTGTCGAGGTCGACGAGAATCCCGCGACCCGCAACCATCTCTGGATCCTCGCGGGCATGATCGCGGTCTCGCTGGCGATCGAGATCGTCTATCGCGGGATCACCGGGCGCAGGCTGCGCCTGGGCGGCGCGCGGCGCTGACCGCGCAGCCCGGCCGGCGGGAGCGCCGCCAGCCTCAGATCTGCTTCTCGGGCATGCGCACCACCAGCCCGTCGAGCGCGTCCGAGACCTTGAGCTGGCAGGTCAGCCGGCTGAGGTCGGGGTCGGGCTCCCAGGCGAAGTCGAGCATGTCCTCCTCCATCGCCTCCCGCGGCGGCAGCTTGTCGATCCAGGCGGCGTCGACATAGACATGGCAGGTGGAGCAGGCGCAGGCGCCACCGCAATCGGCCTCGATACCGGGGATGTTGTTGTCCCGCGCGCCTTCCATCACCGTCAGGCCGTTCCTGACCTCGACCTCGTGCGGTGTGCCGTCGTACTCGATATAGGTGATCCGTGCCATTCTGGAAGCGCCCCCGGACGATGCGTGTAGCGGCGGCTATCTAGACCTCCCGCCCGCGCTGGGCCATCCCCAATCACGACATTCTTGCCTTCGCGGAAAAATGTTCTATCTTCGTTCGCATCGCGCATCCGCCCGTCCTGAGCCTGTGACCGACCCGAGCCCCTTCCGGCACCTTCGCCCGACCGCCAGCCGGCCGCCGCCCTGGCCGCGCCCGCCGCGGTGCCTGGCCGCCGGCGCGCTCGACGTCCCGCCGGACGGGGCGCGGGTGGCGGTCGCCGGGCTGGTGATCTGCCGCCAGCGCCCCGGCACGGCCAAGGGCGTGATCTTCCTCACGCTCGAGGACGAGACCGGCGTGGCCAATGTCGTGGTCTGGGCAGCGGTCTTCGAACGCTTCCGCCGCGCGGTGATCGCCGGGCGCTGCCTGAAGGTCACCGGCCGGCTGCAGCGCGACGGCGACGTGGTGCATCTGGTCGCCGAACGCGTCGAGGACATCTCCGCCCTGCTCGACGAGATCGTCACCCTGACCCTGCCCGACGGCCCTCCGCCCGCCCCGAGCGGCCCCGAGGCGCGGTACGCGCCATGACGCTCGAGATCCGCCCCGCCGACTGGGAGGGCTTCGCCGCCGTCATGGGCGAGCGCGGCGGCTGCGGCGGCTGCTGGTGCATGCTCTGGCGCCGCTCGAAGGCCGAGATGGACGCCGGCATGGGGGCGCCCAACCGCGCGGCCATGGCCGATCTCTTCGCCCCGGGCGATGGACCGGGCCTCGTCGCCCGGCGCGACGGCCTGCCGGTCGGATGGATCCAGGTCGACCGCCGCGCGGCCTTCCCGCGGCTCGCCCGATCGCGCGTGCTCCGGCCGGTCGATGCGCAACCGGTCTGGAGCGTCGCCTGCTTCCTCGTCGACCGGACCGCCCGCCGGCAGGGCGTCTCGGTGGCGCTGCTGCGCGCGGCCTGCGGTTTCGCCCGCGATCGCGGCGCCACCATCCTCGAAGGCTATCCCGTGGACCCGCCGAAGCCGCGCTATCCGCCGGTCTATGCCTGGACCGGCTTCGTGGGCACCTTCCGCGCCGCCGGCTTCGAGGAGGTGGCGCGCCACGCGCCCACCCGGCCGATCATGCGGCGGCATCTCGCCTGATACGGTATCCTGTATCTGAGGCGCGGCCTGGTTGAAAGCGGCTGCGGGGTCCGGCGGCCTGACGGTTTCCAGGTCCGCCGCCGCGCGGGCGCTTGCTGCCGTGCGGCGGCGCGATCATCGCCCAGCCCGGCCCCGGGCGCGAGTGCCCGCTCAACCATTGTCTGAAAACATGTGCAATAACAATATATTGCGCAGCGTTCCGCTGTGGGACACCACCCCCGGCCGGCCCGCCGGGGGTGCGCGGCAGGTCCATCGCACCAAGAGCGGCTTCGACGTCGGCGGGCTGAGTCGATCGGGCAGAGGTAGCAGGACATTCTTGCGGCTGAACCCGTCGGGAAGCATCCCGAGCCGATCGAGCGGACGCCGGATGAACGTCAACGAAAGGAGAAACCCCGCCGAGGCCAGCTCGGCGGGGTTTCTGTCGCTCCGGCGGAGGCGGGCGCGGCCCGCCTCCGGAGGGCATGGATCAGCTGCTCAGGCTCAGCGCCACGAAGCGCGGCGTGCCGTCACGGCGTACCAGAAGCAGCAGCGAATTGCGCCCGGCTTCCTCGGCGGCCTCGATCTGGTCGCGCATGTCGCGCGGCGTGGCGACCGGCTCGCGGCCGACCTCGGTGATCAGGTCGCCTTCCCGCATTCCCTTCCCGAAGGCGTCCGAATCCTCCTCGACGCCCGTCACCACCAGCCCTTCGACATCCGCGTCGAGACCGAACTGCTGGCGCAGCGCCTCATCGACGGTCGCGAGCGTCATGCCGAGCACCACGGTCTCTTCCTGCGCCATGGACTTGTCGTCCCGAGGCGCGCCGGGCGCCGAGGCCAGCACCGGCTCCTCCAGCCGTCCGATCGCGACGCTGAGCCGCTCCTCCTTGCCGTCGCGGAAGACCACCACATCGACCTCGCGCCCGACCTCGGTATCCGCGACCACGCGCACCAGCTCGCGCGTGTCCTCGATCGCCTCGCCGTCGAATTCCAGGATCACGTCGCCGGACTTGACCCCGGCGGTCGCCGCCGGCCCCTCGGGCACGTCGGTGACCAGCGCGCCCGCGGCGACCTCGAGCCCGAGCGCGTCGGCCACGTCCGGATCGACATTCTGGATGCGCACCCCGAGCCACCCGCGCCGGGTCTCGCCGAAGTCGCGCAGCTGGGCCACGACCCGCTCCACCACCGCCGAGGACATGGCGAAGCCGATGCCAATCGAGCCGCCGTTGGGGCTCAGGATCGCGGTATTGACCCCGATCACCTCGCCGTCGACGTTGAAGAGCGGCCCGCCGGAATTGCCCCGGTTGATCGCCGCGTCGGTCTGGATGAAATCGTCGTAGGAGCCCTGGAGCGTGCGGTTCCGCGCCGAGACGATGCCGGCGGAGACCGAGAAGCCCTGGCCCAGCGGGTTGCCGATCGCCACCACCCAGTCGCCGACCCGCGCCGCGTCGGAATCGCCGAAGCTCACGAAGGGCAGCGGATCCTCGCTCTCGACCTTCAGGAGCGCGATGTCGGTGCGCGGGTCGTGGCCGATCAGCTTCGCCGGCAGCTTGTCGCCGTCGAAGGTCTCGATCTCGATCTCGTCGGCGCTCTCGATGACGTGGTTGTTCGTGACGATATAGCCGTCCTCGGAGATGATGAAGCCCGAGCCGAGCGCGCTCGAGCGGCGCGGCACGCGCGGCATGCCGTTGCGTCCCCCCGGCTGGCGGTCGAGGAAGTCGTTGAAGAAGTCCTCGAAGGGCGAGCCCTCCGGCAGGACCGGGCGCATGCTGTCGTCGACCTGGGCCACGTTCGTGGTCGTGGTGATGTTGACCACCGCCGGGCTCAACCGTTCGGCGAGATCGGCGAAGCTCTCGGGCATGGCGCCCGTGAGCGCCATGGCCGGCGCGGTGTAGGTCGCCCCCAGCGGCATCGCCAGCGCCAGGGCCAGCGCCACCGCCGTCAGGGGCCGGGTCGCGCGCCGCAGGCCGGCGCTGGTGCTCTCGGGGGATACGGTCAGGCTATCCAACATCTCTGCTCCTAGCTCTCGGCTCCGGCGTCTGCGATGCGCCGTCGCCGTCTCTCCTCGTCTCACCTTTCAGTCGCGTATATAGCACTCTTCACGCAAGTCACGCCTTCGTGCCGTCACGCCGACGTGACACGCTCACCCCCTGGCGATCCAGACCAGCGTCACGCCCGCCGTCACCGCGAGCAGGCCGATCAGGCGCCGGTGCTCGACACCGAGCTGCTCGATCAGCTCCAGCACCTCGCGCAGACGCGAAGGGGCCAGTGCAAGCACCAGCCCCTCCAGGATCGCCACCAGCCCGAGGCCGAGCAGCAGATCGTCAATCATTCGCGTCCGCGCCGCCCTCCGCAGCCCCCGCCGCCGCCGTTGGCCGGCCCGAGGGCGAGCTCAGGTAATCGAAGAACGTGCTGTCGGGTTCCGCCATCAGCGTCGTGTTCTCGCCTTTCAGCGAAGACTTGTAGGCCTCCATCGAGCGCAGGAAGGCGAAGAACTCCTCATCGCCGGTATAGGCCTCGGCCAGGATGCGGTTGCGCTCCGCATCGGCCTCGCCGCGGATGATGTTGGCGTCGCGCTCGGCCTCCGAGACGATCTCGATCGCGGTCCGGTCGGCCTGGGCGCGCAGGCGCTGCGCCGCCTCGTTGCCGCGGGCGCGCTCGTCGGCCGCCTCGCGCTCGCGCTCGGCCTTCATGCGCTCGAAGGTCGCCGTCAGGTTCTGCTCGGGCAGGTCGGCGCGCTTGAGCCGAACGTCGATGATGTCGACGCCCAGGTCGCGGGCCTCGATGATCGAGGCGTCGCGGATGCGGTTCATCAGCCCGACCCGGTCCGCCGAGAGCACCGCCTCCGACCGCACCGAGCCCAGCGCCTCGCGCACGTTGGCGGTCAGGATCGCCTCGAGCCGCTGTTCGGCCGCGGCCATGCCGCCGACACCGACGGCGCGGCGGAACTGCTCCACGTCCGCGATGCGCCAGCGGGCGAAGGCATCGACGATCAGCCGCCGGTCGTCGAGCGGCGTGACCTCGAGCGCGCTGGTCTCCAGGCCCTGGATCCGCGAGTCGTAGAAGACCACGTTCTGGATGAAGGGCACCTTCGCCGCGAGGCCCGGATCCTCCTTGACCGCCTTTACCTGGCCGAACTGCAGCACCATCGCCTTCTGCCGCTCGTCGACGACGAAGAATGCGTTGACCGCCAGGAAGGCGATCGCCACGAGGAGGATCACGAGGATGGGAAAGCGGCGCATCACTGGGTCACCTCCTGCTGGCGGCGCAGTTCGTTGAGGGGCAGATAGGGCACCACGCCCTGGCCGCCGCCCGCGGCGTTCGGCGTGTCCATGAGGAACATCTGCACGTCTCCCAGCACATCCTCCATCGTCTCCAGATAGAGGCGCTGCCGCGTCACGTCCGGCGCCTTGACATATTCCGTGAGCACCGCCCTGAAACGGCTCGCCTCGCCGGTGGCGGCATTGACCACCTGCGCGCGATAGCCTTCGGCCTGCTGCAGGGTCTGCGCAGATTCGCCGCGGGCGCTCGCCAGCCGCTCGTTGGCATAGGCATCGGCGCGGTTCTGCAGGGTCGAGCGCTCCTGCCGGGCCGCCTGCACCTCGCGGAAGGCGTCGATGACCTCGCTCGGCGGGTCGGCCTTGTCGAAGTTGAGGCGGACGATGTTCACGCCCGAGCCGTATTCGTCCAGCGTGGCCTGGATCAGTTCCCGCACCTCCTGGCTGATGATGCCGCGGTCGCGGCTCAGGATCGGCGAGAGCTCGGAGCGCGACACGACCTCGCGCATCGCCGATTCCGACACCGCCTCGATGGTCGATTCCGGATTGGAGAGGTTGAAGAGGAACTGCGCCGGATCGCTCACGTTCCAGACCACCTCGAAATTGATGTCGACGATGTTCTCGTCACCGGTCAGCATCAGCCCCTCGCTGGCGCCGCGCACCGTGCCCGAGCCGATCTCGACCGTGTTCTCCCGCGTCACCGGCAGGATCTCGTGGGTCACGATCGGCCAAGGCGCAAAATTGAGACCGGGATTCTTGACGCATTCCCCGCGGCACTTGCCGAAGGTCAGCTCCACCGACTGCTCCTCGGGCTTGACCGTGTAGAAAGACATCAGGAGCCAGACGCCGACCAGCCCCAGCGCGATCAACCCCAGCCCGCGCTTGCCGATGCCCGGGCTTCCGCCACCGCCGCCACCCGGCCCGCGGCCGCCGCCACCGGACTTCCGCCCGCCCATCAGGATCTTCAGCTGCTCCTGGCCCTTACGCACGATCTCGTCGATGTCGGGCACCTGCGGCGATCCGCCGGGGCCACCCTTCCCGCCCTTGCCGCCGCCAGTGCCCCAGGGGCCGCGTCCGCCGCCGTCCTTGCCGTCGCCGTCGCCGCCGTTCCTATCGCCGCCACTGCCCCAAGGGCCGCCGTTCTTGCTGTAAGGCATTCGCCTTCGCGCTCCTCATTCCCTATGTCAGGCTCGCAGGTTAGTTGTTCCCGCGACCGTCGATTTCAAGATGTCACGCCGCGTCGGAGCGCATCGTGACCAGCTCTTCGGCGGCGGTGGGATGCACCGCCATCGTGGAATCGAAGTCTTCCTTGGTCGCACCCATGCGGATCGCGACGGCGGCGAGCTGCACCAACTCCGCCGCGCCCGGCCCGACGATATGGCAGCCCAGGACCCGGCGGCTGCCGGCCTCGACCACCAGTTTCATCAGCATCTTCTCCCGACGCCCCGCGAGGATATTGGCCATCGGCCGGAAGCGCGTGCGGTAGATCTCCACGCCCCCCGCGGCCCGCGCCTCGGCCTCGGTCATCCCGACGGTGGCTAGCTCGGGCCGGGTGAAGACCGCGGTGGGGATCATGAGATGGTCCGGCCGGACCGGCTGCGCCTTGAAGACCGTCCGGGCGAAGGCCTCGCCCTCGCGGATCGCCACCGGCGTCAGCGCCGCGCGGTGGGTCACGTCGCCCACGGCGAAGATCGACGGCACCCCGCTCTGCGACCATGCATCGACCGCCACGGCGCCGTCGGCCTTCAGCTCGACCCCGAGCCGTTCGAGCCCCAGTCCGGCGGTATTGGGGCGGCGCCCGGTGGCGAAGAGCACCGCATCGACCAGATGCGCCTCGCCGTTGTCGAGCTCGACGCGCAGGCCCCCGCGGTCCCGCGCGATCGACACCAGGTCGCGCTGGATCTCCAGCACGATGCCGCGCTCCCGCATCGCCGCGGCGAGGTGGTCGCGCAGATCCGCGTCGAAGCCGCGCAGGATCTGGTCCCCCCGGTAGAGCTGGGTCACATGGGTGCCGAGCCCGTTCATGATCCCGGCGAATTCGCAGGCGATGTAGCCGCCGCCGACGATGATCATGCGCCCGGGCTGCGCCTCGAGCTGGAACATCTCGTTGGAGGTGATCCCGAGCTCGCTGCCGGGGATTTCGGGCACCACCGGCCAGCCGCCGGTGGCGATCAGCAGGTGCTTGGCGGTATATTCCGCGCCCGTCGCGAGCCGCACCCGATGCGCGTCGGCCACCACCGCCCGCGCGCCGAAGAGCGCCACCCCCGCCCGCCGCAGCCCGTCGTGATAGACCGCCTCCAGCCGCGAGATCTCGGCATCCTTGGCCGCGATCAGGTCGCACCACTCGAATCGGGCGGGACCGACCTTCCAGCCGTAGCCGCGCGCATCCTCGAAGGCATCCGCGAAACCCGCGGCATAGACCATCAGCTTCTTGGGAACGCAGCCGCGGATCACGCAGGTGCCGCCGTAGCGGTATTCCTCGGCCAGCCCGACCCGCGCGCCGGCCTCGGCCGCCACCCGGGCGGCGCGCACGCCGCCGGAGCCGCCGCCGATCACGAAGAGGTCGAAATCGAAACTCACCCGGGCCTCACGCGTCCTCGTCGCGCATCAGCTCGATGGCATCGGGCACGAGGCGCCGCTGGACGACCTCCGCCGCACCGTTCTCGAAGCCGACCACCACCGTGTCGGCCATGCCGATGAAGAGCCCATGCTCGACGACACCGGGCAGGCTGTTGAGCGCCACGGAAAGCCGGGCCGGATCCCGGATGCGTCCCAGGTGCAGGTCGAAGATGTGATGCCCCTCGTCGGTGATCAGCGGCTCGCCGCTGCTCATGCGCACGGTCACCTCGCGGCCGTCCACGTCCATGTCCGCGAGCACCCGCTCCACCGCCGTCTTGGTCACCGGCCAGCCGAAGCGCACCACTTCGACCGGCAGCGGGAAGGCGCCGAGGTGCTCGACCCGCTTGCCCGGATCCGCCACCACCACCATGCGATCGGCGGCGCTCGCGACGATCTTCTCCTGCAGGAGCGCCGCCCCGCCGCCCTTGATGAGGTTGAGGTCGCCGTCGAATTCGTCGGCCCCGTCCACGACCAGGTCGATCCGGTCGCTCGCCTCCAGCGACTTCAGCGGCACGCCGAGCTCCTCCGCGAGCCAGGAGGTCGTGCTCGAGGTCGCGACCCCCACCACCTCCAGCCCCTCCGACTTCATGCGCTCCGAGAGGAGCCGCACGAACCAGGCGGCGGTCGATCCGGTGCCGAGACCGAGCGTCATGCCGTCCTCGACCATGTCGAGCGCACGCGCCGCCGCGGCGCGCTTGGCGATGTCGGCGGGGGAAAGGCTGTTGGACATTGGGCCTCCGAGCGGGGTGGGTGGCGTTATAGGCCGAATGCGCCTCGACCGAAAGCCGATTTCCCGGCGCTCCGACCGCCCGCGCCGCCCCAGGCGCGGCGAGACGTCGCATTTCGTCGTGCACGGGCGGCCCGGCATGCCTATATGCCGGCAAAAGGGAGCGGACGATGTTTCTCAGCGTCTTCGACATATTCAAGCTCGGCATCGGCCCCTCGTCGAGCCACACCATGGGCCCGATGGTCGCGGCCGGAAGGTTCCTCGACCTCCTGCGCAACGGCGCCGACCGCATTCCCGGCGCCGGCGAGGCCGCGCGCCTCGGCGCCCGCCTGCACGGCAGCCTCGCCTTCACCGGCAAGGGCCATGCGACCGACCGCGCGGTGATCCTCGGCCTCGCGGGATTCGAGCCGGAGAGCTTCGACGCGCTCCGCGCCGCGACGGTGCTCTCGCGCATCCGGGAGACCGGGCGCATCGCGCCGCCGGGCCTGCCCGAGATGGACTTCGACCCGGAGGCTGACCTCGTCTTCGACTACGGGCCCGCGCTGCCGGGCCACGCCAACGGGCTGGTGATCTCGGCCCGGGACGCGGCGGGCAATCTCTATCTCGAGGAGACCTATTATTCCGTCGGCGGCGGCTTCGTGCTGACCGCGCGCGAGCTCGAGGCCCCCGCGGCCAGCACCGAGGCGGCCGCGGTGCCCTTCCCCTTCGGCTCCTGCGCCGAGATGCTGGAGTTGGCCACGGCATCGGGCCGCTCGATCGCGGAGATGCAGCGCGCCAACGAGGTCGTGCACCACGGGCCCGAGGCGCTCGATTCCGGGCTCGCGCGGATCTGGGAGGCGATGGCGGCCTGCATCGACCGCGGCCTCGCCGGCGAAGGCATTCTGCCCGGCGGGCTCAAGATGCGCCGCCGCGCCCGCGCCATCCATGAGCGGCTGATGGCCGAGCGCGGGCGCAACCTCGCCGCCCCCCATACGGTCAACGACTGGATCGCGGTCTATGCCATCGCGGTCAACGAGGAGAACGCCGAGGGCACCCAGGTGGTCACCGCGCCCACCAACGGCGCCTCCGGGGTGGTGCCGGGCGTGCTGCGCTACTGGCTCGACCACGTGCCGGGCGCCTCGCCCGCGGGCATCCCCGATTTCCTGCTGACGGCGGCGGCCATCGGCGGGCTGATCAAGTCCAACGCCTCGATCTCCGGGGCCGAGGTCGGCTGCCAGGGCGAGGTGGGATCGGCCGCCGCCATGGCCGCCGCCGGGCTCGCCGCCGTGCTCGGCGGCACGCCCTCCCAGATCGAGAACGCCGCCGAGATCGCGCTCGAGCACCATCTCGGCATGACCTGCGACCCGATCGCGGGGCTGGTGCAGGCGCCCTGCATCGAGCGCAACGGCCTTGGCGCCATCAAGGCGGTCTCCGCCGCAAGCCTCGCGCTGCGCGGGGACGGATTCCATCTCGTCTCGCTCGACGCCTGCATCGAGACCATGCGCCAGACCGGCCGCGACATGCACGAGAAATACAAGGAGACCTCCCTGGGCGGGCTCGCCGTCAACGTCCCGGACTGCTGACGGCGCCTCGGTTCCCGCGCCAATGGGCCGGTCCGGGGCAGCCGCAATACCTCGACAAGTCCCCGGCCCGCCGCTAAGGGGGCCCGGCCGCGGATGCGGCCGAACCCAGGATCCGGAGGACCAATGATGCGAATGACACATGCGATCGCCGCGGTGGCCGCGCTGCTGCTCGTGGGCTGCGCCGAGATGCGCCAGAGCCGCAGCGCGAGCGAGGAGACGCTCGTGACCGCCTCCGCGACCGTGGAATCCGTCGATCAGGCGACCCGCCAGGTGACGCTCCGCGACGACGTCGAGGGCAGCGTCTTCACCGTCACCGCCGGACCGGAAGTGCGCAACCTGGCCCAGGTCTCCGCCGGCGACCATGTGCAGATCGACTATTACCGCTCGCTGGCCGTGGCGATGGCCGATCCGGCCGACAGCGGTGAGCCCCTGGCCGCGGCCGCCGGCGCGCGCGCTCCGGAAGGCGCCATGCCCGGCGGTGCCGCCGTCGCCTCGACCAGCATGGTGGTCACGCTCATCAACTACAATGCCAATACCGGCATCGCCTCCTTCCGCACGCCGGACGGGCTGACCCGGCAGACCGCGGTTCGCCCCGACCTGCGTACCTTCGCGCAGAGCCTGAGCCCGGGCGCGCGCGTCCTCGTCAGCGTGACCGAGGCGGTCGCGGTCACCGTGACGCCGGTGCCTGCCGGCTGAGCGCACCCGCGCCCCGGAGCTGCGCCACCACCGGCGCGAGCAGGTCCCCCGGCAGGACCACGAGCATCCGGGGCGCGTCGAAGGCGATCCGCATCGGCCCGCCGAGCGCCTCGTTCGACGTGCCGATGCGCCCGCCGGGCGCGAAATCGAGCCCGGCAACCGACCAGCGCAGCCCCTCCGAGCGGAGGCCCCCGACCGGCCCCATCGGGAAGAGCGAAACCCTCGTGCCCACGGCGAGGTCGAGTTCGAACGCGGGCGGGCAGAGAAAGCAGATGTCTTCGCCGCCCAGCAGCATCACCCGCTGCTCCGGATGTTTCGCCAGCGCGCTCATCGCCGCGAGCTGGTGGTCGAGGCGCCCGCCGAGGAAGCCGAGCCCGAGGAAGAGCGGCGCCTCCACCGAATAGAGGCATTTCTCCAGATCCGTGGAATCCTGCTCGGCGATCGGATAGAGCGCCACGCCGGCGCGGGCGAGCGCGGCCGGGTCGCGGAGCGAATCCATGTCCCCGATCACCGCCCGGAACCGCCGCCCGCCCGGCAGCGCCAGGTTTCCCCCGCCGTCGGCGGCCAGAGCCTCCGGCGCCAGCCGCAGCGCCGCCTCGAGCTGGCGCGGATCCACCGGTCCGCCCCCGACCAGCGTGACCGGGCGCGCCGCGTGGAACAGGGCCTGCGTCACGGCCAGTCGCGGATGACCACCGCCGAGACGCTGTTCTTCGGCGAGCCGTCGATCAGCTTGTCGGAATAGGTGAGATAGACCAGCGCGTTGCGGGTCTCGTCGAAGAACCGCACCACCTGGATGCGCTTGAACATGATGCTCGCGCGCCGCGAGAACACCTCCTCGCCGTCCTCCAGCTCGGCGCGGAACTTCACCGACCCGGTCTGCTGGCAGTTGATCGAGGCGTCCGACGTATCCTCGGCGAGGCCGAGACTGCCCGAGATGCCGCCGGTGCGCGCCCGGCTCACGAAACAGGCTACGCCCTCGACCTCGGGATCGTCGAAGGCCTCCACGACGATCCGGTGATTGGCGCCGAGGATCTTGAAGGCCGTGGTCACCTGGCCGATCTCCTCGGCCGAAGCCGCGCCCGCCGCCGCGAGGACCGCCACCAGAACGAGTTTCAGCATGCCGCCCCTCCTCTCATTTCCCACCGGGCCGCCGCCGCGCCTCCGGATCCTCCCGGCCGATGCCGCGGAAGACGAAGCGCAACGGCAGCATCCAGAGGAATCCCAGGCCGACGAAAATCGCCAGCTCGACCAGAACGCCCGGCCGGTCGAAAAGCTCCACCAGGTTGACTGCCAGCGTCACGTAGAGCGGCAGCCCGACGAGCAGCACCACCAGCGACCAGCGCCGCCGCGCCCGCCAGCTCAGGCCCCTCATCCTGCGAAGGGATCGGTGACGAGGATCGTGTCCTCGCGCTCGGGGCTGGTCGAGAGCATCGCCACCGGGCAGCCGATCAGCTCCTCGATGCGGCGCACGTATTTGATCGCCGCCGCCGGCAGGTCCGCCCAGGACCGCGCCCCGGCGGTGGTCTCCGACCAGCCTGGCAGCGTCTCCCAGATCGGCTTCACCCGCGCCTGCAGCGACGCCGCCGTGGGCAGATGGTCGATGCGCCGGCCGTCGAGCTCGTAGGCGACGCAGATCTTCAGTTCCGGAAAGCCGTCGAGCACATCGAGCTTTGTGAGCGCGATGCCCTGCGCCCCGCTGGTGGTGCAGGTCTGGCGCACCAGCACCGCATCGAACCAGCCGCAGCGCCGCTTGCGCCCGGTGACCGTGCCGAATTCGTGGCCGCGCTCGCCGAGACGCTGGCCGGTCTCGTCGTCGAGCTCCGCCGGGAACGGCCCCGACCCCACCCGGGTGGTATAGGCCTTGACGATCCCGAGCACGAAATCGACCGCGCCCGGCCCCATGCCGGTACCCGTCGCGGCCATGCCGGCGAGCGTGTTCGAGGAGGTGACGTAGGGATAGGTCCCGAAATCGATGTCGAGCAGCGCCCCCTGCGCGCCCTCGAAGAGGATGCGCCTGCCCTCCGCCCGCCGCGCCGCCAGCACCTGCCAGACCGGCGCGGCATAGGGCAGGATCTTCGGCGCCACCTCCAGAAGCGAATCCCGCAGCGCCAACCGGTCGATGGGCTCGGCGCCGAGGCCCCGCCGCAGCGCGTCGTGATGCGCGAGAAGCCGGTCGAGCCGCGTCTCCAGCGTCTCCGCATCGCCGAGATCGGCCACCCGGACGATGCGCCGGCCCACCTTGTCCTCGTAGGCCGGACCGATCCCGCGTCCCGTGGTGCCGATCTTGGCCGCCCCCGCCGCCTCCTCCCGCAGCCGGTCGAGATCCTGGTGCAGCGGCAGGATCAGCGGCGTGTTCTCCGCGATCATCAGATTGTCGGGGGAGATCGCGACCCCCTGCCCCGCCAGCTTGCCGATCTCGGCCAGGAGCGCCCAGGGGTCGAGCACCACCCCGTTGCCGATCACGCTCAGCTTGCCGCCGCGCACGATGCCCGAGGGCAGCAGGCTCAGCTTGAAGACCTTGCCGTCCACGACCAGGGTATGCCCGGCATTGTGCCCGCCCTGAAAGCGGACGATCACATCGGCCCGCTCGCTCAGCCAGTCGACGATCTTGCCCTTGCCCTCGTCGCCCCATTGCGCGCCGACCACCGCGACGTTGCCCATGTCCGCAGGCCTCCCACCGGTTCCGGCCCCGTCTATACCGCCCGGCCCGCGCGCCCGAAACCTCCTTTTCGCGGGCCTCCCGCTTGACAGGCGCGAGACGCAGGCGCAGGCCATTCGTCAGAGACCGCGCGCGAAGGCCGATCACCGGTCTCCGCAGCCCGGCGCGCGCTCCGTCGCTCCGGCCATCCGGCCACAGGGCGACCCTCGGCCGGGAAGGCGACCGCCATGGCCAAGGGCCAGCAGAAGAGCAACCGCGAACCGAAGAAGCCGAAGAAGGAAAAGCCGAAGGCGACCGCCACGGCGGGCGCCGGTGCCGGCGGCATGGCGGCATCGCTTGACCGCATCAAGGGCAAGAAGAAGTAGCGCGCCGGCGGGCCCGGCGGTCGCCGCCGCTCTCAGACGAGAACGGTCGCGACCGCCCAGACCGCGAGTACCAGCGCGGCGATCCGGCTGACCGCCTGCCCGGCGGGCAGGAGCTTCTCGGCCAGCACGAAGGCGGTCAGGGCGGCGATCCAGACGAGGTTCATCACTCCGCCCACGAAGAGCAGCGCCATCAGCGCCCAGCAGCAGCCGACGCAATAGGCGCCGTGGCCGACGCCCATGCGCATCGCGCCGCCGGAGCCCGGCCGCCAATGGGTGGAGAGATACTCGGCCGGCGCCTGACAATGCGCGAGGCACATGCCCTTGAGCGGCGAGACCTGATAGATCGCCGCCGCCGCCAGCACCCCGGCGCTCAGCCAGCGGCTCTGCGACCAGAGCATCGAGCCCGACAGCGCGCCCGACCGCTCCAGCAGCCATTGCAGCGCCACCGCCGCCAGCGAGAAGCCCAGCCAGACCAGCAGATAGCCGGCGAGGAACCAGATTGTCGACACCGGCCCCGGAGCGATGCGGCCGCGCCGCTGGCCGTGGCGCACGGCGCGCGCATGCAGCAGCACCATGGGCGCGACGCTCGGCAGCATCATCGCGATCATCATCACCCACCACATGGCGACCATCATGGCCACCCGCCCGGCGCTCCAGCCGGCCGCGTCCATGGCCCCGGGGTCCATGGGCATGGATCCGGAGTCCATCGGCATGGATCCGGAGTCCATCGACATCGGCGCGTCGGCGCCGAGATGCGGGAAGAGCGCCGCCCGCGACATCTGCCAGGCGCTCATCTCCATGCCGGCGCCACGCAGGAGCCAGGTCCAGGAAAGCGCCCCCAGCAGCAGGAGTCCGGCGATCAGCATCGTCCGGTCGCGCTTCAGCAGCGCCTCGGCTGCCGTATCCGTGGTCATCGCGCTCAGCCGACCGCGTCGGCGATGATCCCCTGCGGGCCGTAGGCGGCGTACCAGAGCGAGGCGTAGCGGCCCTTGTGCGCGTAGTCGAGCAGGCTCCGAACCGAGAAATCCGCGCTGCCCATCTCCGCCTCGCGAAACTCGAAGCCCTCCGGCAGGACGATCCGCGCCCGGTGCGGCTTGCCGGTGACCGGGTTCCGGATCGGCTCGATGGCGAGATCGATCATGCCCTCGACCTGGAACCGCCCGGTCCGGGCCTCGATGTCGCAATCGAAGACCGTCTCGGCGAAGACCGGGTCGTGCTCGGTCTCGATGGTGGAGCCGTAGATGTTGAAGACGCTCGTCGGCACCTGTTCCTCGCCGCCGAGGATCTTGAAGAGCGCCTCCACCTGCCGCTCGTCGGCCCGCTTGTCGATGATCCCCTGCACGATGCCGCCGCCTTCGTGCACGGCCCCCGGCCAGCGGTACCACGCCCCCACCACCAGCCCGTCGAGCCGCACGTCGCCGAAATGGCCCTTGTCGATGCGGTGCGCCTCCAGGCCCTGGCACCAGCCCTCGGTCGGCCTTCCGTTGAATTCGCAGGGGCAGCCGTAGTCGCAACTGCAGGCCCCGATCTTCGGTCCCCGGATCTCCCAATCCACGTAAGCCATGACCCTCTCCCCGTGCCGAGCCGAGCTCGCGCCGCTGCAATCCGAGGCTTGAAGAGGCGCATGATACACCCAAACCGCCCCCCGACAAAGCGCCGCGCCTGCGGCTAGCGCCCGCGCCGCACCTCCGGCGGCAGGAGCGAGGGGCCCACATGGGCATCCATCCAGCCCATCACCGGACGCGAGCGGTCCCAGAGCGCCCGGGCGAAGGCCACGGGCCGCCGCCCGTCGAGCGTGCCCGCGGGGCCGAGATCGTCGCCCGCCAGCACGTCTTTCAGCCGCAAGAGCTCGATGCGCGGATGGTCCCGCGCCACGCCGCGCGGCGCACCCTTCAGCGCCGCGCCCCAGAGCCGCAGCCCGGCCGCGCGCATGGAAGCGACCGCCTCGGCCAGTTCCGCCCCCTCGGGCCGCTGCACCGCGTCGCGATAGCGCTGCAACTGGTCCGCCGCCATGCGCAAGTAGCCGGAGCCCGCGCCGAGCCCCTTCGAGGAGATCGAGACATAGAGCCCGGATTCGCTGCCCGGCACGCGCACCACGCCGTAGGTACTGGTCTTGTAGGGCGACTTGTCCTTCGAGAAGCGGATGTCCCGGTTCTGCCGGAACATCCTGACGCTGCCGCCGAGATCGGCCGCCAGTTCCTCGAGGAGCCTCTCGAGCGGATCGCGGATCCCGCGCTCCCACGCCGCCCGGTTGGCCTCGAACCAGGCCTTGGAATTCTCCGCCTCGAGTCCGCGGAACCAGTCGAGCGCCTCCGCCCCGAAGCCCAGGAACGGCGCCTGCATCACCGCCCCCGCCGTCCCGTCCCGGGCGGAACCCGGCTGCGGCGCCCGGACGCGGGCGCCCCGCGCGACCGGCGGGGCGGTGCCGCCCGCTGCGAGGCCGGAACCACCTAGAAGTGGCCCTTCACGGTGTTGCTCCTGACCGAACGGCCGAAACCCTCGACATCCACCAGGGCATAGATCTCGTCCTGGCCCCAGTCCTCGTTCAGCTGGCTTCCGGGAACGACCGTCGACAGGCTGAAGCTCCCGTCCGGAAGCACATGGTTGGGGATGCCGACGCCGATGCCGAAGAGACTGTCGTCGAAGACCGGATCGTCGCCGCGGATCCTGGCCGCGACCTCCGCCCCGACCGAATTGTGGAACCCCTCGCCATTGACGACGACGAGATAGCGTCCCGGCTGATCCTCGGCCCGGCTGATGAAGAGCGTTGCACTCGCCATGACTTTCCTCCTTGGCACTCGACCTGAAGCAGACTCGCTCTGGAGGAAGGGGATTATACCACAGATCGCCGCCGACGGCAGCGCGGCGGCCGCGGGCGCTGGCGCGACAAAGGGTTTGGCGGAAGCCGGGTCAGCGCCTAGACTGTCTCGCCGCGGCCCGGATCGACGGTGCCGCAAGGCACTCAAGGGGAGGAAACCGAAATGGCAAGCACGCTCGACGGTGGCTGCGCCCATGTCCATACGCATTCGGATCGCGCTCCGGTCGACAATCACACCTGCCACTGCTCGGTCTGCAAGGCGGTGACCGGACAACCCGCCACCCATGTGGCGTTCTTCAGATACGCCGACGTGGCGGTGGACAACATGGACGGGCTGAAGCGCCAGCCGTTCAACGCCAAGAACCCCGACGGACCGCTGGAGCTCTGCACCTGCGCCGAATGCGGTGCGCCGATCATGCTCGACGACAAGATGCATCGCATCCGCGCGATCGTGCCGAACCTCATGGGCTTCGACGAGGGTTTCCCGGCCGCGACCTACCATGCCTTCTACGACCCGGCGACGGGGGAGCCGAAGCCCCGGGACGGCCGCCCGGTCTACGAGGGGCTGCGCCCGGATTTCGCCTGGCCCGACCCGAGCTGAGCCCCGCCCCGGCCGGGCCCCGGCGCGGCCCGGGGAACGCGCCGGCCGCCGGTGCATGCGGCGTGCATGGATCGTGCATGCCGCGTGCAAGCGTGGTGCATGCCGGAATCGCGCCCCTGGCCCGACGGGCCGCGGGACTCAGAACGTCAGCGCCTTGGCCTGGCGCACCTGCGGCAGCGCCGCGATCTCGGCGAGCGTTTCCGCCCCGATCACATCGTCCACGCCCAGCAGCGCGATCGCCTCGCCGCTCTTGACCGCCCGTCCCAGCGCGAAGGTCGCGATATTGACGCCAAGCGCGCCGAGCTTGGTCCCCAGCGCGCCGATATAGCCGGGCGTGTCGGTATTGGTGGTGTAGAGCATGTAGCGCATCGGCTCCGCTTCCAGCCCGATCCCCTTGATCTGGATGAACCGCGGCTTGCCATCGCTGTAGATCGTGCCGGCGACCGAGCGGGTCTGATGCTCCGTCGTCACGATCAGCCGGATGTAGGATCCGAAGGCGCCCTGGGCATCCTTCCGCGTCTCGGCGATGTGGATCCCGCGCTCCCGCGCCACCAGCGGCGCGGAGACCATGTTGACGGCACCTTCGCCGACCAGCGGCCGCAGCAGTCCCGCCGTCAGCGCGGCGGTGAGCGGGGTGAGGTTCAGGTCCCCGACCTCGCCCACGTATTCGATCTCGATCTCCTCGATCGCATGTTCGGTCACCTGCCCGGCGAAGCTCCCCAGCATCTCCGCCAGCGCAATCCAGGGTTTGAGGATCGGCGCCTCCTCGGCCGTGACCGAGGGCGCGTTGAGCGCGTTGGAGATCGCGCCATGGACCAGATAATCGGACATCTGTTCAGCCACATGCAGGGCGACGTTCTCCTGCGCCTCGGTGGTCGAGGCCCCCAGATGCGGCGTGCAGACCACGTTGGGCGCGTCGAAGAGCACGTTCGTCACCGCCGGCTCCTCGGCAAAGACGTCGAAGGCCGCCGCCGCCAGCCGGCCCTCCTTCAGCGCCGCCGCCACCGCCGCCTCGTCCACCAGCCCGCCGCGGGCGCAATTGATCAGCCGCGCCCCCGGCTTGATCCGCGCGATGCGCTCGGCCGACAGGATGTTCGCGGTCTTCTCCGTCTTCGGGAGATGGAGCGAGATGAAATCCGCGCGCGCCAGCAATTCGTCGAGATCGTCGATGCGCTCCACCCCCATCGCCAGCGCCCGTTCGGCGGAGAGGAACGGATCATGGGCGATCACCCGCATCTTCAGCCCGATCGCCCGGCTCGCCACCACCGAGCCGATGTTGCCCGCGCCGATCAGCCCGAGCGTCTTGCCCGAGATCTCCACGCCCATGAAACGCGACTTCTCCCACTTCCCCGCGCGCGTCGAGGCATCCGCCGCCGGGATCTGGCGGGCCACCGCAAACATCATCCCGATGGCGTGCTCGGCGGTGGTGATGGAGTTGCCGAAGGGCGTGTTCATCACCACGATGCCGCGGGCGCTGGCGGCGGCGATGTCGACATTGTCGACCCCGATCCCGGCGCGGCCGATCACCCGCAGCCGCTCGGCCCGGGCGATCAGGTCACCCGTGACCCTGGTGGCGGAGCGGATCGCGAGGCCGTCGTAGTCGCCGATGATCGCGGCAAGGCGCTCGGGATCCTTGCCGAGCTTCGGCTGAAAATCCACCTCGACACCGCGGTCGCGGAAGATCTGCACGGCGGCATCGGACAATTCGTCGGAAATCAGTACTTTGGGCATGTCTGCTATCCTGTTGCGGCAAGGGCCGCGGCAATGGGAAGGGTTGCGGGCGCGGCGATCAGCCGGCGCGGGTCACGGCGAAGGCCCAGTCGAGCCAGGGCGTCAGCGCCCGAACGTCGGCCGTCTCGACCGTGGTGCCGCACCAGATCCGCAGGCCCGGCGGGGCGTCGCGATAGCCCGCGATGTCATAGGCGGCGCGCTCGGATTCCAGGAGCTTCGTCATCCGCTTGACGAAATCGCGTTGCGCCGTCTCGTCCCGCGACGCGATCCCGGGGTCGGTGATGCGCAGGCAGACCGAGGTGTTCGAGCGCACCCGCGGGTCCGCGACGAGGTTCTCGATCCAGCCGGCGCCGTCCACCCAATCCTGCAGGGCGGCCGCATTGGCGTCGGCCCGGGCACAGGTGGCCTCGAGCCCGCCGAGCCCCTCCATCCATTCCAGCGCATCGAGGCAATCCGCCACGCAGAGCATCGAGGGCGTGTTGATCGTCTCGCCGAGAAAGATCCCCTCGATCAGCCGGCCGCCCTTGGTCAGCCGGAAGACCTTCGGCAGTGGCCGCGGCGGCACGAAGCTCTCCAGCCGCTCCACCGCGCGCGGGCTCAGGATCAGCATGCCATGCGCACCCTCGCCGCCCAGCGCCTTCTGCCAGGAGAAGGTCGTCACGTCGAGCCTCTCCCAGTCCAGCCGCTGCGCGAAGGCCGCCGAGGTGGCGTCGCAGAGCGTCAGCCCCGCCCGGTCCGCGGCGATCCAGGCCGCGTCCGGCACCCGCGCGCCGCTCGTCGTGCCGTTCCAGGTGAAGCAGACATCCGCATCCTGCTGTACGGATCCGAGATCGGGCAGCGCGCCGTAATCGGCACCGAGCACCCGGCAATCCGCCAGCGCGAGCTGCTTGGTCGCATCCGTCGCCCAGCCCTGTCCGAAGCTCTCCCAGACGAGCATGTCGACCGGGCGCGCGCCCAGCATCGACCACATCGCCATCTCGAAGGCGCCGGTGTCGGAGGCCGGCACGATCCCGATCCGGTAATCCTCCGGGACGCCCAGCAGCCGCGCCGTGCGCTCGATCAGGTCGCGCAACTGCGCCTTGGGCGCCGCGGCGCGGTGCGAGCGGCCCAGGAAGGCGCGCGCCGCCACCGCCTCCGCGCTCCATCCGGGGCGCTTGGGACAGGGGCCGGAGGAGAATTCCGGCCTTGCGGGTCTGTGCTGGGGTTTCGCGGGCGCGGCGACCGCATCGCCGACGGCTTGGGGGTGGCTCATCGGCCAGCTCCATGGTCAGGGTGATGTTGCCGAGCCCGCCCCGCTCACCCTGGTCCGGGGACGCGCCCGGAGCCCGGATAATCGATCTCCGGCACGGTGCCAAGCGCGATTGTGGCGCGCGCGCCGGTCCGGGCTTCTCCTGACTGCCGCCGCCCGATATGACGGAGCATCTTCGCAGGTATTTCCCCGATCATGCGCCCCGAATCCCCGACGCTCACCGCCTGGCTGCTCCTGTTCCTGCTCGGGCTGATCTGGGGCGGCTCGTTTCTCGGTGTCGCCCTGGCGCTCACCGGATTCGGTCCCGCCTGGGTGGCGGCGATCCGCATCGCCCTGGCGGCGGTGATCCTGCTCGGCGTCGCCTTCGCCACCGGCCAGGGCCTGCCCGCCTGGGCGAGCGACCGGGGCCGAAGGATCTGGCTGCATTGCGCCGGCATGGCGATCTTCTCCAATGCGCTGCCCTTCACGCTCCTTTCCTGGGGCCAGCGCCATGTCACCTCGGGCTATGCCGGCATCACCATGGCCGTGGTGCCGCTGCTGGTGCTGCCGCTCGCCCATGTCTTCGTGCCGGGCGAGCGCATGACCCCGCGCAAGGTGGCGGGCTTCGCCGTCGGTTTCGCGGGCGTCGCGCTGCTGATCGGGCCGGCGGCGATTCTCTCGGGCGAGGCCGGCACCGACGGTCTCGCCCGGCTCGCCTGCATCGCGGCGAGCTGCTCCTATGCGGTCGGCGCGATCATCACCCGGCTCGCGCCCGCCGGGCCGAAGCTCTCCTTCGCCGCCGCGGGGCTCCTGATCGCCGCCGTGGTGATCCTGCCCGTGGCGCTTCTGAGCGAAGGCATTCCCGCGAGCCCGCCGCCGGCGGCGCTCCTCGGCGTGCTCTATCTCGGCATCCTTCCCACGGCGCTGGCGACGGTGATGCTCGTCCATGTGATCCAGACCGCGGGCCCGTCCTTCCTGAGCCTGGTGAACTATCAGGTCCCGGTCTGGGCGGTCATCATCGGCTGGGTCGTCCTCGGCGAGACCCTGCCCGCGCAGTTCCTCGCCGCGCTCGGCCTCATCCTCGCCGGCCTCGCGACGAGCCAGATCCGCCTTTCGAGAGCGCGGGCCTGAGCTCCGGCGACCTCGGCATGCCTGCGTTTCACAATGTAACGCTACGTAACAGGTTGTTATTACGTATTTTTTCCAGATACGGGGAGGATGGCGGCTTCGGACCGGCACGCGGCAGAGCCTCGACGATGCCGGTTCGGAATGTCCCGCGGCCGGTCGATTCTCCCGGATGTCCGTGTCAGGCGAAGCGCGCGACCTCGGCTTCGATGTTGCTCAGCACCCTACGCAGCAAATCCGGATCGTCGCATTCGCCCATGATGCGGACCAGGGGCTCGGTACCCGACTTGCGGATCACCAGCCGGCCGCGGCCGTCGAGCCGGGCCTCGCCGTCCGAGATCGCCGATTGCACGCTCGCCTCCGCGAGCGGCTCGGCTCCCTTGCGGAAGCGGACATTGGTCAGGAGCTGCGGATAGGCCTGGAACACCCGCGAGAGCTCGCTCGCCTTCTGCCCGGTCTCGACCATCGCCGAGAGGAACTGCAGCGCGGCGATCAGCCCGTCGCCGGTCGTGACATGGTCGGTCATCACGATGTGACCCGATTGCTCGCCGCCGAGGTTGTAGCCGCCCGCGCGCATCGCCTCCACGACATAGCGGTCGCCCACCGCCGTGCGCAGGAGCCTCAGGCCCTGGGATTCCAGATGCCGCTCGAGCCCGAGGTTCGACATCACCGTGGCCACCAGCGTGCCCTGCGCCAGCCGCCCCTCCGCCGCCCAGCGATCGGCGATCAGCGCCATGAACTGGTCGCCGTCGGCGATCTCGCCGGTCTCGTCGATGATCATCACCCGGTCCGCGTCGCCGTCGAGGCTGATGCCGAGATCGGCCCGGTGCAGCTTCACCGCCTCGACCGCGGCGGCGGTATGGGTCGAGCCGCAATCCTTGTTGATGTTGAAGCCGTTGGGCGCCACCGCGACGCGGACGACCTCCGCGCCGAGCTCCCAGAGCACGTCGGGCGCCGTGCGATAGGCCGCCCCGTTCGCGCAATCCACCACGATGCGCAGCCCGTCGAGCCGCCGCCCGCGGGGAAAGGTGGTCTTGGCGAATTCCATGTAGCGGCCGCGCCCGTCGTCGATGCGCGTCGCCCGGCCGATGCGCGCCGGCTCCACCAGATCCGGCGGGCCTTCCAGCGCGCGCTCGATCGCCTCCTCGGCCGCATCGCTGAGCTTGAAGCCGTCGGGCCCGAAGAACTTGATCCCGTTGTCCTGGAAGGGATTGTGCGAGGCCGAGATCATCACCCCGAGATCGGCGCGCATCGACCGGGTGAGGAACCCGACCGCCGGCGTCGGCACCGGCCCGACCAGAAAGACGTCCATGCCCACGGAGGTGAAGCCCGCTGTCAGCGCGTTCTCCAGCATGTAGCCCGAGCGCCGGGTGTCCTTGCCGATCACCACGCGATGCGCGTGATTGCCCTTGATGAAATGCCGCCCGGCCGCCTGACCCAGCCGCAGCGCCGTCTCCGCCGTCATTGGATCGTCGTTCGCCCGGCCGCGCACGCCGTCGGTCCCGAAGAGTCTTCTCGCCATCGTCCTGCCTCTAGTCCCGGCCGTCGCCGTTGAGCGCCGTCCAGAGCGCCATGGCCTGCCGGGTTTCCGCCACGTCGTGCACCCGTATCACCTGCACGCCCTGGCGCAAAGCCTCGAGCGCGACCGCGATCGACCCCGGCAGGCGCGCCTCGGGGCGGTCCGCGCCGCCGATCGTGCCGATGAAGCGCTTGCGCGACGCCCCGAAGAGCACCGCCGCCCCGAGCCCGTGCAGCAGGGAGAGCCCGCGCACCAGCGTGAGATTATGCGCCACCGTCTTGCCGAAGCCGATGCCCGGATCGAGGAGGATGCGCTCGCGCGGGATGCCCGCCGCCTCCGCCGCCGCCATCCGGGCTTCGAGGAAGTCGCAGACATCGAGCAGCACGTCGTCGTAATGGGGCGCGATCTGCATGGTCCGCGGATCGCCCTGGGCATGCATCAGGCAGACCGGCCAGCCGCGCGCGGCCGCGAGGCCGAGGCTCGCCGGATCGAAGCCCAGCGCCGAGACGTCGTTGAAGAGCCCGGCGCCCGCCGCGAAGGCTTCCGCCGCGACCGAGGCCTTGCGCGTGTCGATGGAGATCGGCGCCGCGATGCCGGCCTCGCGCAGCGCCGCGATGACCGGGACCACCCGGCCGGCCTCGACCTCCGCGGGCACGTCGTCGGCGCCCGGTCGCGTCGATTCGCCGCCGATGTCGATCATGTCCGCGCCGGCCTCCAGCATGGCCCGGGCGCGCGCCACCGCGTCCTCCCGGCGCAGGAAGCGCCCGCCATCCGAGAAGCTGTCGGGTGTCACGTTGAGCACGCCCATCAGCCGCGGGCGCTCGAAGGTCAGGCCGCAGATCGGGGCGCGCTGCACGGTCAGCGCCGCGAGCGCCGGCTCCGGGATCGCTTCCGCCGCCACGATCCGCACGACCTCGCCCCGCCGGTGCAGCGCCGCATGGGTGAACCAGGCCGGCCCCCCAGCGAGCTGGCGGGCCCCGTTCGGCCGCACCGACCCGGTCTGCGCCAGCGGGCGATAG
This sequence comes from uncultured Paracoccaceae bacterium, assembly GCA_937872465.1. GTDB lineage: Bacteria > Pseudomonadota > Alphaproteobacteria > Rhodobacterales > Rhodobacteraceae > Amaricoccus. The sequence goes on from CALMSR010000050.1 coordinate 42,424, forward strand.
CGGTTGCTGCTCATCGGGGGCTCCTGCCGTTCACGAGGCGCGCGACGATTGCGGGCAGCGCGCCGTAATCCTCGAGACGGGCATCCGGGGCGATCTCCGCCACCGAAGCCTTGCGGTAGCCCGGAACGTGCAGCACGAAGGGGACCTCCGCCGCCCGCGCCGTGGCCGCGTCGATCTCGCTGTCGCCGATCATGATCGCCGGCCCCTCGCCGAGCTGGCCGGCGCAATGCCAGAACATCCGCGCGTCGGGCTTGAGCACGTCGAGCGTCTCGCCGCCGGTGAAGCCCCGGATCGGCGGCATCAGCCCGAGGCCCCGCAGGATGCGCAGCGCCGAAGGGTCGGGCTTCTGGGTGCAGACGCCCAGGCCATGGCCGTCTTCGGCCAGCGCGGCGAGCGTCTCGCGGACCCCGGGATAGGGCTCGGTCCCCGCGCAGGGATCGGCCTCGTAGATCGCGCGATAGCGCGCGAGATGCGGCGCGAGCTCGCCGCCCGGAACGCCGCCGCCCTCCCGCAGCATGCCGGCCACCAGGTTGCCCACGCCCTTGCCGACGAAGCTCATGATCGTGCCCGCCTCCAGCGGCGGCCGCCCGAGCTCGGCGAGCAGCGCGTTGCCCGCCGCGCAGATGGTGGGCGCGGAATCGATCAGCGTGCCGTCGAGATCGAAGATCAGCCGCGCCTTGGGCCCGCCCTTCACGCGGCCTTCCACTTGATCGAGCAGCCGATCGAGACCGCCTGCTCGTGCGGGCCGGCGCCGGTCTCGGCGATCATGCGCATGGCCTCGTGAAGCCCGCGCCGGGCGCCGGGCCGGGCCTCGCGGCCGGCGTCGTCGAAGCGCCCGCGGTATTGCAGCGCGAGATCGGCGTTGAAGCCGAAGAAATCCGGCGTGCAGGTCGCGCCCCAGGCCCGCGCCACGCCCTGATCCGCGTCGTGCAGATAGGGGAAGGGAAACCCGTGCTCGCGGGCGAATTCGCCCATGCGCTCGTAGCTGTCCGCCGGATGGCTCGTGGCGTCGTTCGAGCAGATCGCCGCGACCCCGATGCCCATCGCCGCGAGGTCCCGCGCCTCGGCCACCAGCCGCTCGACCAGGGCCTTCACATAGGGGCAATGGTTGCAGATGAAGACGACCAACAGGCCCTTCGGCCCGCGGAGGCGCTCGAGGGTCCAGAGCCCGCCTTCGGTGTCGGGCAGCGAGAAATCGACCGCCTTCCAGCCGAAATCGCAAACGCCCGATTCCGCCAAGCCCCCCTCCTCAGCCCAGATCCGCCAGCGCCTCGGGCCGCGCGGGATCGAGGCGCCGCAGCGCGGCCGCACCCCCTTCCGGCGCCGCCGCCGCGCCGACCGTCACCAGGAGATCGGCGCCGATCTCCGCGGCCAGCCATGCCGCGAGCCCGGCGGGATCGCTCGCATCCGGCCGGTCGCCGCCGGCCCTGGCGGTCGCCATGCGCCGCGGCGCCCAGACCGTGTGGCGTCCGGATTTCAGCGACCAGTCGAGCTCGGTGCGCGAGGCCACGACGCTGAACCGCGGATCGCGATCGGTCAGCGCCCAGGCCGCCGCCTCGATCGCCAGGAGGCCGATCATCTGCTGCGCCTCCGTCGCCGCGGGCTGCGGCTCGGGGGCAGCGATGCAGAGCACGTTCGGCTTGTGCCAGCCGGTGATCGCATCGAGCCAGCGGGCGGCGCCGGCGCCCCCCAGAACCTCCCGGTCGAGATAGATCACCGCCGGCCGAACCGCCTGCGCCGCCCCGGCGAGCTCCCGCACCGGGCGGATCCGCGGCGCCGCCTTGGGAACGCGCGCGCGCACGATCTCGACCCCGAGCGCGCCGGGAATGCGGTCGAGCTTCTCTACCCGCACGAAGACCCGCACCGATTGCGGATCGATCAGGCAGGCCGCCGCCACGCGCTCGGCCAGCGTCTCGAGCAGGTTGAGCCGGTCCGCGGCGAGCGCGGCCTCGATCGCCTCGGTGATCATGTCGTAGGAGACCACCTGATCGACGTCGTCGCTCTCGGCCGCCGCATTGTGCATGACCTCGAGCACGACGTTGAAGCGCACCCGCTGCGTCACGCCCCGTTCGGTGCGAAAGGCGCCGATCTCGATGTCGCGCACGTAGTCGCGCACCGAGATGCGGTCGAGCGGCGGTCCCGAATGGCTGGCCGAGGCCCGCACATGCGGCAGTTCGAAAGCCATTGCAGTCTCGTCCATGGCACCCCTGCCCTGTCGCTCCCGCGGTGATACCGCCGCGCCGCCCCCGCGGCAACCCGGCTGATCCGTTAACCGTTTCCTGCGTTTTCCGGTCGCCCGGACCTGCGCGTTAACCGAACGGAAAGCCCGGCCGCCCAGAGTCCCGCCGGTGAGGAGCAGCCGGATTCCGGCTCGGCTGCGGCGACACGAGCGAGGGGGCTTCGGTGAGACCTTTCATTCTGAGCGCGATCCTGGGCCTCGTGATCCTCGGCGCCGGCGGCGGCGCCACGGGTGCGGGCCAGACGCCCGGCAGGTTCGGCCAGCCGATCACCGGCCAGTCGCTCGATCAGGGCCTCTTCAACGAGGCGGTGCTCTTCTACTCGAATGCCGCCCGCCGGCAGCATGGCCGCGCCCCGCTCAGCCCCGATCCGGCGCTGGCCCGCGCGGCGGCCGATCACGCCGCCAACATGGCGCGGCTCCGGACCCACAGCCACGAGCTGCCCGTACGCGGCCAGTCGAAGCTGAAGCAGCGCATGGCGCGGCAATCGGTCAGCTACCGGCTCGCGGCGGAGAACATCGCGATGGACAAGGTCTACCAGCTGCTCGGTCGACCGATCTCGATGAAGTCGAGCGGCTGCAATTTCCTCTACGGCGATACGATGCGCCCGGTTCCGGTGCATACCTACGGCAGCCTCGCGCAGCAGGTGGTCAGCCGATGGCTGGCCTCGCCAAAGCATCGTGCCTCGCTGCTGTCGCCGAAATTCGAGCGGCTGGGCAGCGGGGTCGGGATCGATCCGAAGGGCCCCGCCTGCGGCGATCTCTACCTGGTGCAGGATTTTGCCGACTGACGCCGCCGGCCCCGGCTCAGCGCTGCGCGACCCGCGTGCCCGAGCGATAGAACCGGTGATGGCCGATCGAGGCGGTGCGCGTCATCTGGCGCGCCCAGCTCGGGCTGACACGGGTGGCGTGGAAATGCGTTGCGCCATCGGTCACAATGCGCGGCCGCCCGGCCAGCATGATCGCGGCCAGCTTCTCGGCGCGGGCGCGCGGCCCGGCCTGGGCCATCGCGTCGGATCGGCCGTCGCAGGCATAGGAGAACTGGCAGCTGCGGCCGCGGCTCACGCCCTGGTTGGTCACGCCGCAGACGGTATTGGGATAGCTGCGGCTGTCGACGCGATTGAGGATCACCTCGGCCACCGCGATCTGCCCGGCCAGCGGCTCGCCGCGCGCCTCGTGATAGATCGCGACCGCGAGGCACTGCCACTGGGCGTCGCCCGTGGCGCGCGGCAGCTGGTCGAGGGTCTTGGTATCGAGCTTCGCCGCCGAGCTGGCCTTGGCGAGATCGGCAAGCTCTGGAGCGACGCTCCGGCTCGCCACCGTCACGTCCGCATCCGCGCGCGCCCTGGGACGGGTGCTCAGCGCCAGCTGCGAGATCCGCGCATTGCCGGATTCCGCGAGAACCGAGCGTTCCCGATTCATCGCCCGGACAAAATCCGCCCGGTCCGCACCCGCCTTTGCAGCATCGGCCTCTGCCGCACCGGGGACAAGGCTCCCCAGCGTCACGATGAAAGCCAGAGCGATTGCCGCCAATCCGCGCCCGCGCGGTCCGAAGCCGGATCCCGTCATTGCAAAGTCCCCCGATCCGCGGAACGACGCTCGTCCGCGTTCTTGCTGCACTGCACAATTTAGTTTTCGGGAATGACGTTTGTCAGGTCGCGCGGAGCAAAGTCCAGTTTTTCCAAGGCGTAAGCGGAATCCTGCCAATCGGCGCGTGAAGCCGCCGGCGCGCGTCGGCGGGAATTGCGCAGGGATTCAGATGTTTTTAAGCGATTCGTGAACCAGCGCGCGGGCGCGTTCGCAGAGCCGCGAAACCTCCGCGAACGAGGCCTCGCGGCCCGATAATCGCGACCCGAGCGTGTCCGCGGCCGCCTGGCCGAGCGATTCGGCGATTCTGCGCTCCGCCCAGACCCGCGCCTGGCGGCGGCGAAGCCCGGCAAGTCCCCCCGAGACGGTCCTTGCCGCGAAGACCTCCCCGATGCGGTCGAGCGCGGCATCGATCCCGGCGCCCGATTGCGACGAGACGACTTCGATCGGGGGCGCGGCGCCGGAACCCGCCGCGAGGGTGAGGGCCGCGCGCAGGTCGCCGGCCGTGCGAGAAGCCATGGCGCCGATGTCGCCCTTGGTGACCAGCATCACGTCGGGCTCCTCGATGATCCCCGCCTTCATGTATTGCAGGCTGTCGCCGGATCCCGGCTGGGCGCAGAAGACGACCAGGTCGGCGCAATCGGCGATCTCGGTCTCGGACTGGCCGACCCCGACCGTCTCCACGAAGACCCGGTCATAGAGCGCGCGCATCAGCAGCGCCGCCGGGAAGGCGATGTCGGAAAGCCCGCCCAGCCGCCGGCGCGCGGCCGTGGAGCGCACGAAGAGCCCCGCGTCCTGCGGATCCGATGCGATGCGGATGCGGTCGCCGAGCAGGGCGCCGCCGGATCGCCGGGAGGACGGATCGACCGCGATGACCGCGACGGTCTCGCCCCGCGCCCGCAGCCGGGCGATGAAGGCTCCGAGCAGCGTGGACTTGCCGACGCCGGGCGGTCCGGTGATGCCGATCACCATGCCCCGCGGCGCGGCCGAGGCCGCATCCATCAGGGTCGCGAGCTCCGGGCGGTCCGGGGCGGATTCGAGCGCCGAAAGCACGCGCGCCAGCGCCGCCTTGCCGCCCCGCGCCAGGCCCGGAAGGTCAACGGGAAGATCCGTCACGCGCCGTCATCCGAGACGGCGGGCGCACGCACCAGCAGGCTGGCCTGCGCCGCCGCGAGCCGGGCGATGGGCACGCGGAACGGCGAGCAGGAGACATAGTCGAATCCGGCGAGCTTGGAGAAGCGCACCGAGGGCGGGTCGCCGCCATGCTCGCCGCAGAGACCCAGCGTCAGGGCCGGGTTGCGCGCCCGCCCGCGGCTCGCCGCGATCAGCATCAGCTCCCCCACCCCTTCGAGATCGAGCGACCGGAACGGATCCTCGGCGAAGAGCCCGAGGTTCACGTAGTCACGCATGAACCGGCCGGCGTCGTCGCGGCTCAGGCCATAGGTCATCTGCGTCAGGTCGTTGGTCCCGAACGACAGGAACGCCGAGGAGGCCGCCAGGTCGCCGGCGCGCAGCGCCGCGCGCGGGGTCTCGACCATGACGCCGAGCTTGTAGGCCAGCCGCGCGTCCTGCTCGGTCTCGACCGCCGAAGCGACCGCGTCGATCCGGGCCTTGACCAGCTCCACCTCGCGATTGGCCGAGACCAGCGGGATCATGATCTCGGGCACGACCGGCGCGCGGGCGTCGCGATTGACCGCGATCGCCGCCTCGAAGACCGCGCGCGCCTGCATGGCATAGATCGCCGGCATCACCACGCCGAGGCGGACGCCGCGCATGCCGAGCATGGGATTGATCTCGGCGAGGTCGCGCGCCCGGGCGGTGACGACCTCGGCGGCGAGCCCGGTCACGGCGGCGAATTCGGCGATCTCCTCGGGGCCCCCGGGGAGGAATTCGTGCAGCGGCGGATCGAGCAGGCGGATCGTCACCGGCAGCCCGCGCATGATCTCGAAGATCTCGACGAAATCCGCGCGCTGCATCGGGAGCAGCCGGTCGAGCGCGGCCTGGCGGGATTCCTCGGTCTCCGCCAGGATCATCTCGCGCATCACCCCGACGCGCTCGGCGGCGAAGAACATGTGCTCGGTGCGGCAGAGACCGATGCCGTCGACCCGGAACCCGCGCGCCGCCCGCGCCTCGCCCGGGGTGTCGGCATTGGCCCGCACCCCGAGGTCGCGCACCGCATCCGCCCAGTCGAGCAGCTCCGAGAAGGCCCCGCCCAGCTCCGGCGCGATCATCGCCGGCGCGCCGGCCATGACCTCGCCGCGCGTGCCGTCCAGCGTGACCAGCGCCCCCTCGTGGAATACCCGGCCGTCCGGGGCGACCAGGATCCGCCGCGCAGCATCGAGCTTCAGCTCGCGCGCGCCCACCACGCAGGGCAGCCCGATCCCGCGGGCGATCACCGCGGCATGGCTGGTCATGCCGCCGCGCATGGTGAGCACGCCGCGCGCCGAATGCATGCCGCGGATGTCCTCGGGGCTGGTCTCGACCCGGGCGAGGATCGTCTCCTCGTCCCGCGCCGCCGCGGCCTGCGCCGCCTCGGCGGTGAAGACGAGGCGCCCGGTCGCCGCACCGGGGCTCGCCCCGAGCCCGGTGCCGAAGACGTCGCGCCGCGCGCCCGGATCGATCTGCGGATGCAGGTGCTCGACGAGGCTCAGCGGCTCGATGCGCAGGAGCGCCTGGTCGCGGTCGATCGCCCCGACCTTGGCCAGGTCGACGGCGATCCGCACCGCCGCGCGGGCATTGCGCCGCACCGGGACCGCATCGAGGATCGCCACCGCGCCACCCTGCAGCACGAAGGCGATCCGGTAGGCGTCGCCGAGCCCCCGGGCCGTGCGCGCGCAGGTGTCGCGCAGCGCCGAGAGCGCATCGGGGGCGATCTCCGCCAGCGTCGGGCCCGCGGCCCCGCCTTCTGCGGCCCCATCGCGCAGCGCGAGCCGCGTCCGGGGTCCGAGCGCGCGGCCGTATCCGTTCTCGAAGCGCCAGAATTCCCCCTCGAAGGCCGGCGCGCCGGTGCGGCTGTCGACCGTCTGGATCGCCCCCTCGCCGTCCGGCCCGGTGCGCGTCCCCGGCGCCATCTCCTGCACGATCAGCCCGAGCCCGGCATCGGGCGGCGCCCCCCGCGCCTCGCGCAGGATCCGGGCCGTGGCGCCCTGCCAGGCCCGCGCCAGCGCCCGCGCGGCGGCCTCGAGCTGGTCCTTCGGCGCCTGCGGAAAGGCCGTCCCGCAGCGCGCGGCGAAGATGTCGAGCATGTCCGCGATCCGGGCGCGCAGGCCGGCGGCATCGCCCGGCTCCCGCCCCGACCCGAAGGCCTCCGGATCGAGGCCGTGCACCGCATGGGCGAAGGCCGCGATGAAGCGGCGATAGCGGTCGAGCGCCGCGGCCTCGCCCAGCCGCGCGGTCAGCGCCCCGACCGCCGCCTCGCCGATGCCGATGTCGAGCAGCGCATCGGGCCCGCTCCAGGCCCGCGCGCCGGGGCTGGAGCGCAGGGCGTGGAGCCGCCCCGGCGGCCCCAGATCCGGCAGGGCCGGCATCGCGCCGCCCGCGCCGATCTCCCGCACGCAATCGAAGGACAGTGCGACTCCCGTCGGCACCGGCAGCCCCAGCGCCGTCAGCTGCGCGAACTTCCAGGCGCGCCGTCCGAAGACCGCATCGCTGAGCGCGTCACCGGCATCGAGCCCGATGACGGCCTCATTCGGGTCCGGGATGATCTCCTGCGCTTTCATTGCGGTGCAACATATCCGCGATCGCCGGCCAGGGAAACCGAAACGTCACCCGCCCTCCACCGCCGAGAAGACCGCCACCCGGTTCATCACCGTGCGGATGCGATGCAGCAGGCAGAGCCGGTTGCGCCGGACAATGTCGCTCTCGGCATTGACGATAGTGGTGTCGAAGAAGGCGTCGATCGGCCCGCGCAGCCCGGCGAGCGCGGTCATGGCGCCGGCGAAATCCTCGGCATCGAGCGCCGGAGCGATGGCGACCTCGGCCGCATCGAGCGCGGTGAAGAGCGCCCGCTCCGCATCGGTCTCCGCGAGGCTCGGATGCGGGTCGAGGGAATATTCCACCCCGTCCTTCTTCTCCTCCTGGCTCAGGATGTTCACGGCGCGCTTGTAGCCGGCGAGCAGGTTCGCGCCGTCTTCGGTCCCGAGGAAGTCCTGGAGCGCACGGACACGGGCGACGAGAAGCATGAGGTCGTCCTGACCGCCGAGCTGGAAGGCGGCGTCGATCACGTCGTGGCGGATGCCCTCGCCGCGGAGGTGGACCTTGAGGCGGTCCGTCAGAAAGAATATCAGATCATAGACTTCCAACAGTCCGTTACGGATCTCCTCGTCAGAAAAATCGGAGATGCTCTCCGACGCGAACTCCTCGAAAGCGCGGTCAATGACATCCTGGCGGAGTCCCTTCTTCTCTAGTTCATCAAGTAGGCCGGCTCGCGAAATGGCCTCAGCTGCTTTGGACGCCTGCATATTGGCGACCATCACACCAATTAGAAGCTCGGTCAATTTCAGCCGCAGATCGTTGCCTAGGATCAGGCGTATCGCTCCCAACCCCGCACGTCGAAGAGCGAAGGGATCGCGTGAACCCGTGGGTTTTTCCGGGATCCACCAATGCCCGGCCAAGGTGTCGAGTTTATCGGCGAGCGCCACGGCGACCGAAACCGAGGCCTTCGGGACGGCATCGTTCGGTCCGAGCGGGGAGTAATGCTCCTCCGCCGCGGCGGCGACGGCAGGATCCTCCCCGGCCCGCTCGGCATAATAGCGCCCCATCACCCCCTGCAGCTCGGGGAATTCGTAGACCATCTCGCTCGCGAGATCGGCCTTGGCGAGGCGTGCCGCGCGCTCGGCGAGGTCGGGGTCGGCGCCGACCAGCGGCGCGATCTCGCGCGCCAGGGCGGCAATGCGGGCGATGCGCTCGCCCTGGGAGCCGAGCCGATTGTGGAAGGTCACGCCATCGAGCTTCGCCACCATCGCCTCGGGCGGCATGCGCAGGTCGTTCTCCCAGAAGAACGCCGCATCCGCGAGCCGCGCGGCCAGAACCCGGGCGTTGCCGGCGAGGATCGTCGCGCCGTCGTCGGCGGTCTCGCGGTTGGCCACCACCACGTAGCCCACGATGCGCGCCGAGTTGGGGTCGCGCACCGAGAGGAACTTCTGATGCGCCTTCATGGAGGTCTGCAGCACCTCCGGCGGCAGGTCGAGGAAGCGCTCCCCGATGCGTCCCATCAGCACCACGGGCCATTCCACCAGCCCGGCGATCTCGGCGAGGAGCGCCTCGTCCTCCACCACCTCCAGGCCTTGGGCGAAGGCGAGCTGCTTCGCGTCGTGGCGGATCCGCCCGGCGCGCTCCGCCGGGTCGAGCAGCACCCGCGCCCGTTCGAGCCGCGCCGCGTAATCCTCGACGCCCGAGACGCGAATGGTCTCCGGCGCCATGAAGCGGTGGCCGCGGGTGGTGTCGCCGGCGCGGATCCCCTCGATCTCCAGCGGCACGATCTCGCTGCCCGCCTCGGTGGAGAGCTGGCAGAGGATGCCGTGGAGCGGGCGCACCCAGCGCAGGCCTCCCTCGCCCCAGCGCATGGATTTCGGCCAGGGGAAGCCGCGCACCACCGCCTCGACCGTCTCCGCCACGATCGCCGCCGCTGCCCGGCCCGGGCGTTCGGTGACGGCGAACCAGACCTGCGACTTCCTGTCGTCGCGGATCTCGAGGTCCTCCCGCGCCAGCCCGGTGGAGCGCAGGAAGCCCTCGAGCGCCTTCTCGGGCGCATCCACCCGCGGGCCCTTGCGCTCCTCGCGCAAAGCCGCCGACCGCTCCGCGAGCCCCGCGACCGCCAGCGCCAGCCGCCGCGGCGTCACGAAGGCCGTCGCATGGGCGTAGGTCAGCCCGCGCTCGACCAGTCCCTCGGTGACCAGGCGCCGCAGGTCCTCCGCCGCCCGCGCCTGCATGCGCGCCGGGATTTCCTCGGATAGCAGTTCGAGCAGGAGATCGGGCATCGGGCTTCCGGCGCTGGGAGGGCGGGGCTCAGGGCAAACCGGATGGGCCCGCGGAGGTCAAGGCCGAATTCAGAGCACGCCGAAGATCGACCAGCCGGTGGCGCGGGCGAGTTCCTCGAAGGCGCGGGTGGCGAGCAGCGAATTGCCCTTCTCGTCGAGCCCGGGGCACCAGGCGGCGATCGAGGCGCGGCCCGGCACCACGCCGAGGATGCCGCCCCCCACCCCGCTCTTGGCCGGGATGCCGACGCGGAAGGCGAATTCGCCCGAGGCGTCGTAGAGCCCGCAGGTCACCATCAGGGCGACGATGCGCCGGGCCCGCTCGGCGGTGATGATCGGATCGTCGTCGCCTTCGAGCCGTCCGGCGGAGGCGAGGAAGCGCGCCGACATCGCGAGCTGGCGGCAGGACATCGCCACGGCGCATTGGTTGAAATAGAGCTCCAGCACGTCCTCGACCGGGTTCTTCAGATTGCCCTCGGCGGCCATGAAATGCGCAAGCGCCCGGTTGCGCGCGCCGGTGGCGATCTCGGAGGCCGCGACATCGGCGTCGATCCCGATGCTCTCGTCGCAGGCGAAGCGCCGGCAGAGGCCGACGAATTCCTCGATGGCCGCCTGCGGCTTGCGCTTGCCGAGGATGATGTCGGCGACGACGATCGCGCCGGGATTGATGAAGGGGTTGCGCGGGATGCCGTGCTCGTATTCGAGCTGCACGATCGAGTTGAACGGATCGCCCGAGGGCTCGCGCCCGACCCGGGCCCAGATGCCGGAGCCGGCCCGCTCGAGGGCCAGCGTCAGCGTGAAGACCTTGACGATGCTCTGGACCGAGAAGGGCTCGTCCGCGTCGCCCGCGACCACCGGCGCGCCGCCGATCGGGACCACGGCGATGCCGAAGCGGTTGAGGTTCGCCTTGGCGAGTTCGGGGATGTAGTCCGCGACCTTGCCGCGCTCCGATTCGCCGGCCATGCGGTCGGCGATGTCGTCGAGGATCGCCTTCAGATCGGGTTTGTGACTGCGCCGGGCCATGCCTAATTTCTAATCACGAAACCGACGCGCCGCACAAGCGCCCAGCGCGGGCGTCCGGCCCGCGGCGGTCATTGGGCCGGACGCATTTCCGTTGCGAGGTCGGACGTTGGACGATCCGGCAATAGGGAAGCTCGCCGCTCTGGCAACCGGGATGCCGGTCACTCCGCGAAGCGGTCGTTGAGCTGGCGCCACATGAAGCCGCGGCCGTCGGGATAGGTCGCGACGATCAGGTCGAAGCCCGAGGGGCTGTCCTCGGCGGCCAGATGCGCCGTGGCCCGCCCGGCGGCGAGATCGGCGGTGATCGCTCCTGCATCGAAGCACCCGAACCAGGGCGGGGCCACGAGGGGCGTCGGGTCGGCTGCCGCCGGCAGGTCGTCGAAGGCGCCCGCTTCTGCATTGAAGCAGGCCCGGAGCTTGAGCGGCGAGCTCGTCGCATCGATCTGGTCGAGGTCGCGCAGCCGGACCGTCGCGGCGCCGAGCTCGAGGTCGGCGTCGCCCCGGTGGCGGCTGTAATAGGCGAAGAACTGGAACCAGACCAGCGCGGCCGCGAAGACCGCCACGAAGGCGAGAAGCGCGATCATCAGCCGCCGGCCGCTCATGCCGCGGCCCCGCGGATCCGCCTCACGCCGCCACGGCCTCGGCGGCGACGAAGGCGTCCGCACAGGCCCGCGCCAGCGCCCGGACCCGCCCGATATAGGCCTGCCGCTCGGTGACCGAGATCACCCCGCGCGCATCGAGCAGGTTGAAGAGATGGCTCGCCTTGATGCATTGGTCGTAGGCCGGCAGCGCCATGACGATGCGCCGCCCCGCGCCATCGGTTTCCGGCGCCGCGAGGATCCGCGCGCATTCCGCTTCGGCATCCTCGAAATGCCGCAGGAGCGCGTCGGTGTCGGCAATCTCGAAGTTCCAGCGCGAGAACTCCCGCTCCGCCTCGCGGAACACGTCGCCATAGGTGAGCGGGATCGCCGCATCGGGATCGTTGAAGGGCATGTCCATGACGTGATCGACGCCGAGCACATACATCGCCAGCCGCTCCAGCCCGTAGGTCAGCTCGCCCGAGACCGGCCGGCAGTCGTGGCCGCCGACCTGCTGGAAATAGGTGAACTGGCTCACCTCCATGCCGTCGCACCAGACCTCCCAGCCGAGCCCCCAGGCGCCGAGCGTCGGGCTCTCCCAGTCGTCTTCCACGAAGCGGATGTCGTGCAGCGCCGCGTCGATGCCGATGGCGGCGAGCGAGCCGAGGTAGAGGTCCTGGAGATCCGGCGGCGAGGGTTTGATCAGCACCTGATACTGGTAATAATGCTGGAGCCGGTTGGGGTTCTCCCCGTAGCGCCCGTCCGTCGGCCGGCGCGACGGCTGGACATAGGCCGCCGCCCAGGCCCTCGGCCCCAGCGCGCGAAGCGTCGTGGCGGGGTGAAAGGTTCCCGCGCCCACCTCCATGTCATAGGGCTGCAGCATCGCGCAGCCTTGCGCGGCCCAATAGGCCTGAAGCCGCAGGATCACATCCTGGAAGCACCGGGGCGAGGCGGGAATGGCGGTCATCTGCAGGTCCGGGGAGGCTTTCGGAGGTCCTAGTTAGGCCGGGAGGCGGGAGCGGTCAATCACGCCCGCCAATAGGCCGTTGAGAAGAGGACGAAGACCACCATGATCTCGAGCCGCCCGATCATCATCGCGGCCGACATCACCCATTTCGCCGCCCCGGGCACGTCGACATAGCTCGCCGCCGGGCCGATCATCGTGCTGAGGCCGGGTCCGACATTGCCGAGGCAGGAGGCGGCGCCGGTGATCGCGCTCATCGGATCGAGCCCGAGCAGCACCAGCACCACCGCGATGATCCCCAGGGACAGGAAATAGAGCATGAAGAAGGCGATGACCGAATCCATGACCTGCGGCGAGACCGTCCGTCCCTGGTAATGCGCGAGGATGACGATATTGGGCCGGTAGAGCCGGCGCAGTTCGGCGCGCACGGCCGAGAACAGCAGCTCGTAGCGGAAGATCTTGACGCCGCCGGCCGTCGATCCGGAGCAGCCGCCGATCAGCATGATGATGAAGAAGATCATCACCGAGGGATTGCCCCAGAGGATGAAGTCGGCGCTGGCATAGCCGGTGCTCGAGAGCATCGAGGCGACATTGAAGGCGACCTCGCGCACGACGGTCTCGTCGAGCTGCGCGGATCCGGCGAGGCGGGCGACCAGCATCCCCAGGACGAAGGCGACATAGACCGCGAGGAACGCCCGGATCTGGCTGTCGTGCCAGAGCGCCCCCGCATCGCCGCGGGCGAGCTGCACGTATCGCGCGAAGGAGAGCGAGCCGAGCAGCATGAAGATCGTCGAGACGTATTGCGCCGCCGGAGAGAAGCCGGCGAAGGAGCTGTCCGAGGTCCCCATGCCGCCGGTCGAGAGCGTCGTCATCGCGTGAACCGCGGCGTTGAAGCCGTTCATGCCGCTGGCCTCGTAGCCCATGGCGCAGGCCAGCGTCAGGCCGAAATAGACCGAGCCGATCGACAGCGCGATCTGCTTGGTGCGCGGCATGATCTTGCCGAGCGTGTTGAAGTCGCTCGCCCGCAGGAGCTGCATCCCGCCCACGTTGAGCACCGGCAGCAGGAGCAGCGCCATCAAGACGATCCCCACGCCGCCGATCCATTGCAGCATTCCCCGCCAGAGGAGGATGCCGTGGGGCAGGTCGTCGAGCCCGGTGATCACCGTGGCCCCCGTGGTCGTCATCGCCGACATCGCCTCGAAATAGGCATCCGTCGGCCCGAGACCGGGCAGGCCGAGCATGAACGGCAGGGCGCCGACGGCGGGATAGACCATCCATGTGACGGTGGTCAGGGCGAAGGCCTGTCGAAGCCCGAGCCGCAGGTCGCCCGCCTGCGCGCAGGCGAGCGTCAGCCCCGCTCCGAAGGCGATGGCCAGGACCGCCGCCGCCGCGAAGCCGGGCGCATTGCCGTCGCCCAGGGCGACATCCACTGCCAGCGGCAGGAACATCACGAACCCGAGCGCGAGAACCAGCCAGCCGACGATGTATCCGACCGGTCGGAAAGCCAACATGCCGTGAAGATCACTCCAGCGCGTCCCGGCATGGCATCGCGCCCCCGGCAACCACTGTCAAGCGCCGGCTTCGCGGGGTCAGGCCCGCCAGAACGCCGCGCCGAAGAGCACGAAGACCGAGAGGATCTCCAGCCGCCCGACCAGCATGGTCGCCGCGAGGATCCATTTGGCCGCATCCGGCAGGGTGGAGAAATTTCCGGCGGGCCCGATCACCGGCCCGAGGCCGGGCCCGATATTGGCGATCGCCGTGGCCGAGCCGGAGATCGCCGTGAGCGGGTCGAGCCCGACCAGCACCAGCATCACCGCGACGACCGCCAGCGTGAGAAAGAAGAACATGAAGAAGGCCATCACCGAATCGAGCACGCGCTGCGACACCGGGTGGCCGTCGTAGCGCGGGGCGAAGACCCGGTTCGGCGCGTGCAGCCGCTTCACTTCGGCCGAGACCGACGCGAGCATCAGCTGGTAGCGGAAGATCTTGACCGAACAGGCGGTCGAGCCCGAACACCCCCCTATCAGCCCCAGCACGAAGAACATCGTCATCGCGAAGGAGCCCCAGGTGTCGTAATCCGCGCTGGAATAGCCCGTGCCGGTGATGATCGAGACGACGTTGAAGAGCACCTCGCGAAACGCCGGCTCGAAGGGCCCGGGCCGGACCAGCGCGAGCCAGGCCGAGAGCAGCGTCACGAAGGCGGCGACCACCAGCAGGAATCCCCGGATCTGCGGATCGCGCCAGATCGGCTTGGGATCGCCGGCGAAGAACTGCAGGAAGCGGATGAAGGGCAATGCCGCCAGCAGCATGAAGGCCGTCGCCACGTAATGCGCCGACGCACCGTAGACCGAGAAGGAAAGGTCGTGGTTCGCCATGCCGCCGGTCGCCAGCGTGGTCATGGCATGCACCGCGGAATCGAAGGCCGGCATGCCCGTGAAGACATAGGCCATGAAGCAGAGAAAGGTCAGCAGCGCATAGATCAGCGACAGCGACAGCGCGATCTCCCCGGCGCGGGGCAGGATCTTTCCCATCGTGTCGAAAGCCTCGGAGCGGAAGATCTGCATGCCCCCGACCTTCAGCGTCGGAAGGAAGACCATGGCGACGATGACGATGCCGAGGCCGCCGAACCATTGCAGCATGCCGCGCCAGAGCAGCGTCCCCGGCGGGAGCGTGTCGAGGCTGGTGAAGACGGTCGCGCCGGTCGTGGTCAGCCCCGACATCGCCTCGAAGAAGGCGTCGGTGAAGCTCGCCTGCGGCGCGCCGAACCAGAAGGGCAGCGCCCCGAAGATCGGAAAGACCGCCCAGGTTCCCGTCGCGAGCAGGAAGCTCTCCTGCACGCCCATGCGCGCCGAGGCGCCGCTCGAACAGGCGAAGGCCAGCACCGCCCCCGAGACGATCACCAGGATGGCGGTGGTGGCGAAGACCCGTGCATTCGCGCTGCCGGCGGCCAGATCCGCCACCAAGGGCAGCGCCATCGACAGACCCAGCGCGGTCACGAGCCAACCGACGAGATACCCGACGGGCCTGACGTCCACCATGGCGGAATCGTTGGCGGCGGCGCGGGCGGCTGTCAAGCCGCGCGCGCCACCGGCGCGCCGGCTTCAGCCGATGTGATAGAGCGAATCGAAGAGCCGGGGGTCGTAGCTCGTCTGGCGGAAGGTCTCGCCCTTGGTCAGGATCGAGACCGCGTCATGGGAATGCAGCGATTCCTGGTGGCTGGCCACCACGCGGAAATCCCCGATCCGCGCGTCGTTCTCCAGCGTCT
Source organism: uncultured Paracoccaceae bacterium (assembly GCA_937872465.1). GTDB lineage: Bacteria > Pseudomonadota > Alphaproteobacteria > Rhodobacterales > Rhodobacteraceae > Amaricoccus. Next base: position 58,049 of record CALMSR010000050.1, read on the forward strand.
GGCAGAGCAGCCGCACCGCGTCCTCCACGAAGATCGGATTGGACCCGTTGAGCTCGGCGAAGGCCTGCTCGTCCTCCCGCTTGACCATGACCTGGGTCTCGGTCGGGATCGCGGCGTTGCAGAGATCGACCAGATCCTCGAACCACAGCATTTCCTCGCCGACGAGCTCCACCGAGACCCGCGCCACCGAGCGCTGGGAATGCGGCGTGGCGATCTGCTGCCGGGTGCGCCGCGCATGCTCGCTGAGCTCGAGCGAGCAGGGGCACGTCGACGAATAGACATAGTCGAGATGCACGATCCGCTGCGTGCCCTCGTCGGTGGTGACCATCTCGAGCGAGACGTTGTAGTACTGATACCCCAGCAGCCCCGACCTCAGGGACGTCTTGAGCATCGGATAGCTGAAACGCATCTGGATGCGTGCGTCATAGGTCTCGAGATCCTTGAGATAGGAGGTCAGCACGCCCTCCATCACCTCGAAGGAAAACTCCAGTTCGGCATGCTTGTAGAAGGACCGCATGATGCGGCTCATGTTGATGCCCTTCTTGTTCGCCTCCAGCGAGACCGAGCCCGTCACCGAGGTCTCAAGCTGGATGTCGCCGCCGCCGCGGGTGTGGAAGCGGATCGGCAGGCGGAAATTCGAGATGCCGACGTGCTGGATCTCGGATTTGGCGCCCCGGATCAGGCTCTCGGGGCCGTTCTGCAGGTCGGGCAGGCCATTGCGATAGGCGCCGTCCGCCACGAAATCGGCCGGATAGGAGCGGCTGAAGACCGGATAGGTCGGATCGAAGGTCCGGCTCAGCAGCGCCGTGACGTTGAGCGAGCTGTCATGCGCCGATTCATCGCCGGCCCATAGCAGCAGGGTCCTGGCGGCGGCTTCGGCCTCGGCCGCACTCGGCCGTAAGGCAGGCGGTTCGGGATCGTCGAGCGGATCGATCTTGGGGTTGTGCATATTCATCGCGTCGTCTTTCACTCCCGAGGCACGGCGTGGCGCGAAGTCTACATGGGGCACGGTCCGCCGAAAGAAAGGACGGCCCCATGGAATCTCCATCGCTATCAATACTATAGACAACCACAGCGTGAAAATCGACTAAAAAACAGTCGCGTCAATAGAGTCTTGCGAAGGTCGCCCGTTCAGGCGGCGTCGAGCGCCTGCCTGACGTCCGCGATCAGATCCGCCGGATCCTCCAGCCCGAGCGACAGCCGCACCAGCCCGTCGCCGATGCCGAGGGCCTGGCGCTGCTCCGGGGTCAGCCGCTGATGCGTGGTGGTGGCCGGATGGGTCACCAGGCTTTTGGCATCCCCGAGGTTGTTCGAGATCTGCACGATGCGCAGCGCGTTGAGGAAGCGGAAGGCCGCCGCCTTGCCGCCGGCCAGATCGAGCGACAGCACTGTGCCGCCGGTCTCCATCTGCCGCCGCGCCAGGGCCGCCTGCGGATGGGCGTCGAGCCCCGGATAGAGCACCTGCGCCAGCGCCGGATGGTCCGAGACCGCCTCGGCGAGCCGCTGCGCCGCCGCCGCCGCCGCGCGGCAGCGCAGGTCGAGCGTCTCCAGGCCCTTGAGCATGACCCAGGCGCTGAACGGGCTGAGCGCGCCGCCGGTATGCTTGAGGAAGGGCTCAAGCGTCTTGCGGATGAAGGTCTTCGAGCCGAGCACGACGCCGCCGAGGCAGCGCCCCTGCCCGTCGATATGCTTGGTGGCCGAATAGACCACCACATCCGCGCCGAGATCGAAGCAGCGCTGGAAGATCGGCGTGCCGAAGACGTTGTCGACCACGGTCAATGCGCCGGATGCCCGCGCGATCGCGGCCACCGCCGCGATGTCGATCACCTCCAGCGTCGGGTTGGAGATCGATTCCAGGAAGACGAGCCTGGTGTCCGGCCGGATCGCCGCGCGCCACTGGTCGAGGTCGGTGCCGTCGACGAAGCTCACCTCGACCCCGAACCGCGGAAGCAATGTCTCGACGATATAGAGGCAGCTCCCGAAAAGCGCCTTCGCCGCCACTACATGGTCGCCCGTCTTGAGCGCCGAGAAGAGCGCTCCATGCACCGCCGCCATGCCCGAGGCCGTCGCGAACGCGTCCTCGGCGCCTTCGAGCGCCGCGATGCGCTCCTCGAACATCCGCACCGTCGGGTTGCCGTAGCGGGCATAGATGAATTCGTCCGGCCCGCTCTCGACAAAGCGCGCCTCGGCGACCTCGGCCGACGGATAGACGAAGCCCTGCGTCAGGAATATCGCCTCGGAGGTCTCGCCGTACTGGCTGCGGCGCGTGCCCGAATGCACCAGCCGCGTCCGCGGCGCCCAATCCTCGCTCATCGTGCCCTCAAGCCCCCGGCCCATCGCCCCGTGGCGGGCATAGTCAAGCCGGCCGCATCGGTCAATGCCGCCGGCGCCCCGTTGTCACGCTGCTTTCACCCTTTTGCCACGGGCCGTTAATGTTCCTGCGGTAACATTATGGCAATCAAGCGGATTTGGAAGTTCGAATGGCCTACCTCGGAATAACGGCATCGGAAGGCGGGCTCGTCCCCGTGGACGATGACCGCGATCTGGAGGTGGCGCTCGGGGCAAGCCTCGAAAGCCTTCCCCCCGCCGCGCCGATTCTGATCCTGATCCACGGCTACAAGTTCGACCCCGCGCATCCCGTCACCAACCCGCACGGCTCGCTCTTCTCCTTCAGCGCCGACAACAGCAGCCGCAAGATCCGCAGCTGGCCGACGGGCCTCGGGTTCGGCCGCACCGACACCGCCTCGGGCCTCTGCATCGGCTTCGCCTGGCCGGCGAGAGCCTCGCATCTGGGCAGCCTCCTGCGCCGCGGACGCACCGGCTTCGCCGAGGTCTACGACCGGGCGCCCGCCTATGGCGAGAAGCTCGCGGAACTCGTCGCGCGCATCCAGGCGATCGCGCCCGGGCGCGTGGTCGACCTGCTGGCGCATTCGCTCGGAGCCCGGGTCGCGCTCGCCGCCCTGCCCTTCCTCGACATCGCGCCGGGCAAGGTGATCCTTCTCGGCGCCGCGGAATACGACGCCCGCGCGCTCGAGTTCCTCGAGGCGCTGCGCTGCCCGCGCCCGCCGCATGTCTTCAACGTCACGGCGCGGGCGAACGACGTCTATGACGCGATGTTCGAGAGCTTCGCGCCGCGCCGGAGCTGGCGCGACCGCGCGATCGGCCTCGGTCTCGGGGTCCAGAGCCCCTGCTGGCTCGACCTCCAGATCGACCGCGCCGACGTGGCCGCCTGGGCCCGACAGCGCGGCATCCCGCTCACGCCCTGGGACGCGCGTCTCTGCCACTGGAGCTTCTACACCCGCCGCGGCGCCTTCGACCTCTACCAGGCGATCCTGCGGCGGCGCCCCGGCTGGGATTTCGCCAGCCTGCGCGCCGCGCCCTGCTTCGCCGGCCAGGAGCCGCGCTGGAGCCGGCTCCGCCCGCGGCTCGGGCTTCCCTCCGGCAGCATCGAGATCGGGCAGGAACCGGGCCGCGCTTGACACCGCGCCGCAAAGGGCCATGTCGGCGCATGCAGGCAGCGGCACGATAACGGCATGAGCGACCCCATCGAGCTTTACTACTGGCCGACCCCGAACGGCTGGAAGATCTCCATCGCCCTTCTGGAGATGGACCTGCCCTTCCGCCTGCATTTCGTCGACATCAACGCCGGCGAGCAGTTCGACGCCGATTTCCGGCGCATCTCGCCCAACGGCCGCATTCCCGCCATCGTCGATCCCGACGGCCCGGACGGCGCGCCGGTCGCGATCTTCGAATCCGGCGCGATCCTGAGCTATCTCGCCCGCAAGACCGGCCGTTTCTTTGGCGCCAGCGAACGCGAGCGGATCGAGGTCGACCAGTGGCTCTTCTGGCAGGTCGGCAATGTCGGCCCCATGGCCGGACAGGCCCACCATTTCCTGCGCTACGCCCCCGCCATGGATCCGCCCCACGACCTGCCCTATGCCAAGGACCGCTACCGCAACGAGGTCGGCCGCCTCTACCGGGTGCTGGATCATCGGCTCGCGGAGCGCGACTTCGTCGCCGGCCCCTATTCCATCGCCGACATGGCGATCTGGCCCTGGGCGAGCCGCTGGCAGCGGCAGGAGCAGGATCTCGACCGCTTCCCGCACATGAAGGCCTGGTTCGACCGTCTCGAGGCCCGCCCCGCCGTGAGCGCCGGCCGCGCCCTCGGCGCCGAGCGGCGCCGGGAGATCACCACGGACCGCGCGGCGCAGAGGACCCTCTTCGGCCAGACCGCGGCCGAGTGACGCCACCGCCCGAAACGGGCTTCGCCCCCCGGGCGGCGCGCCGGGACCGATCCGCCCCGATCTAAGCCGGCGGTGAAACCCGACATCCCTCGCCCGGCGGCGCGCGCCTCCGGGCGACCGGACCGGGCGACGCGCCACCGGCGCCTCGCCCTTTCGGTCCGCGGCATGCTCCGCGGGCCGCGCGGGGCGCGGCCTTCTCCCCGGCATGCCGCCGCGGAAGCGGCGCCGGCGGAAAGACAACCGGCCGTCGCTTCCTCCCGCCACGCCCCGGCAGGGGAAAAGCCAATTGAAGCGCGCCGGACCGGGGTCTATACCCCCTGCCATGTTCAGGCAGATCGGCATCCCCATCCGAATTACCGCCCCGGCGCTCTGACCGCACGGAGCCGCCGGAGACCGATGGCCCGCGCCACGAGACATTCCCATTCGACCTGACGGAAGGCCCGCCCGATGTGCGCCGAGACGACGACCGACCTGCCCGATTACAAGGACACGCTCTTCCTGCCGAAGACCGCCTTTCCCATGCGCGCCGGCCTGCCGCAGCGCGAACCGGAATGGCTGGCCCGCTGGGAGCGCATCGGCGTCTACGACCGGCTGCGCGAGACCGGGGCGGGCCGGGAGGCCTTCGTGCTCCACGACGGGCCGCCCTATGCCAACGGGCATCTCCACATCGGGCATGCCCTGAACAAGATCCTCAAGGATTTCGTCGTGCGCTCGCAGCAGATGATGGGCAAGGACAGCCGCTACGTGCCGGGCTGGGACTGCCACGGCCTGCCGATCGAATGGAAGATCGAGGAGCAGTACCGCGCCAAGGGCCGGAACAAGGACGAGGTGCCGGTGAACGAGCTGCGCGCCGAATGCCGCCGCTTCGCGGAATCCTGGGTGGACATCCAGCGCGAGGAGTTCAAGCGGCTCGGCGTCAGCGGCAACTGGGCCGATCCGTATCTCACCATGGCCTTCGACGCCGAGGCGGTGATCGCCGAGGAATTCATGAAGTTCGTGATGAACGGCTCGCTCTATCTCGGCTCCAAGCCGGTGATGTGGTCGCCGGTGGAGAAGACCGCGCTCGCCGAGGCCGAGGTGGAATACCGCGACCACCAGAGCCACACGATCTGGGTGAAGTTCCCGGTCGTAAAGTCGAACATCGCCTTGAGCCGGGCTGTTGCGGAGGGGGAGAGCTTCGAAGAAGGAAATAAGGAGCTCCACAAGCTTCTCAAGGAGCAGACGGAGCTCAACGAGTTGCTTGAGCAAGCCAATGTGATTATCTGGACGACCACACCGTGGACCATTCCTTCCAATCGAGCGGTGGCCTTTGGCTACGACATCTCATACGGCTTGTACCGCGTACTGGATGTCCCACCTGCGAACTGGGCCAAGTCGGGTGATCTGTACCTGCTTGCCGACAAGCTTGCGCCCGAGGTCTTCAAAGCGGCACGAGCGCAATACGAGCGCGTGCGAGACGTTCCCTCCGGTCTTCAGGAGCTAGAGCAGGTCACGCTCGCGCACCCGCTCCGCGGTGCGCTGGCTGCAAACGGAGAATGGGACTTCGACGTGCCAATGCTGCTCGGCGGTCACGTCACCGACGATTCCGGCACCGGCTTCGTTCACACAGCACCCTCGCATGGTGCCGACGACTACGCGCTCGGGGTGAAGCACGGCCTGCCCATGACCTACAACGTGCTGGAGGATTCGAGCTTCCGCGCAGACCTGCCGCTCTTCGGGGGCGCGCTGATCTTCGATCACAAGGGCAAGGAGAAGGACGCGAACCCGCGGGTCATCGAGGCCCTCGCCGCGGCCGGCGCCCTGATCGCCCGCGGAAGGCTGACACATTCCTACCCGCATTCCTGGCGCTCCAAGGCGCCGGTGATCTACCGCAACACGCCGCAATGGTTCGTCGCCATCGACAAGCCCCTCGAGGACGGCATGGACGAATTCGGCACCACGATCCGCGAGCGGGCGCTGACCTCGATCGACCGGCTGGTGACCTGGACGCCGCAGAGCGGGCGCAACCGCCTCTATTCGATGATCGAGGTCCGGCCCGACTGGGTGCTGTCGCGCCAGCGCGCCTGGGGCGTGCCGCTGACCTGCTTCGTGAAGCGGCAGGCCGACGGCGGGGTCGAGATCCTGCGCGACGCGGCGGTGAACGCCCGCATCGCCGAGACCTTCCGTGCCGAGGGCGCCGACGCCTGGTTCCGCGAGGACGCGGCGGCGCGCTTCCTCGGCAACGACCACGATCCGGCGGAATGGGAGAAGGTCACCGACATCCTCGACGTCTGGTTCGATTCCGGCTCGACGCATGCCTTCGTCCTGCGCGACCGGGCGGACGGGCTCTGGCCGGCGAGCCTCTATCTCGAAGGCACCGACCAGCATCGCGGCTGGTTCCATTCCTCGATGCTCCAGGCCTGCGGCACCATGGGCCGCGCGCCCTACGAGGGCGTGCTGACCCACGGCTTCACGCTCGACGAGCGCGGCATGAAGATGTCCAAGTCCCTGGGCAATACCGTGGCGCCCGAGGACGTGGTGCGGCAATACGGCGCCGACATCCTGCGGCTCTGGGTGGCACAGGCGGATTATACCGCCGACCAGCGCATCGGGCCGGAGATCCTCAAGGGCTCGGCGGATGCCTACCGGCGGCTTCGCAACACGATGCGCTTCCTGCTCGGGGCGCTCGAAGGCTTCGACGAGGCCGAGCGCCTCGAGCCCGACGCGATGCCGGAACTCGAGCGCTGGGTCCTGCACCGGCTGGCCGAGCTCGACGGAATCGTGCGGGCGGGCTATGCCGCCTACGACTTCCAGCACGTCTTCCACCATCTCTTCCAGTTCTGCACCGTCGATCTCTCCTCGGTCTATTTCGACATCCGCAAGGACGCGCTCTATTGCGACGCGGCCGCCAGCCCGCGCCGCCGCGCGGCGCGCACGGTGCTCGACCTGCTGCACCGTAGACTGACCACCTGGCTGGCGCCGATCCTCGTCTTCACCATGGAAGAGGTCTGGCTCGAGCGCTTCCCGGGCGACCGGAGCTCGGTGCATCTGATGGACTTCCCCGCAACCCCCGCCACATGGCGCGATCCGGCTCTCGCCGCGAAATGGGAGGTGATCCGCCGGGCGCGGCGGGTCGTGACCGGCGCGCTCGAGGTGGAACGGCGCGAGAAGCGGATCGGCGCGAGCCTCGAAGCCGCACCGCTGGTCCATGTCGCGGATGGCGACATTCGCGCCCTGCTCGCCGGCGTGCCCTTTGCCGACATCTGCATCGTCTCCGATCTCCGCCTGAGCGATGCGGAGGCGCCCGCCGGGGCCTTCACGCTCGACGACGTGCCGGGGATCGCCGTGATCTTTGCGCCGGCGGAAGGCGACAAATGCGCCCGCTGCTGGCGCATCCTTCCCGATGTCGGGAGCCACCGCCATGCCCAGGTCTGCGAGCGCTGCGACGAGGCGCTCGGCTGACACGACGGCCGGCCGGGTAAGACCGGCCGATCCCAACGACCTTCGCCCTCGCCACTCGTTCCGTCCGCGCCCGAGGGGTTCCAGCCCGATCGACCGGTGTCGATCGGGCCGCGCCGCGCGAGCCTGGGCGCCCAGGGAGCGACCTCGCCGGCAATTGGCAACCCGCGGGGGCATTTGGCGGCGCCACGGGAAGACGAGCGCCGGTCCGAAGACCGCGCCCGCGCGATCCCCGAAGCCCGGCTATTCGGCGATGACGGTCTGCCGTACCGGCCGGGCCTGCATCACGATGCCCACGAAGAGCAGCCAGAGGCTCGTCGCGAGCAGCCCGAGCTTGACCGCCAGCGGCGGCTCGAACTCGGCCCAGACCGACCAGCCGCCGAGGACCACCCAGAGCAGCGTCACCGGCAGGGTCGCCGCGCGCCAGCGCTCGGTGCGCACGGGATGGACGAACTTGAGCCAGGTGAACTGGGCGAGCGCCAGCACCACGATCGTCGCCGAGGTCAGCCAGACCGGCGGCGAGAAGGTCAGGAAGACCAGGAGCGGCATCTGCCAGACCGCGGGAAAGCCGACGAAGCAATTGTCCGCCGACTTCATGCGCACATCGGCGAAATAGACCACGCCGGTGAGCGCGATCAGCAGGGCCGCCACGAGGCCCCAGGGCGAGGGCAGCAGATCGGAATAGATCAGGGCATAGGCCGGGATGAAGACATAGGTCAGGTAGTCGATCACCAGATCGAGCACCACGCCGTCCCAGTTCGAGGCGTTCTTCTTGATGTTCACCCGCCGCGCCAGCGGCCCGTCGATCCCGTCGACGATCAGCGCGATGCCGAGCCAGCCGAACATCAGGCGCCAGTTTCCCTGGGTCGCCGCGACCAGCGCCATGAGCGCCAGCGCCGCGCCGGAGGCGGTGAAGAGATGCACCGAGAATGCGAGCGGCTTTGTCTTCATCGCTACCAGTTAGGCAATTCCCCGCCGGAGAGAAAGCCTCTTTCGGGAAAGTCTGCCCACTTGCCCCCCGAACCGACCTGGCCCATTCTCGCCGCGACCGCATCCAGAAGCTTCCGAGGCCCTCCATGCGAACCCTGATCCGCGCCGCCTTCCTCGCCGCCGCCGCCCTCACCGCCCTCGCCGCCCCGGCCGCCGCCGAGCTTCCCGACCTGGGCGGGCGGGAGGTGGTCGTGGTGACCGAGAACGCCTATCCGCCGCTGCAATTCGTCGATCCGGCGACGGGCGCGGCCATCGGCTGGGAATACGACGCCATGGCCGAGATCGCGGAGCGGCTCAATTTCGACCTCGTCATCGAGAATTCGAGCTGGGACGCCATGATCCCGGCGGTGAGCGAGAGCCAGTACGACATCGGCATGACCGGCATCACCATCCGCGACGACCGCAAGGAGAAGGTCGATTTCTCCGACCCCTACATGCGCTCGGAGATGCGCATGCTGGTGCGCGCGGACGAGGATCGCTTCACCGACGCTTCGAGCTTCGCCGCCTTCGAGGATGGCCTGATCGGCTCCCAGGCGGGCATCACGCCCTTCTACGTGGCGGTCTACGACCTGCTCGACGGCAACGAGACCAATCCGCGCATCAAGCTCTTCGAGACCATCGGCGCCGCGGTCCAGGCGATGCGGGCCGGCGACGTCGACATGGTGCTGACCGACAGCACCGGCGGCGAAGGCTATGTCAGGGCCAATCCGGATATCTTCAAGATCATCGGCGAGCCGCTCGGGAGCGAGGAATTCGGCTTCATCTTCCCCAAGGGCTCGGACCTCCTCGCGCCCGTCAATGCCGCGATCGCCGAGATGAAGGCCGACGGCACCATCGCGGCGCTCGACCAGAAATGGTTCGTGGATTACGAAATGGGCCAGTAGCCCCCGCCCATGACCCCCTCCCGGGACCGGCAGGGCAAGGATTTCCCCTATTGGCTGGTGCTGGCCGCGGTGATCGCGGCCGGGATGCTCGTCGCGATCGTCGCCAGTGACGTCTACCGCCAGATCCTGGCGACCCTCTCCTCGGGGATCGCGGTGACCATCTTCGTCACCCTGGTGGCCTTCGGGCTCGCCTCGGCGCTGGGGCTCCTGCTGGCGGTCTGCGTGCTCTCGCGCTCGACCATCCTGCGGCAGGGCGCGCGGTTCTACATCGAGATCGTGCGCGGCATCCCGATCCTGGTCCTGCTCTTCTACATCGCCTTCGTCGGCGCGCCGGCGCTGGTGGTGGGCTGGAACGCGATCGCCGAGCCGCTGGGGCTCGGCACGCTGGCGACCCGGGACCTCTCGCTGATGTGGCGGGCGATCCTGGCGCTCGCCATCGGCTACGCGGCCTTCATCGCCGAGGTGTTCCGCGCCGGCATCCAGTCCGTCGAGCCCGGCCAGATCGAGGCCGCCCAGGCGCTGGGGCTCTCCGGCTGGCAGCGTTTCCGGCTGATCGTCTTCCCCCAGGCGATCCGCACCATCCTGCCGCCGCTCGGCAACGATTTCATCGCGCTCATCAAGGACAGCGCCCTGGTCTCGGTCCTCGGGGTCGCGGACATCACCCAGCTCGGCAAGATCTACGCCGCCGGCTCGTTCCGCTTCTTCGAGACCTACAACGTGGTCGCCTTCCTCTATCTCGTCATGACCGTCGGCCTGTCGCTGGTGCTGCGGGGCTTCGAGCAGCGCATGCGGGGCAGACGGGCGTGATACCGGCAGCCCTCGCTGTGGATTCCCGTTCCTCCCGCGGCCAGGGTGTCCCCAGCCCGATCGACCCGTGGCGATCGGGCCGCGCCGGCCCTGCCCGGGGCCGGCGCGCCCCGATCCTCAACCGGTGGTGAAACTGCACCCCCCTCGCCCAGCGGCGCGCGCCTCCGGGCGGCCGGACCGGGCGACGCGCCACCGGCGCCTCGCCTTTTCGCTCCGGGGGCATGTCAGGCGGGCCGCGCGGAGCGCGGCCTTTTCCCTGTCCCGAGAGCCAGACCCAGGATCGGTCAATCGGAAGGGCCGCCGGTATGAGACGGACAGGGTCCCAAGTTGGGACCATGGTCATTATATTGATTTTTAACATAAACATGACGTGCCGGCGCTCGGCGGGCCCGGCGCGAACGCGCGGCGGCCCGGCACCTACCGCTCGGTGAACTTCAGCTCGATGCGGCGGTTGCGGGCCAGCGCCTCGGGGCTGTCGCTGGGATCGAGGGGCTGGAACTCGCCGAAACCGGTGGCGGCGAGGCGGCTCGCGGGGATGCCCTGGGTGTCGATCATGTATTGCACGACCGAGAGCGCGCGGGCCTGGCTGAGCTCCCAATTGTCGCGGAACGGGCCGCCGGGGGTCACGGGCACCCGGTCGGTATGGCCGTCGACGCGCAGGATCCAGTCGATCTCCGGCGGCACGTCGTCGGCGATGTCGCGGATCACCTGGGCGACGCGCGCGACCTGCTCCCGGCCGGCGGCGTTCAGCGTCGCCGATCCCGGCGGGAAGAGCACCTCGCTGTCGAAGACGAAGCGGTCGCCGACGACCTGCACGCCCTCGCGCGCGCCGAGGATCGCGCGCATCCGTCCGAAGAACTCGGAGCGGTAGCTGGCGAGATCCTTGGTCTCCGCCTCGAGCCGCGCCCGCTCGCGCGCCTCGAGCTCGGCCCTGGCGGCCTCGGCCTCGGCGCGGGCGCGCTCCTCCGCGGCGACGCGCGCCAGTGCCGCGTTGAGATTGGCGCCGAGCTTCTCGATCTGGACCCTGGCGGCGACATCGCCGGCCTCGGCGAGATCGAGCAGGCCCTGGAGCTCGTCGAGCTGGCTGCGCAGCTCCGCGGTCTGCCGGTTGAGCAGCGCCACCTGCCGCTGGCTCTCGGCGGAGACCTCCTGCTCCTGCGCCAGCAGCGCGCGCGCCTGCGTGAGCTCGGCCGCGTGCTTCTCGGCCTCCGAGAGCGCCGTGCTCTGGTCGCCCTGCAGCGCGTCGCGCGCCGCCTCGGCGGCGGCGAGCAGCGTCAGGGTCTCCTCGGCCTTCCTGCGCTCGGCCTCGAGGCTGAGGGTCATGGCGGTCAGCTCCGCATCCGAATCCGCGAGCCGCCTGCGCAGTTCCTCGGCGGCGGCGGCCTCGGCGACCCGCGCCGCCTCGGCCTCGGTGAGGCTCGATTCGCTCTCGCCGAGATTGCCCTGCAGCTCCGCGACATCGGTCCGGAGCGATGCCACCAGCGCCTCGAGCGCCTCCCGTCGCGCCGCGGCGAGGCGGGCGGCCTCCGCATTGGCATCGACCTCCTCGCGGGCCTGGGCGAGCGCCCGTTCGAGCGCCTCGTTGGCGCTCAGCTGCGCCGCGCTCGCGGCCTCGGCGCTCTCCAGCCGGCCGGAGAGGTCGGTGTTGCGCGCGAGTAGGCTCGCCACCTGCGCCTCGAAATCGGCGCTCGCGGCGGCGGCGGCGTCGCGCTCGGCGGTCAGGGTCGAGACCAGCTCGGCCGCGCGGTCGGCGCGGCTGCGCTCCAGCCCCAGCGCATCGGCGAGATTGGCGACCTGGAGCGACAGCTCGTCGAGCTCCCTGCCCTGCCCCGAGATCGTGTCGCGCAGCACGAACTGCACGATCATGAAGATCGAGAGCACGAAGAAGAGCACCAGGATCAGCGCCGTCATCGCATCGACGAATCCGGGCCAGATCGAGGCCGGGAACCGCCCGGCGCCGCGGCGGCTGAGCGCCATGGCTCAGAGCCTCCCGCGCGCGAGAACGCCGCGCAGCGCCTCGGCGAGGCCCGCGATGTCCTGGCGGATCTCGGTGACGAGATCCTGCCGGCCGGCGGAGAGATCCTCGAGGATGCGCAGCACCTGGGTGTCGATCGAGCGCAGCCGGGCGCGGGTCTCGGCGTCGGGGCCGCCCTCCTCCTCGCCGCGGGATTCCAGCAGCAGGACCACGCGCTCCTGCGCCGCGGCGATGCGCTCGAGCAGCGCATTGTCCACCGGCGGCGCCTTGGGCTCGGCGAGCAGGCGCACCATCTCGGCGATGCGCGCGTCGGTCTCGGCGGCGCGGCCGGCGCTGGCCTCCATCACCTCGCGCAGCCCGTCGATCTGCTCGGCGGTCTGGCCGATCACCGCCAGCACGTTGCCCGCCGTCAGCGCCTCCTCGCCCTCCACCCCCGGCAGGCCGATCTTGGTGATCGAGGAGAGCCATTCCTCGAGTTCGCGGTAGAAGCGGTTCTGGGCATGGCTGCCGAAGAGCTCCAGAAGCCCCACAACCAGCGACCCGGCGAGCCCGAGCAGCGAGGAGGCGAAGGCGGTGCCCATGCCCGAGAGCTGGCCCTCGAGGCCGGTCATCAGGTTGTCGAAGACCTCGATGGCGCTCTGGCCCTCCTGCGGGGCGAGCGAGCGGATCGTGTCGACCACCGCCGGCACCACCGTGGCGAGCCCGTAGAAGGTGCCGAGCAGGCCGAGGAAGATCAGGAGGTTGATGATGTAGCGGGTGAGGTCGCGCTGCTCGTCGATGCGCGTCCCGACCGATTGCAGGATCGAGCCGGTGGAGCTCGAGGTCAGCGCCCGCCGGGCGCGGCGCTCCGAGAGCAGCGCCGCGAGCGAGGCGAGCAGCCGCGGCGCCTTGGTGAATTCGTGGCCGGGCCGGTCGGCGGCGAAGCCCTCGATCCAGCTCACCGAGGCGATCAGCGTGAAGACCTGCCAGAAGCAGGCGGCGACGCCGGCGAGGAAGACGATGCCGATGAAGCCGTTCAGCCAGGGCGAGGCGAGGAAGATCGGCGCCACCGCCGGGAAGACGAGGATGCCGCCGGCGACCGCCAGCCCCAGGACGATCAGCATCATCACGATCTGCCGAACCGGTTGCGAGAAATGCGGCTCGGCCTTGTGAGAGAGCCTCATGTGTGCCTGTATCTTTCTTTGGCCCCTGCCGCGCGACATTACGACGCTGCGGCGCGCTTTCCAACCGGCTTGTGTTGCAGCACAATCCGCTCCAAACATTGTGAGGGGGCAGAGCAGCTGCGTGCCGGCGACGGCACCGAACGAGGACCGAGCAATGGAAGCCTTCGGCGCCCCCGCAATCGCCATCCTGGCCTTCGCGATCATCCTGATCTTCACGATGGTCAAGTCCGTCCCGCAGGGCGAGAACTGGACCGTGGAGCGCTTCGGCCGCTACACCCGCACGCTCGATCCCGGCCTGCGCTTCCTGATCCCGCTGATGGACAGGATCGGCTCCAGGATCAACATGATGGAGACGGTTCTCGACATCGAGGAACAGGAGGTCATCACCAAGGACAACGCCATGGTGGTGGCCGATGCGGTGGCCTTCTACCAGGTGGTCGAGGCCAGCAAGGCGGCCTATGAGGTGCGCGACCTCGAACAGGCGCTGCGCAACATCAGCCAGACCAACATCCGCGCCGTGCTGGGCTCGATGGAGCTGGACGAGGCGCTCTCGAACCGCGATGCGATCAACCACCGCCTGCTCGCGGTGATCGACGCGGCCTCGACGCCCTGGGGGGTCAAGGTGACGCGGGTGGAGATCCGCGACCTCGCGCCGCCGCCCGACATCAACGAGGCCATGGCGCGACAGATGAAGGCCGAACGGCTGAAGCGGGCCGAGATCCTCACCGCCGAGGGCCAGAAGCAGGCGGCGATCCTCAAGGCCGAGGGCGAGCGCGAGGCGCAGATCCGCGAGGCGGAGGGCCGCCGCCAGGCCGCCTTTCTCGACGCCGAGGCCCGCGAGCGCGCGGCGGAAGCCGAGGCCAAGGCGACCTCCATGGTCTCCGAGGCCATCGCCCGCGGCGATATCCGCGCGGTGAACTATTTCGTCGCCCAGAAATACACCGAAGCCCTGCGCGACGTCGCGGCGAGCCCGAATTCCAAGACGGTGATGATCCCGCTGGAGGCGGCGGGCCTGATCGGCTCGATCACCGGCATCGCCGAGATCGCCCGGGCCGCGGGCTCGGGCGAGCGGGGCTGACCGGTGGAGGCGGCGGGACCGGATCTGATCGGTGCGGCGGTGTCGCCCTGGTGGTGGGTGGCCGCCGCCATCCTCTTCGCGGCGATCGAGATGCTGACGGTCTCGACCGTGCTGATCTGGTCGGCGCTCGCCGCCCTCGTCACCGCGGCGACGCTCTGGCTCACCGGCGGGCTCTCGATCTGGGGCCAGATCGCGATCTTCGGCGTGCTGTCGATCGCCTTCACCTTCGCCGGACGCGCGCTCGTGGCCCGCTACGGCGATCTCGGCGACAAGGCCGGCAAGCTGAACCGCCGGGCGGATGCGCTGGTCGGCCGCGAGGCCGAGGTGGTGGCGTTCTCCTGGCACGAGGGACAGGTGACCGTGGACGGCGTGCCCTGGCCGGCGCGGCTCGACGGCGGCGACGTCAAGCTCGACCCCGGCGACCGGGTCCGCATCATCGCCGCGGACGGCATCGTCGTCTGGGTGCGCAAGATCTAGGGAACGCCGGAGCCGCGCCGTCCGAGCTCAGGGCCGCCCGGCGCAACCATCAAGCCCGGCGGGAGGCGCGCGCCCCGCGGCTACCGGCGCCGGCGCACCATTTCCGCGAGCTCGTGAAGCTCGGGATCGTGCAGCCCCAGCGCCTCGAGGCTCGCGACCGTGTTGAGCAGATAGTCCGAGTTCGGCCCCCGCGGGCCGACCGCCCGGGCGATCACCGCGGCCTGGTCGTCGAGCGAGAGCCCGCCGCGATATTGCGGATGCTCGCGGTTGCTCACGAAGGTCACCGCCTCGACCTCGCCGCCCCCGTCCAGCCGCACCTTTAGCCGCGCCTCGTCATAGGCATAGGAGATCAGCTCCCGCTCGCGCAGATACTCGAGCGTCGCCGCGGCCACCGGCCCGGACACGCGATAGGCGACACCGCGGCACGCGCCCTCCGCCTCGCGGTCGAGCGCGAGCACCAGCCCCGGCGCCTCGGGCGTGCCGCGATAGCGGATCGAGGCCATGCAGAAGGCCCGGCGATAGCCCTCGAGCGTGGCCAGCCGCCGCTCGACGAAATCGAATCCCGGCTCCCAGATCAGCGAGCCGTAACCGAATACCCAGAGATCGCCCGCTTGCATCGCCCTTGTTCCCGTCGCACCGCCTGGGCTATCCACCAGGGACCGCTCGGGGGGTTAGGCGATGCGCATCCTGTTGGCAATCGTGATCCTCGCAGGACTGGCCTGGAGCGGCTGGTGGTACTTCGGCGCCACGACCCGGCAGAACGCGATCGAATCCTGGCTCGCCGGACGCCGGGACGCGGGCTGGGTGGCGGAGGCGGCGGATGTGCGCGTCACCGGCTTTCCCAACCGGATCGACCTGATCGTCGAGGGCCTCGACATCGCCGACCCCGAGGCCGGCTGGGCCTGGCAGGCGGACCGGTTCGAGGTGCTGTCGCTCGCCTACAAGCCCCATCACGTCATCGCCGCCTGGCCCGGCCCGCAGACCGTCGCGACCCCCTACGAGACGGTGCATCTCGACAGCCGCCTGATGCGCGGCTCGGTGATCTTCGAGCCGGACACGCGGCTGACGCTCGACCGGAGCAGCATCGAGATCGAGGACATGGCGCTCCGCGGCGACTCGGGCTGGGCGGCGGCGATCGGGCATGCGAATTTCGCCACGCGGCAGGCGGGCGACGGCGCCCCGGATTTCGCCCATGACATCGGGCTGACCGCCGAGAACATCCAGCTGCCGGAGGCGCTGAGCGCCCGGATCGGCGGCATGGAGGTGCTGCCCCCGGCGGTGGAGCGCGTGCATCTCGACGTCACGCTCGACTTCGACCGCGCCTGGAACCGGGCCTCCGTCGAGGCGGGCAATCCGGTGCTCGAACAGGTGCTGGTGCGCGATGCCTCCGTCACCTGGGGATCGCTCGACCTGCGCGCCCGAGGCACGCTCGACGTCGATGCGCAGGGCTTCGCCCGAGGCCGGCTCGACCTGCGGGCGCGGAACTGGCGCGAGATGATCGCGCTCGCCGAGGCCTCGGGCAGGCTCGCGCCGGCGCTCGCGGCGGCGCTGCGCACCGGGCTGGGGCTGATCGCGACCCTCTCGGGCGACGCGGAATCGCTGAAGGTGCCGCTCGATTTCGAGGATGGCGTCGCCCGTCTCGGGCCGGTGGTCCTGGGCGCGGCGCCGCGGCTGGTGCTTCCCGGCCGGAGCGGCTAGCCATGGCTTCCCATCGCCTTCCTCACCGCGGAGAGCGGAGCCAAGCCTCTGAGGGCCGCATGGGGTCGAGATCGATCGACCCGGTCAAGCCGGCGCGGCAGGTCGGCATTGCGTGCATCGGGTGCGTTCTAGGCCAGGCCGTGGGCCCGTTCGCGCAGAGGGGTCTGGACGAAGCCTTCGGCCTTTGCGGGAAAGCTCCGGGTCGCGATGCACGGAGTCCCATCTCGCCGATCCGCGCTCGCTTCCGGGACGCCGCCGTCATGGCGGTCCAGCCAATCGTTGCACGTATCGTTGCGGGAAACGTGAAATGATGCCGCTAAGTGCTGGTGCTGCCGGAGAGATTTGAACTCTCGACCTCTCCCTTACCAAGGGAGTGCTCTACCCCTGAGCTACGGCAGCAGTTCCGTCCTTCGTTTCGCGGCGGCGAGCCCGGGCCTTCTAGCGGATCTGGCCCTTGGCGCAAGCACAATCTGGACCCAGCCCGCCGCCTGCGCTACAGAGGCGCCATGCAGAGGAACCCGCCCCCCGCCGCCAAGGAGAAGCCGGCGCCCGCCGCGCGCAAGGCCGAGCGGCTGGCGGAAGCGCTGCGGGCCAATCTCGCGCGGCGCAAGGCGCAGAAACGGGCGCGCAGCGGCGCGGCCGGAGCCCGCGACCAGCAGGACTGACGCATCCATGGACAGCATTCTCGTGCGCGGCGGCCGTCGGCTGGAGGGGCGCATCCCGATCTCGGGCGCCAAGAACGCCTGCCTCACGCTGATGCCGGCAGCCCTCCTCACCGACGAGCCGCTGACGCTGACCAACGCGCCGCGCCTCTCCGACATCCGCACCATGAGCGCATTGCTCGAATCGCTCGGCTGCGAGGTCGCGAGCCTGCAGGACGGGCGCGTCCTGGTCGTCGGCACCCAGTCCATCGCCAACCACCGCGCGGATTACGACCTGGTGCGCAAGATGCGCGCCTCGATCCTGGTGCTCGGGCCGATGCTGGCGCGGGACGGTCACGCGGTGGTCTCGCTGCCCGGCGGCTGCGCCATCGGCGCGCGCCCGGTCGACCTGCATCTCAAGGGGCTCGAGGCGCTCGGCGCGACGCTCGAGCTGCGCGACGGCTATGTGCACGCCAGCGCGCCGGAGGGCCTGAAGGGCGCGACCATCGACATGCCGATGGTCTCGGTCGGGGCGACCGAGAACATCCTGATGGCGGCGACGCTCGCCCGCGGCACCACGCTCTTGAAGAACGCCGCCCGCGAGCCGGAGATCGTCGACCTGGTGCATTGCCTGCGCCGGATGGGCGCCCAGATCGCCGGCGAGGGCTCGGCCACGATCGAGGTCCAGGGCGTCGACCGGCTGCGCGGCGCGACCCATCCCGTGGTCGCCGACCGGATCGAGCTCGGCACCTACATGCTGGCCCCCGCCATCACCGGCGGCGATGTGGAACTGCTCGGCGGCCGGCGCGATCTGGTCGCGGCCTTCGCCGACAAGCTCGAGGCCGCCGGCGCCGAGTTGCGCGAGACCGAGGCCGGCCTGCGGGTCAGCCGGGCGAACGGCCGCATCCGGCCGGTGGACGTGGTCACCGCGCCGCATCCGGGCTTTCCCACCGATCTCCAGGCGCAGATGATGGCGCTGCTCGCCACCGCCGACGGCACCAGCCATCTCGAGGAGCGCATCTTCGAGAACCGCTTCATGCATGCCCCGGAACTCGTGCGCATGGGGGCGCAGATCGAGGTGCACGGCGGCACCGCCACGGTCACCGGGGTGGAACGGCTCAAGGGCGCGCCGGTCATGGCTACCGACCTGCGCGCCTCGGTCAGCCTGATCCTCGCCGGGCTCGCCGCCGAGGGCGAGACCCGCGTGGCGCGCGTCTACCATCTCGATCGCGGCTACGAGCGCGTCGAGGAGAAGCTCTCGGCCTGCGGCGCCGAGATCGAACGCATCCGCGAGGCGGCATGACCGAGGACGCGCGCTTCGAGGACGGCGCCGAACGGCCGCTGCGCCTGCGCGCCGAGACGGCGGAGGATCTCGCGGTGATCTCGGCGCTGGTGCAGGACGCCGTGGGCCAGACCTCGGAGATCGCCTGGATGCCGCGGCACCGGCGGTTCACCCTGCTGCTCAACCGCTTCCGCTGGGAGGACAGCGCCCGCGCCCGCCGCCAGAACCGCCCCTTCGAGCGGGTGCGCTGCCTGCTCACCATCGAGAGCGCCACCCGCGTGCGGGCCATGGGCGTCGATCCGCAGGACCGCGACCTGGTCATCTCGCTGCTGTCGCTCGGCTTCGAGCCCGGACCCGAGGGAAACGGCGTGCTGCGTGCGGTGCTGGCGGGCGACGGCGAGATCGCGCTTGACGTCGAATGCCTCGAGGTGACCCTGACCGACGTGACCCGCCCGCATCTCGCCATGGCCGGCGCGGCGCCCCGGCATTCGCCCGACTGATCCCGGCCGCCGCGATGCCGCATTTCCTCGACAGTCGCAGCCCGGATTTCGAAGCCCGATTCGCCGCGCTGCTCGCACAGAAACGCGAGGCCGAGGCCGCGGTCGACGCCGATGCCGCGGCGATCCTGGCCGATGTGGAGGCCCGCGGCGACGCCGCATTGATCGCGCTGACCGAGCGCTGGGATCGCCTGTCGCTGACGCCCGGGACCCTCGCCTTCTCGGCCGAGGAGATCGATGCGGCCATCGCCGGGGTCGATCCGCAGGATCGCGCGGCGCTCGAACTCGCCGCCGGCCGCATCCGCGCCTACCACGAGCGCCAGCTGCCGGCCGACGCGCAATGGTCGGACGCCTCCGGGGCGCAGCTCGGCTGGCGCTGGTCACCGGTCGCGGCGGCGGGGCTCTACGTGCCCGGGGGGCGCGCCTCCTATCCCTCCTCGGTGCTGATGAACGCGATCCCGGCGCGGGTCGCCGGTGTCGGCCGCCTGGTGATCTGCGCGCCGACCCCGGACGGCGCGATCAACCCGCTGGTGCTGCTCGCCGCCCGGCTCGCCGGGGTCGAGACGATCTACCGCATCGGCGGCGCCCAGGCGATCGGCGCGCTGGCCTTTGGCACCGAGACCATCCGCCCCGTGGACAAGATCACCGGCCCGGGCAATGCCTGGGTCGCGGCGGCCAAGCGCCGCGTCTTCGGGCGGGTCGGCATCGACATGATCGCGGGCCCCTCCGAGGTCCTGGTGATGGCCGACGCGCGCAACGATCCCGACTGGGTGGCGCTCGACCTGATGGCCCAGGCCGAGCACGACCCGGCGGCGCAATCCATCCTCGTCACCGACGACGCCGCCTTCGGCCGCGCCGTGGCGACCGCGGTGGACGCCCTGCTGGCGACGCTGGAACGCCGGGAGATCGCGGGCGCGAGCTGGCGCGACTTCGGCGCGGTGATCGTGGTGGAGAACTGGGAGACGGCGGTGGCGATCTCCGATCGCATCGCGCCCGAGCATCTCGAGATCTTCACCGCCGAGGCGGAGGATCTCGCGGCCCGCGTAAGCCACGCCGGCGCCATCTTCATCGGCCCGCTCACCGCCGAGGCGATCGGCGATTACGTCGGCGGCCCGAACCATGTCCTGCCGACGTCGCGGTCTGCACGGTTCTCGTCCGGCCTCTCGGTGCTCGATTTCATGAAGCGCACCACCCTGGCCCGCATGACCCCCGCGGCACTGGCGCAGGTCGGCCCCGCCGCGGTGCGGCTGGCGCGGGCCGAGGGGCTGGAGGCGCATGCGCTCTCCGTCGAGGCCCGGCTCGAGCGGCTCAACGAGGCCGGGCGGGATGCCTGACGCGGACCGGCTGAGCGCGGTGACGCTCGACGAGGCGGGGCTCCCGCCGCCGACCCCGGAGATCGAGCAGGAACGCCAGGTCGCGATCTTCGACCTGCTGGAAGGCAACCGCTTCCGCCTTGCCGATGCGACGGCGCCCGGCCCCTACCGGCTGACGCTCGCGGTGAACGACGGCCGCCTCGGAATGCGGCTCGCAACGGAGAACGGGAAGCCCGCCGGCGGCCTGGAGCTTTCCCTGGCGCCGTTCAACCAGATCGTGAAGGATTACTTCCAGATCTGCGAAAGCTATTTCGACGCCGTGCGCCGCCTGCCGCCCGCCGCCATCGAGGCGGTGGATACCGGCCGGCGCAGCATCCACGACCAGGGCAGCCGGCTCCTGCTAGAACGGCTCGAGGGCAGGGTCGAAACCGACCTCGCCACCGCCCGCCGCCTCTTCACCCTGATCTGCGTGCTACATTACAGAAATTGAGCAGCATGATCGCTTTACGCTCATCACCGCGATTCCCCTTGAACTGACGCGGCATTGGCGTCATTTTCCGCGCGCGCAAAAAGCCCCTGCCGCTGCGCCTGCACAGGACCCGTATCGGAGACCAGATGGCCAAGGAAGAACTTCTCGAATTTCCCGGGGTCGTGACCGAGCTTCTGCCCAACGCGACCTTCCGGGTGGAGCTCGAGAACGGCCACGTCATCATCGCGCATACCGCCGGAAAGATGCGCAAGAACCGCATCCGCGTGCTCGCCGGCGACAAGGTTCAGGTCGAGATGACGCCCTATGACCTGACCAAGGGACGGATCAACTATCGCTTCAAGTGACTTGGCCGGGCATGCGCCGCGGCTGATCCTCGCCTCGGCCTCGCCGCGCCGGGCCGAGCTTCTGGCCCAGGCGGGCTACCTCCCCGACGCCCTCGCCCCCGCCCACATCGACGAGACGCCTCGCCCGGGCGAATTGCCCCGCGCCTGCGCCCTGCGCCTGGCGGTGGCCAAGGCATCCGCCGTCGAAGCGGCGGCCGCCGACGTGGTCCTGGCCGCCGACACGATCGTCGCCCTCGGCCGCCGCATGCTCGGCAAGCCGCGGGACGCGGCCGAGGCGGAGGGCTTCCTGCGGCTTCTCTCCGGGCGCCGGCACCGGGTCGTCACCGCCATCGCCCTGCGCGGCCCCGACCGCCTGCGCAGCCGGGTCGTGGAGACCGCGGTGCGCTTCAAGCGCCTGTCCGAGGCCGAGATCGCCGACCATGTCGCCGGCGGCGACTGGCAGGACAAGGCCGGCGGCTACGGGATCCAGGGCCGCGCCGGCGCGCTCATTCCCTGGATCAACGGCTCCTATTCCAATGTCGTCGGCCTGCCGCTCGCCGAGACGGCCGGCCTGCTCGCCGCCGCCGGCATCCGCCCCGCGTCCCGGCCGTGAAGGGCAGGCAGATCCTCATCGAGCCCCTGCCCGGCGGCGGAGACGCCGCGGCGCTGATGATTGACGGCCGGCTGCACGACCTCCTGATCGACCCGCCCGCCGGCAGCGCCCCGCAGCCGGAGGCGATCTTCCGCGCCGTCGCCGCCCGCCCGATGAAGGGGCTCGGCGGCGCGATGGTCGACCTCGGCGCCGGCCGTTCGGGGTTCCTGCGCAGCCGGCGCCTCCCGCCGCCGGGAAGGCCGGTGCTGGTGCAGGTCGGCGGCTGGGCCGAACCCGGCAAGGCCCCGCCGGTCGGCGAGAGGATCCGGCTCAAGGGCCGGTTCGCGATCCTGACGCCCGGCGCGCCCGGCCGCAATGTCGCGCGCTCGATCCGCGCGCCCGAGCTTCGCCGGAGCCTCGAGGCCCTCGCCGACGAGGCGATGGAGGGCGCTCCGGACGACCTCGGCCTGATCCTGCGCAGCGCCGCTGCAACGGCCCCCAACCCGGCGATCACCCGCGAGATCGCGGCGCTCCAGGCCGAGTGGCAGCGCATCGCGGACGCCGCGGCCGGAGCTGCGCCGGCATGCCTGCGCCCCGCGCCCGGTGCCGCCGAGACCGCCCGGCGCGACTGGACGACGCCCGATGCCGCCCTGCGGGAAGCCGCCGGCGCGCTGGCCGATGCCGGCGTCTGGGAAGCGGTCGCGGCGATGGCGGAGGCGCGCATCCCGGCGGGCGACGGCTATTTCACCATCGAGGCGACACGCGCGCTCGTCGCCGTCGACGTGAACACGGGCCCTGACCTCTCTCCGGCCGCCGCCCTCAAGGCCAATCTCGCGGCGATCCGCGACCTGCCCCGCCAGCTGCGGCTGCGCGGGCTCGGCGGCCAGATCGTCCTCGACCTCGCGCCGCTCCCGAAGGGCGAGCGGCGGCGCATCGAGGCCGCGGTGACGGCGGCGCTCAGCGACGAGGACATCGACACGACGGTCGTCGGCTGGACGCCGCTCGGCCATCTCGAACTCCTGCGCAAGCGCGCCCGCCGCCCGCTCGTGGGTCCGGAGGCCCTCCCGCGGCCGGGCGGCTGACGCGGCTTTGCTGTTGACGCCCCGGCGCGAATCCGGCCCCCTCGCAAAGGACGAGCCATCAGGGGGAGGCGCCGCACCATGTCGAATGCCGACCGGATCACCGCGAGCCTCGGCTCGGAGGCACCACCCGAGGACCTGCCCCCGGCGGCGCAGGCGCTCTGGTGGCTCGCGAAGGGCGGGCTCCGCAGGGGCCCGGAATGGACCCGCGCCCACGCCATCTGCCAGGAGGGCGAGGGCCGGCGCGACCAGGACCGGGTCCATGGACTGGCCCATTGGATCGAGGGCGACCTCGGCAATTCCGACTATTGGTACCGGCGCGCGGGCGACCGGCGCCAGGGTGCCGACCCCGGCGCGGAATGGTCGCGCCTCGCCGCCGAGATCGCCGGTTAGGCTGGCGATGCCGACCTCGCCGCAAGCACTGGAGAGCGCGAACCAGATGACCCGACGTTTCGCCATCTACCCCAGCCTCGCCGGGAGGAGCGTCGTGGTGACCGGCGGCGCCTCGGGCATCGGCGCCGAGATCGTGCGCGGCTTCGCCGAACAGGATGCCCGCGTCGGCTTCCTCGACATGGACGGGGAAGCATCCGCGGCGCTGGCGGCGGAGATCGGCGGCAATGCCGGCTACGAGCTCTGCGACCTGCGCGACATCGCGGCGCTGCGGCGGGCGCTCGCCGCCCTGCGCGAAAGGCACGGCCCGGCGGCGGTCCTGGTCAACAACGCGGCCCGCGACGACCGGCACGACTGGCGCGAGGTGACGCCGGAGTATTTCGACGACCGGATCGCCGTCAACCTGCGGCATTATTTCTTCGCGATGCAGGCGGTGGCGCCCGACATGATCGCGGCGGGCGGCGGCGCCATCGTCAACATGGGGTCGAATTCCTGGTGGGAGGCCGGCGGGGGCTTCCCGGTCTACGCCACCGCCAAGGCGGCGGTGCACGGGCTGACCCGGACCATGGCCCGCGACCTCGGGCCGCACCGGATCCGCGTCAACACGGTGGTTCCCGGCTGGATCATGACCGAACGGCAGAAGGCGCTCTGGGTCACCCCCGAGGCGCTGGAGCGGCAGCGCCGGCGGCAATGCCTTCCGGACCTGATCGAGCCGGTCCATGTGGCGCGCATGGTGGTCTTCCTCGCCTCCGACGACGCGGCCATGTGCACGGCCAACAACTACATGATCGAGGCCGGATCGATCTGACCGGCGGAGCCCCTCCCCGGCGCATCCCTTTCCGTCGTGCTCCCTGAACGGATCCGGTCCGGATCCGCGGTCGGGTCCCTGGCGGGTCGGGAACGGCGCCCGGGCCCTCCGATGGGCCTTGCCGCCCCGCAGCCCTGGCAGCTAGTCTCGCAGGATGAGCCCGTCCAGCCCCTTGCCCTCCGACGACGAAGAGCTGATCCGCGATCCCGAAGGCGGCATGGGGCGGCTCGTCGCGATCATGGCGCGGCTGCGCGACCCCGCGCGCGGCTGCCCCTGGGACATCGAGCAGGATTTCGATTCCATCGCCCCCTATACCATCGAGGAGGCCTATGAGGTCGCCGACGCCATCGCGCGCCGCGACCACGAGGATCTGCGCGACGAGCTGGGCGACCTGCTGTTCCAGGTGGTCTATCACGCCGCCTTGGCCGAGGAGGCCGGGCGCTTCGGCTTCGCCGAGGTGGTGCGCGGCATCTCCGACAAGATGCTGCGCCGCCACCCGCATGTCTTCGGCGACCAGAGCCGGGACAAGTCCGCCGCGCAGCAGACCCGCGACTGGGAGCGCATCAAGGCCGCCGAGCGCGCGGAACGCGCCACGGCGCCCAGCGCGCTCGACGGCGTGACCGCCGGCCTGCCGGCGCTGACCCGCGCGGTGAAGCTGCAGAACCGCGCCGCGCGCGTCGGGTTCGACTGGCCGGACGCGGGCGCGGTGCTCGACAAGATCGCCGAGGAATCCCGCGAGCTCGTCGAGGCGCGGGACGCCGGCGACCGCGACCGGCTCGCGGAGGAATACGGCGACCTGATGTTCGTGATGGCCAATCTCGCCCGCCACCTCGGCATCGATCCCGAAGGCGCGCTGCGCCAGGCCAATGCGAAATTCACCCGCCGCTTCCACGGCATCGAGGCCGCGCTCGCCGAACGCGGCACGCGCCCCGAGCATGTGACCCTCGCCGAGATGGACGCGCTCTGGGACGCGATGAAGCGCCGCGAGCGCGACCCGGCGCCGACCGGCTGAAACGAATTCCGCCCGATCGATTCTACCGGATTCGTATGGCACCCGGCGGCCGTTGTCAGCGATGTCGCTCCGCGCGGTCCGGCGGACCGTCCGGGGCCGGTGCATCCCGATCCCCGACGGCCGGCAAAGCAAAACCGCCCGTGCTGGTGCACGGGCGGGAGCTCTGGCTGTGCTGCGCGCCGTCCGGACGGCGCCCGGGCTCACTCCGTCAGGAAGGCGAAGCGGATCAGGAAGAGGCCGGCGACGAGCCAGGTCGCCGCATGCACTTCGCGCACCCGCCCGGTCAGGAGCTTGATGATGGCATAGCTGATGAAGCCGAAGGCGAGGCCGTTCGCGATCGAATAGGTGAGCGGCATCATCAGCGCGGTCAGGGCCGAAGGCACCGCCTCGGTGATGTCGTCCCATTCGATGTCGATCAGCTCGCGCATCATCAGACAGGCGACGTAGAGCAGCGCCGGCGCGGTGGCGAAGGCCGGCACCGTGCCCGCCAGCGGCGCGAAGAAGAGGGCCGCGAGAAAGAGGACCGCGACCACGATGGCGGTCAGCCCGGTGCGCCCGCCAGCCAGCACGCCCGAGGCGCTCTCGACATAGGCCGTGGTGCTCGAGGTGCCGAGGAAGGAGCCCGCGACGATCGCCGAGCTGTCGGACAGGAGCGCCTTGCCGAGCTGCGGATTGGTGTGGCCGGAATCCTCGGTCAGCAGCCCCGCGCGCTTGGCCACGCCGATCAGCGTGCCGGTGGCGTCGAAGACCTCGACCAGCACGAAGACCAGGACGACCTGGAGGATGCCGGTGCTGATCGCGCCGAGGATGTCGAGCTGCAGGAAGGTCGGGGCGATGCTGGGCGGCGTGGAGACGATGCCGCCGAACTCGCTCAGGCCGAGGAAGATCGAGACGACCGTGATGCCGAGGATGCCGATCAGGATCGCACCCTTGACCTTCAGCGTGTCGAGGGCGGCGATCACGAAGAGGCCGATCATGGCCAGCAGCGGCGCCGGATCGGTCATGTGGCCGAGCGCGACATAGGTCGCCTCGCTCGCCACGACGATGCCGGCGTTCTTGAGCGCGATGATGC
The DNA here is from genome assembly GCA_937872465.1 of uncultured Paracoccaceae bacterium. Lineage (GTDB taxonomy): Bacteria > Pseudomonadota > Alphaproteobacteria > Rhodobacterales > Rhodobacteraceae > Amaricoccus. The sequence goes on from CALMSR010000050.1 coordinate 84,302, forward strand.
CGAGGAACATCCCGATGCCCGCGGCGACCGCGCTGCGCATCGAATGCGGGATGCCAGCGACGAGCCAGCGCCGCACCCCGGTGACGGTGAGCAGAACGAAGATGCAGCCGGAGATGAAGACCGCCCCGAGCGCCGCCTGCCAGGTGAAGCCCATGGTCCCGACCACGGTGAAGGCGAAGAAGGCGTTCAGCCCCATGCCCGGCGCCATGGCGATCGGCCAGTTGGCGTAGAAGCCCATGATCGCCGAGCCGAGCGCGGCGGCGAGGCAGGTCGCCACGAAGACCGCGCTCTGATCCATGCCGGTCGTGGCGAGGATCTGCGGGTTGACGAAGATGATATAGGCCATCGTCAGGAAGGTGGTCAGACCCGCGATCGCTTCGGTGCGCAGGTTCGTCCCGTGTTCCTCGAGCTTGAAGAGACTTTCGAGCATTCGGTGTTCCTCACTGTTGGTTGGTCTTGTCTTCCGGCCCTCGCGCCCCGGCGCTCGGACCTAGTCGCCTTTCGGTGCCCGCGCCGCGCCGCCGGCCGGCAGTCCTTCGCCGACCGCGGCGAGGCGCCCGAGGATCTCGGCCGCCACGAAGGCGGCGATCACCGCCGGCCGCTTGTCGCCGCGACCCTCCGCCCCGATCGGGCAGACCAGCGCGCCGGCCGCGATGCCGCGGCCCTCGTCCCGGCACCAGCGTTCGAACGAGACGCGCTTGGTCTTCGAGCCGATCATGCCGACATAGGCCGCATCGCCCCGCGCCAGCGCCTCCGCGGTGATCAGGAAGTCGAGCGAATGCTCGTGCGTCGTCACCACGAAGGCGCTGCCCGGCGGCACATGCGCGACCTCGGCCTCGGGGAGCACCGTGTGGACGCGCTCCACCGCATCGGTCGCCCGCTCCAGCTCCTCGCCGCGCTGGTCGATGAGCCGCGTGCGCAGCGGCAGGAGCGAGAGCGTCTCCGCCAGCGCCCGGCCCACATGGCCGGCGCCGAAGATCAGCACCTGCGGCGCGGCGGCGAATTCCGCCTCGGCCGCGGCCAGCGCCGCCGAGCGTGCCGCCGCGTCCATGCGCGTGAGCGTGATCTCGACCCGGCCGCCGCAGCATTGCCCGATCTCCGGCCCGAGCGGGATGTCCATCGCCCGGCCGTCCCCGCCCTGCGCGAGCAGGCTGCGGGCCTCGTCGATGACCATGTATTCGAGCTGCCCGCCGCCGATCGTGCCGCGCACCCCGCCCGCGGCCACATGCATCACCGCGCCGGCCTCGCGCGGCGTCGAGCCGCGCGCCCGCGCGATGCGCACCTCGACCACGTCTTCCGACGCCTCGAGGAACCGGGCCAGGGCGCGCGGCCGTTCCATCACGCCGCCGCGCCGCTCGCGCCCTGGAGCCGCGTCACCGCCATCAGCACCCGCTCCGGGGTCGCCGGCGCGTCGAGCCGCGGGCATTGGCGGTAATCCGCAACGCTGGCGACGGCCATCGACAGCGCCTCGAGCACCGAGATGCCGAGCATGAAGGGCGGCTCGCCCACCGCCTTGGAGCGCCGGATCGTCGGCTCGCGGTTCTCCGACCAGTCGGCGAGATCGACGTTGAAGATCCGCGCCCGGTCCGAGGCGAGCGGGATCTTGTAGGTCGAGGGCGCATGGGTCCTGAGCCGGCCCTTGTCGTCCCACCACAATTCCTCGGTGGTCAGCCAGCCGACCCCCTGGATGAAGCCGCCCTCGATCTGGCCCTTGTCGATGGCCGGGTTCAGCGAGCGGCCCACGTCATGCAGGATGTCCACCCGGTCGACCTGGTATTCCCCGGTCAGCGTGTCGATGCTGACCTCCGAGACCGCGGCGCCATAGGCGAAGTAGTAGAAGGGCCGCCCCTTGCCCGCCGCCCGGTCCCAATGGATGTCCGGGGTCTTGTAGAAGCCCGCCGCCGAGAGATGCACCCGCGCCATATAGGCTTCCTTGATGAACTCCGGGAAGCTCATCCGGGTATTGCCCACCAGCACGACATTCGGCTCGAAGACCACCTGCTCCGGCGCGACGCCCCATTTCTCGGCGGCGAAATCGACGAGCCGGCCGCGGATCTGCTCCGCCGCGTTCTGCGCCGCCATGCCGTTGAGATCCGAGCCCGAAGAGGCCGCCGTGGCCGAGGTATTGGGCACTTTCGCGGTGGTCGTTGCGGTGATGCGCACATGCTCGAGATCGACCTGGAAGCAATCGGCCACCACCTGCGCGACCTTGGTGTTGAGCCCCTGCCCCATCTCGGTCCCGCCGTGGTTGAGATGGATCGAGCCGTCGTTGTAGACATGCACCAATGCGCCGGCCTGATTGTACCAGGTCGCGGTGAAGGAGATGCCGAACTTCACCGGCGTCAGCGCGATCCCCTTGCGGATCACGCCGCCCTCGGCGTTGAAGGCCAGCACCGCCTCGCGCCGCCGCGCGTATTCGGCGCGCGCCTCCAGTTCGTCGACGACGCGGTTGACGATATTGTCCTCGACCTTCTGGTGATAGGGCGTGACGTCGCGCCCCTCGGCGCCGTAGAAGTTCGTCCGGCGCACCTCCAGCGGGTCCTTGCCCAGGGCATAGGCGATCTCCTCGATGATGCGCTCGGCGGCAATCACCCCCTGCGGCCCGCCGAAGCCGCGGAAGGCGGTGTTCGACACGGTATTGGTCTTCATCGGCCGCGAGACCAGCCGCACCGCCGGATAGAAATAGGCGTTGTCGGCGTGGAAGAGCGCCCGGTCGGTCACCGGCCCGCTGAGGTCGGCGGAAAAGCCGCAGCGCGCCGCGAACATGCCCTCCACCGCCAGGATCCGGCCGTCATCGTCGAAGCCCACCTCGTATTCGACCAGGAAATCGTGCCGCTTGCCCGTGGCGCTCATGTCGTCGTCGCGGTCGGGACGGATCTTGACCGCCCGCCCGAGCTTCTTGGCGGCCACCGCGGCCACCGCGGCGAAGAGGTTCGGCTGGGTCTCCTTGCCGCCGAAGCCGCCGCCCATGCGCCGCACCTGGATGGTCACCGAATGCGACGGCACCCCGAGCACATGCGCGACCATGTGCTGCACCTCGCTCGGATGCTGGGTGGAGGAGAAGACCGTCACCTCGTCGTCCTCGCCGGGAATGGCGAAGGCGATCATGCCCTCGAGATAGAAATGGTCCTGCCCGCCCACGCGCAGGCTGCCCTTGAGGCGGTGCGGCGCGGCCTCGAGCGCGGGCCCGACATCGCCGCGCTCGAGCTTCAGCGGGTCGATCACGTGCGGGTAGTCCGCCGCGATCGCCTCGGCCACGTCCGTGACATGGCGAAGCGCCCGGTACTCGACCTTGGCCTTGGTCGCCGCCCGCCGCGCCGCATCGCGCGTCTCGGCGATCACCGCGAACATCGGCTGGCCCCAGAATTCCACGCGGCCCTCCGCGAAGACCGGATCGTCGTGCTTGCCCACCGGGCTGACGTCGTTCGACCCCGGCAGGTCCTTGGCGGTCAGCACGTCGACCACGCCGGGGGCCGTGCGCACCGCCTCGAGATCGATCGAGACGATCTCGGCATGCGCCGCTTCCGAGAGCCCCAGATAGGCATGCAGCGTGCCCATCGGCTCGGTGATGTCGTCGGCGTATTCCGCCCGCCCGGTGACGTGCTTGATCGCCGAATCATGCTGCTGGGCGGTATGCACGCCGCCGCGGATCGCTCCGTTCATTCCCATGCTCTTCCCCCCGATGCTCATGCCCGCACCAGCCGCGCCGGCCGGTCGCCGCCCTGCGTTTCCAGATAGAGGCGCCGGAGCAGGTTCTGCGCCGCCGCCATCCGGTATTCCTTCGAGGCCCGCCAGTCGCTGATCGGCGTGAAATCCTCGGCCAGGGCCGCCGCCGCCGCATCCGCCGCCGCCGCGTCCCAGACGCGCCCGACCAGCGCCGCCTCGGCCTTCGGCGCCCGCTTCGGCGTCGCCGCCATGCCGCCGAAGGCGAGCCGCGCCGCCGCGACCTTGCCGTCGGCCACCTCGAGCGCGAAGCCGCCGCAGACCGAGGAGATGTCCTCGTCCCGCCGCTTGGAGATCTTGTAGGCCGCGTGGAACACGCCCGGCTTCGGCCGCGGGATGCGCAGGCTCTCCACGAACTCGCCGGGGCCGCGGTCCTGCTTGCCATAGGCGATGAAGAAATCCTCCAGCGCCACCACCCGCCGCGCATCGCCCCTGCGCAGCGTGACCTCCGCGCCGAGCGCGATCAGCACCGGCGGCGTGTCGCCGATCGGCGAGCCGTTGGCGACATTGCCGCCCACGGTCCCCATGTTGCGCACCTGTTGGCCGCCGATCCTTCCCCAGAATTCGGCCAGATGCGGAAAGACCTCGGCGATCGTCGGTTCGCATTCGCTGTAGGTGACGCCCGCGCCCAGGGTCACCGCCGCGTCCGTGACCTCGATGCCCTTGAGATCGGCGAGTTCCCCGATGAAGACCGCCGGCGAGATCGAGCGCATGAACTTGGTGATCCAGAGACCGACATCCGTCGAGCCCGCGACGATCGTCGCCTCGGGCTCCTCCGCCAGCACCGCCGCGAGATCGTCGACATTCGCCGGCAGGATCGCCCGGTCGCCGCCGCGCGCCACCTCGACCCGCGCCCCGTCGTCGAGCGCCGCCAGCCGCGCGCGCACCGCATCGCGCTCGCGCACCAGCACGTCCGCCTCGGGAGCGCCCAGATCCGCCGCCGCCTTGGCCGCCGCGAGGATCGGCCCGTAGCCGGTGCAGCGGCAGAGATTGCCCTGGAGCGCGGTCTCGATCTCGCCGATCTCCGGCCGCGGCGACTCCATCCAGAGCGCGTAGAGCGACATCACGATCCCCGGCGTGCAGAAGCCGCACTGGCTGCCGTGCTGTTCCACCATCGCCTGCTGCACGGGATGCAGCGGCCCGTCGCGCCCCGCCAGATGCTCGATGGTCACCACGTGGCAGCGATCGACCGAGGGCAGCAGCCGGATGCAGGCGTTCACCGTCTCGTAGCGCTGTCCGTCATCCTGCGGCCGCCCCACCAGCACGGTGCAGGCGCCGCAATCGCCCTCGGCGCAGCCCTCCTTGGTGCCGCGCAGCCCGCAGTCGAGCCGCAGGAAGTCGAGCAGCGTGTCCGAGGCGCCCACCTCGGTCAGCCGCTGCTCGCTCCCGTTGAGCAGGAACCGGATTTCGTTCCTTGTCTTTGCCACGACGTCGCCTCCCTGTTGCTCCCGGCGGCCGCGGCACCGCCCGCGTCTCCCCGGAGGAGACCGTCGCGACCCGCCGCTCGCCTGAACGATTAAGCACTTTCGCGCCCCGTCTGCCTACCGGCTTGTGCATTGAACCTCTCTCAACGGTCTGTAGATAATCCGCCGAGATTTTCCAGAAACCATGCGGATAGCATGCGCCTGCGCGACCAGCCGCCCCAGGCCGCGATTCATTCCACGGGTTCGATGGCGAGATCGCCAGCCCCTGGCCGCAGAAACGGCCGGGAGCGGCTAGCCCCTTGCATTGGAGTTGCCGTTTGCAAGCAGCCGCGCCATTCCAGCGCCACCGATCCGCATGACTTCGCGATGGTTCCACGCAAAGGCGGGTTTCAGGACCGGCAGGACGGCCCGCATCCACGGCTTGGTGACCCGGACCCGCCACAAGTAGCGGACGCGGCAGCCGTCCCGTTCCCGGGGCAGCAGCGTCCACACGCCGGTTCCTTCGATGTCTCCCCGGGCCCGGACCTCGATCCGCCGTTCGGGCTGAACGGCCGTAACTTCCGTGGTCAGGACGAGACGATAGGGAAGCGCGGTCTGCCAGGTCAGCCGATGAACCGCCCCGATGCCCGATTCGCTCCCCGCGACGAGCGGCTCGACCTTCCGCACCGAACGCCACCAGGCGGGCCAGGCCTCCACCGCGCGCAGCGCCGCCCAGACGGGCGAAACCGGCGCGGACAGGTCCCATTCGGTCGTCAGATCGAATTCGTATGCCAATCTCTCCTCCAGGCCTGGTTGCAGGGCGAGGACGGGCCCTTGCCGCGTGCGAACACGAGGTAGCGGCGCCATCCGGCACCTCGGCTGGGCGGAATTCTCGGCCGCGGCGCTCGGCCCGGCAAGCGGCTTGAGCCCCCGTCGCCGGAGCCTCATGATGGGGTCACGACCACCGGAAGGCGAAAGACATGGCACCGGATGCAAGCCGGACGCTCGCGTTGCGGATCACCTCGCTCGACGTCGAGAAGGATTGCCGGGAGATCGCGCTCCTTCTCGCGACCCGCGAGTTCGCCTGGGACATCGAGCGGGCACTCGAATTCGCGCTGTTCCGGACCTATGCGGTGCCGGCGATCTCCGGCCTTCTGGCGCGCACTGGCGAGTTCGAACGGCGGCCGCGAAAGCGCTATGACGACACCGAACTGATCCTGGCGGAGATCCAGGAAAACGGCTTCGACAGCGACCGTGGGCGGCGGGCACTCAAGCGGCTGAACGCGATGCACGGCCGCTTCCGGATCGCCGACGACGACATGCTCTATGTCCTGTCGACCTTCGTCATGGAGCCGATCCGCTGGCTGGACCGATATGGCCGGCGGCCGATGACGCCGCATGAGCAGCGCGCATGGTGCAACTACTACAGGAGGCTCGGGGAGCATATGGGAATTCCAGGCATCCCGAGCGACCTGGAGACGTTCCGGCGCTTCAACGAGGCGTACGAGAGCGGAAACTTCCGGTTCGCGGAGTCCAACAGGGCCGTAGCGACGGCAACGAGCGATCTGCTGCTTGGCTTCTACCTGCCCCGCTGGCTGCTGTGGGCCGGCCGGCCGGCTGTCCGTGCCTTCATGGACCCGCCTCTCCTGGCGGCCATGGGCTTTCCGCCGGCGCCGCGATGGCTTCGCCGCGCGCTCTTGGCGGCCATGGCGATGCGCGCACGGGCATTGCGCATCCTTCCCGCCCGGCGCCGTCCGCGGCTCCTGACACGAGTGCGCCGCCCCACCTATCCCGAGGGCTATGAGATTGAGGAACTCGGCACGTTCTGCGGAGGCGGAGGAACGAAGCGAAACCGCGGCTGACTTCCCGACGCGCAGACCTCCCGATCCGCGTCCTGCCGCCGGCATGCAGTCGTGCATGGTCCGGCGATGTCGGCCACCTGAAGATGGACGAGTTCAGAAAGCAGAAGACCTCGCCCTCAGGGCCGCATGATACCAGCGGCCCTTCGCCGGACCGGCGCCCACGGCTCCGGTGCGAGCCACCGGACCGGGAGAGCCCGCCCGCGCGCGCCGCAGGGCGAGGGGGCAGCCTTCCCGAGGGTCGGGGGTCGGGGGTCGGGACGCGGCACCGGGCGGCCGCTACTCGGTTTCGATCGTCCTGCTCACCGAGAGCGGCGCGTTGCCCACGGCCAGGCCGGAATGGTCATTGGCGTTCAGCGTGACCGTCAGCTCGACCGTCCCGGGCGGGAGCGAGTCGATGTGGAACCACTCGCCGTAGAGCCGGGCGATCTTCTCGCCGTTGGCGTAGAGATGGGCGTGGCCCTCGCCGGGCCGGTCCGGCCCTCCGGCGTGCTCGGGCGCGAAGCGGAAGTTGCTCGTCATCACCCGCAGATTCCAGCCCGCGACCGGATCGGGAGCGATGCCGAAGTCGAGGGTCGGCGCCGAGGGGCCCGGCGGCAGCGAGACCAGGCCGGAATGGTCGTGCCCGGCATGGGCCTCGGGCATGGCATGGCCCGCCGCAGCCTCGTCCCGCGGGACATCGGGCATGCGCGCCGCGGAGAGGCCCACGAGCACCAGCCCGGCGATGCCGAGGGCGGCGACGGTTGCGGTCCGGATCATCGGGAAGGTCTCACGGGTCCCCCGGCGCAGGCGGCAGGCGGCCGATCACGCCGTTCCGGAAGAAGGGCGGCCGGTCGTCCATCCGCGGGATGCCGTGCGGCGCCTCGGCGACGGCGCGGCCGGCGGCCAGGATATCGGCGATGTCGCGATCCGGATCGGCGCCGCCGACCAGGTAGCTCCACTTGCCGCGGCCGCGGAAGGCCAGGGTGACCGGGCGGTCGCAGACCGCCATGCAGGCCACGGGCTCGATCGCGATGCCCGGGCCGTCGCGCGGCGCCACGACGGCGGCGGCGAGGCGGTCGTGCAATTGCCGTCCGGGCGGCACCGCGTCGGGCCGCCCGGGATCCTCGCCGCAGAGCACGCAGACCTGAATCCGGACCGCATCGCCCAAGGCGCTAGGCCCGCGCGCCGATGCCGCGCTCCCAGGCAAGGCCGGCCAGCAGGCCGGTCAGCGACCAGGCCACGGCATGAACCACCAGCGAGGCCGCGGCGAAATGCCCGGAGAGCTCCGAGGGCACTGCGCTGGTCAGCTCGTGCGGATGCGGCGCGCCGATCACATGGGGTGCGAGGATCAGCGCCACCCCGCCCAGGATGGCGGCGGGTGTCGAGACCAGGAGCGCGAGCCAGAGTCCCGCGGCGGTCGCGATCGCAGTCCCGACCCACCAGATCTGGCGCGATACCAGCTCCGCCGCCGCCGACCCCGGCAGCTCCGGCGCGAGCCCCAGCGCCGGCGCAAGCCCGGCGCAGACAAAGGCCACGAGGCCCCAGGTCAGCCCGTTCCGCGCGGTGATCGGCACAGCGGCCAGCACCATCAGCGACAGCAGGATCAGCCCGAAGCCGAAGGTGGTTCCGATGGTGCCGATGGAGGTGAAGAAGGTGCGCGGCAGCCCGTCCTCGGGCGCCCATTCGTCATCGCCGCCGTGCTCGTGCGCATGGGCCTCCGGCGCCTCGGCCTGGGCAAGGATCAGCCGCGCCTCTCCCGTATCGCTGCCCCAGGCGAAATGCGGCGCCTGCGCGGTCGCCACCTCGTATCTTTCGGCCTCGATGATCAGCGGCGTGGTGGTGAACTGCTGCAGTATCGCCACGCAGATGCCCGCGACGATGCCCGCGACGAGCGCGGAGAAGAGAATGCGCGTCAGCATGTCGGACCCTCAGTGGCAGGGGAACGCCATGGCGTGGCGCGTGTCATGGGCCGCGTTGTGCAGGGTCGTCGAATGCGAGAAGCCGGTGAGAAAGACCATCGCGAGCCCGAGTGCGAGGCCGAAGATGGCAACCGGCGCTGCGGTCTGCGCGGTGCTGTGGCTGGAAGCATTGGCCGTGTTCATCGCTGTCCTCCGAAACGGCCGCGGCAAGCGGGCCGGGACGTCGTCGGGACGCAGGAGGAGCTCGGCGCCGAGACGGGAGCCATGCCTTGCGGCGGATCCCGCTCACCGCCAGACGCCCACCCCGACGTCCGGTTACGGTTTCGGGCCGATTGCGCGGCCCGCATCAACGGCAGGTCTCCTGGCTCGCGGGTCGTCGCTTGGCCGGCCTTCCCGGGGCGGCTCCGCCCCAGTGGCTCGCTCTCAGCCGCGCTCGCCGCTCACAGTTGCGGGGGCAGCCACGGATTTGGTCCCCTTCGGGTCGTCCACACCGTGTTCCCTTTTCATCCCCGGCGCTTCGCGCCCGGGAACCATTGACACCCGACGGTGCCACGAAGCGCCGAAGACTGTCAATCCGGCGCAGAGGCACTTCAGGGCGATCGCATTTGGAGTCCATTGCGCCCCGGACGACCGTTCCGCCACAAGATGAGGGCAGCGCCCGGCCCGGGCGGAAGCGAAGCGCCCGCGTCGTGCCGGAGGCGCGTCTTCGGCGTGACGGGGCGGGGCGGGCGCTGCCCGGCGGTGCCTGGCCTCGACGGGTTGGCGGCACTCGGCGCGCGCGGAAACCGGCCTGAACCGGCTGCGCTGCCAAATGCGATTCCCCTGCGCCCGGGACGGGCCCGGCTTGACGCGGGCGCCCGCCGCGGAAGAGAAAACCGGACCGCCCTCGCCGCAACTTGAAAAGGATGATGGCATGAAACTCGGTCTGCTGACGGCACCCTTTCCCGACACGGAGCTGATGGAGGTCGCGCGCTGGAGCGCCGCGGCCGGGTTCGAGGCGCTGGAGATCGCCTGCTGGCCCGCCTCGGGCGGGGAGGCGCGGCGCTATGCGGGAACCTCGCATGTGGACGTGGACGGGATCACCGAAGCCCGGGCGCGCGAGATCGCCGCCGCGCTCGGCGAGACGGGCATCGCGATCTCGGCGCTGGGCTATTATCCCAACCCGCTCCACGGGGAGGCGGCCCATCGTGAGCAGGTCATCGGGCATCTCAAGAAGGTGATCACCGCGGCGGGGCTGATGGGGGTGGGCGTGGTCAACACCTTCCTCGGCGGGGACCGGGGCCTCGACGCCGACCGCAACTGGGACCGCGCGCGCGCGATCTTCCCGGAGATCGTGGCCCATGCCCGCGACAGCGGCGTGACGCTCGCCTTCGAGAACTGCCCGATGATCTTCTCGGCGGACGAATGGCCCGGCGGCCACAACATCGCCTATTCGCCGCGGATCTGGCGGCGCATCTTCGAGGAATGGGGCGATTCCGTGGCCATGAACTTCGACCCGAGCCATCTCGTCTGGCAGATGATCGACCAGGGCCGGTTCATCCGCGAATTCGGCGGCAGGATGGTGCATGTCCACGCCAAGGACGTGATGATCGACCGGGACGGGCTCTACGAGAACGGCGTGATGTCGGTCGGCATGGGCTGGCAGGTGCCGCGCATGCCGGGGCTCGGCGACGTGGACTGGCCGGGCTTCTTCTCGGAGCTCTACCGGGCGGGTTACGACGGGCCGGTGATCGTCGAGCACGAGGACCGGACCTTCGAGGGCACGGACGCGGCGGTCAAGCGCGGCTTCCTCATGGCCCGCGACGTGCTGCGGCCCTATGTGAAATAGGCGGGCGCCGCCCGCACCGTCGCCGAACGGACTGTGGCGCAACGATAATTCGACTTGTCGGCGCGGTCGGAGGCGTCCATGCTTCCGCTTGGCGACGCAACGCCATGAAGTGCGACCGGGCGAACCCGCTGCCGGGACCGGCCGCATGGCCCGAGCCGGCGAGAATCCGGCCGGAAGGATCGCCGAAAGAAGCGCGGAAACCGCGCGCAACCAACGAAAGGGAGAAAGCTTTGACTACCAGGAAGATGCTCGCAACCATCGCGCTCACGGCGCTGCTCGCCGCCCCCGCGCTCGCCGAAGACTATACCATCGGGCTCTCGAACGGCTGGGTCGGCTCCGAATGGCGCACCCAAATGATCGAGGAGGCGCAGGCCGCCGCGGCGGCCTGGGCGGACCAGGGCGTCAATATCGAGCTGGTGATCTCCTCGGCCGACATGGACGTGCAGGGCCAGATCAACGTCGTGCGCAACATGATCAACCAGGGCGTCGATGCCATCATCATCAACCCCAACAGCCCCACCGCCTTCGATCCGATCATCGCCCAGGCCGCGGGCCAGGGCATCCTCGTGATCGCCACGGACGCGGAGGTCTCCTCGCCGGACGCCTATTACGTCGGCATCGACCAGAAGGGCTGGGCGATGCAATCGGCGAAATGGCTCGCCGAGACGCTCGGCGGCGAGGGCAAGGTCGTGGCCATCAACGGCGTCGCCGGGCATCCGGCAAACCAGATGCGCGTCGAGGGCTATCAGGAGGTCTTCGAGGAGTATCCCGGCATCGAGGTCGTCAACGAGGCCAATGCCAACTGGGACCAGGCGCAGGGCCAGCAGACCATGCAGACCCTGCTCGCCTCCAATCCCGATCTCGACGGCGTCTGGGTCCAGGACGGCATGGCCGCCGGCGCCTGGCGCGCCATCGAGGCCGCGGGCCGCGACGACATCGCCGCGACCGGCGAGATCCGCAAGGACTTCCTCGATACCTGGGAGGAGAAGGGCTACACCACCGCCGCTTCGGTCAACCCGCCCGGCGTCATGGCCTCGGCGCTCAATGCCGCGGTGCTGATGCTGCAGGGCAACGAGATCGACGCGAGCAAGATCTCCGGGGTCTACGGCAATGCGCTCTACATCCCGATCCCCTTCATCTCCGGCGAGAACGTCGAGGCGGCGCGCGCCAGCGCCGAAGGCAAGCCCGATTATTACTCGGTCACCGAGACGGTGAGCGTGGACGACCTGAAATCGGCGTTCTTCAAGTGACGCGCCCGGACGGGCGGCGGCCCCGGCCCCGCCCGTTCCCCACCCGCGGCGGACCACCGTCTTGAGCCTTCTCGTCGCCGAGAACATCCGCAAGGCCTTCGGCAGCACGCTGGCGCTCGACGGGGCCTCGCTGACCGTGGAGCCTGGCCAGGTGCACGGGCTGATCGGCTCGAACGGCTGCGGCAAGTCGACGCTCTGCAAGATCGCCGCCGGTTCGGTCGGGGCCGACGAGGGGCGCCTGCGCTTCGACGGACGGGAGGGCTTCTTCGGCACGCCCGCCGCCGCCGCCGCGGCCGGCATCGCCGTCTTCTACCAGGAATTGAGCCTGATCCCCGACCTCGACGTGGCCGAGAACATCGCGCTCGGCCACGAGCCAAGGCGCCGCGGCATGGTCGACGGCGCGGCGATCCACCGGGAGGGCGCGCGGCTTCTCGCGCGCTTCGGCTCGGCGGGCGGCAAGGGGCTCACCCCGGGCGCGCTGGTGCGCGACCTCTCGGCCGACCAGCGCCAGATCGCCGAGATCTGCAAGATCCTCGCGCGCGCGCCGAAGCTGGTGATCTTCGACGAGGCCACCTCCTCGCTCGACGGCGACCAGGTGCAGATCTTCTTCGAGATCGTGCGCGCGCTGCGCGAAGCCGGCACCGGCATCATCTTCATCTCGCACCGCATGGACGAGCTCTTCGCGATCTGCGACCGAATCACCGTGATGCGCGACGGCCGGACCGAGGCGACCCTGCCGGTGGCCGGGACCGACCGCGAGGCGGTCCTGACCCTGATGGTCGGGAGCGCGCTGGCCACCCGCCACCGGGACGAGGCGCCGCCGCGGCCGGGCGCCCCGGTGCTGGAGGTCGCGGGGCTCAGCAACGCGGTGCTGCGCGACGTCTCCTTCACCCTCCATGAAGGCGAGATCCTCGGCCTCGGCGGCCTGCACGGCCAGGGGCAATCGGCGGTGCTGCGCGCGATCTTCGGCGCCGATCCCGCCACCGGCTCGGTGCGGCTCGGCGGCACGTCCCAGGACCGGCGCAGCCCCGCGGCCGCGATCCGGGCCGGCCTCGGCTATGTCTCCGGCGACCGGGGCGTCAACGGCGTCTTCCTCGACCGGCCGATCCTCGAGAACATGGCGATCGCGTCTCTCTCCAAGTCCCGCGCCGCGGTCTTCCGGCCGCGGGCCTTCGTCGAGCGCGTCGGCGAGATCGTCGCCCGGCTCAACCTGCGCTTCGCCGGCTACGACTTCCCGCTGCGCACGCTCTCCGGCGGCAACCAGCAGAAGGTGGTGATCGCGCGCTGGCTCGCCACCGGGCCGCGGGTGCTCCTGCTCGACGATCCCACCAAGGGCATCGACGTCGAGGCCAAGGCCGATCTCTACGCGATCATCGACGAGCTCGCCGCCGAGGGCGTGGCGATCCTGCTGCATTCCTCGGAGGACGAGGAACTGCTCACCACCGCCCACCGGGTGCTGGTCTTCGGCTCGGGCCGCATCCGCGCGGATCTCGCGGGCGAGGCGCTGACCCCGACGGCGCTCTACCGCGCCGCCTACGAGGTCAGCGCCGCATGACCGAGGCATCCGCCCCCGCCCCGGAGGGCCGCCCTCCTCTGCGCATCCGCTGGGCGCTCGCCTTCGTGGTCTTCGCCGTTTTCTTCGCGGTCAACGCCTGGCTCCAGCCCTCGCTCCTGACCGCCCGGGTGCTCGCCTCCAACCTCACGAGCTTCCTGCCGCTGGTGCTCGTGGCGATCGGCCAGACCTATGTGGTGCTCGCTGGCGACATCGACCTCTCCGCCGGCGCGATCATCGCGCTCGTCAACGTGAGCGTGGTCAGCCTCATCGAGCAGGCGGGCGGCAGCGGCGGCGCCATCGCGCTGGGGCTCGCGGCCGGCATCGCGCTGGGGATCCTCTGCGGGCTCCTCAACGGGCTGCTGGTGGCGGTGCTGCGGCTCCAGGCCATCGTGACCACCTTCGCCACCTCGATCGTCTTCGGCGGCATCGCGCTCTGGATCCTGCCCCAGGCCGGCGGCAGCGTGCCGCAGGCCTATTGGCGCGGCTATGCCGGCGGCCTCGGGCCGGTGAAGCTGACGGTGATCCTCTTCCTCGTCGCGCTCGGCACCGCGATCCTCTGCTCGCGCATGCGCTGGTACCGGCACCTGCTGGCGATCGGCGGCAACCGGCTCGGCGCCTTCCAGTCCGGGCTTGCGGTGACCCGCCAGCGGGTGATCTCCTACGTGCTCTGTGGCCTCTTCGCCGCCCTCGCCGCCCTCTGCCTCGTCGGCGAGACCGCCAGCGCGGATCCGCTGCTCGGCCCCTCCTTCACCCTGACCTCCATCAGCGCTGTGGTGCTCGGCGGCACGGCGCTCGCCGGCGGGCGCGGCGGGGTGATCGGCTCGATCCTCGGCGCGCTGACGCTGGGGCTGATCAACAACATCGTCTTCTTCGCCAAGCTGCCCTATGTCACCCAGGACCTGGTCAAGGGACTGATCATCCTCGCGGCGCTGGCCGGCGGCATCCTCGGGGCCCGCCGATGAGGCTGCTGCGCAACCCGCTCGTGCTCGCCGGCCTCGCCATCCTCGCCCTGCTCGCGATCGGCGAGGCGGTCGCGCCCGGCTTCGCCGGGGCGGGCCAGCTGCGCAGCCAGTTCGTCATCGCGGCCATGCTCGGCGTGATCGCGGCCGGGCAGAACCTCGTGATCCTCGCCGGGCGCGAGGGCATCGACCTCTCGGTCGGGGCGATGCTCGGCCTCGGCGCGCTGGTCGCGGGCAACGTGATGAACGGCGACAATGCGATGATCCTCGCCGGGCTCGGGGCGGCGGTGGCGGTGACCGGCGCCTTCGGCCTGCTCAACGGGCTCGGCATCACCATCCTGCGCATCCCGCCGCTGGTGATGACGCTGGGCATGGCCGGGGTGATCCAGGGGCTCCTGATCATCCTGACCTCGGGGCGGCCCTCCGGCCGGGCCGCGCCGGCGCTGACCCGCTTCATCATCGACCCGCTCGTCGTCGGGATCCCCGGCCTCGTCTTCGTCTGGGCGGGCCTCGCCCTCCTGCTGATCTGGTTCCTGCGCCGGTCGCGGGCGGGGCTGAACATCTATGCCATCGGCACCAACCAGGAGGCGGCCCGGCTCTCGGGCGTGCCGGTCACCGCCACGCGGATCCTCGTCTTCGCGCTCTCGGGCGCCTTCTCGGGGATCACCGGCTTCCTGATCCTCGGCTATACCCAGAGCGTCTTCATCGGCGTCGGCAACGCCTATGTCCTGCCCTCGATCATCGCCGTGGTGATCGGCGGCACCCCGCTATCGGGCGGCACGGGCGGCTATACCGGCACCATCGCCGGCGCCATCCTGCTCACCCTGCTCCAGAGCCTCCTGAACGCCATGGCGATCGAGCCCTTCGGCCGCCAGATCATCTTCGGCGTGGTGCTGATCGGCCTGATGCTGATCTACGGCCGGCAGGACCGCCTGCGGACATAGATCTCCGAGCCCCGCAGGCCCGAAACGCGGTCACGATGGCCCTGCACGATCGTTTCAAGGGAACGACCGGAAGGAAGGCCGGGTCCCGCGCCCGTCACCTGCGCCTGATCCACGAAGAGCGGGCGCGGCCGAAACGGGAGGCCGGCGCAGCCTGGCACTGCATCTTGCGGTTCACGCCGCGCGGCATGGCGTCTGTGAGGCGCTCTCCTCAAAGAGGCGCGATCTCCCGGGGCGCGGGGAGGTCGCCGACCCGGCGGTCGACCGCGACGCCGCCCGATGCCGGGACCGGACGGCTAGAGCCGCGCGCCGGTATCCCGCGAGAAGAGCGAGGCCGCCGCGGCGCTGAAATCGAGACCGATCTCCTCCCCTTCGCGACACGCACGATCCCTCTCGACCCTGACCGACCACAGCCTGCCATCGACCGACATCCAGAGGATCCGGTCCGCCCCCATCAGGTCGATGCTCTCGACCCGGGCCCGGAGCCGGCCCGCTCCGGGCGCCGTCAGGCGGAGCGCCTCGGGCCGGATCCCGAGCTCGGCCTCGCCGGCGGGCGCCCCGTTCGTCACCTCGTAGCCGGACAGGTCGAGATCGCCGCCGCCACGGACGAGGCGAAGCCCATTCTCCGCGACGAGGGTTCCGGACAGGAAATTCATCGACGGCGAGCCGAGGAACCCCGCGACGAAGCGGGTCATCGGCTTGTCGTAGATCGCCTGCGGCGTGTCGTATTGCTCCACCTTGCCGCCCGAGAGCACCGCAACCCGGTCGGCCATGGTCATCGCCTCGACCTGATCGTGGGTGACATAGACGATGGTGGTCCCGAGGTCGCGGTGAAGCTTCTTGATCTCGACCCGCGTCTCGGTGCGCAGCTTCGCGTCGAGGTTGGACAGGGGCTCGTCGAAGAGGCAGACATCCGTCGACCGGATCAGCGCCCGGCCAATGGCGACCCGCTGGCGCTGTCCGCCCGAGAGCTGGCCCGGCTTGCGATCGAGCAGCTTTTCGATCTGCAGGAGTTCCGACACCCATTTCAGGCGCTTCTCGATCTCGGCGCGGGGCGTCCGGTCGATCCTGAGTCCGAAGGTCAGGTTGTCGCGGACACGCATCGTCGGGAACAGCGCGTAGGACTGAAACACCATCGCGAGGCCCCGGTCGGCGGGCTCGGCCGTCGTCACGTCCCTGTCGCCGATCAGGAGCTGGCCGCCGCTCGGATCCTCGAGTCCCGCGATGATGTTCAGCAGCGTGGACTTGCCGCAGCCCGACGGCCCGAGAAGAACGGTAAACTCGCCAGGCTCGATCTGGAGGTTGATCCCCGACAATACCGGCGTGGCGCCGTAGGATTTCGAGACGTTCCTGAGATGGATGCTCTTCACGGCCGGTCCTACCCCTTGACTGCGCCGGCCGCGATTCCGCGCACGAAAAAGCGACCCGAGAGAAAATAGACGACGAGGGCGGGCAGCGCGGTCAGGAGGCTGGCGGCCATGTTGACGTTGAGGATGGCCGCGCCACGGGTATTGCTGACGATATTGTTGAGCTGCACCGTCATCGGCATGTTGTCGTTGCCCGCGAAGATCAGCCCGAGCAGATAGTCGTTCCAGATCCCGGTGAATTGCAGAATGGCGACCACGAGGATGATGTTCGTGGACATCGGCAGGATCACCGAAAAGAAGGTCCGCAGGAAACTCGCGCCTTCCATC
Source organism: uncultured Paracoccaceae bacterium (assembly GCA_937872465.1). Taxonomy (GTDB): domain Bacteria; phylum Pseudomonadota; class Alphaproteobacteria; order Rhodobacterales; family Rhodobacteraceae; genus Amaricoccus. The sequence continues at coordinate 101,415 of CALMSR010000050.1, forward strand.
CGCGCGGCCTTGGTGATCTCGCCGGGAATGCCGAGGTAGAAGTTGCGAAAGAGCAGCGTCGTGAACGGCAGGCCGAAGATGACATGCACGGCGACGATCCCCGGATAGGTGCCGAAGAGGCCGACGCGGCTTAGCATGATGACCGTCGGATAGATCATCGATTGGTAGGGCACGAACAGGGCAACGCTGATCAGGAACATCGTCGCATTGGACAGGCCCGATTTCCACTCGGTCAGTGCAAACCCGTTCAGCGCACCGAACAGGATGGAGATGATCACCGCCGGGATCGTGATCTTGACCGAATTCCACAGGCCGGGCGAGATCCCGTTGCAGTCCAGTCCGGAACAGGCTTCGGACCAGGCCATGCGCCAGGCGTCGAAGGAGGGTGCGGCGGGCAGGGCGAGCAGCGATCCGGCCCGGATCTCGTCCATGGGCTTGAGCGAATTGACGACCACGAGCGCAATGGGGAGGAGAAAGAAGACGGCCGAGGCCAGCAGGAAGGCATAGAGGCCGATCGTGCCGATATCGGGTCTCCGCGCGGTCGCGCTCATTTCTTCTGCGCCCGGTATTCCGCCCAGAAGTAGGGCACCAGCATCGCCACGACGAGCAGCATCATCAGGATGGAGGCGGCGGAGGCGAAGCCGATATTCGCCCGGCCGAAGAAATGATCGACGGCGAATTTCGCCGGCAGGTCCGAGGCGAAGCCGGGGCCGCCCTTGGTCAGCGTGATCACCAGGTCATAGGCGCGGATCACGTCGGAGGCGAGCAGGACCACCGCCGAGGCGACCACCGGCCAGAGACTGGGCAGGATGATCTGGAGATAGCCGCGCCAGAGCGGAATCCCCTCGACCCGGATCGCCTTCCAGAGGTCGCTTCCGATTCCGCGCAGCCCGGCGAGCACGATGATCATCGCGAAGCCCACCGAATGCCAGACACCGGCGATGACCAGCGTGTAGATCGCCCGCTCCGGATCGCTCAGCCAGTCGAAGGCGAAGCTCTCGAAACCGAACCCGCGCATGATGGCCTGCACCCCCTGAGCGGGTTCGAAGATCCAGCGCCAGGCGAGGCCCGTGACGACCAGCGACACGGCGAAGGGATAGAGGAAGATCGCCCGGAAGACCCCCTCCCCCCGGACGTTCCGGTCGAGCAGGATGGCCAGGAAGATGCCCAGCGCCATGGAGACCACGACATAGAGGACGCCGAAGATCACCATGTTGACCAGCGACACGATCCACCGGTCCGTGGACCAGAGCCGCGAATACTGGTCGAAGCCGACGAAATTGTAGACCGGCAGCAGTTTCGAACTGGTCATGGAGATCACCCCCGTCCAGACCAGCGAGCCGTAGAAGAAGAGCGCCACCACCAGAAAGAACAGGACCGCGACGCGCGCGGGCCTGTAGGACGACCTGAAGCTGCCTGACGTCATTCGGCTCTCTCGCATGGGAACGGGGCGGCCACCTCGGCCATCCGGCGGGGCGGTCAGCTGCCGGAGAGGATGCCCGCCAGCGCTTCGGCACCGCTCTCGGCGCTCATCGACGGATCGGCCCAGTATTGGCCCACCAGATCGGTCAGCTGGCCGAGCTGATCGCCCGACAGGCTGGAATAGACCGTGGGCAGGACGACCCCCTCGCGCGCCGCCGCCGCGCCGAGGGCGGCGCAATGGTCGAGCGCACCGCTCTCGACCGTGTTGACCACGGGCACGGAGCCCTTGCCCGCCGCGATTGCGGAGGCGACATCGGCGCTCATCGCCAGGCTCGCGAGCGTCTCCTGGCCGGCGGCTTCCTCGTCGCTGTCGGGGTTCGGGAAGACCAGCACATCGACGACGATGACATAAGGCGTGCCCGACGCGGACGGAGCGAGCATGCAGCCGTAGTCCGATCCCGCCGTCAGGCCGGCTGCGGAGAACTCGCCCTTGGCCCAGTCGCCCATCGGCTGCATCCCCGCACGGCCCGTCACGACCATGTTGGTGGTGTCGTTCCAGGATCGGCCGGTGCTGGCCTCGTCGGCATGGCCGCTCACCTCGCGGAGCAGCTCGAAGGCGCGGATCGTGTCGGCGCCGGTCGCCCGCTCGGCGTCGTGCTGCACGAAGAGCGCGTCATAGAGCTCGTCGCCGCCGACCCCGATCACCAGGTCGGTCAGGACGTAGAGGATCTGCCAGGGCTCGCCGCCGATCGCGAGGCCGACCTTGCCCTCCGCGTCGATCCGATCGGCCGCCGCGATGATCTCGTCCCAGGACTTCGGCGCCTCGATCCCGAGTTCCCCGAAGAGCGAGCTCGAGTACCAGATCCAGTTGTCGGCATGCATCCCCAGCGGGATCGCGACGACGTTGCCGTCCGACAGCATGGACTGCCAGACGAGCGGGGAGACCTGCTGTTCCCAGCCTTCCGCGGCGGCGAGGTCGTTGAAGTCGCGCAACATCCCCGAACCGGCCATTTCATCGACGGTTCCGCCGGGTGTCGTCAGCAGGGCGGATGGCGCGTCGCCGCCCATGATGCGGCTGATCGCCAGCGCGGTGGCGTCCTCGCCGCCTCCGGTCGCACTGTCGACCCAGGTTCCGCCCGCCGCGACATAGGCATCGGCCAGCGCCCCCATCGCCTTCGACTCCGCCTCGCTGGTCCAGTAATGGACCACCTCCAGTTCCTGCGCCAATGCGGGGCATGCGACCAGCATCCCGCCCAGACAGGAGGCTGCTCTCAAGAGCGAGCGCATGTTCCGTTTCTCCTCCGCCAGAATCCCGTTGGCTCCCAAAATACGGCCAGCGGTCGGCGGCCTGTCAAACCAAATATGTCATCCATTGATGTGCCCGGGCAGATATTCCCGATTCTTAACAAGACTGAGTATCATGCGTTGATCTCACGGCGGGGACCTGATGGATCGACACATCGCTGCCGAGGCTCGGCATCCGGTCGAGGCCGAAAATCAGCCGGTGCAGGTCGTCGGCGTCGAAGTCGAGCTGCCGGCACAGCAGCTCGATCTCTCTGCGCATGGTCTCGACGCTTCTTTCCCAGGGCCGCTCGCTGCCGTGCCGCCGCCGGCGGTACTGGCCCGGGCTGCACCCGTAGCGTGCCCGGAACTTCCGGAAGAAATGGGTCGGGTTGCTGAACCCGGCCACTTCCATGATGTCCGAGATGGGCATGCGGTCCTCCCGGAGGAGCGTGGCGGCATTGTCCAGGCGGACGTTCTGCACGTAGTCCCGATAGCCGATGCCGACGAAGGTCTTGAAGAGCCGCGACAGGTGGCTGACGGTGACGTCTTCCCGCTCCGCGTATTCGGCGAGGCTGAAATTGCGCGCATTGCAGGCACGCACCTCGCGCATGATCCGCACGACCCGGTCCCCGCCCGAGCCCCGCAGCGATGCGCCGTCGCGGTCTTCCGCCTCCCAGGGCACATGCCGATAGACGAAGAGCGCGAGCATTCCCGCCAGCAGGTCGTGTGCCAGCTTGTCGCCCGCCACGCGCCCCGACGACAGCAGCAGCCGGGCGACCATCGAGCGAATCGGGCCGGCGATCCGCTCGAAGCTCTTTCCGTGCAGGAAGCTCCGGCAGAGATACTGCCGCGCGGAGAACTCCGGCAGCCCCCTGCTCTCGAAATAATCCGTGGACAGATGCACGCCGCAAACGAGCGTTTCGGGATCCCATGCCGTCGACCCGTGCACGGTGAAGGGATTGATGATCATCACGTCCCGCTCGCCCAGATTGCAGAGACCCCTGCCCACCGTCATCCGGAGCGTGCCGCGCAGCACCACGATGATCTCCTGCGTCTCGTGCCAGTGCAGCGGGATCTCGTTCATGCCGTGCATGAACATGTGAACCGGGCCGTCCATTTCATAGACGGTCGACTCGTGACCGTATTCCAGGCCCCGGTCGGGTTGGGCGGCCTTGCGCTCGTGTTTCATCTCGGCCTCCGGGCGGATATCGGACCAACTAACAGGATTGCAAGAAATGATAGCAACCGCAAGCACGGTGATGCCGTTATGCTTCGGTATTGTCGGGGATAACATCGTCCGAGCCGATCCGGCCCGAACCGAATCGTTCAAGTTATGCCATCAATTGCGACGAAGCGGGAGGCGCCGGACGGGCGCTCCCGGACAATCGGAAGGACCCCATGACATTCCAGCATTCGGATGCCGAGCTCGACGAACTGATCCAGTCGATGAGCCTGGAGGAGAAGGTCGATCTGGTTTCGGGACAGGGGCTGTGGCGCACCGCGGTCAACTACCGGCTGAACATCCCCGAAACCGTCATGACCGACGGCACCAATGGCGTCCGCTACTCCGCCGACCAGATCGACCGGCGGGACGCCACGGCAAACGGCTTCTCGCAGTTTCTCGAGGTGCTGAACAAGCCCCGCAGCGAAAGCGGGGAACAGACCTTCGGGTCGACGAAGCCGGCGACCGTCTTCCCCAGCGGCAGCTGCATGGGCTGTTCCTGGGACGAGGAGCTTCTCTATCTGATGGGACGCACCCTTGCCGCCGAGTGCCAGCATTACGGCGTCAACATGCTGCTCGGCCCGGGCGTCAACATCCGCCGCACGCCGCTCGCAGGGCGGGCCTACGAGTATCATTCGGAGGATCCGCTGCTGAACGGCGCCCTCGGCGCGGCGCTGATCAACGGCCTGCAGGACCACGGTGTCGGCGCGAGCCTCAAGCATCTGGCCTGCAACAATTCCGAGATCGAGCGCACCACGATGAGCTCCGACGTCGACGAGCGGGCGCTGCGGGAGATCTATCTGCGCGCGTTCGAGGCGGCGCTGGAACGCAGCACGCCATGGACCGTGATGTCGTCCTACAACCTGCTGAACGGCGAACAGACGGCCCATTCCACCTTCCTGCTGACGGATGTTCTGCGCGAGGAATGGGGCTATGACGGGCTGGCGATATCGGATTGGTACGCCATCAAGGATCGGCCGGAATCGCTCCGGGCGGGCAACGATCTGGACATGCCCGAGAGCGCCCCGCGCAAGCTCGAGCTGCTCGCCGCGCTCAGAAGCGGCAGCCTCGCGGTCGAGGCGCTCGACCGGTCCTGCCGCCGCGTCCTTCGCTTCGTCCGCCTGGCGAAGGGGGGCGAGGACCGGACCGTGACGGCGGATTTCCCCGCACACCACCGCGTCGCGCGCAAGCTCGCCGCCGAGAGCATCGTCCTCGCGCGCAACGAGAACGGGACGCTTCCGCTCGATCCCGGCGGGACCGGCGAGGTTCTCGTGCTCGGGACCGGCGCGGCCGCGCCGGTGATCCAGGGGTCGGGCTCGGCCACGACCCGGCCGACGGAGACGGATGTGCCGCTCGACCGGTTGCGCGAAACGCTGGGTCGCGGCCGGGTCGTCCATCTGGACGGGCCGGCCACCGACGAGGCCGCTCTGACGGAGGCGCTCGGCCGGGCCGAGGCGGTGGTGATCTTCGCGAATACCATGGTCCAGTCCGATGGCGAGGGGGCGGACCGGACGGATCTGAACCTTGCCGGGGGCTATGATGACCTGATCCGCAGGGTGGCCCGCAACCATGCGCGGGTGATCGTCGTCATCGCCTCACCGGATGCGGTGGCAATGCCCTGGATCGACGAGATCGGCGCGCTGCTCCTGACGTTCTTTCCCGGCCAGGGCGGGGGCGGCGCGGTCAGCGACATCCTCTGCGGCCTGCGCAACCCCTCGGGAAAGCTGACCGTCACGATCCCGAAGCGCAAGGAGGACATTCCCGGCTTCCATACCTATCCGGGCGAGAACGGCCACCACGTCTATTCGGAGGGGCATTTCGTCGGCTACCGCTTCTACGACATCAAGAAGATCGAGCCCGCCCTACCCTTCGGCCACGGGCTCGGCTACGCGGCCTTCGACTACAGCGCCCTGCGGATCAGCGCCCCCGAGGTCAGCTGCGACACGATTCCTTTCGTCGAATGCACGGTGAGAAACACCGGCGAGATGGCGGGCAGAGAGGTCGTGCAGCTCTACATCCGGCCGGAGAATCCCGGCCTGTCGCGTCCCCTGCGGGAGCTGAAGGGCTTCCGGAAGGTCGCGCTCGCGGGCGGGGAGCTGAAGACCCTGCGCTTCGACCTGCGCCTGCGCGATTTCCAGTACTGGGACCCGGCGCTCGGCCGCTGGGCCCTGCGGGCCGACGGCTTCTTCGTCGAGATCGGCGCGTCATCGCGCGACATCCGGCTCGCCGCGAGGATCGGCTGCGACTCGGACCGGACCGCCTTCGTTCCGGTCCGGCTCGATACCCAACCGGCGGTGATCTTCCGGCACCCGGCCGGGCGGAAGCTGGTCGCATCCTTCGTGATGCAGGAAATGAAGGTTTCCGAGGACGAGGCCGACCGGATCCTGGCCATGTGCGAGGATTCCTTCCTCGGCCTCGCCGATACCCTGAACTGGTTCTTCGGAAGCGACATCGCGCCGGCACGGGTGGCAGCGCTCCTGAACCGGATCAACCAGGAATCCCGGTAGCGGGGGAGGCGGCGCGGAGCCTTTGCCCCCTGCCCCCGATGGCGCGGCCGTCGGCCCGCAGCCGGCCCGCGCGACACGCAGCGCCTGGAAGGCCGGTTCCGCGGGATGGATGCAGCCGCCGGCGGCAGCGACCATCCGGGACTTTCGACGACCGCCGGTTTGCTTGCCACGACCGCGACGGCCCGGCTTGACAGGGTTAGTTGACAAAAATAATTGGGATTACGGCCGTGCCTGCTGCGGCCCGATCGGTGCAAGAGGGGAATTTTCACGTGACGATAGGGACTTGCCGCGCCGCCATCGGCGCGATCGGCGGAGCGTTGCCTGCCTCCCGGCTATGGAGCGCGCTGGCGGCTTCGGCAGGTGCCGCCATCGCGCCGGCGGTCGTCCACGCCCAGGACATGGGTCTGCCGACCATCAAGGTCGAGGCCGAGGCGACATCGGACGTCGGCCCGGATGTCGGATACGTGGCGATCGACACCACGACCGGCTCCAAGACCGACACGCCGATCGAGCTCATCCCCCAATCGGTATCCGTGGTCACCGAGCAGGAGATGATCGACCGCAATCCCCAGGAACTCGAGCAGACGCTCGGCTACACCGCCGGCGTCACCTCCTCGATCTGGGGGCTCGACGGGCGCTTCGATCAGTTCCTGATCCGGGGATTCGACATCGGCACCTACGGCATCTTCCGCGACGGGCTCAGCCAGAAGTCGATCGGCTTCTCCGGTTTCAAGATCGAGCCCTACGGCACCCAGCGCGTCGAGGTGCTCCGCGGCGCGGCGGGTGTCCTCTACGGCGAGAACGACCCGGGCGGCATGATCAACGTCATCACCAAGCGACCGAGCTTCACCCCGTTCCGCGAGGCCTTCGCGAGCTACGGCTCCTTCGATACCGCCGAGGCGGGATTCGACATCGGCGGCCCGCTCGGGACCGGCGGCAGCCTCGCCTACCGCCTGACCGGGCTCTGGCGCAACGGCCAGACCCAATATGCGAATTCCCAGAACGACCGCTTCTTCATCGCGCCGGCGCTGACCTGGGCGCCCAGCGAGGCGACCTCGCTGACGATCCTAACCAACTGGCAGCGCGACCGCCTCTCGCCCGCGGTGTTCCTGCCGGTCGCCGGCGAGGATTATCCCGAGAGCCTCGGCCCCCTCCCCTCCGGCTTCGCCGACGAGCTGCCCGACTTCGACCATTTCGATGCCGAGGTCGGATCGGTCGGATACCAGTTCGCCCATGACTTCGAGGAAGGCTGGAGCGTGCGACAGAACCTGCGCTATTCGCGCCAGTCCACCGATTATGCCGAACTCTACTTCAACGGCATGGCGGACGAGACGACGATGGATTTCGTCGCCTTCTCCGTCGACGAGACCGCCGAGATCTTCAATCTCGACAACCAGGTGCAGAAGGACTTCACCATCGCCGGCACCGAGCACCGGCTGCTGCTCGGCGCCGACTACAACCGCTATTCCTCCGACGGCACCCAAGGGTATCAGGACGGCTACCTGATCCCGGTCGCCGATCCCAGCTACGACTTCCCGGTCGCGCCGCCGCCGATCTACCAGGACGGCGAGCAGATCGTGGCCCAATACGGCCTCTACCTGCAGGACCAGGCAAGCATCGGCGAGGACCTGCACCTGACCCTCGGCATGCGACAGGCCTGGTCCGAGAGCAGCCTCGACGACCGCCTCAGCGCCGCGGGCGACACGTCGCAGAGCAACGACGCCTTCCTCCTCAATGCCGGCGCGGTCTACGAATTCGCGAACGGCCTCGCGCCCTATGCGAGCTACGCCGAGGGATTCACCGCGAACGTGGGCACGACCTTCGACGGGCAGGTCTTCGAGCCGACGCGCGGCACGCAATACGAGGTCGGCGTCAAGTACCGGCCCGCGAGCTTCGAAGGCTTCTTCACGGCGGCGCTCTACGACATGACGCGCACGAACGTGCTGACGATGGACCCGGAGCATCCCGACTTCGCGGTGCAGACGGGGGAGATCGAGAGCCGCGGCCTCGAGCTCGAAGGCAGCTTCGACCTTGTCGGCGGCCTGTCGACGCAGGCGAGCTATACCTATACCAACGCCGAGATCACCTCCAGCAACGACGGCGACGAGGGCAACCGCCCGCCGCTGGTGCCCGAGCACCAGGCCTCGATATGGGGCAACTACCTCTTCGCCGGCGGCGCGCTCGACGGGGTGAGCCTCGGCGCCGGCCTGCGCTACATCGGACAGACCTGGGGCGACAGCGCCAATACCCGCTCGGTGCCCGGCTACACCGTCGCCGATGCGGCGCTGCGCTACCAGTTCGGCAGGATGGAAGCGGCGGTGAACGTCACCAATCTCTTCGACAAGAGCTATTACGCCACCTGCTATCTCGGCGGCGGCTGCACCCCCGGCGATGCGCGCCAGGTGACGGCCCAGCTCACGGTCGATTTCTGAGCGCCCCATCGGCATGGCCTTGGACCCGTCACCGGACGGCGGCGACGCAGGAGACCGGTTGCCGCCGGACGACGACACCGCCGGAGACCCGGGCGGGCGCCCCGTCCGCCGCATCCGGTGGCCGCTCGCCCGCCGCGGCGGGGACTTGCCGGAGGGGCCGGGGTCCGACATGTTCCGGACCGCAGGCCGTCGAAACCCGTGCGGATGCGCCAGGATCCGGTCGGCGCCGCGCCAATCGGCGCGCGCTCGTCGACACCGGTCGTGAGAGAACCGCGGCTTGCACTGGGCGCGGCTCGACCTCCGTCGCCCGTCACCGCCGCGGATGCTGCCAGGCGAGGCTGCGCTCGTAGAGCCATTGCAGGCCGATGATCACCGCGGCGATCAGGCCGTAGAGCGCCCCGACGAAGGTCAGGATCTCGATGGCCCGGTAGGTTTCCGCGACAAGCGTCGTGGAGGCGGCCGTGAGCTCGTCTACCGCGACGAGGCTCGCGAGCGAGCTCCCCTTCACCATCTGGATGGCATTCGAGAACAGGGCCGGCCCGGATGCGGCATAGGCCTGCGGAATCAGGATCCGCCGGTAGACCTGCCAGGACGTCAGACCGAGCGCATGGGCCCCGTCCGTCTGACCGTCGGGAATGCCCTCGAAGCCCGATCTGAGGAACTCGAGGTTATAGGCCGTCGAGGCGAAGATCAGCCCGATGATCGCGGAGGGCACGGGCTCGAGAAAGATGCCGAGCCGCGGCAGCCCATAATAGAGCACGAACAGAATGGCGAGCACCGGCGCCGCCCGGGCGAAGAAGCTGTAGGCGATGATGACCCGGCGCAGCGGCGCCGCGGGCCTCTGCAGATGGATCGCCAGCGGCAGCGCCAGGAGGTTCGACCCGACGATCACGATCGTCGAGATCATGAGCGTCATCAGGAACGCCTTCGTCAGCAGGGCGACATTGGCGGGATCATAGAGCCATTGCATCAACGCCTCGCCTTCTGGGACCTTTCGTTGAATGCCAGGAGCGGAGTGACGATGAGGATGTAGAGGCCGATGGCGATGGAGAGGAACAGGAACGGCTCGTTGGTGGCCGCGATCGCCTGCTTGGTCACGTACATGATCTCGCTCACCGATACCGCCGACGCGATCGACAGCCGCTTGATGGTGGCGATCGCGTAGGTGATCCAGCCCTTGCGCGCCAGGGGCAGCATCTGGGGGAGGATGACCAGGCCGAAGAGGCGCCAGCGCGACAGGCCCAATGCGCGCGCGCCATCGAACTGGCCCTCGGGGATCGCCGACAGCGCGCCCTTGAAGACCTGATAGTCGAAAGCGATGCCGACGAGGCCGAAGGCGACGATCGTCGAGCCGACCGCCCCCAGGTCCAGCCCGATCTGTGCGCCTCCGAAGAACAGGAAGAAGAGGACGACGAGCTCCGGCAGCGACCGGAAGATCGAGCTGAAGCCCTCGGCGGCTCGACGCGGCCAGGGCGAAGCGGCGCTGCGCACCAGGAGTGCGAGCCCGAGCCCGAACACCCCGGAGATGGCAAAGATGACCGCCGCGAGCGCGAGTGTCAGGATCGCCGCCGAGAACAGCTGCGGCAGCCAGGCGAGCGCGATCTCGAGCATGCGCCCGCCCCGGGTTCAGATCATTCCGCGGCCGACCAGTCGATCGATGCGCCGAACCATTCCTCGATCAGGGCCTGCAGCGTCCCGTCGTCCCGCCAGGCCGCGAACTGGGTATCGATGGCATCGGCGAGCGCCTCGTTGCCCGCATTCACCGCGACGCTCTGGGTGATGGTCGCCAGCAGGTCGTCGAGGACGACGACATCCGAGATCTGCCCGTTCTTCAGCAGATAGTTCGGACCCAGGAAGTCATGCGCGGCAAAGTCGATCCTGCCGTTGCGCAGGTCGAGGAAGAGCTCGGTCGCTCCGGGGTATTCGCGCGTCTCCGTGACGCAGCCGGCGGGCAGCGCCTCGAGCGCGATCTTCTGGAAGGTCCCGCCCCGCACGGCGCCCATGACCTTGCCGCAAACCGTGTCCCATCCGGTGATCTCATCCTCGCCGGCGCGGCGCGTGATCGCGACGCCGTTCACGATGTAGGGCGAGAGCAGGATGAAATCCTCCGAGGCCAGCCGTTCCGGCGTGCGCGTCACCCCCGAGGCGATGATGTCGAAGCGTCCCGAGGTCAGGCCCGGCAGCAGGCCCGCGAAGTCCAGCTTCTCGAAGGACGGCTCGAGGCCCAGCGCCTCACCGAGCATGGTCGCGACATCGACGTCGAAGCCGGCCAGATCGCCGGTCGGCGTCGTCATGCTGAAGGGCGGGGCCGATCCCGACGTCCCGACCGTCAGCACGCCGTCTTCGACGAGGGCGTCGCGGTGGTCCTGGGCATCGGCGGCCCCGGCGACCATGGCAAGCGCCAGGCCGGCGGCCGCCATCAGAAATCGTTGGATCATCTCGGTCCTCCCGCTGCGGTTCTGCGTGACGAAACGCCCCGCGCGAGATATGCCGCGGAACCGATGGAAAAGCCAAGGGCCAATGGCGGCCCGCGCAGGGCGTCAGATGCGGCTACGCTTCAAGCTCAATCACCTCTACCAGGGGCAGAACGCGCCGTTCCTCCATGCCGTCGATGCCGGTCTCTTTCGGCAGGCGGGCCTCGAGGTCGAGTTCGTCGAGGGATTCAGTTCCTCGCAGGTCAGCCGGGCGCTTCTCGCGGGAGATGCGGAGATCGGCTTCGGCGACGTGGCGACCGTCCTCGAAGGGGCAATTCGCAGCGGCGACGCGCCCATCCGCTCCCTGATGCCCATCTACCTGCGCAGCCCCTGCAGCCTGGGCTATCATCGCCGTGCCGTGCCGCTCGCGCTCGAGGACATCGACGGCGCCATCCTCTGCGGCCCGGACGGCGACACATCGGCGAGGCTCCTGCCGCTGCTCCTCGCCCGAAATGGCCTCGGGGACGTCCGCTACGCGTTTCGTGTCGTTGCACCCGCCGAGCGCGACCGGATGGTCGCAGAGCGCGAGGTGCTGGCGGCGACCTGCTTCGATGCGACCCTCAGGTTCGCGATGCGCATGCGCGGCCATGACAGCTCCGATATCGAGTTCCTCTATTTCGCGGACCACGGCCTCGACATCTATACCGGCGCCTTGCTCTGTCTTGCGAGCGTCCTCGAGGCGAGACCGGATCTCGCCGCGACCCTCTCGCGCGTCGTGCGCAGGGCGTGGCGGGCCTGCGCGGCTGACCCCGGCCTCGGCGTGCGGGCGGTGATCGCCCGCTCCCCCGCGCTCGACCCCGGCATCGTGAGGGAACAACTCGAGTGGGTGCTCGCCAATCAGGTCTTCTGCCCCATACAAGCCCCCTTCCGCTTCCTTCGCGACCACCGCCGGTGGCGCGACACGCTCCATGTCGCACAATTCGGCGCGACCGGTTCCTGGGAACTCGGCCCGGAGACCGCTGCCCTCGCCGACGGCATTCTCGGATCCGCCTCCGGCTGAGCGGGGCGCCTTTCGCCGGCGGCCCGCCAAGGACGTGGTGGGCCAGGCGCGCGGTGGGCCAAGGCGGCCGGGCGGCGAGGCATCGCGACCGGCTACGACGAACGCGCCGCCGCCTGCTCCTGCCGGCCCGGGCGGGAGCGGCCGCCGGCTCGGGCAGCCGCGCCGTCGCCTGGTCCCGGGCCGGGGCGGATCCCTTGCCAGGTCGCTTGATTCGGGTGCCGTCGGCGTCCCGACGGCCTCCCCCGATGGCACCGGCCCGACAAAGGCCATGCGCCGTTGCGGCGCTGCATCCGAACCGAGGGGACTCGGCGCCCTGTCTCCGAACCGGAGCCACCGGCTATTGCCACGAAAATGCAAGGGCTTGCTGCGCGCCGCTTTCCCGCGTCGCCCCGCGCTCCGTTCGACGCCTGAATTAACGATTGACAAGCCTCCGGTCCGTGGGCGATAAGTTGTGAACACTAAGTTCATTTGTGAACACATGCTCTGAAGGAGGTCAGCGAGGTGGACGCTTTCAAGGATCGGCTTTCGCAGCGGGCTCGCGACACCAGCCGGCCCGCCCTGGCGCACCAGTGCCGCGGCCGAGAGATAACGCCCGCCGAGGCCGAACTGGCCAGGGGGCTGATGGCGATCTACGGCGAGGGCACGCACGACTATGCGGCCGTGGCCGAGGCGCTCGCAGCGAAGGGGGTCACGGCGCCGAAATCGGGTCGCACCGACTGGACCGAGGCGCTGCTCGTCGCCGAGCTGGCGGAGATCAACGGCGAGCTCGATGCGGCCTATGCGGAGCATGGCTATGGCGCTTGAGTTCCGCGGCGTCACCAAGCAGTTCACCACGAACTCGGGCGCCGTGCTGACCGCGATCCGGGACGTCACCTTCAAGGTGAACGAGGGCGAGTTCGTCTCCGTCGTCGGTCCGTCCGGCTGCGGCAAGTCGACCCTGCTGTCGATGACCGCCGGCCTCTACCAGCCGACGACCGGCGAGGTGCTGGTCAGCGACCAGCCGGTGACCGGGCCGAACGACCACGTCGGCTTCATGCTGCAGAAGGATCTGCTGCTGCCCTGGCGCAACATCGTGAAGAACATCGAGTTCGGGCTCGAGGCGCGCGGCGCCGCCCCCGGACCGCGGCGCGAGCGGGCGATGGCCGAGCTCAAGCGCTGCCACCTCGCCGGCTTCGAGAACCACTTTCCCTACCAGCTCTCCGGCGGCATGCGGCAGCGCGCGGCGCTGGCGCGCACGCTCGCCATCGACCCCGAGATCATCCTGCTCGACGAGCCCTTCTCGGCGCTCGACGCCCAGACCAAGCTCCTGCTGCAGGACAGCTTCGCCGCGACCATCGCCGAAAGCGGCAAGACCACGCTGCTCATCACCCACGACCTCTCCGAGGCGGTGCTGATGTCGGACCGCATCCTCGTCCTCTCCGAGCGGCCGGGCACGGTCCTCACCGAGATCAAGGTCGAGCTGCCCGACCGCGCCCACCCCCTGAAGCGGCGGGTGATGCCGGAGGTCGGCGAATACGCCGGCCAGATCTTCCGGCACCTGAAGCTCGAAGAAAAAGCCATCTGACGACAGCCATTCCCATGAGGGGGACGACGACATGAAGCGCCTGTTCCTAACCACCGTCGCGGCCGCCGCGATCACTTTCGCCGCCGCGGCGGAGGCCGCCGAGGAGGTCACCTACCTCTTCCCGGCCCCGGATTTCCTGCCCGCCTTCGCGCCCTTCCAGCTCGCCAAGGCCAAGGGCTATTTCGACGAGGCCGGGCTCGACGTGACCTTCCAGGTCGGCAAGGGCGGCGCCGATGTCGCGACCCAGGTCGCCGCCGGGAACGCCGACATGGGCGGCGGCATCGGCGACACGCCGATCATCGTCCGCGCCAACGGCCTCGAGGTCCGCGGTGTGGCGCTGCTCGGCGGCCGCGGCCTGACCCAGCTGGCCTGGCGCAAGGACAGCGGCATCACCGGCCCCGCCGATTTCAAGGGCAAGAACGTCGGCGTGCTCTCCTTCCAGGACACCACCTATTACAACCTGCTCGGCGTGCTCGCCTCCGCCGGCCTCGACAAGAGCGAGGCGAACATCCAGGGCGTCGGCCCGGGCGGCACCATCCAGCTGATGATCGCCGGCAATCTCGACGCGATGTCGGGCGTGCCGGAGTGGATCGCCGCGGTCGAGGGCGGCGGCGTCGAGGTCGAGCAGATGCCCGTCGACGAGGTCTTCCCGGCGATGGCCCAGGCGATCATCGCCTCCGACACGACGATCGCCGAGCGGCCCGAGGTGGTGAAGGGCTTCGTCAACGCCGTCCTGCAGGCGGTTCGCGACATCGAGGCCGACCCGGCCCAGGCCGCGCAGGACTTCGTCGCCGCGGTGCCGCAGCACGCCGGCAAGGAGGCCGAGGTACAGGCGATCCTCGAGGCCTATGCCGCGAAGGTCTATCCCGAGGCCGAAGGCCAGCCGCTCGGCACCTTCGACCCCGAGCGGATCAAGGCGGTGCAGGACTTCTACATCGGTCAGGGCGTCGTGCAGACCGCCATCCCGGTCGAGGACCTCTATACCAACGAGTTCGTGCAATGAGCAGCGCGACCGCAACCGCCCCGGCCGTGAACGCCGCCGCCCCGGCCCGCCCCCGCGGGTCCCGCGCCGCGCTCTACGCGAGCCTCAGCCTTCTCGCCCTGCTGCTCGTCGCCTGGCAGATCCTGCCCACGGCCCTGGCGGTCCCGAAATACATCATCCCGACGCTCTCGGACTGCATCGTCGAGTTCGGCCGGATGTGGACGAGCGAGAGCCTGCTCGCCAATACCGCCTCGACCGCGCTCTACACCATCCTCGGCTTCGCCATCGGCAGCGCCCTCGGCGCGGCGCTCGGCTACCTGCTCGGCATGTCCGAGTTCTGGGAGAAGGTGCTCTCGCCCTATATCCTGGCGCTGCAGATCGCGCCCAAGGTCGCCTTCGCGCCGCTCTTCATCATGTGGTTCGGCTACAACGCCATGCCGAAGCTGCTCGTCACCGTGCTGATCGTGTTCTTCCCGGTGCTCGTTAACGTGCTGCAGGCGATGCGGACCGTCGACCGCGACCTGGTGAACCTGGCGCGGGCCTACAACCTCTCGCGGTTCCAGATCTTTCTGAAAGTCGAGATGCCCTCGACGCTGCCGAACCTGATGGCGGGCCTGCGCATCGCCTCGACCCTCGCGGTCATCGGCGTCACGGTGGGCGAACTCGTCGGCGGCAACACCGGCCTCGGCTTCCTGATCTCCTACGGCGGCGGCCAGGCGAATGCGGCGATGGTCTTCAACGCGATCATCCTGCTGACCGTCATCGGCTTCCTGCTCTACTCCGCGCTCGTCCGCGCCGAGACCCGCCTGCTCCACTACCTGCCCAAGGCACAGTTCTGACCCAGGGCCGGCGACCACCCAACCACTTGGTTCCACAGGAGACGACCATGTCCGCTGTTCCGAAGAAGTTCCCGTCGATCGAGCCCGAAGACGTGATGATCCCCGAGGGCAAGAGCCTCGGAGACTGGATCGAGAGCCGGACCGCCCGCTACGCGACCCGCACGCTGGACTGGGACGCGCTCAAGTTCCAGGCGGACTACGACCCGATCTACCGCCGCGCCCAGATGCGCTACATCGGCACCGGCGCCACCGGCATCACCGACGACGAGAACGTGATCCCGGCGGAGAACTTCACCTTCTCGACCATGGTGCTGCCGGCCGGCTGCGAGGGCCCGCTGCACATCCACCGCGACGCCGAGGAGGTGTTCTTCATCCTCAAGGGCCACAAGGTCCGCTTCTTCATCGAGCACAAGGGCGAGCTGGTCGAGACCGTGCTCTCCGAGCGCGACATGGTCTCGGTGCCGCCGGGCCTCTACCGCGGCCTGCGCAACGAGGGCATCGAGGAGGCGCTGATGTGCGTGCTCATCGGCAACCCCAAGCCGGTCACGCCGACCTATCCGCCCGACCACCCCGTCTCGCAGATCAAGCGCGACAAGAAGTGACATGCGCCGGGGGCGCCCGGCGCCCCCCGCAGCCCCGAGGCCGCAGGAGACAGCCATGACAGCCATCGACAAGAAGACGCTCATCGAAGAGCGGGTGAATACCGGCCTCCTCGGCCAATGGTACCCGGTCGCCAAGTCGGTCGAGGTGAAGGGCACCCGTCCGCACGGCGTGAAGGCCCTCAACCAGAAGCTGGTGCTCTGGCGCGACGCCGCCGGCAAGATCAACTGCATCGAGGACTTCTGCCCGCACCGCGGCGCGCCGCTCTCCTACGGCGAGGTCCACGAGGGCAACATCGGCTGCCGCTACCACGGCGTGATCGTCAACGGCGAGGGCGTGGTGGTCCGGGTCCCGGCGATGCCGGAATGCGCGCTCGAGGGCCGCAAGGCGCTCAAGTCCTTCGCGACGACCGAGTCGAACGACGCCGTCTTCGTCTACTTCCCCTCGGTCGAGCAGCCCGAGCCGCCCGCGCTCGTGCTGCCGAAGGAGCTGGTCAGCGACGCCTGGACCGGCTTCCTCTGCACCTCGGTCTGGGAGTGCAACTACCGCTACGCGCTCGACAACCTCGCCGATCCGATGCACGGCTGCTACCTGCATTCGGAGAGCTTCACGCTGGCCTATGGCTCCAAGCAGGACCTGATGAAGCTCGACAAGACCGAAAACGGCTTCCACATCAGCCGCGTCGGCCAGGTGGGCGAGAACTTCGACTGGACCGAGTTCGAGATCCACGCCGGCGACATGTTCTGCTTCCTCGACATCCCCTATCCGCCGGCCGCGGGGCCGGGCGGCTTCATGCGGATCATCGGCTTCACGCTCCCGGTGGACGAGCATACCTGCAAGGTCTTCTTCTGGCGCATGCGCGAGGTCTCGGGCGTCGCCCGCGACAGCTGGCGCTTCCTCTACCGGGCGGTGCTCGAGCCGAACCACTGGGCGGTGCTCGAGCAGGACCGGGTCATTCTCGAGGGCATGCCGGACGACGCCCGCAAGCGGGAGATGCTCTACCAGCACGACCTCGGCGTCAGCCGGATCCGGCAGATCCTGACCCGTGCCGCCAAGTCGCAGGTCGAGGCGGAGCTCGCCCAGGCGCAGGCCGCCGAGTGATGCTCGACGGTCGCAGCATCCTCGTCACCGGCGCAGGCCGCGGGCTCGGAGCGGTGATCGCCCGGGGGCTCGCCGGCCACGGCGCGCGCCTCTTCCTCGCCGACATCGCCGAGGACGAGGGCCGCGCCACGGCCGAGGCGCTCGGCGCGACCTTCGCGCCGGTCGACCTCGCCGACCCGGCCTCGATCGCCGCGCTCGCGGCGGCGGTCGGGGAAGCGACCGGCGGCAGGCTGCACGGCCTCGTCAACAACGGCGCGATCGCCACGGGCATCGGCGGCATCCCCTTCGAGGAGATCGAGATCGAGAGCTGGGACCGGGTGCAGCGCGTGAACGTGCGCGGCACCTGGCTGATGACCCGCGCCGCCGCACCGCTCCTGCGCGCCTCGGGCTCGGGCCGCGTGGTCAACGTCGCCTCCGACACCGCGATCTGGGGGGCGCCGCGGCTTCTTTCCTACACCGCCTCGAAGGGCGCGGTGATCTCCATGACCCGCTCGCTGGCCCGCGAGCTCGGCCCCGACCGGGTCGGCGTGACCGCGGTGGCGCCGGGGATCCTGACGACGCCCTCGACGGACTACGTCCCCGAGGCCCGCCACCAGCTCTATTCCGACGGGCGCGCCGTCCCCGGCCCGCAGGCGCCGGGCGAGATCGTCGACACCATCGCCTTCCTCCTCTCCGAGGGGGCGCTGACGCTCACCGGGCAGCTCCTGCCG
This sequence comes from uncultured Paracoccaceae bacterium, assembly GCA_937872465.1. GTDB lineage: Bacteria > Pseudomonadota > Alphaproteobacteria > Rhodobacterales > Rhodobacteraceae > Amaricoccus. The sequence continues at coordinate 119,552 of CALMSR010000050.1, forward strand.
GTCAACAACGGCTTCGTCTTCGCCTGAGGGCCCCGCGCATGTTCACCGCCCAGACCTCCGCAGGCATCGACTACCGCGCGCGGCCGGGGAGCGGCCCGGCGCTGGTCCTGCTGCACGGCATCGGCTCGAACGCCGATTCCTTCGCGGAGCTCCTGCCGCTGCTGCCGCCCGACCGGCAGGTGATCGCCTGGAACGCCCCCGGCTACGGTGCCTCCGCGCCGCTCGGCCCCGACTGGCCCGTCGCCGCCGATTATGCCGACGCGCTCGAAGCCTTCCTCGACCGGCTCGGGATCGACCGCGTGACCCTCGTCGGCCACTCGCTCGGCACGCTGATGGGCGCCGCCTTCGCCGCCGCCCGCCCGGCGCGCGTCGAGCGGCTGCTGCTCGCCTCGCCCGCGCTCGGCCACGGCGTCGCCCCCGGCGGGGCGCTCAGCCCCGCGGCGCAGGCGCGCATCGACGACCTCGCCCGGCTCGGGCCGGCGGAATTCGCCCGTGTCCGCGCCCCGCGGCTGGTCTGCCGGCCCGAGGAGAACCGCCAGCTCGTCGCCGCCGTCGAGACCGGCATGTCGCAGGTCCGGAGCCCCGGCTACGACCAGGCCTCGCGCATGCTCGCCTCCGGCCGGCTGCTCGAGGATGCCGCCCGCCTCGCCGTCCCCACCGACGTGATCGTCGGCGAGGAGGACATCGTGACCCCGCCCGAGGGCGCCCGCGCCCTCCACGCCGCCATCCCCGCCCAGGTCCGCGGCCGCCTCACCGAGGTCCCCGCCGCGGGCCACGCGCTCTACACCCAGGCCCCCCTCGCCTTCGCGCGAGCCGTGGCCCCCCAAGCAACGCCGGTCGCCTGAGCCGGGACGAGAAAGGAGGACGCGAACCATGACCGAACCCGTCCGAGTCGGATCGCTGCGCGGCATCATGATGCGCGGCCCGGGCGTCTCCGCGACGCTCCCCTTCTACGAGGACATGTGGGGGCTCAGCCTCTCCCACAAGGAGGACGGCGTCGCGCTCCTGCGCGGCACCGGCACCGAGCCCTTCCTCTACGGCCTGAAGGACGGGCCCGTCTTCGGCATCGAATACGTCCATTTCGCCATGCCCGACCGCGCCTCCATGGACGCGCTGCACGCCCAGGTCATCGCGAAAGGCCATTCGCCGATCTCGGCGCCGGCCGAGTTCGACGACTGGGCCGGCGGCTACGGCTTCGAGATGCTCGACCCCGACAACCGCCGCCTGCGCTTCCGCACCGAGGCGCGCGTGCTCGACGACCAGAAGGACTGGGCCAAGCCGAAGAAGGTCAGCCATGTCGTGCTCAACACCCCCGACATGAACGGCACGCAGACGTTCTACGAGGAGGTGCTCGGCTTCCGCGCCTCCGATTATTCCGCCGACCAGATGGTCTTCCTGCGCTGCAATACCGACCACCATTCGATCGCGCTGGTCCGCGGCAATTACGCCTCCGTCAACCACGTCGCCTTCGAGATGCCGACGCTCGACGAGTTCATGCGCGGTATCGGCCGGATGAAGCAGAAGGGCCATGTCCCCTCCTGGGGCCCCGGCCGCCACGGGCCGGGCAACAACCCCTTCGCCTATTTCGTCTCGCCCTCGGGCTTCGTCATCGAGTTCACCTCCGAATTGCAGCAGATCGACGAGACGACCCACGAGGCCAAGGTCTGGTCGCGCACCGACCCCGAGGCGATGGACCGCTGGATGACCGCAGGCCCCCCGACCCCGGCACAGCGCGCCGTGATGCAGGGCCGCCCCGATCCCGGCTTCCCCGAACTGAGGACAAGGTGATGGACTACGGCTATCAGGGAAAGGTCGCGGTCGTCACCGGCGGATCCTCCGGAATCGGCCTCGCCACCGTCAGGCTCCTGCTCGAGCACGGGGCGCAGGTCGCCTTCTGCGCCCGGAACGAGGGGCGGCTCAACGACGTCGCCTGCGTCCTCGCCCGGGACCACGGCCAGGAGCGCGTGCTGGCCCGGGCCCTCTCGGTGCTCGACCGCGCGGCGGTCGATGCCTTCGCCGCCGAGGTCCGCGACCGGTTCGGCCGCTGCGACCTCCTCGTCAACAACGCCGGCCAGGGCCGCGTCTCCTCCTTCGCCGAGACCGAGGACGACGACTGGCGCAAGGAATACGAGCTGAAGCTCTTCAGCCAGATCCATCCGACGCGCGCCTTCCTGCCGCTGCTGCGCGAGAGCCGCGGCGCCATCGTCGCGGTCAACTCGCTGCTCGCCTACCAGCCGGAGCCGCATATGGTCTGCACCTCCTCGGCGCGCGCCGGGGTGCAGAACCTGCTGAAATCGCTGAGCGTCGAGCTCGCCCCGGAGATCCGGGTCAATTCGGTGCTGCTCGGCCTGGTCGAATCCGGCCAATGGACCCGCCGCTTCGCCGAGCGCGAGGACCAGAGCCAGAGCCGCGCCGAATGGTACGGCAAGCTCGCCGCCCGCAAGGGCATCCCGCTCGGCCGTCTCGGCGACCCGAGCGAGGCCGCCGCCGCCATCGCCTTCCTCGGCTCCAGGGCCGCCAGCTACATCACCGGCGCCCAGCTCGACGTCTCGGGCGGCCTCGCGCGTCATATCTGAGGGACCAGACCATGCTTCTCTCGACCATCGAAGATACCGAAACCCCCGGCGACACCGCCGCCGGCACCGAGACCGTCGGCGACTTCATCGCCCGCTTCCTCGCCGAGACCGGCGTCACGACCATCTTCGGCGTGATCTCGATCCACAACATGCCGATCCTCGACGCCGTGGCGCGCCAGGGCAAGATCCGCTTCGTGCCCGCCCGCGGCGAGGCCGGCGCCATGAACATGGCCGACGCCTATGCCCGCGTCACCGGCGGCCTCGGGGTCTGCATGACCTCGACCGGCACCGCGGCCGGCAACGCCGCCGGCGCCCAGGCCGAGGCGCTGACCGCCGGCTCGCCGGTCCTGCATATCACCACCCAGGTCGATCGCGAATTCGCCGACCGCGACCGCGCCGCGATCCACGACGTGCCGCGCCAGCCCGAGATGCTGCGCGGCGTCTCCAAGGCGGTCTTCCGCATGTGGGACGCGAACGGCGCCATCGGCGCCCTGACCGCCGCGGTCTCCGCCGCGCTCTCGGCGCCGACCGGCCCGGTCAGCCTCGAGATCCCGGTCGACGTGCAGCGGTCGACCGCCCACGGCGCCACCCGCATCCACGCGCCGCGCGCGACCCGGCCGATCGCCTCCGACGCCGTCCTCGACGAGATCGCCGAGCTGGTGAAGACGGCGCGCCGGCCGCTGCTCTGGCTCGGCGGCGGCGCGCGCGGCGCCGGGGCGCCGGCGACGGAACTGCTCAAGCGCGGCTTCGGCGTCGTCACCTCCACGAACGGCCGCGCAATCGTCTCCGAGGAGGAGCCGGGCAATCTCGGCGCCTTCAACATGACGCCCGAAGCCGCCGAGCTCTACGCGAGCTCGGACCTGATGATCGTGGTCGGCTCGCGGCTGCGCGGCAACGAGACGCGCAACAACGCGATGCCGCTGCCCCGGCCGCTGATCCAGGTCGACGCCGACGCCGGCCAGGGCGGCCGCAACTACCCGGTCGAGATCTTCGCCCATGGCGACGCCGCCGACACGCTGCAGCGCCTGCTCGACCGGCTGCCGCCGAAGCTCGACACCGATCCGAACCTGCCCTTCGACATCGCCCGTACCCGGGTGCAGTCGGAGGGGAGGATGCGCAACGTGCTCGGCCCCTATGCCGGCGTCGCCGAGGCGCTGACCGAGCGCGTCGCCGCCGGCCGCCACCCCTGGGTGCGCGACGTGACGATCTCGAACTCGACCTTCGGCAACCGCTACGTGCGCATCGCCGACCCTCGCCACGGCGTGCATGCGCTCGGCGGCGGCATCGGCCAGGGCGTCGCCATGGGCGTCGGGGCCGCGCTCGGCTCCTCGGGGCCCAAGGCGATCACCCTGCTCGGCGACGGCGGCACCATGCTCGGGCTGGCGGAGATGATCACCGCGGTCGACGAGAACGCGCCGCTGGTCTACGTGCTGATGAACGACCAGGCCTATGGCGTGATCCAGAACATCCAGGACGCGCAATACGACAGCCGGCGGCATTTCTCCAAGGTCGCGGTGCCGGAATTCCCGACCTTCTGCCGCGCCATCGGCATGCCGCATACCCTCGTCCGCTCGGTCGAGGACTTCCCGGCGGCGCTCGACGCGGCGCTCGCCGCCGAGGGGCCGCAGGTCGTCGAGGTCGACATGGTCGCGATCGGCCCCTTCGCCGAATCCTTCTCCGGCCCGCCCGCCGGCGCCGCCGGGAACAAGGTCTGACGCCATGCGCCTCGGTCTCATCGGCTTCGGCAACATCGGGACGGCGCTGCTCGGCCTCATCGCCGAGGGCGCCCCGCTCGATCACCTGACCGTGCTCGTGCGCCCGGGCGCGGCGGATGCAGCCCGCAGCCGCCTCGACGGCGAGCTCAAGGGGGCGGCGCGGAGCCATGCGCTGGTCTCCGACGCCGCCGGCCTGCTCGCCGACCGGCCCGACCTCGTCGTCGAATGCGCGGGCCATTCCGCGGCCGAGGCGCATGCGCCGGCCGTGCTCCGCGCCGGCATCGACGTGGTCCTCGTCTCGACCGGCGCGCTCGCCGACCCGGCGCTCGAGGGCGCGCTTGAGGCGGCGGCGGCCGAGGGCGGCGCACGCCTGATCCTGCCGGCCGGCGCGGTGGGCGCGATCGACCTCCTCTCGGCGCTCGGCGCCGGGGGCGGGCTCGAGGTCCGCTATCGCGGCATCAAGCCGCCCGCCGCCTGGGCCGGCACGCCGGCGGCCGAGATCCTCGATCTCGCGTCGCTCGCCGAGCCGGCGATCTTCTTCACCGGCACCGCGCGCGAGGCGGCGGCCGCCTATCCGAAGAACGCCAATGTCGCCGCGACGCTGGCGCTCGCCGGGGCGGGCTTCGAGGCGACCCGGGTCGAGCTGATGGCGGATCCTTCCGCCCCCGGCAACGTGCACGAATATTCCGTCGTCTCGCCGATCGCCAACTACACGATCCGCATCGAGAACAAGCCGTCGTCCGGCAACGCCAAGACCTCGGCGACGACGATCTACAGCGTCCTGCGGGAAATCCGGAACCGCCTCGGCCCGGTCGCCATCTGAGGGAGGAGAGTTCATGTGGGGAGAAGCGATGACTGACCTTCCGGACGGCAAGCTCTACGTCGCCGGCGAATGGACCACCGGCTCCGGCGCGGAGATCACCTCGATCTTTCCCGCCGACGGCTCGGTCAACCGGGTGCTGAAGGGCGCCTCCGAGGCCGACGGCCTCGCGGCCATCGAGCGCGCCAAGGCCGCCCAGGCCGACCCGGCCTGGCGCAACCTCCGCCCGCACGAGCGGGCGCGCATCCTCGCCCGGATCGCCGACGGCATCGAGGCCAACGTCGACCGGATCGCGCGGATCCAGACCATGGACACCGGCAAGACGCTGAAGGAGACCCGCGCGCTCGCCGCCTCCGCCGCCGGCACCTTCCGCTATTTCGCCGCCGCGCTCGAGACCGCGGACGAGGCGCTGACCACCCAGCGCGGCGACGCGCTGACCATGTCGGTCCACGAGCCGCTCGGCCTCGTCGCCGCGATCACGCCCTGGAACTCGCCGATCGCCTCGGACGCGCAGAAGGTCGCGCCGGCGCTCGCCGCCGGCAATGCGGTGCTGCTCAAGCCCGCCTCCTGGTCGCCGCTCGTCAGCCTCGAACTCGCCCGCATCGTCGAGGAGGCCGGCCTGCCGAAGGGGCTCTTCTCCGTGCTGCCCGGCGCCGGGCGCGAGATCGGCAACCTGCTCGTCGAGCACCCCGACATCGCCAAGGTCAGCTTCACCGGCGGCACCTCCACCGGCCGGGCGCTCGCCCGCAAGGCGGCCGAGAAGCTGATGCCGGTCTCGCTCGAGCTCGGCGGCAAGTCCCCCACCATCGTCTTCGCCGACGCCGACATCGACCAGGCGATCGCCGGCGTGCTCTACGGCATCTTCTCCTCCTCGGGGCAGAGCTGCATCGCCGGCGCCCGCCTCTTCGTCGAGCGCCCGATCTACGACAGCTTCGTCGAGCGCCTCACCGCCGCGACCGAACGCCTGCGCGTCGGCCACCCCTTCGACCCCGCGACCCAGGTCGCGCCGCTCGTCCATTTCGACCACCGCGCCTCGGTCGCGAAGATGGTCGACGCCGCCCGCGCCGAAGGCGCCGAGCTGCTGGCCGGGGGCCGCGCCCCGGCGGGCGAGACCTACGACAAGGGCGCCTTCTACCTGCCGACGATCCTCGCCGGCGTCGACAATTCCGCCACCATCTGCCGCGAGGAGGTCTTCGGCCCCGTGCTCGTCGTCCTCCCCTTCGAGGACGAGGCCGACGTGATCGCGCAAGGCAACGACAGCGACTACGGCCTCGCCTCCGGCATCTGGACCCGCGACTTCCCCCGCGCCTGGCGCATCGGCCGGGCGCTCAGGACCGGCACCGTCTGGATCAACACCTACAAGCAGTTCTCCGTCTCCACCCCCTTCGGCGGCGAGAAGGAGAGCGGCACCGGCCGCGAGAAGGGCCGCGACGGCATCCGCGCCTATATGGCGCAGAAATCGATCTATACCGACCTCACCGGAAAGCCCCTCGCCTGGGCGGGAGCCGCCTGATGCAGAAATCCGTCGCCATCGTCGGCTCCGGCCCCTCCGGCTGCTACCTCGCCCAGGCGCTGCTCAAGGCGAAGCCCGACCTCAGGCTCGACCTCATCGACCGCCTGCCCGTGCCCTACGGCCTCGTCCGCTACGGCGTCGCCGCCGACCACCAGGGCACCAAGGCGATCATCCGCCAGTTCGAGCGCCTCTTCGAGCGCCAGGGCGCGGGCTTCATCGGCAACCTCGACATCGGCGCGGACATCAGCCTCGACGAACTGCGCGCCGCCTACGACGCCGTCATCCTCGCCGCCGGCCTCGCCACCGACCGCCGCCTGGGCATCCCCGGCGAGGACCTCGCCGGCATCGCCGGCGCCGGCATCGTCACCCGCGCGCTCAACGAGCACCCGGACGCGGACCCCCTGCCCGCCCTCGGCCGGCACGTCGTGGTCATGGGCAACGGCAATGTCGCCATCGACATCGTGCGGCTCATCGCCAAGAGCGCCGACGAGCTCGCCGGCACCGACCTGGGGCCGGTCCCGACCGCCTGGCTCACCGCCGGCCATATCGAGACCATCGACGTCGTCGGCCGCTCGGCCGCGTCCCACGCCAAGTTCGACCCGGTCATGGTCAAGGAACTGCACCACCTTGCCCATGCGACGATCCGCATCGAGGGCGCCGGCACCGCCGAGGAGCCCGCGGGCCAGAAGAAGCTCGACGCGCTCGCGGCCATCGACGGCATCGCCCACGGGCCGCGCAGGCTCACCTTCCGCTTCGGCCTCACCCCCACCGCCTTCGAGGGCAAGGACGGCCGCGTCACCGCCGTGCGCTTCCGCGATGCCGCGGGCGCGGAGACGGTGCTGCCCTGCGACACCTTCATCAGCGCCATCGGCTTCGACACCTGCGCCAATCTCTCGCGCGGCACGCTGCTCGAGCATGCGCGCGACATCGACGCCGGCGTGCTCGACGACGGCCTCTACGCCACCGGCTGGTTCCGCCGCGGCCCGCGCGGCACCATCCCGGAGAACCGGGCCGAGGCGCAGGCGCTCGCCGCCCGGGTCATCGCCGACCTCGACGCCGCGACCGGCAGGCCCGGCCTCCCCGCCACCGGCCGCGTCGACTACGCGGGCTGGAAGCGCATCGACGCGGCCGAACTCGCCGCCGCCACCGCGGACCGCTGCCGCAGGAAGATCGCCGACCGCGCGGCCATGCTCGCGCTGGCACTGAACAATGAGGGATAAGCCATGAACATCACCGTCCTATACGGAACCGAGACCGGCAATGCCGAGATGCTGGCCGAAGATGTCACCGCGCACCTCGAGGGCGACCACGCGGTCACCTGCACCAACCTCTCGGACTTCGCGCCATCCGACTTCGCCCCCGAGCAGTTCTACCTCGTGATCTGCTCGACCTACGGCGACGGTGAGCTGCCCTCCTCGGCCAAGCCCTTCGCCGAGGCGATGGAGACGGCGCAGCCGGATCTTGCCGGCATCCATTTCGCGATCTTCGGCCTCGGCGACACCGAATACGACGAGACCCACAATTTCGGCAGCCAGATCATCGCCGACATGCTGAAGGGCCGCGGCGCCGCCCAGGTCGGCGACCGGGTGATCCACGACGCCTCCGGCTCCGACATGGCCGACGACCTCGCCATGGAATGGGCCGATTCGGTGGTCGAGCTCGCCCGCACCCGCGTCGGGGAGGCCGCCTGATGCGCGCCGCCGAGATCCTCGAACGCCTGTCGGTCGCCTGGAAGCACGGCGAGCATGTCGACCTCGCCGGCATCACCTGCGAGGGGCGGCTCGACCTCTCGGGTCGCGAGATGCCCGGCGTGGATTTCTCCGGCGCGACCTTCCCCGAGGGCCTCGACGCCACGGGCGCCCGCTTCCTCGGCCTCGCCTGGTTCCGCGGCGTCGCCTTCGAGGGCCCGAGCCCCTTCGCCCGCGCGCAGTTCCTGACCGACGCCCGCTTCGAGGACGCGAGCTTCGACGCGCCGGCCGATTTCTCGAAGACCGAGTTCCGCGGCATCGCCCGCTTCGACCACGCCCGCTTCGCGCAAGGGGCGAGCTTCGCCGGCACCGTCTCCTACGGCAACGTCTCGCTCGCCCATGCCGCCTTCGGGGCGCCGGCCGACTTCCGCGGGGCGGAATACCTCGGCGGCATCTGGTGCGACTCGACCGCCTTCGCCGAGGGCACCGACTTCAGCGACATCCAGGTCCACGGCCGCCTGTGGATCCGGCGCGCCCGGCTCGGCACGGCGCCGCTCGCCGCGGACCGCTTCACGCTCTCATTCGGCTATACCTACGCCTGAAAAGGGGAATTCGCATGGGCCTCGAAATCGGCATCTGCGGCGGTGGCGTCGGCGGCCTGACGGCCGCCATCGCCCTCGCGAAGGACGGCCATTCCGTCACCGTCCACGAGCAGGCCCGCGCCTTCGCCCGCATCGGCGCGGACGTGAACCTGACCCCCAACGCGGTGCACGCGCTCGACCGGCTCGGCATCGGCGAGACCCTGCGCGAGACCGCCGCCCGGCCGCGCTTCCGCATCAGCCGCACCTGGGACAGCGGCGAGGAGACCTCGCGCCTGCCGATGGGCGACGAGGCGGAGCGCAAATACGGCGCGCCGCAGCTCACCATCCACCGCGGCGACCTGCTGCGCGCCCTCGAGGCGCGGGTGCCGCAAAGCGCGATCCGGCTCGGCCACAGGGTCACGGCCGTCTCCGACGGCACCGTCACCTTCGCCGACGGATCGAGCGAGCGCTTCGACCTCGTCATCGGCGCCGACGGCATCCACTCGGCGGTGCGCGCGTCGCTCTTCGGCGAGGATCATCCGCGCTTCACCGGCCTCGTCTCCTACCGCGCCGTCGTCCCGCGCACCGCGGTCGCGGCGGAGAATCTCGACAGCTTCACCAAATGGTGGGGTCCGCGCCCCGACGTGCAGGTCGTCGTCTTCCCGCTGACCCGCGGCGAGGAGATCTTCATCTTCGCCACCACGCCCCAGGACGACTGGCGCGAGGAAAGCTGGACGCTGCCCGGCGACGTCGCCGAGCTGCGCGCGGTCTACGCCGATTTCCACCCCGAGGTTCGCGCGCTTCTCGGCGCCGTCGCCTCGGTCACCAAATCCGCGCTCTACGTCCGCGACCCCATGCCGCGCTGGTCTTCGGGCCATGCCACGCTCCTCGGCGACGCGGCGCATCCGATGGTGCCCTTCATGGCCCAGGGCGCCTGCATGGCGATCGAGGACGCCGTCGTGCTCTCCCGCGCGCTCGCGGGTGCGACGCGCGCCGACGTCCCCGCCGCCCTGCGCAGCTACGAGGACGCCCGCCGCGACCGCACCGCCCGCGTCCAGCTCGGCTCGCTCGCCAACGACTGGATGAAGGGCCAGGGCAACGCCGACTGGGTCTATGGCTACGACGCCTGGGCCGCCCCGCTGGGCGAGCCGGCCGAAACCGCCGAAGGGTAGCCGGAACCGGGGAGGACGGTATGATCATCTGCTCCTGCGCCGTCATCCGCCAGGAAGAGCTGCGCGAGGTAACCCGCAAGTTGTACCGGAGCAATCCGGGCGCGCCGATCACACCCAACCGGGTCTACCGCGCGCTCGGCAAGTCTCCGACCTGCATGGATTGCGCTCCGCTCCTAACCCTGCGAATCTATGCCACCGCGCAGGAGGTCATCGTCGCCGAGGGCTTGCTGCGCGGCGATGCACATCCGCGGAGGATCAAGTGAAGGGCAATCCCAAGGTCATCGACCTCCTGAACGATGCGCTGCGCCACGAGCTCACCGCGGTCAGCCAGTTCTGGCTGCACTACCGATTGCTCCAGAACTGGGGTTTCGGCGCGATGGCGCAGAAGTGGAGAGACGAGAGCATCGAGGAGATGGAGCACGCCGACCAGCTCATCGCCCGCATCGTGTTCCTCGAGGGCTTCCCCAACCTCCAGAAGCTCGACCCGCTGATGATCGGCGAGTCGGTCCGGGAGGTGCTCGACGCCGACCTCAAGGCCGAATACCGCGCCCGCGCCCTCTACCGCGAGGCCCGCGACGTCGCCGAGGAAGCCGAGGACTACGTCAGCAAGGATCTCTTCGAGACCCTGATGCACGACGAGGAAGGCCACATCGATTTCCTCGAGACCCAGATCGATCTCTTCGACCGGATCGGCGCGGAGGAATACGGCCTCCTGAACGCCACCCCCGCCGACGAGGCGAAGTGACCTCGCGCCCCCGCGCCCCGTCGTTTCCAATCGGTTAACGCGGACGGCGTTCTTCAGCCGTATCAAAGACTTGGCCGCTTGTGCGCGCGCGCTCAGGCGGGGGTCAGCCTTTGAATCCGAGAGCCTCGGAGATCCCCGTCGCCGCCTTCTTGAGCGCCGCCTCGATCTCGGGGAGCCGCGGGTTTCCGGGCGTGAAGGCGCTCGCATGCCCCGTCACGTTGATCGCCCCGGCGGCCTGCCCGCGGTGGTCCCGCACCAGGGCCGCGCCCGAGCCGATCTCGGGCTCGAAATTCGCCATGCTCCAGGCGACCCCGAGCGCCTTGTCCTCCCGGAGCTGCTTCTCGAGATCCGCGAGCGAGGTCCGCGTCTTGTCGCTGTAGGCGTCGAGCCGCACGCCGGCATAGCGCTTCCGGAGCTCCTCCGGTGCGAGATCCGCGAGCAGGATCCGCCCGATCGAGGTCGCATGCGCCGGCAGCCGCGTCCCCTCCCGCACGTTGCTCGCCAGATGCGAATTCGGGGTCACTCGCGCCAGATAGACGATCTCGCGCCCTTCGAGAATTCCGAGATGCGCCGAAAGATTGAGCTCCCGCACCAGCTCCAGGAGATAGGGCCGCGACACCTGCGCGATGTCCCGCCCATGCAAGGCCTCGGCCGCCAGCGTGATGAGCCCCGTCCCCAGACGATACCCCCCGTCGTCGGGTATCGCCTCGATCATTCCCTCCTCCTCCAGCGTCGCCAGAAGCCGAATGAGCGTCGTGCGGTTGATCCCCGTGGCCTTGGCCGCCTGGCTGGTATTGCGACATCTGTTCCCGGCGGCAACATATCGCAGCAGCGTGAACGCACGCGCCACCGGCGGCACCCCGTAGGGCGGGTCGTCGACCAGCAAGGCTGATGCTTCTGCCATTTTATGAACACCTTATGACTTATATGAACAGACCACTATTGGTCGAAGCCCGTCCGCAATGCAACTCCCTTGAGGACCTCGCAACGCACGGACTCCAGGGTCTGCGCCGTGACTCCCGAGCATCGACCATGCGAGACCGGGGTCGGCGCTTCATGGCGGCGCTCCTGCGCCGACGGAGCAGTGGACGGCGGGCGGAGCGCCTCCGCGACGCGGAGCCCGGCAGCCGGCAGCCGATCGCGGAATGCGGCCGGCCATGCGGGCGACCAGCGCTTCGCCGGCGGCCCGGCTTCCCGCGACGCGAAGGGCGACGGGCCGGCCGATTCCGGGATCGCGATCGCGGGCATCGCCCGGGCTCGGGGAGCACGACATCCTGCTCGGAGCGCCCCCGACGGCTCGCCGGGGCTTGCACTGGGCCGGTGCCGCGGCTTAGGACGCGGCCCGAACCCCTCGCCGCCCCGGGAACCGCCATGCTCCAGGCCCTGACCCTGCTCTTTCTCTGCCAGCTCGCCGGCGAGGCCGCGGTCCGCGCCGCCGACCTCGCCTTCCCCGGCCCGGTGCTCGGCATGGGGCTCTTCTTCGCCGGCCTGCTCGTCGCCGGCCGGACCGGCCCTAGCCTCGACGCCGTCGCCGACACGATCCTGAAGAACCTCTCGCTGCTCTTCGTCCCCGCCGCCGTGGGCGTCATGCAGCAGGCGGGGCTGATCGCCGCCAACGCGCTGGCGATCGGCATGGCGCTCGTGGTCTCCACCCTGCTCACGCTGATCGTCACGGTCTATACCTTCCGCGCGGTGGCGCGATTCCAGAGCGGAGCGCGGCCGTGAGCGAGCCCCACGGCATCCTGCGCATCTGGGTCTATCTCTCCGAGACCCCGCTGCTCTGGCTCACCGCGACGCTCGTCGCCTTCGTGATCGGCGATGCCATCTCCGCGCGGCTCGGCCGGCACCCGCTCGCCAATCCGGTGGTGATCGCCGCGGGCCTGCTGATCGCGCTGCTGACCGCCACCGGCACCGCCTACGGCGATTATTTCGCCGGCGCCCAGTTCGTGCATTTCCTGCTCGGCCCCGCGACCGTGGCGCTCGCCGTGCCGCTCTGGCACAACCGCACCGCGGTGCGCCGCAATCTCGTGCCGATGTGCGTCGCCCTCGTGGCGGGCTCGCTCACCGCCATCGTCTCGGCGGTCACCATCGCCTGGGCCTTCGGCGCGCCGGCCCCGGTCCTGGCCTCGCTGGCCCCGAAATCCACCACCGCACCCATCGCCATGGCGCTGACCGAATCGATCGGCGGCATTCCGGCGCTCGCGGCGGTGCTGGTGGTGCTGACCGGCATCCTCGGCTCGGTGATCGTGACCCCGCTGATGAACGCGCTGAAGATCACCGACTATGCCGCGCGCGGCTTCGCCGTCGGGGTCGCGAGCCACGGAATCGGCACCGCCCGCGCCTTCCAGGTCTCCGAAGAGGCCGGCACCTTCGCCGGCATCGCCATGGGCCTCAACGGCGCCCTGACCGCGCTGGTCTTCCTGCTGGCGCCGCTCTTCTTCTGACCGGCCCGCGCGCCAGCTCGGGGCGATCGACACCGCTCGATCGGGCTCGCGTCCCCGGCGCGCCATCAAACCCGATTGTTCGGAACGCGCCTTTGACGCATGCTCGACGCACGCATAACGCGAATCGCGGGGTATCGCCATGGCACGCCGTCTCGTCCTGGGGCTGACCGCCGGCCTCGTCCTGACATGCGCCGCCGTCGAGGCCGCGGCCGGCACCGTGAACCGCTATTCGAGCCTCTGGGTGTTCGGCGACAGCCTCAGCGACCCGGGCAACCTCTATGCCGCGACCGGCGACACGATCCCCCAGAGCCCGCCCTATTTCGAGGGCCGCCGGTCGAACGGCCCGGTCTGGGCGGAATATCTGGCCGCCGATTTCGACGCCAGGGGGCTCGCCGCCGCGAATTTCGCCTATGCCTTCGCCAATGCCCTGCCCAACGACGACACCGCCCTGGGCCTGCCCGTCCAGGTGCCGGACCTGCCCGACCAGATCGCGGATTTCGCGCTGGCCTCCCGGGACAGGCTCGGCACGGCGCCGATCGCCAGCCTCTGGTTCGGCTCCAACGACATCTTTCAGCAGATCGCCGCGAACCCCGACCCGGTCGCCGTGGCCGCCACCGCCGCCCGGGCCGCCAATGCCGTGGCCGAGGGCGTCAGGGCGCTCGCCGAATTCGGGATCGAGGACTTCCTGGTCTTCAACCTGCCGGCGCTGGAGAAGACCCCGCAATTCGCGCTGCTCCGTCCCGAGGCCGCCCCCCTCGCCAGGATCGGATCGGACACCTTCAACGCCACCCTGGCCGACCGGATCGCCGAGCTCAAGACCACCGGCCTGCGGGTCGGCACCCTCGACATGCACGCGGCCTTCGACGATCTCATCGCCAATCCGAGGCAATACGGGCTCACCAATGCCACCGATCCCTGCCTGATCCCGGACGTCTCGATCTGCACGCCGGAGCAGGCGAAGGAATGGGCCTTCTTCGATCCGGTGCATCCCAATTCGGTGGTGCATTCCGAGATCGCCGGCCTCGTCGGCACGAAGATCGCGCCGGTGCCCCTGCCGCTTCCGGCCCTGCTGCTCCTCGGCGGCCTCGCATCGCTCGGCTTCGCCGCCCGCCGCCGGGGGTGATACCGGCTTCGGTTGTTGCATCCGGGAAGCACGGGCGGGTCCAGTGGCGGCGGGCCCTTCAAAGCGAAACCCCGCCTCGGGGGCGGGGTTCGATCACATCGCGAGGGCGCTCAGGCCGGGATCACTTGATCTTGCCTTCCTTGTATTCGACATGCTTGCGCGCCACGGGATCGTATTTGCGCACCACCATCTTCTCGGTCATGGTGCGGGCATTCTTCTTGGTCACGTAGAAATGACCGGTGTCGGCGGTGGAGTTCAGCCGGATCTTGATCGTCGTCGGCTTGGCCATCTTTCTTCCTTCCTCGCGGTCGCCCGCAACAGCGCTCGCCCGGCCCGCGCGAAGGGGCCGGGAATCCAGGCGGACTTCTAGACCTTTCGCCCCGCCTGTCAAGCATCAGAGCATGCGGCACTGCGGGCCCTCCGCGGACTGGTGGAAATAGGGCACCGGCCTCTCGCCGGCCTCGCCGCCGGCGAGCCGCAGCTCGATCTCGGCCAGCACCAGCTCGGTGATGAAGGGCAGCGACAGGCGCCGCGCCGCGGCGATGTCGAGCCATTGCAGATGCAGAAGCTCGCCGCAGGCGCCCGAGAAATCCTCGTCGCTGCCCACGAGCGCCGTCGCCTCGGCGATGAAGAAACGCGCGTCGAACCGGCGCGGCCGGCCGGGCGGCGTCACGGCGCGGAAGAAGAAGCGCAGGGCTTCGGTCCGGGGCCGGAGGCCCGCGGCGAGGAACCCCTGCCAGCCGGCCGGCGCGGCGCGCGCGGGCATCGCGGCATCGGCGGCGCCGAGCCTGAGCCCGGTCTCCTCCCAGAGCTCCCGGATCGCGGCACAGGCCAGCGCCGGACCGAGGCCGGGCGCCGCATCGATGGCGAGCCGGCGCGCGGTCTCGGGCTCGAGCGCCGCGCCAAAGGCGAGCGCGGCGTCCTCGGCATCGACCGCGCCGCCGGGAAAGACGAATTTCTCGGGCATGAAGACCGCGCCCGCGCCACGCTGGCCCATCAGGATCTGCGGCGCGTGCCCCGAGCGGCGCACCAGCACGATCGAGGCCGCGTCGCGGATCCGCGCGGGCTCGCGCCCGTCAGGGGGCGGGGACACCGGGCTCCCCGCCGCCGAAGCCATGCATGCGCTTGGCCCATTGGATCGCGACGAAGGCGCCCTTGAGCCGGGGCAGCAGGAAGAGCGAGAGCGCCACGAAGACCAGCGAGAAGCCCAGGGCCATCTGCCAGCCCTCGGGGCGGAAGGCGACGAAGACCACGAGCATCAGCGGCGCCAGCAGATGCCCGGTGATCAGGATCGTCGCCCAGGCCGGGCCGTCGTCGGCCCGATGGTGATGGAGCTCGGTGCCGCAGGCCGGGCAGACCCGGCGCACGTCGAGATAATCCTCCATCAGCGGCGCCTCGCCGCAGGCGACGCAGCGCCGCGACCAGCCGAACCACAGCGCGCGGCGCAGGTCGCGCACTTCCGTCCCATCCTGATGATTCCCCTCGGGCATGGCCCAGCATAATCCCTCGGCCCGCAGGAGGACAGAGCGGCGGCGCTCGCGGTTTCGTGAGCCGCCCGGCGACGGAAGCCGGCGCGGCGGGCGTTTGACCTCACGACCTTCGGTCAGAAACGGACATCGAAACAAGGAAGCAGACGATGACGAAGACCATGCGGGCGGCCCTGGCCGCGACCCTGCTCGGCGGCCTCGCGATCGGCGGCGCGGCCCTGGCGCACGACCGGCTCGGCGCCGGCCCCGGCGACGGCCCGGGACGCGGCCTCGATTTCGCCGCGATCGACACCGATGCGAACGGCTCGCTCAGCCGTGCCGAACTCGAGGCGAGGGCGAATGCGCGGGTCGGCGAGATCGACGCGAACGGCGACGGCTTCCTCGAACGCGCCGAGATCATCGCGGTGATTCCGGCGCCGCGCGGCGGGCTGATGGACGTCTTCCGGCAGGATCCCTCCGAGGCCCGGGCCGATCGCCTGCTGGCGATGATGGGCGCGACCGAGGAAGGCCGCTTCGAGGTCACCGCGCTCACCACGCGGCAGGTCAACGGGCTGCTCGCCCGGTTCGATACCGACCGCGACGGCGCGATCTCCCAGCACGAAGCCGCGGCGCCCGAGATGCGGCGCGGCGACCGGCACGGGCGCCGGAACCACGCAGACCGCGGCGGCTACGACGACGATGCGCGCGGATGGCCGGGTAACTGAGGCGCGGCGATTGGAGGGCGACGGCGGCGGCGTTTCGATTCATACTCCCAGCGATGACGGATGCCCGCCCGCCCGAGCCCGCCGATGGCCGCCTGCTGGCGCAATTCGCCGCCGGCGACCGCGAGGCCGCGCGGCTGCTCACCCTGCGCCACGGGCCGCGCATCCACGCGCTCGCCCGGCGCATGCTGGGCGACGCGGCCGAGGCCGAGGACGTGACCCAGGAGACCATGCTGCGCCTCTGGCGCATCGCCCCGGACTGGCAGCCGGGCGAGGCGGCGGTGACGACCTGGCTCTACCGGGTCGCGAGCAATCTCTGCATCGACCGGCTGCGGCGGCGGCGCGAGCGCACGATGGCGGTGCTGCCGGACCGGGCCGACCCGGCGCCGGCGCCCGTCGAGCGGATCGCGGCGCGGGACCGGGCGGCGGCGCTGGAAGCCGCGCTCGCCGACCTGCCCGACCGCCAGCGGCTGGCGGTGGTGCTGCGGCATCTCGACGAGCGGCCCAATCCCGAGATCGCCGAGATCCTCGGCACCAGCGTGGAGGCGGTGGAGAGCCTGGTCGCGCGCGGCCGGCGCGCGCTGATCGCCCGGCTGGCACCCCGGGCCGAGGATCTGGGCTATGCGAACGCCTATGGCGAAGGTGGAGGATGAGAGCATGACGCGAGAGGATCCCGGGCAGGACGCCCTGGCCGCCTTCTTCGCCGCCGCGCGTGCCGAGGAGGCCGGGCCGCCGCCGGCGCTGCTGGAGCGCATCCTCGCGGATGCCGGCGCGGTCGCCGCCGAGCGGGCGCCGGCCGCCGCGCCGCTGCGGCAGGCGCCGCGGCCGGCGCCGTCCCTGGCCGAGCGCCTGCGGCGCGCCTTCGCGCCCTTCGGCGGCCTGACCGCCGCCGCGGCTCTCGGCGGCTTCGCCGCGGCGGGTTTCATCGCCGGGCTCGCCGGCGGCGCCGATGCCTGGCAGCCTTCGACGGCCACCTTCGACGGCCCCGCCGAAGCGATCGTGGCCTTCTACGACCTCGCCGCGCCGGAAGGATGACAGCATGACCCCGACCCCGCCCCCCGCCCGGCCCTGGCGTCGATGGCTGCTCCTCGCCTCGCTGGGGCTGAACCTGGCCTTCGTCGGGCTGTTCGCGGGGGCGGTGCTGCGCGGGCCGCCCGAGCGGCCGGTCGGCGGCCCCGAGCTCTGGTCCTATGCCCGCGCCCTGCCCGAGCCCTATCGCGACGACCTCCGCGACGCGATGCGCGCGAGCCGGCGCGACTGGGACGAGCCGCGCGACCGGCTGCGCCGCCAGCGCGGGGCGCTGGCCGAGGCGCTGGTCGCCGAGCCCTTCGACCCCGAGGAGGTCGCCGCGGTGCTCGGCCGGGAGCTCGCGCTCTCCTCGCAACTCGCGGGGCGCGGCACGGATCTCCTGATGGCCCAGATCGTGCGCATGACGCCCGGGGAGCGCGCCGCCTATGCCGAGGCGCTCCGCCGCAATCGCCGCCACGGCCCCCCGGGCGATTGATCCCGAGTGCCCTTCCGCCGGACCGCGGCCGCGGACCCGAGGCCGTCCCCCGGAATGAAGAGACGGTCGCGCCCCGCGCGGCCCGCGCCACATTCCCCCGGAGCGAAAAGGCGAGGCGCCGGTGGCGCCTTGCCCGATCCGGTCGCCCGGAGGCGCAAGCCGCAGGGCGAGGGAGGTGCAGCTTCACCATCGGCTGAGGATCGGGACGCGTCGGCCCTGGACGGCGTGCGAAGCGCGCCGGCCCTCGGCAGGGCCGGCGCGGCCCGATCGCCACGGGTCGATCGGGCTCGGGATCCCCAGCCCCGCGCGCCCGCTCAGGCGGCGCGGGCGAAGAAGGTGACGCGGTTGCGGCCGCTTTCCTTGGCGTCGAAGAGCGCGGTATCGGCGCGCTTGATGATCGCCTCGGCGTCGACGTCGGCGGCACTGGCGATCGCGACGCCGACCGAGACGGTCACGCTGACCTCGCCCGCCCCGCCCGGCAGCACCACCGGCGAGCCTTCCACCGCGCGCCTGATGCGCTCCGCGGCATGGGCGGCGGCGGCCTGGTCGACGTCGGGCATGGCCACGAAGAATTCCTCGCCGCCGAAGCGCGCCACCAGATCCACCCCGCGGATGTTCTCCTGCAACCGGCGCGAGAACTCGCGCAGCACCGCGTCGCCGGCATCATGGCCGAAGCGGTCGTTGATCGACTTGAACTTGTCGAGGTCGATCATCATCACCGCGAAGACGCCCTCGGTCTCGCGCGCCCGCTCCATCACCCGGTTCATGTGCTGGCTGGCGTAGCGGCGGTTGTAGATGCCGGTCAGCGGGTCGATCACCGCCATCATCAGCCCGTTGCGCACGTTGGAGCGCAGCCGGTCGGAATAGCGCTTGCGGCGCAGCTGCGAGCGGATGCGCGCGACCAGCTCGCTCCCGTCGAAGGGCGATTCGATGTAGTCCGAGGCGCCGAGATCGAGGCCCTTGGCCGCGGTCTGCACGTCGCCGTTCTCCACCACGAGGATCACCGCCGCCTGCCGCGTCTCGGGCCGCGCGCGCAGCGCCGAGACGAGCCGCAGCCCGTCGCCGCCCTCCATCAGGTTCTGATGCACCACGAAGCAATCGGGCAGCTCCAGCCGCGCGAGATTCATCGCCTCGCGCTCGGAGGTGGTCACGATGGTCGCGAGGCCGAGCTGCTCGCGCAGCTGCGCATCCCATTCCGCGCCCTGCAGCAGGCAGGGCGGCGCGAGCAGGATCGGCCCGCCGGCCTCGACCTCGATCTCCTGCTCCGAGACGAAATCGGTCAGCCCCAGCTCGCGCGAGGTCAGGTCGCGCAGGCGCAGCTCGTCGAACATCATCTTCATGCGCATCAGGTTGCGCACCCGGGCGAAAAGGGCCAGGTCGTTGAAGGGCTTGGTGAGGAAATCGTCCGCGCCGGCCTCGAGCCCCCGGATGCGCTCCTCGGGCGTGTCGAGCGCCGTCACCATGATGACGGGAATATGCGCGGTCTCCTGCCCCGCCTTGAGGATCGCGCAGACCTCGAATCCGTCCATGTCCGGCATCATCACGTCGAGCATGATCATGTCGGGCTGCTCGGAACAGGCCATCTCCAGCGCCTGGGTGCCGTTCTCGGCGACGACGACGTCGTAATAGGCCGAGGACAGCTTGGCACGCAGCAGGAGACGGTTGGTTGCAACATCGTCGACAACCAGGACCCGACCTGACATTCAGTGCCTCCCTCTGGAGCGGTATTCCGACTCTGCCGAACCGGGCCGCAAGATAGGCGCAAATATGTTAACGAATGGTTTCGAAGCCGCCCCGGGAGGGTACAAAGGATGAACGCCGAACGGGCCGCCGCGCTCGCCACCGACGCGCTGATCTGGCTGGCCGGACGCCCCGAGGACATGGCGCGCTTCCTCGCCGCGACCGGCGCCGAGGCGGGCGACCTGCGCCGCC
This sequence comes from uncultured Paracoccaceae bacterium, assembly GCA_937872465.1. GTDB lineage: Bacteria > Pseudomonadota > Alphaproteobacteria > Rhodobacterales > Rhodobacteraceae > Amaricoccus. Next base: position 139,553 of record CALMSR010000050.1, read on the forward strand.
GCGCCGGCGAGGCGGAATTCCTCGGCTTCGTGCTCGATTTCCTGCTCGGCGAGGAGGACCTCGCCCGCGCCTTCGCCGCGGCGGCCGGGCTGGGCCCCGAGGCGGCGCTCGGCGCGCGCATGGCGCTTCCCGGCGGGGCGCTGCCGAACTGGACCTGAGCTCAGGCCAGCGCCGCGAGCGCGCGGCGCAGCCCCATGGGCACCGCGACCGGCCGGCCGCTCGCGCGGAGCACGCAGACATGCACGAAGCGCGCCGTGGCCGCGGCACGCTCGGCGCCGGGGGCGAAGAGCCCGATCCCGTAGGTGATCGAGCTCCGCCCCAGCCGGTCGAGCCGCAGCCCGCCCTCGACCGGCGCGGGATAGCCGAGGCTCTCGTGGAAGCTGCAGCCGGTCTCGGCCACGAGGCAGACCACCTCGCCGCCGGGCAGGTCGAGGCCGCCATGGGCGATCAGCCAGCCGTTCACCAGCGTGTCCACGTATTCGTAATAGACCGCGTTGTTGACATGCCCGTAGACGTCATTGTCGCGCCAGCGGCTTGTGAAGCGCTCGAAGTGGCGGTAGTCAGCGCGGGTCGGTCGCGTTCGGGTCATCGGCTCGGGTCCTCGGCGCGCGAACCCTAGCAGCCGGAAGGAAGCGCGCAAGTGCAGGACATCCGAGGCATCGTCTTCGACAAGGACGGCACGCTCTTCGACTTCCACCGCACCTGGGCGGCCTTCAACGCGCGGCTGATCGCCGATCTCGCCGGCGGCGACATCGAGCGCGCCGCGGCGCTGGCCGAGGCGCTGGGCTTCGACCTCGAGGAGCCGCGCTTCCTGCCCGACAGCCCGATGATCGCCGGCACCATCGAGGTGGTGATCGAGGCGGTCGCCCGCATCCTGCCCGAGCTCGACGAGGCGCTGGTGGTCCGGCAGGTCCGCGACGGCTCCCATGCGATCACGCCCGTGGAGGCGGTGCCGCTGGTGCCGCTGCTCGACGGGCTCATCCACCGCGGACTGGTGCTCGGGGTCGCGACCAACGACAGCGAAGCGCCGGCGCGCGCGCATCTCGCCTCGCTCGGGGTGCTCGACCGCTTCGCCTTCGTCGCCGGATACGACAGCGGCCACGGCGCCAAGCCCGCGCCGGGCATGCTCGACGCCTTCTGCCGCGCCACCGGCCTGGCGCCCGCGGCCTGCGCGATGATCGGCGACAGCGCCCATGACCTGGTGAGCGGCCGCGCCGCGGGCATGGTGACCGTCGGGGTGCTGACCGGCATCGCCGAGGAGGCGGAGCTGGCGCCGCTCGCCGACGTGGTCCTCGCCGACATCGGCGCCCTGCCCGGCTGGCTCGCCGACCGCGGCCGCGAAGCGCCGCGCCGCGCATGACCCGGGCCGGGGGGAAGCCGAGGCGATCCGCCCCCCGGAACGCGCCGGGCCGCCGCGCCCCTGCCCTGGCCGAGCAGCGGCGGGACCGGCGATGACCGACCGGAAGGCGCGCAGGACCGGCGGCCGGGCGGGCCATTCCCGCGAGCGCGATTCCGCGGCGATCCGGCAGATGCCCTGGCGCATCCCGCTCAACACCGACCGCCCGACCGAGCCGCTGCCGGCCGAGGGCGTCGCCGCGATCCATGCCGCCGCCATGCGCGTGCTCGAGGAGATCGGCATCGACTTCCTCAACGAGGAGGCGAAATCCATCCTCGCCGCCGCCGGCTGCCGCATCGAGCCGGGCTCCGACACGGTGCATATGGACCGCGGCTTCGTCATGGAGCAGGTCGCCCTCGCCCCGCGGCAATTCGACATCACCCCGCGCAATCCCGCGCGGAAGGTGACGCTGGGCGGCGGCCACATGGCCTTCGTCAACGTCTCCTCGCCGCCGAACTGCATGGATCTCGACCGCGGCCGGCGGGTCGGGGACATCGAGAGCTTCCGCGACCTCATCAAGCTGACGCAGTATTTCAACTGCATCCATGTCGCCGGCGGCTATCCGGTGGAGCCGGTGGACATCCACGCCAGCGTGCGCCACCTCGACTGCCTCTACGAGAAGCTGACGCTGACCGACAAGGTGGTGCATGCCTACAGCCTCGGTCCGGAACGGGTCGAGGACGCGATCGAGATGGCGCGCATCGCCAGCGGCCTCGGGCGCGAGGACTTCGAGAGCGCGCCGCGGCTCTATACCAACATCAACTCCTCGAGCCCGCTCAAGCACGACTGGCCCATGCTCGACGGCGCCATGCGCTTCGCCCGCCGCGGCCAGCCGGTGGTGGTGACCCCATTCACGCTCGCCGGCGCCATGGCGCCGGTGACCATGGCCGGCGCCGTGGTGCAATCCATCGCCGAATCGCTGGCCGCCATCGCGCTCCTGCAGGTGATCCGGCCGGGCCTGCCCTGCATGATGGGCACCTTCACCTCCAACGTCGACATGCGCAGCGGCGCGCCGGCCTTCGGCACGCCGGAATACATGCGCGCGACCCAGATGACCGGGCAGATGGCGCGCTTCTACGGCCTGCCGCTCCGGGCCTCGAACGCCTGCGCCTCGAACGCCCCCGACGGCCAGGCGATGTGGGAGAGCCTCAACAGCCTCTGGTCGGCGGTGCAGTCGGGCGTCAACCTCGTCTATCACGCCGCCGGATGGCTCGAGGGCGGGCTGATCGCCTCTTACGAGAAATTCGTGATGGATTGCGAGGTGCTCCAGCAGATTGAGCGCTATTTCGAGCCGGCCATCACCGACACCTCCCCCGAGGCGCTCGCCTTCGACGCCATCGCCGAGGTCGGCCCGCAGGGACATTTCTTCGGCTGCGAGCACACGCAAAGCCGTTACACGACAGCCTTCTACGCGCCGTTCCTCAGCGACTGGCGCAACTACGAGGCCTGGTCGGAGGCCGGGGCGAACTGGACCGAGGCGCGGGCGAACCGGATCTGGAAGGCGATCCTCGCGGAATTCGAGCCGCCGGCGATCGACCCGGGCATCCGCGAGGAACTCGCCGATTTCGTCGCACGCCGCAAGCGCGAAGGCGGCGCGCCGACCGACTATTGACAAGACCACACTGGCCCGCGAAGGATCCCGCCATCCGCGCCCGACCGGCGCGGCAGGCACAGGGATCGGGGGTCGCGCGATGAAGAGGGCTTTCGGAATGAGAAGCGCTGCCGCCGTCGGCGCGGCGGCCATGGTGTTCGGCCTCGCCGGCACCGCCTCTGCCCAGGTGGCGGACTGGACCCGGGGCTGGACCGGTCAGGCGACCCTTTACGCCTGGCTGCCCGCGATCACCGGCGCCCAGCAGGCGCCCGATGGCGAGCCGCTGGTCAATCTCGACAGTGCCGACGTGCTCGACGCGCTCGACATGGCCTTCATGGGCGCCGCCGAGGCGCGGCGGGGCAAGGTCGGCTTCCTGTTCGATGCGGTCTATGCCGACCTGAGCCAGAAGGGCACCTGGGTCCAGGGCCGCCTCGACACCAAGGTCGGGACCAAGCTCGGGGTCTATTCCGCCGCCGCCTTCTACCGCGTGCACGAGGCCGACCGCAGCTTCGTCGATGTCTATGGCGGCGTGCGCTACTTCGACACCCAGACCACCTTCGAGCTCAACACCGTCCGCGCCGACCGTTCGCGCGACGTCGACATCTCCTGGACCGACGGGATCGTCGGCCTGCGGGGCGGCATGCCCCTGAGCGAGAAATGGTCGATCTCGGGCCGCGCCGACGTGGGCGGCTTCGACGCCGGCTCGAATCTGAGCTGGCAGATCTACGGCGGCGCCAATTACGCCTTCTCCGATCGCTGGGCCGGAACCATCGGCTATCGCTACATGTCGATCGAATACGCCGCGAGCGACGAGGCCAAGCTCGACATCGACGTGCAGGGGCCGCTCTTCGGCATCACCTACGCGTTCTGAGCGCGCGCCCCGGGGAAGATTGGTGGGTGATGACGGGCTCGAACCGCCGACATCTTCGGTGTAAACGAAGCGCTCTACCAACTGAGCTAATCACCCTGCCCCGCGCTCTTTAGCCTTCACCGGCCGCCCCAGACAAGGCCCGGCATCAAGGACCGCCGGCCCGACGCCGCGATACGACGCCCGAATGAACCGATCAGCCGGAGACACCCAGAACCGGCAAAGGCGAGGCACTGCCTCGCGCCGGTTCGTCGGAGGGACGCGCGCGAGCGCGGAGGCCGAGGGGGGTCGGGTTTCACCGTCGGCGGGTAGTCCGCCAAATCCGCGGGGGAAGGCGGCATCGCCGCGGCCGGCAGGCCCCGGTCAAAAGCGAGCACCCGAAGTTCGCAATCATCCCCGCGGTCCATTCCACCCCGACCTTTGGCTCGGGCATTTGCGCGGGACCAAGCTCGCCGCGACGATTTCGCCGCGTTAACACATTTTCCCTTGTTTCTTAATGCGTTACAGCCTGTCCCCATGGGGACGCCCGCAGAAGGGGCCGAACGCCCGGCCCGGCGGCAGCACCCGCAGGGCGGCGGATCGCCGGAAAGCCGGGAGGGGAGATGGTGGGCGATGACAGGTTCGAACTGCCGACATCTTCGATGTGAACGAAGCGCTCTACCACTGAGCTAATCGCCCGCCGGTGCGCCTGATAGCGGCATTGCCGCGCCGCCGCAAGAGGCGCCGCACGCAATACGGGCCGCCACGAGGGACGGCCCGCGCCTTTCACATCAATGCGCCGGGGGCGCCATGTTGTCGCCCGCAGCGCCCGGCGGCGGCTGGAGCTTGGCCGCCTCCGCGGCCTCGTCCCATTCGATCGGCTCGGGCGCCCGGGTCAGCGCGTGCTTCAGGACCTCCGTGGCGTTCGAGACCGGGATCAGTTCCAGCCCGTTCTTCACGTTGTCCGGGATCTCGCGCAGATCCTTCACGTTGTCGGCCGGGATCAGCACCGTGGTGATGCCGCCCCGGAGCGCCGCCAGCAGCTTCTCCTTCAGCCCGCCGATCGGCAGCACGTTGCCGCGCAGCGTCACCTCGCCGGTCATCGCCACGTCGCGGCGCACCGGGATGCCGGTCAGCACCGAGACGATGGAGGTGACCATCGCGATGCCCGCCGAAGGGCCGTCCTTGGGCGTCGCGCCCTCGGGCACGTGCACATGGATGTCCGCCGTCTCGAACAGGGGCGGCCGGATCCCGAGCGCAGGCGATTTCGACCGCACCCAGGAGGAGGCGGCGTCGATCGATTCCTTCATCACGTCGCCCAGCGTGCCGGTGGTCTTCATCCGGCCCTTGCCCGGCAGCTTCAGCGCCTCGATCGAGAGCAGATCCCCGCCCACCTCGGTCCAGGCGAGCCCCGTCGCCACGCCCACCTGGTCGGCTTCCTCGGCCAGGCCGTATTTGAAGCGGCGCACCCCGAGGAATTCCTCGAGGTTCTCGGGCGTGACGACGAGCTTCTCCACCTTGCCCTTGACGATCTCCGTCACCGCCTTGCGGCAGAGCTTGGCGATCTCGCGCTCGAGGTTCCGCACCCCGGCCTCGCGGGTATAGTAGCGCACGGTGTCGCGCAGCGCCGCGTCGGTCAGCTCGAACTCGCCGGCCTTCAGCCCGTGCCCCTTCAACTGCTTGGCGAGCAGGTGCTGCTTGGCGATCTCGACCTTCTCGTCCTCGGTATAGCCCGAGATCGAGATGATCTCCATGCGATCCAGGAGCGGCCGCGGCATGTTGTAGGTGTTCGCCGTGGTGATGAACATCACGTTCGAGAGGTCGTATTCCACCTCCAGGTAGTGATCCGCGAAGGTCGCGTTCTGCTCGGGGTCGAGCACCTCGAGCATGGCGCTGGCCGGATCGCCGCGGAAGTCCTGGCCCATCTTGTCGACCTCGTCGAGCAGGATGAGCGGGTTGACGGTCTTGGCCTTCTTCATCGACTGGATGATCTTGCCGGGCATCGAGCCGATATAGGTCCGCCGATGCCCGCGGATCTCCGCCTCGTCCCGGACGCCGCCGAGCGAGATGCGGATGAACTCGCGCCCCGTGGCCTTGGCCACCGACTTGCCGAGCGAGGTCTTGCCCACGCCGGGAGGCCCGACGAGGCAGAGGATCGGCCCGCGCAGCTTGTCGGAACGCGACTGCACCGCCAGGAACTCGATGATGCGGTCCTTGACCTTCTCCAGCCCGTAATGGTCGTCGTCGAGCACCTTCTGGGCGAGGCCGAGATCCTTGCGGATGCGGCTCTTCTTGCCCCAGGGGATCGACAGCATCCATTCGAGATAGTTGCGCACCACCGTGGCCTCGGCGGACATCGGCGACATGGAGCGGAGCTTCTTGACCTCCGCCAGCGCCTTCTCGCGGGCTTCCTTGGAGAGCTTGGTCTTGCCGATGCGCTCCTCGAACTCGGTGGCGTCGTCGTGGCCCTCGCCCTCGCCGCCGCCGCCCAGCTCGCGCTGGATCGCCTTCATCTGCTCGTTGAGGTAATATTCCCGCTGGGTGCGCTCCATCTGGTTCTTCACCCGGCTCTTGATCTTCTTCTCGACGCGCAGGACCGACATCTCGCCCTGCATCATGCCGTAGATCACCTCGAGCCGCTCGCCCACGTCGGGCTCCTCGAGCAGCTTCTGCTTCTCCTCGAGCTTGGCGCCGAGATGGCCCGCGATGGTATCCGCGAGCTTGGCCGGCGCCATGTCCTCGGCGACCGCCGTGACGGCCTCGTCGGGGATGTTGCGGTTGAGCTTGGCGTAGCGCTCGAATTCCTCGACCACGGCACGGCTCAGCGCCTTGATCGCCGCGGGATCCCGCTCGGTCTCCGCGACGGGCTCGGCGACCGCCTCGAAATAGGCGGAATTGGCCACGAATTCGGTGATCCGGACGCGGCTCTTGCCCTCCACCAGCACCTTCACGGTGCCGTCGGGCAGCTTCAGGAGCTGCAGCACATTGGCCAGCACGCCGACGCGGAAGATGCCCGCGGCCCGCGGCTCGTCCTCGGAGGGATCCTTCTGGCTCGCCAGAAGGATCTGCTTGTCGTCCTTCATCACCGCTTCCAGCGCGCGCACGGATTTCTCGCGGCCGACGAAGAGCGGCACGATCATGTGCGGAAACACCACGATGTCGCGCAGTGGCAGAACAGGATGGGTCGAACTGCTCGGTTCACTCATGTGTTTGTCCTTTTCCCAGCAAAGCCCCCCGCCCCGAATGCGGCCGCGGAACGCTTTCTCGTGGAGCAAATGGCCCTGCCCCAGCCTGCTTTCAAGCGTCCCGCATCTTGCCCCGCGCCCATGGCCGGCGCAAGGCGCCCCGGGGGCCGCCGAAGCCCCTGCGCTAGAATCCCACCGCCTCGCCGCCCTTCAGCCCGAGCATGGCGCGGGCCTCGTCGGGGGTCGCGGGGTCGAGGCCGAGGCCGTCGAGGACGAGCCTTATCCGCGCGACCTGGTCGGCCGAGGACGTCGCCGGCTCGCCCGGCCCGACCCAGAGCGAATCCTCGAGCCCGACGCGGACATGCCCGCCCATGGCCGCCGCCATCGCGCCGATGCGGAGCTGGTTCGCGCCCGCGCCGAGCACCGACCATGCGTAGCCCTCGCCGAAGAGCCGGTCGGCGGTGCGGCGCATCATCTGCACGTCCTCGGGATGCGCGCCGATGCCGCCGAGCAGCCCGAAGACCGATTGCACGAAGAGCCGGCCCGCCACCTTGCCGCGGTCGAGCATGTGGCGCAGCGAATAGAGATGGCCGATGTCGTAGCATTCGAACTCGAAGCGGGTGCCGTTGCCGCCGCAGGTGGAAAGCACGAACTCGATGTCCTTGAAGGTATTGCGGAAAACCAGATCGCGGGAATTCTCCAGATGCTCGTTCTCCCAATCCTGCGCGAGATGCGGATAGCGCGCCTGCATCGGATAGAGGCCGAAGTTCATCGAGCCCATGTTGAGCGAGGCGAGCTCGGGCGCGAAATGCGCCGCCGGCGCCACCCGCTCCGCGACCGTCATGTAGGGAGCGCCGCCGGTGGTCACGTTGATCACCGCGCCCGTCGCCTTGAGCCCGGGCAGGATCCGCCCGAAGGCGGCGACGGACTGGTCGGGGCGCCCGGTCCGCGGGTCGCGGGCATGGACGTGCAGGATCGCGGCCCCGGCCTCCGCCGCGCGCCGTCCCTCGGCGACGATCTCCTCGGGCGTCACCGGCAGATGCGGCGACATCGAGGGCGTGTGGATCGCACCGGTCAGCGCGCAGCTGACGATGACCTTGCGGCGGGTCGCCATGAAACCTCTCCTCCTCGCCATCCCGGGTCGACACCCCTCCGCGACGATCCGGAGGGCCCGGCCAAGCTATGCGCCACCGGGCGCCGCCAATTCAAACGCTCTCTCGCGAAGAAGGTCGGCGAAGCCAGCACCCTTCCGGCCCGATCCTTCGCCCGTCTGGGGGATTGAGGCGGGCCCTGCGGCGGGATAGAGCCGGGTCGTCGAACCGGAGGGGCCATCGCAATGACCGTGACCTGGAAGGATGCCTTCCCGGCCCTCGCGCCCGGGCTGCGGGGGGCGGGGGCCGGCGGCCCCCTGGCCTTTCCCTCCAGGGTCCGCGGCCCCCCCCGGGCCCCCGGGCCCCGCCCCGCCCGCTGAGCCGCCCGGATGCCCGCGGACGTCATCATCATCGGCGGGGGCATCGTCGGCCTCGCCTCGGCCGAGCGGCTCCAGGCGGCCGGGCGGCGCGTCACCCTGATCGAGCGCGCCGGCATCGCCCGGGGCGCCAGCTTCGGCAATGCCGGCGCCTTCGCCTTCTCCGACATCCTGCCGCTGGCGGCGGCGGTGCGGCTGAGCCGGCTGCCCCGCTGGCTGATCGACCCGCTCGGCCCGCTCGCCATCCCGCCGGCCTATCTGCCGAGGATCCTGCCCTGGCTCCTGCGCTTCTGGCGCGCCGGCCGGTCGGACCGGATCGCCCGGAGCACCATGGCCCAGACCGCGCTGATGCGCCTCGCCGAGAGCGAGATGGCCGCCCTGACCGCCGCCGCCGGCCTCGCCGGCATGGTGCGGAAGGAAGGCAGCCTCGAGCTCTACGAGAGCGAAGGCGAGCTCGCCGCGAGCGCAGCCGGCTGGCAGGCCCGCAGCGCCGCCGGGATCGCCTTCGAGCATGTCCGCGGCGAGCGCCTCGCCGCGCTGCAGCCGGGCCTCTCGCCGCGCTTCCCCGTCGGCACCTTCGTCCCGGAATGGCAGACCGTGGACGACCCCTTCACCTTCGCGACCCGCCTCGCCGATCACGTCATCGCCGCGGGCGCGGAGCTCGTCGAAGCCGAGGCCACGGCGCTCCGTCCCGAGGGCGAGACCGTCGCCGTCACGCTGGCGGACGGATGCGTGCTCGCCGCCCGCGCCGCCGTGGTCGCCGCCGGCGCCTTCTCCCGCCGCCTGACCGATCCGCTCGGCGACCGCATCCCGCTCGAGACCGAGCGCGGCTACAACACCACCCTGCCCCCCGGCGCCTTCGCGCTGCGTCGCCAGCTCGTCTTCGGGGGCCACGGCTTCGTGGTGACGCCGCTTTCCACCGGCATCCGCATCGGCGGCGCGGTCGAACTCGGCGGCCTCGACCTGCCGCCGGACTACCGGCGTTCGGAGGCGATGCTGACGAAGGCCGCGGCCTTTCTCCCCGGCCTGCGCAGGGAGGGCGGCACGCAATGGATGGGCTTCCGCCCCTCGCTCCCCGACAGTCTCCCCGTCATCGGCGCGAGCCGCGCCGGGCCGCGGATCGTCTATGCCTTCGGCCACGGCCATCTCGGCCTGACGCAATCGGCCGCCACCGGCCGGCTCGTCGCCGACCTGCTCTGCGGGCGCGCGCCCGCCATCGACATCGCCCCCTTCAGCCCGCAAAGGTTCTGACGCAATGGCCCGCCACACCTTCTTCTGCATCGACGGCCATACCTGCGGCAACCCGGTCCGCCTCGTCGCCGGCGGCGGGCCGGCGCTGACCGGCGCCACCATGCTGGAGAAGCGCGCGCATTTCCTCGCCGAATACGACTGGATCCGCACCGGCCTGATGTTCGAGCCGCGCGGCCACGACGTCATGTCGGGCTCGATCCTCTATCCGCCCTCGGACCCGGCGAACGACGCGGCCATCCTCTTCATCGAGACCTCCGGCTGCCTCGCCATGTGCGGCCACGGCACCATCGGCACCGTGACCATGGCGATCGAGCAGGGTCTCGTGCGTGCGAAGACCCCGGGCATCCTGCGCCTCGAGGCGCCCGCGGGCCTCGTCATCGCCGAATTCCGGCAGGAGGGCGAGCATGTGGAGGAGGTGCGCATCACCAACGTGCCCTCCTTCCTGCATTCCGCCGGGCTCGAGGTCGATTGCCCCGATCTCGGCCGCCTGACCGTGGACGTCGCCTATGGCGGCAATTTCTACGCCATCGTCGATCCGCAGGCAAATTTCCGCGACATGGCCGATCATAGCGCCGCCGACTTCATCCGCTGGAGCCCGGTGCTGCGCCGGCGGCTCAACGAGGCCCATGACTTCGTGCATCCCGAGCATCCCGGCATCCGCGGGCTCAGCCACCTGATGTGGACCGGCGCCCCGACGGTCCCCGGCGCCACCGCCCGCAACGCCGTCTTCTACGGCGACAAGGCCATCGACCGCTCGCCCTGCGGCACCGGCACCTCCGCCCGCATGGCGCAATGGACCGCCCGCGGCAAGCTGAAGCCCGGCGACGCCTTCGCCCATGAAAGCATCATCGGCTCGGTCTTCCAGGGCCGTGTCGAGCGCGCCACCCGCATCGGCGACCGCGAGGCCATCGTGCCCTCCATCGGCGGCTGGGCGCGGCAGACCGGCTTCAACACGATCTTCATCGACGACCGCGACCCGTTCCGGCACGGATTCCAGGTGGTCTAGGTGCGGAGCGATCCGGTGAAGGTTGCGCAGACGAAAAGGCACGAGTTCATGAACGGGAGGTTTTCGCCGCTTTGCCCGTGCCTCGGCACGGGCAGTCGCCAGCCCCCCGTCACACCGGCAGGGAGATCGCATCTGGAGTTCCTTCCTCCTTCCTCGACCGTCCCGCTCCAGGACGAGGGCAGCGCCCGACCCGGGCGGAAGCGAAGCACCTGCCCCGCCCCCAAGGCGGGCGCTGCCCGGCGGTGCCCGCCGGCCGGGGTGGTGACGCTAGGCACGCCCAAAGCTCGGGCAGACGGAGTTTCGCCACAAGAGAGCATGCCAGTGTCATGCGGCATGAAGATTGCGTTAACGCCGGCTGAAATACCGCCTCTTTTCAGCAACTTGGCCGTTTGTGCGCGCGCGCTCACTTCGGATCCGCAATGGCGAGGCCGCCCGTGAGGATCACCGCCATCAAGGCCTGGCAGGTCGACCTGCCCCTCGTCGAGGGCCGCTACAGCTGGTCGAACGGCAATTTCGTCGAGGTCTTCGACAGCACCATCGTCGCGGTCGAGACCGACGCGGGCATCACCGGCCATGCCGAATGCTGCCCGCTCGGATCCGCCTATCTGCCGTCCTATGCGGCCGGCGTGCGCGCGGGCCTCGCCGAGATCGCCCCGAAGCTGATCGGCCGCGACCCGACCGATCTCAACGGCCTCAACCGCGCCATGGACGCGGCCCTGCGCGGGCATCCCTACGTCAAGGCGCCCGTCGACATCGCCTGCTGGGACATTCTCGGCAAGCTGACCGGCCTGCCGCTCCACACCCTGCTCGGCGGCGCCGCGCAGGAGCGCATCACCCTCTACCGCGCCATCTCGCAGCAATCCCCCGAGGCGATGGCCGCGAAGATCGCCGGCTACCGCGCCGAGGGCTACACCCGCTTCCAGCTCAAGGTCGGCGGCAACGCCGAGGAGGACATCGCCCGCATCCGCGCCGCCCGAGACATCCTCGCCCCCTCGGACGTGCTCGTGGCCGACGCCAACACCGGCTGGACCCGCGCCGAGGCCGCGCGCGTGGTCGCCGCCGTCGCCGATCTCGACGTCTATATCGAGCAACCCTGCCCCAGCTATGCGGAATGCCTCTCGATCCGCCGCCGGACCGCCCTTCCCTTCGTGCTCGACGAGGTGGTGGACGACGCGGCCATGCTGGTCCGCGGCCTCGCCGACGACGCGATGGACGTGATCAACCTCAAGATCTCCAAGGTCGGCGGGCTCACCAAGGCGCGCCTGATGCGCGACCTCTGCGTCGCCGCGGGCATCCCCATGACCATCGAGGACACCTGGGGCGGCGACATCGCCACCGCCGCCATCGCCCATCTCGCCCGCTCCACCCCGGCCGAATTCTGCTTCACCGCCACCGATTTCAACAGCTACGTCACCCGTCCCCTCGCCGAAGGCGCGCCCCGCCGCCGCGACGGCTTCATGACCACCAGCGAGGCGCCGGGCCTCGGCATCGCGCCGCTCGTCGAGGGCTTCGGCGCCCCGGCGCTGGAGATCGCCTGATGCGCAGCAGCCGCGCCGTCCAGATCGTCGCCTGCCACGCCGAGGGCGAGGTCGGCGACGTCATTGTCGGCGGCGTCGCCCCGCCCCCCGGCGACACGATCTGGGAGCAGTCCCGCTTCATCGCCCGCGACGGCGCCCTGCGCCGCTTCGTGCTGAACGAGCCCCGCGGCGGCGTCTTCCGCCACGTCAACCTGCTGGTTCCGCCGAAGGACCCGGCCGCGGACATGGGCTTCATCATCATGGAGCCCGAAGACACGCCGCCGATGTCCGGCTCGAACTCGATCTGCGTCGCCACCGTGCTGCTCGACACCGGCATCCTGCCGATGACCGAGCCCGAGACCCGCCTCGTGCTGGAGGCGCCGGGCGGGCTGATCGAGGTCACGGCGCGCTGCCGGGGCGGCAAGGCCGAGCGCATCACCGTGCGCAACCACCCGAGCTTCGCCGACCGGCTGGGCGCGGTGCTCGAGGTTCCGGGGCTCGGCACGCTCTCGGTCGATACCGCCTATGGCGGCGACAGCTTCGTGATCGCCGACGCCGCCGCGCTCGGCTTCGCCGTCACGCCCGACGAGGCCGCCGACATCGCCGCGACCGGGATCCGCATCACCCGCGCGGCCAACGAACAGCTCGGCTTCGCGCATCCGACCAATCCGGACTGGGCGCATTTCTCCTTCTGCCAGATCGCCGCGCCCGTGGTCCTGAAAGACGGCGTGCTGACCGGCAGCAGCGCAGTGGTGATCCAGCCCGGCAAGATCGACCGCTCGCCGACCGGCACCGGCTGCTGCGCGCGCATGGCGGTGCTGCGGGCCCGCGGAGAGATGGCGGCCGGGGACCGGTTCATCGGCCGCTCGATCATCGGCTCGGAATTCTCCTGCCGCATCGAGGCCGATACCATGCTCGCCGACCGTCCCGCGATCATCCCCTCGATCTCGGGCCGCGCCTGGATCACCGGAACGCGACAGGAGATGGTCGACCCCGACGACCCCTGGCCCGAAGGCTACCGGCTCTCGGACACCTGGCCGCAGCCGGTCAGGTGAATCACGCCGTCACGGCTCCGGCGGCAGCACCCCGCGCGCCTGCAGCAGGCGAAGCACCGCCAGGATCGTCCCGGTGCTGACGTCGATCGAGCCGCTGAGGGCGATGCCGAGACCGCCCGCGCCGATTTCGGTCGGCACGCCGCTGTCATAGACCGGGTCGAGCATGGCAAGCTCGGGAGGCATCTCGGGGCAGATCGGGCTGTCCTCGAGCAGCAGGCCCACCGCCTCGATCAGGAGGCCGCGCACCGCCTGCCGCCGGCCGTTGCCCGCGTCCACCTCCGGCAGCGCGCCGGGCGCCGCCTGCACCACGTCGTAGAGACGGAAGACCACGCAGGGCCCATCCAGTTCCGCCGAAAGTTCGGCCCGGACCTCGACCTCGTTCTCGGACCTCGGCGCGCCCCTCTCCCAGGCGGTGGGGCCGGTCCGCTCGCAGGTGTAGGCTTCGACGTCCAGCCGTGCCGTCGCGATCACCCGCGTCTCCCGGGCCTCGGCCTCGACCCGCTGGAGCGCGACCCGCGAGCCGCAGGTGTCCACCAGGGTCAGGCCCGCGAGAAGCTCCGGCAGCTGGCGCTGGAGGTCGGTCAGGTCGAGGGTGGCCGCCACCCCGATCCGGGTCGGCGCCACCGCTCTGAGGCCGAGGTCGAGCCTGTAGCCGATCTCGCGCGCGTCCAAGGTCAGGGTCTCCGCGATGCTCAGATTCGCTTGCTGCGCCCCGGCCGCCGGGGCCAGGGCGAGCATTCCGGCAGCGATCAGGCCCGCGCCTCTCACCGGACACCTCCCAGGATTCCCCGGGACCGGGCCAGATCCACCAGCCTGACGAGACTGCCCGCGCTCGCATCGACCGAGCCGCTCAGCGCGGCCCCCATGCCGCCATCGCCGATCTCGCGCGGGCCGCCATCGGTGTATCGGGGGTCGAGCCAGGCGACGTCCTCGGGCAGGTCCGGGCAGATCGGGCGGCTCGCGAGCGCCTCGCCCGCCCGGTCCAGGATCGCCTCCCTTGCGCGCCCGGTCACGCCGAAGAGGTCGGCCAGGCGGCCGATCAAACCCTTCGGCGCGAGCTCCAGTTCCTCGAGGCGGAAGACGATGCAATCCTGCTCGACACCGGCGGTCGCGACGGCGATCACGTCGATGGTCTGGCTCAGGAGCCGCATGCCCCGCCGCTCCTGTTCAGTGCCGCGGCCCGGGCAGCGATAGAGGTGGGCGACCGCCCTGCCCCGGCCGCGCACCTGCGTGCCGACCGCCTCCACCCGATCGAGATCGAGGTCGAGCCCCAGGCCGCAGCTCTCCACCACCGTGCCCGCGACGATCTCCGGCAGCGCCTGCTGGAGCGGGCGCAGGTCGACGAAGGCCTCGACCGCGAGCCGCGTCGCCGACTGGGGGCTCAGTCCGAGATAGAGGGTGAGCGGCAGCTCCCTCCCGCCGACCGGGAGCGGCTCGGCGAGCTTGAACCTCACCTCCCCGGCATAATGGTTCGGATCGACCGGCCCCTTCGCGATCGCCGCGGCGGGTGCCGGCGCGTCCTCCGCCTCGCTGCCGCAGCCAGAGAGCACCAGTGCCGCGAGGCAGCACAGCGCCTTCAGGGGAAGGTCGACCCGCAATCCGTTCATGCCGCAACCATTACGGGCAGGCGCGGCCCGGCGCCAGAGTCAAGAATGCCTCATGGGACGGCCGCCCGACCGGCCCGGCCCGCCGGGATCGAACCCGACGGCCTGGCGATCATATCGACCGGATTCGGTGCGAGGTCCCGGCGCGGCCGCCGGGCTCGGCCTTCCGCCGGGGTGGCGAATTGCGGCGTTTCACGATGAAACGCATGTTATGTATTTGTTTTTATTTAATTTATTCTGAATGTGTTTCAGCGCCGGCTTCGGATCGGCGCGGGGCTTGCAGTGGTTTTTCCCTGTTCTGGGAATCGGTCCGGGAACCGCAAGCGGCGGTCAGATCAGGCGGAGTCCCAGCAGCGCGAAACCGGCGATGAAGGCCGTCTCGAGGAAGAGCAGCAGCACGGATTGGGGCGGGATCTCCCGGAAGCGCCGCAGTTCCGTGCGGACGCCGACCGCGGCGATGGCGGTCAGCATCATCCATTTGGAGAGCGCCGCCGCGGCATCCTGGACCGGGCCGGGGAGGAGCCCCAGGGAATTGACGATGACGAGGAGGATGAAGGCGAGCACGAAGCCCGGCACCAGCGGCGGGCGGCGCAGGCCGGCACTGGGCACGGCATGGGTGTGGCGCAGCGCCAGGGTCAGCAGAAGCACGAAGGGCGCGAGCAGCGAGACCCGGATCAGCTTGACCGTCGTCGCCGTCTCGCCGGCGAAGTCAGAGACCGCGAAGCCCGCGCCGACGACCTGAGCCACGTCGTGGATCGTCGCCCCGAGGAAGATGCCGGTCTGGAACTCGCCCAGGCCGAGCGCGCCCGCCACCAGCGGATAGACGATCATCGCCAGCGTGCTGAGCAGGGTGACGCCGAAGACCGTGAAGACCAGATTGCGATCCGAGAACTGGTTGCGCGGCAGCACCGCCGCGATGGCCATGGCCGCCGAGGCGCCGCAGATCGCCACCGAGCCCGCGGTCAGGATGGTCAGGCGCCAGCCGCGCCCGAGAAGCCGCGCGACGGCATAGCCGAAGGCGAGCGTGGCGATCAGCCCCGCCACCACGAGCGTGAGCACCGGCCAGCCGAGCTCGGCGAAGGCGTCGAAGCCGATGCGCGCCCCGAGCAGCGCCACCCCGATCCGCAGCAGGACCTTCGAGGCGAAGTCGACCCCGTCGGCCGCACGCGACGGCGGGTCGAGAAGGAAGTTCATCGTCATGCCGATGAGCAGCGCCATCAGCATCGCCGGCGAGCCGTAATGGTCCGACAGGAATTGCGCCGCCAGGGCGATCAGGCCGCAGACCAGCACGCCGGGCGCGAGGCCGCGGGCGTGGAGCGAGAACCTGGCGGGCATGGAAGTCTCGGCGGCCATGGCGGCTCCCTTCCGTTCCGGTCGATCACCGGGCCCCGGGCAGCAGCGCGCGGATCTCGCGGAGCCGCTCCTCGGGGATCTCGAGCCCCGCCTCGGCGGCGCGCCGGCGTGCCGCCGCCTTGCCGGCGCCCGGAAGCCGCGTCCCCTCCTGGGAAAGGATCGCCCGGAGCAGGGTCTCGAGCCGCGCGCCGTAGCCCTCCACGCCCGGCCGGAAGGCGATGATGGTCTGGCCCACGCCCGGGGGCGGGCCTTCGGCGTCGAAGAAGGAGCTCGCCTCGAAGGCGTGGTTGGCGCCGATCAGGCTGGCCGAGAGGATCTCGACGACCAGCGCCAGCGCCGCGCCCTTGGCATCGCCGAGCGGGATCATCGTGCCCGCCAGCGCGGCGGCCGGGTCGGTGGTCGGCCGGCCGCCGGCGTCGAGCGCCCAACCTTCCGGGATGGACTGGCCGGCCTGCGCCGCGGCCATGATCCTGCCGCGGGCGACCTTGGAGAGCGAGAGGTCGATCACCAGCGGCGCGGCGCCCTCGCGCGGCGTGGCGAAGGCGATGGGATTGGTGCCGAAGACCGCCCGCGACCCGCCCCAGGGCGCCATCGCCTTGGGGGAATTGGCGACCATCAGCGCGATCAGGCCGCGCTCGGCGAGGCGTTCCACATGCGCGCCGAGCTGGCCGCAATGATGCGAGCGGCGGATGCCGGCCATGGCGATGCCGGTCTCCGGCGCGGTTTCGGCGAGCGCGTCGATGGCGGCGTCGATGGCGGGAAAGGCGAAGCCGTTGCCGGCGTCGACGAGGATCGCGGCCGCGAAGGGCCGGGTGATCCGCGGCACCGCATGGCCCGCGACCTTGCCCGCGCGGGCCTGGGCCGCATAGGCGGCGAGGCGCGAGAATCCATGGCCCTTCTGGCCGTCGATCTCGGCGGCCACGAGCGCGCGCGCGACCGAGGTGGCATTCGCGGGCGAGACGTCGCTGGCGAGGAGCGCGTCGCGGATCAGCGCCTCGGCGGCATCGACGGTGAAGAGTTCGGACATGTCAGTCTCCCGCCAGCGCCCGCCGGACGTTCTCCACCGTGAGGTGGCTGACCCGCGCATTGCCCTCGCCGGTGACGCCGGCGATATGGGGCGTGAGGATCAGGTTGGGGCAATCCCTGAAGCGCGCGCCCGCCTCCGCGGTCAGCGGTTCCGTGGCGAAGACGTCGAGCGCGGCGCCACCCAGGGCGCCGGCGGTCAGGGCCGCCACGAGCGCGGTTTCGTCGACGATGCCGCCGCGCGCGGTGTTGACGAGGATCGCCCCCGGCTTCATCCGGCCGAGCGCATCGGCCCCGAGCAGCCCGCGCGTTTCCCCGGTGAGCGGGACATGCAGGCTCAGCACGTCGGCCCTGGCCAGGAGATCCCCGAGCCCGCAGCGCTCGACGCCCGTCCAGGCCGGGTGATCCTCGGGCAGGAAGGGGTCGTGGGCGGCCAGCGCCATGCCGAGCGCGCGGGCCCTTTCGGCGACCGCCTGCGCGATGCCGCCGAAGCCCAGGAGGCCCATCACCCGTCCCGAGACCTCGCCGCCCCGTCCGAGCGCGTCGCGCGGCCAGAGCCCGGCGATCATCTCGTCCCTGGCGGCGAAGCTTCCGCGCACCAGGGCCATGGTGGCGCCGATCACGTACTCCGCGACCGAGAGCGTATTGGCGCCGGTCGCCGGCAGGACCGCGATGGCGCGGGTCCGGCAGGCGTCGAGGTCGATGTTGTCGAGCCCGACCCCGAGCCGTCCCACCGCCCGCAGCTTCGGCGCGGCGTCGAGCAGTTCGCGGTCGATCAGGGTGCGGTTGCGCACGATGACGGCATCGGCCTCGCCCACGGCCGCGAGGGTCGCGCCGCGGTCCTCGACCAGCGACGGGTCGTAGGTGACGGAGAGGCCGCTCTCGAATGCCGCGAGGGCTTCCTCGTCCATGAATTCCGTGACCACGACGCGCATCGGCTAGGCCGAGCGATAGAGCTTGGTCATGGAGAATTCGCGGTGGCCCAGGGCCTCGGATGCGGTGCAGCGGCCGTTCGCGGTGCGCAGGATCATCGCGATGAGCGCGTCGCCCGCCTCGTCGATGGTCATCTCCCGGGTCAGGACGCCGGTGACGTCCACGTCGATATGCTCGGACATCGTCCGCAGGGTGCGGGGATTGCCGGAGATCTTGATGACCGGGACGATCGGATTGCCGATGACGTTGCCCTGGCCGGTCGGGAAGGTGTGGATCACGTAGCCCGCGGCGGCCATCAGCGTCACGCATTCGGCGGCGGCCGAGGAGGTGTCCATGAAATAGAGCCCCGCCCCCTTGCCGGGCGCGACCGCCGGCCCGATCGCGTCGATATAGGTCGATGTGCGGCCGATCTTCTCGAGATTGCCCAGCGCCTTTTCCTCGATGGTGGTCAGGCCGCCGAGGATGTTGCCCTTGGTGGGCTGGCTGTCGGAGAGATCGGAGGTCTTGAAGGGTTCGATCACCTCGTCCTGATAGGCCCGGAAGATCTTCATGAAGGCCTCGCCCGCCTCCGGCGTCGCGGCGCGCTTCACGCAGATATGCTCGGCGCCGGTGATCTCGGAGGTCTCGCCGAAGCAGCCGTAGATGCCCTCGGGCAGCAGCTTGTCGTACATGTTGCCCACGGTCGGGCAGGAGGAGAGGCCCGTGGTGGTGTCGCTCTCGCCGCATTTCGTCGAGATCCACAGCTCGCCGATCGGGCAGTCCTCCTTCTGCTGCTCGGAGGCCCATTGCACGAATTCCTTGGCCTTCCAGCTGGCCTGCCGGATGGTCTCGAAATCGCCCTTCTGCTCGATCGAGACGCCGTGCACCGGCTTGCCGGTCCTGGCGATGCCATCGACCACGATCTGGGTCCATTCGGGCTCGATGCCGATCACCACCACCGCCGCGACATTGGGATTGGCGCCGGTGCCGATGATGGTGCGGAAATGCAGGTCCAGATCCTCGCCGAACTGGAGGCGGCCGTAGGCGTGCGGGATCGCCATGGTGCCCTTGACGTTGTTCGCCACCGCCTCGCAGGCGGCGTTGGAGATGTCGTCCACGGGCAGGATCAGCACGTGGTTGCGCACCCCGACCCGGCCGTTCTCGCGCCGCCAGGCCTTGACGGTCATGCTGGAGAAATCGAGTGCCATGGCTACCACCTCTTGGTCTTGCAATTGTGGACGTGGACATGTTCGCCGACCGCGACATCGGCGATCATCCGCCCGATGTCCTCGCCGTATTTCGTCACGGTATCGCCGGCCTTCATCGGCTTGAGCGCGACCTTGTGCCCGATCGGGATGTCTGCCTTCGCGGTCAGCCGGAAGTCGGAATTGTCGGCCGTGACGACGCAGAGCATCTCGGTGCCGGCGGCGAGATCCTCCACGACGACGACGCCGACGTTGTCTTCGTGATCGTGGACGAGAAGTTGTGGCTTATTCACGGTTTCCTCCAGTTTGCGCCCGCTGGAGCTCGGCTCCGACAGGGGATGCGGCGGACGGGGGTGCGCTCGACGGGTCTTGCGTCCGGTGCCGCGGACCCGGGAAGCGGCGCGGGCCGGGATAGGTCCGGTCGAGCGCGGCGACGAAGCCGAGCGCCTGCGCCACGTCCTCGGCGGTGACGCTGCGGTTCATGTTGTGCAGGCGGCTGCCCTCCCGCGCGGCATAGGTCGCCACGCGGCGCAGATCCGCGTCGCCGATGTCCGTCAATCCGAGCTCGGCGAGGCAGCGCGGCAGGCGGACCCGGCCGTAGAAATCGAGCATGTCCTCCATGAAGGCGGCGTCCCGGCCCTCCAGCCACAGCTGCGCCAGGAGCCCGATCGCGACCTCCTCGCCGTGCAGGATGCCCTTCGCGTCGGGCAGCACCGACAGCGCCATCCCGATGGCATGGGCGCCCGCCACGCCGCAGCCTTCGAAGCCCAGCCCGCTGAGGAGGATGTTCGCCTCGGTGACCTTCTCGACGGCGATGCTGGCCCGCTGCACGGCCACGTCGGCCACGGCCTGCGGCCCGTAGGTCCGGATCAGGTGGTAGCAATGCTCCGCCAGGCAGATCGCCGCTTCGGTGGGCCTCGCGTCGAAGAAGTTCGGCTTGCCCGCCGCGACCACCTGCTCGGCCTCGAAGCGGGTCGCCAGCGCATCCGCGATGCCGGCGCAGAAGTAGCGCACCGGCGCGCGGGCAATCACCTCGGTATCGACGAAGACCGCTTCGGGATTGGCCTTCATGAAGCGCGGCCCGATGAAGCTGCCGTCCTCTGCGTAGGTGATCGCGAGCCGGCTGGTGGGGGAATCGTTCGAGGCGATGGTGGGCACCACGATGATCGGCAGACCGGTCTCGATCTTCACCGCCTTGGCGGTGTCGATGGCCTTGCCGCCGCCGAGGCCGATGATGCAATCGTGCCGCCCTTCCCGGGCCCGGGCCGCCGCCGCCGCAATCGCCCGCGGCGCACATTCGCCGCGGAAATCGTCGAAGACCGGCTCCAGACCGGCGGCTTGCAGCGACGCCCGGACGGCCGCGCCATAGGTGCGTTGCACGAAGGCATCCGCGACGATGTAGGGTTTGCAGCCGAAGGGCCGGACCAGATCGCCGATCCCGGCCAGCAGGCCGGCCCCCTGGCGATAGATCAGGGGAAAGCCGATGGCGATCATGGAACCCGTCCGGGTGCCGGGCACGGGGCGGGCTTCGCCATCGCGGTCGCCGCCGAAGCCCCAGCCGTGACCGGCGTGCGGTTCCCGACCGGGATCCCGTTCACGGCCTCGGGCCCCGCAAAGGCTGACGCAAACATGATCCTCCCCGGGAGCCGTCCTGCGCGCCGCTGCCGCGCGACTCCATTTACTTATATAAGATACAAGATTTTGATGCGTCAATCCTTGATTGCCGGGATCTCATACCGATGGCCCCCCGGGCCCGAGCCTCCGGCCAGGAAGATGGCCGCGGCCCGCGCCGCCTTCCCCCGGAGGCGCGAGCCGCAGGGCGAGGGCGGTCGGGTTTCACCGTCGGTTGGGGATCGGGACGCATCGGCCCTGGACGGTTTGCGAAGCGCGCCGACCCCTGGCAGGGCCGGTGGTCCCTGGCTCTGAACGGGCCTGCGGTCGACGGTGTGGGCCGCCGGTATCGTAGGAACCGGGGCCGAATCGCTCGCTCAACCCCAGACCGGCGCGCGGCATTGCCTCGCGCCGGGGGAAGGCTGCGGCGCCACAGCAGGCGCGCGCCGCCGTCAGTGATCGGACCGCGACAGCTGGATGTGGTAGGATGCGAAATCCGTCCGGTAATAGCTGTCGCGGAGCTCGACCGCCCGGTTGGTCAGGTCGTAGGCGATGCGCACGATCTTCAGGAGCGGCGCCCCGGGCTCGACCGCCAGGGTCTCGGCCAGCTCCTTGTCCGCCACGGCCGCGGTGATCGATTCCTGCACCGTCATGATGACGAGGCCGAAGCGCTCGTGGAGATAGGGATAGAGCGAGCTGGGCAGGGGCAGATCCTCGGCCATGCCGGCGCAGTTCGCGGCGTCGAAGCTCATCTTCTCGAGCACGAAGGGCCGCTGCTCGTTCTGGCGGACACGGGTCAGGCGCGCGACCGCCTCGCAGCCTTTCCCGAGGATCTCCGTCTCGCGCGCGGTGGGCGTCGCGATCTCGATGCTTTCGCGCATCGGCGTCGGGACCACCATCTCGCCCTTCTCGTTCCGCAGCCGGAAGAAGGCATAGAGCGATTCCTCGGGCGTGGTCTTGCAGATCACCGTCCCCCGGCCGGGGCTGCGCAGCAGGAGGCCGCGATTCTCCATGGCGACCAGTGCCTTGCGGATGGTTCCCTGGCTGACCCCGAATTCCTCGGCCAGAATGAACTCGTTCGGAAGCTGGGAGCCCGCCGCCCACCGGCCGGTGGCGATGCGGTTGGTCATCTCGATCTCCGCGCGCTTGTAGAGGGGCTGCGGCAGCAGGGGAGATTTCTCGCTCACACCATCCATGGCACGCCTTCGCGCTGTTCGACCGAAGGCACAGCCCGGCGCTGCCCCCGACCGGATTATCGAGCGCATGATCGCCCGACATATTGTATAATATAAAGGAATGGATCCGATTTGGAAGGCAATACTCTCAGCGGGTGATCGGCCCGGACGGATGCCCTGCCCCATGGCCGCTGGACCGGGCCTCTGGCAGGGCGATCGCAATTGGCAACGCGATCCCGTCAGGCCGAGTTCCGCCCGAGCCTGGCGCCACCACCCCGCCCGGCGTGCACCACCGGGCATCGCGCGGCCCGCGTCGCATGTCCCCGAAAGCGCGCGCCGCAGGGCGAGGGGGTGCCGCGTCGCCACCGCTGGAAGATCGGGACGGGGCGGCCCTGGACGGCGCGCGTTGCGCACCGGCCCCCAGGGAAAGGCCGGCCCCGGGCGGATGTGGATCGCCTGTCGGGGATGATCCGCGCGAACCCGTGGCTCGGGATCGGCGTCGGAGGCCGGGGAGCGCTCAGGGCGCCCGCAGGATCCTCGGGCGGGCGCGGGTCTCGGGCCCTCTGCTAGCCCATCGTCGGCATGACGAATTCGGCCTCGGCGCGCATGCCGGTGGGCCAGCGGGTGGTGATGGTCTTCAGCCGGGTGTAGAAGCGCACGCCCTCGGGCCCGTGCATGTGGTGGTCGCCGAAGAGCGAGGCCTTCCAGCCGCCGAAGGAATGGAAGGCCATCGGCACCGGGATCGGCACGTTGACGCCGACCATGCCGACCTCGACGTCGTGGGCGAAGGCGCGGGCCGCGTCGCCGTCGCGGGTGAAGACCGCGACGCCGTTGCCATACTCGTGGTGCGCGACGAGGCCGACGGCTTCGTCGTAGTTCCTGGCGCGGGCCACCGAGAGCACGGGGCCGAAGATCTCCTCCTTCCAGATCGTCATGTCCGGGGTCACCGCGTCGAAGAGCGTGCCGCCGATGAAATAGCCGTTCTCGTAGCCCTGCGGCGCGCGGAAGCCGCGGCCGTCGACGACGAGCTTCGCGCCCTCCTTCTCGCCCTGGTCGATGTAGCCGCGCACCTTGGCGAGATGCTGGGCGGTGACGAGTGGCCCCATCTCGGAGGCGCGGTCCGTCGCCGGGCCGATCTTGAGCGCCTCGATCTTGGGGACGAGCTTCTCGATCAGCGCATTGGCCGTCGCCTCGCCCACCGGCACCGCCACCGAGATCGCCATGCAGCGCTCGCCGGCCGAGCCGAAGGCCGCGCCCATCAGCGCGCCCACCGCCATGTCGATGTCGGCGTCCGGCATGATGATCGCGTGGTTCTTGGCGCCGCCGAGCGCCTGGACGCGCTTGCCGTGCGCGGTGCCGGTCGAATAGATGTAGCGTGCGATCGGGGTCGAGCCGACGAAGCTCACCGCCTTCACGTCCGGATGCGCGAGCAGCGCGTCGACCGCCGCCTTGTCGCCGTTGACCACGTTGAAGACGCCGGCGGGAACGCCCGCCCTGCTCAGGAGCTCGGCGATGAAGAGCGGCGCCGAGGGGTCGCGCTCCGAGGGCTTCAGCACGAAGGCGTTGCCGCAGGCGAGTGCCACCGGGAACATCCACATCGGCACCATGCAGGGGAAGTTGAACGGGGTGATGCCCGCCACCACCCCGAGCGGCTGGCGCAAGGAGTGGCTGTCGACATTGGTGCCGACGTTCTCGGTGACCTCGCCCTTCAGCAGATGCGGGATGCCGATGGCGAATTCCACCACCTCGAGCCCGCGCGTCACCTCGCCGAGCGCATCGTCATGGGTCTTGCCGTGCTCGGCCGAGATCAGCTCGGCGATCCTGTCGGCATTCTCCTGCAGCAGGAGCTTGAAGCGGTCAAGGATGCGCGCGCGCCGCAGCGGCGGGGTCCTGGCCCAGGCCGGCCAGGCGGCCCTGGCGACGGCGACCACCGCGCCGACCTCCTCGGTCGAGGCGAGCGGCACGCGCTTCTCGACGTTGCCGGTCGCCGGGTTGAAGACATCCGCAAAGCGCCCGGAGCGGCCCGCGACGGTTTCGCCGCCGATGTAATGGGTGAGATCGGTCATCGTTTCCTCTTTGGTTTGCTGCTGTCACAGGCGGGCGGTGGAACTGCCCGTCAACGTGTCGGCGCCGGAGATGGTCCGGCGGAGATAGGCGATCGACCCGGCGATCGGCGCCTTGGGGTCGCTGCGCTCGCGAATGCCCGGATCGGTGCATTCGAAGGAGAAGGCACCGCGATAGCCGGCCGCGATCAGCCGGCGGATCTGCTCGACCGCGCCGGTCCGGTCGCCCTCGTCGAGGAGCCCCCGCGCCGCATCCTCCCCATCCGTCAGCGCGCCCGCGCCGGCGACGCCGGAGATATGGACCATGCGGATACGGGCGACGAGATACTCCCCGTCCGCCGCCAGCGCGTGCTGGAAGGTGTCGTGGAGGATGCCGAAGCGCTCGCCGAGCCCGAGATCCTCGATGGCGGCGACCGCCTCGCGCTGGAACTTCATCGAGCATTCGGCAGAACCGATCGGCTCGGGGAGCGCGGTGACGGCGGTGCCGGCAAGCATCGGCGCGATCGCGGCGACGACCGCGCGCAGGTTCCGCGCCCGGGCCGCGGCATCGGGGTCGCGGTGGTCGACCCGGGGGATGAGGCTGATGGTCCCCGCGCCCGCCGCATCGGCAGCCTCGATCAGCGCGGCGACGGCGTCGCGGCGCCCGGGGGTCAGGTCGTCGAAGCCGTAGACCTCGCTGAGGCCGAGCAGGCGCAGACCGCGCTCCCGCGCCATGGCCGCCGCGCGGGCGGGCGGCAGGCCGTCGAAGAACGGCCGGCCGAGGTCGTTGCGCGGCTCGACGCCGAGGCAGCCGAGCTCCGCCGCCAGGTCGAGGAAGGCGGCGAAGCCGAGACCGGGCACCGTCTTCTGGTTGAGCGCGAAATCCGTGGCGGTGCTCATGCGTCGCGCTTCATGATCCACTCGACCTCGGGCGCGGGGACGAAGCGCCATTTGCGCAGCGGCCCGGCCATGACGTTGAGATAATACATCTCGAAGCCGTGGGGCGCGCCGCAGGGATGATGGCCGCGCGGCACCAGCACCACCTCGCCGTCCCGGACCGCCATGGTCTCGTCGAGCGATCCGTCGTCGGTATAGACCCGCTGGATGCCGAAGCCGTCCTTCGGGTTCAGGCGGTGAAAATAGGTCTCCTCCAGATAGGTGATGCGCGGGAAATCGTCCTCGTCGTGGCGGTGGGACGGATAGGACGACCAATGGCCCGGGGGCGTGAAGACCTCGGTGACGAGGAGGGAATCGCACCAGTCCTCCGCCTCCATGGCGATATTGTTGATGTGGCGGGTATTGGCGCCCTTGCCGCGCGCGGTGAGCGTGATGCCCTCGGGTCCGATGCGGCGGGGCGCGTGGCCGCCCCTGCCCGGCGCCGAGCAGACCGCGAGCTGGCAGTCGGTCTCGGCGGTGGCGGTCCAGGTGCTGCCGTCCGGCAGGTAGAGGCAATGCGGCGGGGATTTCTCGAAGACGTTCATCCGCTCGCCGAGCAGGCCCCAATCCTGCCCGGCGCCTTCGATGCGCGCCTTGCCCTCGACCAGGACCAGGACGACCTCCCGGTCGCCGGTGGCCTCGGTGACGGCATCGCCGGGCCTGAGCCCGTAGAGCGAGAAGCCGACATAGCGCCAGCCGGCCGAGGCGGGCGTGATCTCGTGCACCTTGCCATGGCTTCCGAACGGCCTGCGCAGCAGATGGCTCATTTTCGGTCCTCCTTCGCGGATCAAGGGCGGTCGTAGGCGACCAGCAGGCCCCAGAGCGCCACGGCGCCCAGGGCGCCGAAGACGACCGCCCAGCCCGGATGGCCGGTCACGGCCTCGAAGAGCGCCCAGCCCAGGGCGACCGCCACGATCAGGATGCGGCGCCAGAGCGGGCGGAAGAACGGATGGCTGAAATCGAACATCGGCCTCCCTCGCTCAGGCGGGAGCGGCGGCGCTGTCGAGGCCGGTGGCCCGCGCCATGGCGCGCAGCGCCCTGAGCCCCATGTCCTGGTAGTGGAAGGGGTCGCGCACCGCGCTGTCCTGCTCGGCCTCGATCACCAGCCAGCCCGAATAGCCGTGGGCGGCGGCGATCTCGAGCACCGGCTCGAAGGCGACGCAGCCCTCCGGGTCGCCCGGCACGGTGAAGGCGCCGCGGCGCACCCCCTCGAGGAAGGAGAGGTTCTGCGCGCGCACCGCCGCCATGATGCCGGGGCGGATGTTCTTGGCATGGATATGGGTGACCCGATCCATGTACCGGGCGGCGAGCGCGGCCGGGTCCGCGCCGCCGAAATGGGCGTGGCCGGTGTCGAGCAGCAGGCGGGTATGGGGGCCCGCCATCGCCATGAAGCGGTCGATGTCCTCGCCCGATTCGATGATCGTGCCCATGTGGTGGTGGTAGCCCATCGTCACGCCCTGCCCGGCGGCGAAGCGGGAGAGCTCCTCGTAGCCCGTCGAGAAGCGCTCCCATTCCGCGTCGGACATGACGGGGCGGTCGTTCACCGCGACCTCGTCCTTGCCGTGCACGGCGTTCGAGCATTCGCAGGCGTTGATGTGGTCGCCGCCTGCGGATTTGGTGAAGTCGATCCAGGCCTGGAGCGCCGCCTTCTCGGTCTCGATGTCGTTGACGAGGATGTTGGTCGAATGCCAGCCGGCGGTGAAGCGCAGCCCGTATTCGGCGAGCTTGCGCCGGAGCGCCGTGCCCTCGTCGGGCATCTTGTGGCCCTTCTCGATGCCGTCGAAGCCGATCCTGCGGCAATCCTCGAGGCAATCCTCGAGGCTCAGATGGTCGCCGATGCTCCAGTCGTCGTCGTTCGACCAGGCGATGGGATTGGTGCCGTAGAGGATCATCGCCCCGGCCCTCAATCGGCCACGCGCTGCAACGCCGCATTGGCGTTGTAGCGCTCGCGGGCCCGCTCCAGCCGCTCGGGGCCGCCGGTCTGCGGCACCGCCACGTCCCACCAATGGCCGCCGGCGCCGGTGCCGGAGACGGCCTCGGTGTCGATGACGATGACGCTGGGGATGGCGCGGCCGCGGGCGGCGACGATCTTGACCTCGAGATCGGCGATATCCGCCGCCTTCTCGGCATGGGCGCCCATCGAGGCCGCATGGGCGACGAAATCGATCTCGGGCTGCGTCTCGACGCGGCTGTCCTTGTACATGTTGTTGAACTCGGCGCCGCCGCATTCCTGCTGCAGGCGGTTGATGCAGCCGTAGCCACGGTTGTCGGTCAGCACCACGGTGAAGGGGATGCGGCGCATCACCGCGGTGGCGAGCTCGGAATTGGCCATCATGTAGGAGCCGTCGCCGACGAAGCAGATCACCTCCTTGGAGGGATCGGCGAGTCGGATCCCCATGGCGCCGGCCACCTCGTAGCCCATGCAGGAATAGCCGTATTCCATGTGGTAGCCGCCCCTGGCCGCCTGCCAGAGCACCTGCAGCGCGCCGGGCATGGTGCCGGCGGCGCACATCGCAACGGTGTCTCTGGTCGCCACCCGCTGCACCGCGCCGATCACCTGGGCGTCGGAGGGGAGCTTGTTGGCATCCGCGGGAGGTGCCGCGGTCACCTTCCCGACCGCCGCGTGCCAGTCGATGCGGGACTGCGCGTCCGCCGCGCCGAAGCGGGTCTCGCCCAGGGCCGCGTCGATCCGCTCCAGCGTCACCTTCGCGTCGCCGACCACGCCGAGCGCGCCGTGCTTGAGCGCGTCGTAGCCGTGGACGTTGATCGAGACCAGCCGGCGGTCGGGGTTGGCGAAGACCGTCCAGGAGCCGGTGGTGAAGTCCTGGAACCGGGTGCCGACGCCGATCACCAGATCCGCCGCCTCGCAGGCGGCGTTGCCGCAGGCCGAGCCTGTGACGCCGGGCGAGCCGAAGTTCATCGCATGCTCCCAGGAGGTCGCGCCCTTGCCGGCCTGGGTCTCCACGATCGGGATGTTGCGCCGCTCGGCGAAATCCGCGAGCAGTTCCTCGGCGCCTGCATAGAGCACGCCGCCGCCGGCGACGATCACCGGCGCCCGGGCGGCCCTGATCGCCGCGACGACGGCCTCGACCTCGACCGGATCGGGCTCGGGCCGGCGGATGCGCCAGACCCGCGGCTCGAAGAAGCTCTCGGGCCAGTCGAAGGCCTCCGCCTGCACGTCCTGGCAGAAGGCGAGGCAGACCGGGCCGCAGTCGACCGGGTCGGTCATGGTGCGGAGCGCGCGCGGCAGCGCGGTCAGCAGGTGCTCGGGCCGGGTGATGCGGTCGAAATAGCGGGTGACGGGCCTGAAGGCGTCGTTGGCCGAGACGGTGCCGTCGTCGAAATCCTCGATCTGCTGCAGCACCGGGTCGGGCCGGCGGCTGGCGAAAACGTCGCCGCAGATGAAGAGCACCGGCAGCCGGTTGACATGGGCGAGCGCCGCGGCGGTGACCATGTTGGTCGAGCCCGGCCCGATCGACGACGTCACCGCATGGGCGCGGCGGCGGCGCAGGGTCTTGGCGTAGGCGATGGCGGCGTGCGCCATGGTCTGCTCGTTCTGGCCGCGCCAGGTGGGCAGCGCATCGCCGATGCCGTGCAGCGCCTCGCCGATCCCGGCGACATTGCCGTGGCCGAAGATCGCCCAGACCCCTTCGATGAAGCGGTCCGCCTCCTCGGTCCTCTGCACGCTCAGCCAGCGCATCATCGCCTGCGCCGCCGTCAGTCGCACTGTTTTGCCCATCGGCCCGCCTCCCCTTCTGTCGTCCTTCACGCCACTGCCTCCCGCGCCGCGGCCCGCGCCCTGTCCCAGATCCCGCAGAGCCGGGCGTAGCGGCGGGCCATCTCCGCGACGGCCGCCGCGTCATCCATGCCGCCGGTCATCCAGGCCCGCGCCACCTCGCCGAAGATCGTCCGCCCTACCGCGAAGCCCTTCACCAGGTCGAAGCCCGCCGCGGTCTCGAAGCTCCGCCCGAGCTCCGCCTCCGGCGCGTCGAGCCCGAGCACGACGATGCCGCGGGTATGGGCGTCGTTCTCCTCGATCGCGGCGATGGCCGATGCCCAGGCCGCCCGCGAGATCATCGGCTCGAGCTTCCACCAGTCGGGGAAGACCCCGGCCGCGTAGAACTGCCGGATCAGCGTCGCGGTGGTCGCATCGTCGACCGGGCCGACCTTCGACGGGATGATCTCGAGCAGGAACTCGAGCCGGTTGCGCCGGGAGGCCTCCCAGAGCCGCTTCACCGTCGCCTCCTGCCCGGCGCGCAGGTCGGGCGCGTCGTCGGGATGGCAGAAGCAGAGCACCTTGGCCACGTCCTCCCGGGCCCATTCGTGGAGCCCGCCGCAGTCGCTGCCGAGCTCGGGCTCCAGCGTCAGCGGCCGCGATCCCGGCCATTCGCAGGGCCGCCCGATCCAGAGGCCGGAGCCGGAGGCCGCATGCAGCGCCGCGCGTCCCAGCCGGTTGTCGCAGAGGATGCCGTAGCCCGCACGGCCATCCGCCACGTCGAGCGCGGCCCGGAGGCAGAGCGCCTTGAACGCCCCGATCTTCGCAGGGCTGGCGCCCTCCATCTCCTCGAGCTGCAGGCGGTGGTCGAAGGCGAAGACCCGCATCTCGGACCAGTCGCCGCCGTGCTCGCGGCCGCGGTTGGTGGCCCAATGCACCTGTTCGAGCGCCGCGTCGTTGCGCAGATCCGGCCGCACCACGCCGCGGCCGAGGAAGAAGTCGAGCTCGGCCAGCGACGGATAGGCCGGGGTGCAGCCGTGGCGCGACACCGCGAAAGCGCCGCAGGCATTGGCGAACTTGAGGCTCGTCGGCCAGTCCTGCCCGGTGAGCCAGCCGCGGAGCAGCCCGGAGAAGAAGCCGTCGCCGGCGCCGAGCACGTTGAAGACCTCGATCGGGAAGCCCGGCCCGGTCTGGCCGTCGTCGAGGCTCGCGGGGATCGCGCCCTCGAAGGCCACGGCGCCCCTGGCGCCGCGCTTGCAGACCAGCGTGGCATCGGAGACCGCGCGCACCGCCCGGAGCGCTTCAAGGGTGTCGGTCGAGCCCCCGGCGATGTGGAATTCCTCCTCGGTGCCGACGATCAGGTCGAAGAGATGCAGGGTGGATTGCAGCTTGCGCGTCACCGCCGCGCTCTCCACGAAGCGGCTTTCGCCCTCGCCGTGGGAGGCGACCCCCCAGAGGTTCGGGCGGTAGTCGATGTCGAGCGCCGTCTGCGCCCCGTGCCGCCGCGCGAGCTCCAGCGCCTTGATCACCGCCGCCTCGGTCTGCGGGTGGCTGAGATGCGTCCCGGTCGCGAGCACCGCGCGGGCCTCGGCGATGAAGTCCTCGTCGATGTCCGCTTCCGTCAGCCCCATGTCGGCGCACATCTCGCGGTAGAAGATCAGCGGGAAATGCTCGTCGTCGCGGATGCCGAGGATCACCAGCGCCGTCAGCCGCTCGGGATCGACCTTCACGCCGCGGGTATCGACCCCCTCGCGCGCCAGCTGCTCGAGGATGAAGCGACCCATGTGCTCGTCGCCCACCCCGGTGATCACCGCGCTCTTCAGCCCCAGCCGCGCGGTGCCGCAGGCGATGTTGGTCGGCGAGCCCCCGATGTATTTCGAGAAGCTCCCCATGTCCTCCAGCCGCCCCCCGATCTGGTCGCCGTAGAGGTCCACCGACGAACGGCCGATCGTGATCAGGTCGAGTGTCTTCGTCATCTCCGTCCCCATCTCAGAAACCCTGCTCGCGCAGGAGATTGCAGCTCGCGGCGAGATCCGCGAGCGACCCGGCGACGTTGCGCGGGTCCCGTTCCTGCTCGATGGTGATGTAGCCCCCGTAGCCGATCTCGCGGAGGAGCCGGTGGATGGCGGGATAGTTGATGCGGCCGCGGCCGATCGGGCACATGACGCCCTCCGCGCAGGCATCGAAGAAGCGGATGCGGCGCGTCATGGCGTCGGCATGGACGCCCGCGTCGATGTCCTTGAAATGGATGTAGTCGAGGCGGTCGGCACAGGCCCGGACGGCCGCGACCGGGTCCATGCCGGCATAGTCCAGGTGGCCGGTATCGAGGCAGAGGCCGGCGAGGTCGGGCGCGAGGTCGCCGGCGATCCGGTCGAGCTCGTCGGCGAATTCGATGTAGCCCCCCGCATGCGGATGGATGACGGCACGCACGCCGTAGCGGTCCCGCGCCGCGAAGAAGACCAGGCGGTCGGGATCGTCGGTGCAGGTGAAGAAGTCATAGGCGAGGCACCCCGGCTCGGCGCGCGCGGCGGCCTGCGCCGCCGGGGCGCGGGCGAGGACCTGGTCCCGCGTCCCCGGCTCGAGCTCGATGGTGATGATGACCTTGTACACACCCGGCCCCTAGCGGCTGATCGTGGCCTGCAGCGCGTCGATCGACGACTGGATGCCGGCCTCGGTCGACATGGTGAAGTCTTCCATCTCGAGACTGACCCAGCCGTTGTAGCCCATCATGCGGACCACCGAGAAGACTTCTTTCCACCATTGCGGGTCGCGGCCCGCCCCGACGGCGACGTAGTTCCAGGTGCGGTTGGCGACGTCGGTGACCTCCCGCAGTTCGAGGAGGCCGTCCACATCCGCCCGGCCGCGCTCGATGCGCGTGTCCTTGCCGTGCCAATGGTGGATCGCCGGGCCCAGCGCGCGCGCCGAGGCGATCGGGTCCGCGCCCATCCAGATCAGGTGGCTCGGGTCGAGGTTCATGCCGATCTTGTCGCTGACGCCATTGCGCAGCCGGAACAGCGTCTCGGGGTTCCAGACCCGCATCGCCGAGAAGTTCTCGAGCGCGTATTTCTCGACGCCGACCTCGTCGGCGAGCCGCACCAGACCCGAGCGGTCCCCCGTGGCGGCGCCGCCTTCCCCTCGCGGATCTGGCAAGTGACAAATCCGCGCGCCGCGGCCGACGAACCGGCACGAGGCAATGCCTCGCATTTGCCGGTTCGGGCTGTCCCCGGCCGATCGAATAGCCCGGAGTTCGCGTCACGCGATCTCGGAAAGCGCCACGCGCCGCTTCTCCGCGACCGACCGGACGCAGGCCTCGGCCAGCCGGAGCGCCTCCACCCCGTCCGCGCCGCTGGGATCGGGCGTCCCGTCCCGGGCGATGCAATCGACAAAGGACGCGATTTCAGCGGCATAGGAGGCGGTATAGCGGTTCATGAAGAAGTTGAGCAGCGGCGGCCGGTGGTAGCCCTCCGCGTCCCCGACCTCGATCGACACCGGCCGCTGGTTCTCCGCCGAGACCACCCCCTTGGAGCCGTGCACCTCGATCCGCTGGTCGTAGCCATAGGTCGCCCGCCGCGAATTGCTGATCGCCGCCTGCTTGCCCGAGGCCGTCTCGAGGATCACCGTGACGCTGTCGAAATCCCCGACCTTCCCGATCTCCGGCTCCACCAGGACCGAGGCATGCGCCGAGACCGAGACCGGGTCCTCCCCGAGCAGGAACCGCGCCATGTCGAGATCATGGATCGTCATGTCCCGGAAGATCCCCCCCGAGCGCGCCACATAGGCGAGGTCCGGCGCCGCCGGGTCGCGGGAGGTGATCGTCGCCATCTCGACCGCCCCGATCCGCCCCGCGTCGATGGCATCGCGCACCGCCCGGAAATGCGGATCGAAGCGCCGGTTGAAGCCCAGCATCAGCTTCGCCCCGGCCGCCTCCGCCGCAGCGACGACCGCGCGCGCGCGGCCGACGTCGAGATCGACCGGCTTCTCGCAGAAGACATGCTTTCCGGCCTTGCCGAAGGTCTCGATCAGATCGGCATGGGTATCGGTCGGCGTGCAGATCAGCACCGCCGCGACATCCGGATCGGCGGCGATCTCGCCCGGATCGCGCGCGATGCAGCCCCATCGGTCGGCGAAGGCCGCCGCCGCCGCCGGCAGCGCGTCGGCGACGGCGACGAGCCGGGCCTCCGGATTGCCGCGGATCGCGCCCGCATGGACATTGGCGATGCGCCCGGCCCCTATGATCGCGAAATTGATCGGCATGGTCACGCTCCCTCCACTGCAGCCCAGGCTCCCGTCCGGGCGGATTCGAAAATGGCATCGACCGCGGCCATACTCGCCCGCGCATCGTCGAGCCCGTAGAACGGCACGGTCTCGCCGCGCACCGCGCGGGAGAAATTGGTCACCTCCGCCTCGTAATGGTCGAGCGCCGCGAACTCCAGCGTCGTCAGGTCCGATTTTGCATGATCCTGCGACCGGTCGATATGGATCAGGTTCGGCTCGGTCCGCGAGGGCACATAGGCCTTCGGCAGGTCGATGCAGGCCCGCTCGCAGACGACCTGGAGGCTCTGGGCCGAGGCCTGCGCCAGCGAGACCGCGAAGACCGCGTGACGCCCCCGCCCGAAGTCGAGGATCACGCTCGAGAACATGTCGATCCCCCGCGCGTCGCGGTGGCATTCGGCGAGCGCCCGCAGCGGCTCGCGGCCGAAGACGAAGCGCGCGGCCATCGCCGTGTAGCATCCCAGATCGTAGATCGCGCCGCCGCCCCATTCGGGCCGCGTGCGGAAGTCGTCCTCCCTCGTCATCATGAAGGAGAGCAGGCTCGACACCGTGCAAACCTCCCCGTGCTCGCCGCTCGCGAGGCGGGCGCGCAGGGCCTGCCAGCGCGGCTGGTGGCGGACCATGAAGGCCTCGGCGATGCGGAGCCGCGGGTCGATCCCGTCGAACGCCGCCAGCTCCGCGCGGGTCAGCGCCACCGGCTTCTCGACCAGCACGTGCTTGCCCGCCGCCGCCGCCTTGCGCGCAAATCCCACATGGAGGTGGTTCGGGAGCGCGACATAGACGACCTCGACCTCCGGGTCGGCGAGCAGACTCGCCGTCGATGCCCGGGCCGCCCCCCGGCCGACTCGCCGGCGCCTGCCGGTCTCGCCATGCCGCGCCGTCACCATGACACCGCCCAGCGCCTTCGCGCCGCGGCGCCGCGGCGCGGACCGGCTCGCAGATCGCCAGGAGCGATCGGCTCGTTCGCCCCGAGCGTGACCGGGATGGGAACGGCCCGCCTCGACGAAGGCGACCCGCTCGGCCGCGCCGAAGCCGGTGGTTCGGACGAGGAGCGGCGTCGGCCGCGCGACGGCCACGGGCAGGAGCGCCATCGTCGCCGAAGCGGCGCTGCAATCGACGACGACGTCGGAGGCATCGCAGAGCGCACCGGCATCGGCCGTCACGAGAAGGCCGAGGGGCCGGAGCCCGGCGCGATCCCCCAGATCCCTGCCGACGGCCGGCGCGTCAGGCCGCTCGCACCCGCCCGAGAGCGAGCGGAGAGGGCTCTCGCCGATCGCCCGAACGAGCGCGGCGCCCAAATGGCCACCCGCCCCGGACAGCCCGATTCCGGTCATCCGCCATGCGCCCGCGATTGCCGGCCCCCGCACCGTTCCGGAGCGAGGGCCGCCTCCGTCAAAGCGGGTCGGAATTCCCGACGGTTCCGGCAAGCCGCGATTCCGGGTGCGGGCGCGCGCGCGCCACCGCCCAGCCGAGCACGGAGATCGCGCCGAACCAGACGAGAAGGCCCCCGGCCCCGGAAACCTCCGCGACGACGACACCCGGGGCGAAAGCCGCCGCCCAGGCGGCACCGGCATGGCGCCGCCGCGGTGCAGGCAGGTGGAACACGCGCCGGCGCTTCGGATCGGTGACGGCGAGATGGCTCAAAGCGGCAGCGCTGATCGCCGTCGCGGCGACGGTGACGGAAAGCATCATTCCGCCGCTTCCAGGGCGAGGCGCCCGGCAAGGCGTCGGCGCCGGAGGAACCAGATGCCGGCGAGAAGCAGCAGGATGTCGACGGTCAGGACATCGGGCTGGCGGTGGAGGATCGCCTCGGCCCAGGACATGCCGCCGGCTGCCAGGCGCAGCACGGGCAGGCCGACGCAGGTGATGCCGAGAAGACGCAGGTATCGGGCTTCGAGCGACCCGCGGTCCGGGGCGGCGACACCGACGGCGATGACGGCGGCCGCGCCGGCGACGAAGCTCCACGGCGTCCAGAGGAACGGATCCGCTGCCGGCGCCGCCAGGAGGAAGCCCCAGGCCGAGGCCAGCATCGCCAGGGGCAGACCCCAGGCGAAGATGTCGACCGCCCGGGCGAAACCGTCCCAGACG
The DNA here is from genome assembly GCA_937872465.1 of uncultured Paracoccaceae bacterium. Taxonomy (GTDB): domain Bacteria; phylum Pseudomonadota; class Alphaproteobacteria; order Rhodobacterales; family Rhodobacteraceae; genus Amaricoccus. The sequence continues at coordinate 174,805 of CALMSR010000050.1, forward strand.
GCGGCGCCGGCGCGGCGGCGGGTCCAGAGGTGAAGGCCGGACAGCGTCACGAAGCAGAGCGCCACCCCGAGCGCACCCCAGACGATGCGCGAGACTACGCCGGCGAAATGGCCGAAATGCAGGGGATACATCAGCCCGTAGAGGGCGCCCCCGACCGATGGCGCCGCACCGACCTGGGGCTGCCGGCCGAGGAAGGCGCCGGCCGCACCGTCGTAGAGGTTCGTGACATAGAGCACGCCGCCCGCCGCGGGGTCGTGCCAGACATGCACCCTCGCGTCGGCGCGGCCGAAGCGCGCGATCTCGACGAAGGTGACCGGCCCCGGCGTCCGGCTTCGCGACTCGGCGAGGATGGCGTCGAGATCCGCGAGCGGCGCGGGAGCGGCGTCTTCGGCCACCGGCGGCTCGAAGAGCGCCGCGGACATCGCCTCTTCATCGCCGCCAAAGGCGATCGAGGCGAGCAGCGGGAAACCGATGGTGCTGGCGAAGCTCAGGAACGATCCGGTGAAGGCCAGCACGAAGGCGAAGGGCAGGCTCCAGCTCGCGGCCAGAACGTGTCGATCCCGGGCCGAGACCAGCCGCCCGCCGGGGCGCTCGGCGACGAAGAGGTCGCGCAGCAGGTGCCGGTGCATGAGCAGCCCCGAGATCACGGCGGCCATCATCGCCAGGCCGAGGATGCCGGTGACGATCAGGCCCCAGGGGCTCGGCAGATAGAGCTGGACATGCAGGTCGACGAGAAATCGCCGGAGCGCGCTGTCCTCCCAGGCCGCGGGCTGATCCCAGATGAAGCCCTCGTTGCGCTCGAGAACCTCGCCCGAGGCGGCGTCGAGGCGCAGGATCGTTCCGAGGTCGTCCGGCTCCCCGGTCTTCGGGTTCTCGGCGTGGGTGTGGAAGAAGGCGAAGATGTCGCGCCCCTCGCCCGCCCAGATGGCGATGTCATCGCGGTAGGCGGCGTCGACATCCGCCGCCGCGGTCCGGATCCGGGCGTCGATCGGCACGTCGAGCGGACTGGCCGCTCGGACGCCGCCAGCCGACCAGCGACCGATCTCGCCGCTGAAGACCGCCACCGTCCCGGTCGCGATCACCGTATAGAGCAGCAGCCCCAGGATAGTGCCCGACCATCCGTGAACCGCTGTCAGCCGTCGCAATTGCGCCTGTGAGAGCCTGCTCATCGCGTCACCCCATCGTCACGGCCACGAGAAGCCCCTGCCCGAGCGTCAGGGCCGCGAGCACCGCAGCACAGCGCGGAAGCTCCGGCTCGAGACAGGCATAGAAGAACGGAACCGCCCAGAGCAGCGGCGTCAGCACGATCGCAAGCACGATGTCGTCGACGCCACCGGGCCCGGCTGGCAGCCAGAGCGGCATCGCCGCCATGGTCGCGAGCGATGCGAGCAAGGCGGCCGGACCGGCCAGGAGCCAGCGCGCGGCGCGTGGATATGCAGCGATAGCGCCGCCGCACGCGCTTCCGATCCGCCGAGCCTTGACGAATACGCTGCGGTGGCGAGCGGTCATCGCACGTCGAACCGGACGGGTGCGGTGATGCTGCGCGGTGCGCCGGGAGGCGGCGCCGGCACCGGCGAGGCGCGGCGGATGAGGGCCAGGACCGCCTCGTCGAGCTCGGCATGGCCGGAGGAGCGCATCAGCTGGGCCGATTGCACGGCACCGCGATCGTCGATCCGGAACCGCACGAGCACGACGCCCTCCTCCCGGCGGCGGCGCGCCCCGGAGGGGTACCGCTTGAGCCGTTCGAGATGCGCCATAAGCTGCGCCTGCCACTTCGCCGGCGAGACGCCGCGATTGCCGGTGGCCGGGCGCGGCGCCGCGGTGGCTTCGGCCTGCTCGGTCCTGACCTGCGCCCGGGCGGCGGCACGGGATTGCTGCGCCGGGCGGGGTTTGTCGACCTCCTCGACCTCCTCGACCTCCTGCGCCTTCGGCGCCTCGACGACGCGCAGCTCGTCCGGGCGCGACAGCGGGCGCGTCTCGGCCGGCTCCGCCTCGGGCAGCACCACCTCCGGCTGAACCGCCGGCCGCACGTCGGCCATCGGCGTCGGCTGGAGCTCCGGCGGGGGCGGCAGCGTCGTCGGCGCATCCGGTGCCGCGGCCTCGGCGGCCGGGGCCGGCGGGACCGGCGCCGCCATGCTGTCCGGTGCGTCCACGTCGATCTCGGGCGCGTCCATCAGGTCCGGGGCGACCCGCTCGTCCGCGGCCTGCGGCGCGACCGGCATCGGCGCGAGATCGATGGTGATCGCCGGAGGCGCGGACAGTTCCGGCAAGGGCGCCGCCGGCTGCCTGAGCGCCAGCAGCGCCGCCACGCTATGCGCCGCGACCGCCACGCCCGCCGCCGCCAGCCAGAGCGCCGCCTGTCCGGCACCCGGCCGGTCCGGCTCCAGGAACATGGCATCCGCGGCGCTCACGGCTGGTCCGGTCCGGTTGCCGTACCGGTCTCCAGGGCGACCAGTGCCACCTTCAGGTATCCCGCGGCACGCATGAGGTCCATGACCTCCATCAAGGCACCATAGGGAACGCTCGAATCGGCCCGCAGGAAGATCCGCGTCTCCCTGTCACCCTTCGCGACGCGCTCCAGGGCCTCTCCCAGACCGTCGCGCCCGACCGCCTGCTCGCCCAGGGTGAGGCCGAGATCCCCCCCGACCGTCAGGTAGACCGGATCGGGGGGCCGCGGCGCCGGGGTGGCGGTGGAACTCGGCAGGTCGACGGCCACGTCGACCGTCGCCAGCGGTGCGGCGATCATGAAGACGATCAGCAGGACCAGCATCACGTCGATGAACGGCGTCACGTTGATCTCGTGCGCTTCCTCGAAGCCGTCCTCCGCCGTCCTCGGCCCCAGACTCCCCGCCATCCCCGCTACTCCGCCGCCCGCGCGATCACGGCCGGAACCAGCCGCCGGTGATCGAGGTCGCGGCTGACCAGCCGTTCGACGGCGGCGGCGGCATCGGCGAGCCGCGCCCGGTAGCCCGCGATCCATCGCGCGAAGGCGTTGTAGATGACGACCGCCGGAATCGCGGCCACGAGCCCGAGCGCCGTCGCGAGCAGCGCCTCGGCGATCCCGGGCGCCACCACTGCGAGATTGGTGGTCTGCGCCTCGGAAATGCCGATGAAGCTGTTCATGATGCCCCAGACGGTGCCGAAGAGCCCCACGAACGGCGCCGTGGCACCGACGGTCGCGAGAATTCCGACCCCCAGGTTGAGCCGGCGGACGGCCCGCGCCTCGATCCGGGACAGATGCGAGGACACGCGCGCCAGAAAACCGCCGCCTTCGCCGTGATAGACCTCGGCCGGGGCACTTGTCGCCTCGTGCCGGGCGGCCCGCACCATCGCCGTCAGCGGCCCGCGCCGGCCGGCCAGCGCCGATTCCGCCTGCTCGAGGGTACCGGCGGCCAGAACGAACGGCAGGGTCCGCCCGAGCCGCGCGCCCGCCACGAGGATCTCGAGGCTCTTGGCGAACCAGATCGTCCAGGTGACGAGCGAGGCGAGCGCAAGGCCGATCAGCACCGCCTGCACGACCCAGTCGGCAGCGATGAACATTCCCCAGGGCGAAAGATCCTGCGGCAGCGACAGCTCGGCGCGCGGATCCGCAACGGCCTCCACCGTTTCCACCCGGGCGGCCCCCCCCGTCGGCGCCCCTTCGGATCCGATCGGGTCCTGCGCGACGCTGCCTTGCGGGCCTTCCGGGGCCGAATCGGTCGGTGGCGCCGGAACGGTCGAGGGCGGAAGCGCGGATACCGGCGCATCGACGGGCGCGCCGACCGCCCCACTCGGATCCGCGGCAGCCGGGGCCGTCGCCGGGTCGGATCCGCCCTGCTGCCCCGAACCGCCGGGGCCGGCGCTATCCTGCGCCATGGCCGCCGTTCCCAGAACCACCGCAAGCATGCATCCGGCCAGATGCACCCGCCCGAACGGCGTGCGCCCGCGACCCGCTGCCACCATCGTATCAACCCGCCTCATGTCCCCTCCAGGTCGGCCGTCGCAGCCAGATCGTCGACCGGCAACGCGCCCTCGCACCATCCGCAAACTCTTCGGAACCCAAGGGGAACCGTATACCCTTCTTTTTTAGTCGGGATTGCGGCGATTGCCAACCGGTGGCCGCTCCGTTCCGCCCGCTGCGGAGCGGACCGGGAGTGCATGCCGCCCGGTTTGGCATGACGACCTAGAGTCTTCAGTTCGTTCGACTATTTTTGTCAGGCATAGCGCCCCTTTCCGATCGCCCGGCCTCGCGCCCGCGAACGGTGGCCCGCCGCGCAAGGTCTCACGCCGCTAACCCGCGGAACGGGCATGCGAAACGCCCGGCCGCGAGGTTCGGAACGATTCGCTCGCGCGCTTGCCCTCGGCGGCGGACTCACAGCCGAGGCGGAGCGCCGCCGGCGTGGCATTGGTCACGCGACCTGCCCTTCCTGAATGCCATGGGCTTCACGCCGAGGCCCGTCACGCCCCCTGCCCGCCCGCGCTGCGTGAGCCTGAAGAACTCGACCGCTCCGCCATCGACCGCGAAACCACACGCCGAACGTCTTCTTCGCAAGCAATCGCCCTCGGGCAGCATGTGGCGGATCTCCGCGAGGACGGCCGCGGGCCTCGCGCCCGCCGCGCCGCTCGCGGTGCCGGACATCCATCGCGGCCTGCAGGTCTTCGCGCCGGGCGGGGACTCATTCTCGACGAAGACCGCCGGTTCCGGCGCGACAAAGAGATCGTTGCGGATGGCGGATGGTGGCTTTACTTCTGTGCGTCCGATGATGCTTCCTGCTCGGCAAGCATCGTCGCCTTCGGGAAAGGTCCGATCGTTGAGTGTAAGATCCAGTGCCCGGCATTCGGTCTGAGAGCTTCGCGCATCGGGCCGCGCGCGCGGGGAATCGCGCTGCAGCCTGTTCGGATCGTCGCGGACATGTCTACAACCCTACAGAAGATTGTAGACAAACTTGCGTGACTGTGTCAACAGATCGGCCGAACCGAGCCAGCCGCCGAACCGGGGGCGGTGCCGGTTGAATGCGAGGTTCCGCCGGATTGCGCCGACGAATGATTGTTGCAACGCGCCGGTCCTCTGCCGGCACGAAAGGGGAGGGAATCCATGTCGTCCAACAATACCAAGGTGGCTGCAGATCGGCAGGCGGCGCTCGACTACCATGAGTATCCGAAGCCCGGGAAGCTCGAGATCCGGGCCACCAAGCCGATGGCCACCGGACGCGACCTCTCCCGAGCCTATTCGCCGGGCGTCGCCGAGGCCTGCCTCGAGATCGCGAAGGATCCGGACGATGCGCGGCGCTATACCGCCAAGGGCAACCTCGTCGCGGTGATCTCGAACGGCACGGCGGTGCTCGGCCTCGGCAATATCGGGGCGCAGGCCGCCAAGCCGGTGATGGAAGGCAAGGCGGTCCTCTTCAAGAAATTCGCCGGCATCGACTGCTTCGACATCGAGGTGGACGAGAACGACCCCGAGCGGCTGGCCGATCTCGTCTGCCGGCTGGCGCCGACCTTCGGGGCGGTGAACCTCGAGGACATCAAGGCGCCGGATTGCTTCGTGGTCGAGCGGATCTGCCGCGAGCGGATGTCGATCCCGGTCTTCCACGACGACCAGCACGGCACCGCGATCGTCGCCGCGGCGGCGGCGGTCAATGCGCTCCGGATCGTCGGCAAGCGCCTCGAGGACATCCGCATCGTCGCGCTCGGGGCGGGGGCGGCGGGCATTGCCTGCCTCAAGATGCTGATGGCGATGGGCGCGCGCGCCGAGAACATCCTGATGCTCGATTCGAAGGGCGTCATCCATGCCGAGCGCAGCGGATTGTCGCCGGAGAAGGCGGAGTTCGCCCGCGAGACCGGGCTCAGGACCATCGACGAGGCGCTGGAAGGCGCCGACCTGTTCCTCGGCGTCTCCGGCCCGGGCCTCCTGACCGGCGAGATGGTGGCGCGCATGGCCGAGGGGCCGATCATCTTCGCGCTCGCCAACCCGACGCCCGAGATCATGCCCGAGGAGGCGCGGGCCGCCTCGCCCAAGGCGCTGATCGCGACCGGCCGCTCGGATTACCCCAACCAGGTCAACAACGTCCTCTGCTTCCCCTTCATCTTCCGCGGCGCGCTCGACGTAGGCGCGACCGAGATCAACGAGGCGATGAAGATCGCCTGCGTCGAGGCGATCGCGGAGCTCGCCCGGGCCACCACCTCGGCCGAGGTGGGCGTGGCCTACCAGGGCGAACGGCTGACCTTCGGGCCGGACTATCTGATCCCAAAGCCCTTCGATCCGCGCCTGCTGCCCACCGTCGCCACCGCCGTGGCGAAGGCGGCGATCGATTCGGGCGTGGCCACGCGCGAGCTCGACCTCGACGCCTACCGGCAGCGCCTGCAGACCCAGGTCTACCGCTCGGCGCTGATCATGCGGCCGGTCTTCGAGGCGGCGCGCCAGGTCCAGCGCCGGATCGTCTTTGCCGAGGGCGAGGAGCCGCGTGTCCTGCGCGCCGCCCAGGCGATGCTGGAGGAGACCACCGACCGGCCGATCCTGATCGGCCGCCCGGAGGTGATCGAGATGCGGCTCGAGCGCGAGGGCCTCACGCTGAAGCCCAACCAGGATTTCGAGCTGGTCAACCCCGAGAGCGACACCCGCTTCCGCGACTATTGGGGGAGCTATTTCGAGATCATGCGCCGCAAGGGCGTCACGCCCGACCAGGCCAAGTCGATCCTGCGCACCAACACCACCGCCATCGCCGCGGTGATGGTGCACCGCGGCGAGGCCGACAGCATGATCTGCGGGACCGTCGGCCCCTATGTCTGGCACCTGCGCCACGTCCGCGAGGTGCTCTCGACGGATGAGCTGCATCCGGTGGGCGCGCTCTCGCTGATCATCCTCGACAAGGGGCCGCTCTTCGTGGCGGATACCCACATCAACATCGAGCCGACCGGGCAGCAACTCGCCGAGACCGTGCTCGCCGCCGCCCGCCATGTCCGCCGGTTCGGGATCGATCCCAAGGTGGCGGTCTGCTCGGGCTCGCAGTTCGGCAATCTCGACAGCCGGTCGGGGCGGGTCTCGCAGGAAGCACTGGCGATCCTCGACGGCGCGGCGCAGGACTTCGAATACGAGGGCGAGATGCACACCGATGCGGCGCTCGACCCCGAGCTCCGCGAACGGCTGTTCCCCGGCGGACGCCTGACGGGTCGGGCCAATGTGCTGGTCTATACCAACACCGACGCGGCGGGCGCGGCGCGCAACCTGCTCAAGTCCGTCGCCGATGGCCTCGAGGTCGGCCCGATCCTGATGGGGATGGGCAACCGTGCCCATATCGTCACGCCCGGGGTGACCGTGCGGGGCCTGCTCAACATGGCAGCGCTCGCCGGAACCCCGGTCGCGAGCTACGGCTGAGCCCCGGATCCGATCCGCGGGGCCGGTCGGGACGCTTACCCGACCGGCCCCCGGGCCGCCCGGCATCGGGGCCGCTCCAAGATGCGACGGACACTTGAGGAGAACCTCAGTGCCGGCGGTGAAATTATCGGGGTGAGACGGACCCTTGTCGCGATCCTCTCAAGTGTTGCGTCCACGAACCTACCGGCGACCGGCTGAGCCTCGACACGCCGGTCTGCGGAAGGCCCCCATGAGCGAGCAAGCCCCGAACTGCGAGCAATCGATGGCCGATCTTGCCTTTGCCCGGCTGGTCGCCAGGCTCTGGGACGGTACGCTGACCGCCGGGCAGTTCCTGTCCATGCCCCAGCTCGTCGATCTGCTCGATCTGCCGCTCGCCGCCACGCGCGAGGTGGTCAAGCGCGCGGAAGCCCGCGAGCTCATGTCCATCCTGCCGAAGCGCGGTGTGCAGGTGATGACGGCCAGTCCGGATGTCATCCGCAACTGCCTGGATCTCCGCACGATCCTCGAGGAGCAGGGCGCCCGGCGGCTGATCGAAACCTCGGCAGCCTTGCCCCTCGATGCTCTGCGCGCCGATCATCGCGCGGTTCTGGAGGCGGCCCGAAGCGGCATTCGTCCAGACATGGCCGAAGGCGCCATGGCCACCGGTCTCAGGCTCCATGACGCGCTCGCCACCGGTCTGGACAACCCGGTCGCGGCGGCGGTCTACCGGGCGAACCGCGACCGTCTGGCCGTGATCCGCAATGCCCGGCCGTTCCTGCCCGACCGGCTCGTCTCTGCCATGGAGGAGCACCTCGCCATCATCGACGCCCTGGCATGCCGCGACACCGTCGCAGCCGTCGATGCGATCCGCACCCACTACCGCAACACGCTTCGGTGGCGCGGCATTCTTATCTAGCCCTGGGGCCGTGACCGACCGATTCCCGCCGGAACGATGCGTCGACGCCTCGATGACCGGCCCGGGCGCGCCTATCGGAAGATGGAGGCGAAATCCGGCTCCTGCTCGTCCTCGACTTCCAGTCGCAATGTTCCTTCCAGATGGATCAGATGCTCCCGCATGAGGTGGCGGGCTTGCTCCGCATCGCCCTGCGCCAGGGCATCGACGATCGACTGATGCTCTTCGACCGGGCAGCTCGGCATCAATCCGCCGCCGTAGATGCTGACGATGAGGGAGCATTGCGAGAGCACCGGCTCCAGGATGCTCAGAAACACGCGGCTGCCCGACTGGCGCGCCAGCGTGACATGGAACTCGCCGGCCATGCGTATGGCTTCGCGCCGCTGCCCCCGGTGCCGCGCCGCGACCTCGGACCGGACATGCGCGCGGAGCTTGCGCATGGTGGCCGGTTCCGGATGGGCCGCGACCCGCTCGACCACGAGATCCTCGAGGCTTCGGCGGGCGTTGAAGATGTCGCGTGCATCGCTTCCGGTGGGCTTGATGACGAAGGCGCCCCGGTTCGGGATCAGATCGACGAGCTTCTGGTGGGAAAGCGTCAGGAGGACGCGCCGGATCCGCGCCCGGCTGACGGAGAAGGCGGAGGCGAGCGCCTCCTCGCCGAGCTTCGTCCCCGGGCGAAGCCGCTGCTCGTAGATCGCCTTGATGATGTCGTTGAGGACTCGCTGCTCGATGGGCGGGAGGCGTTCGTCCGGCGACCGGAACTCGTTCGGTTCTTCATGTGCGCCCACAGGTCAGCCACCCTTTCCGTCGACGTGCTCCGCCCATGCGAGGCGAATTCCCCGAGCGCATGCCGAGCGGCCATCCGCGATCACCATCTCGCGCGATGTGAACAATAGCGATTGCCGGGGTTCAGTCAAGAATCTGGGATCCGGACGTTTTCTGCAGTCCCGCTCACGCGGGCCGAACCTCGATCATAAATTGTGCACAACTATGGTTGACATTGTTTACGATCTGACCTAGAGGCCGAAGACCGAAGGAAGCCGATGCCCTCGGCCAACAGGATCATGACCATCATTCGACCCCAACGGGAGGCGCCCATGGACGCAAGAGTCCGAACCGATCATTCCCTGTCCACGACGCTCGTCCTGTCGCGATCGGAGGTGGAGGGCCTGGTGACGATGGCCGAGGTCGTCGCCGAGGTGGAGACGGCTTTCGCCGACATCTCCAACGGCATCGCCGCACAGCCGGCGGCGGTCGCGATGTCGCTCGCCTCCAGCACGGCGGCCTTCCTGGCGATGCCGGCGCTGGCCGACCGCCAGGGCCTCGCCGTCATCAAGCTGCTCGCCGATATCCCCGACAACGCGGCGCGGGACCTCGCGGTGCAGCGGTCGGTGATCGCGCTGGTATCGCAGACGACCGGCGCACCGCTGGCGATCTTTCACGGGCAGATCCCGACCCGGATCAGGACGGCGGCGACGAGCGCCGTCGGCACCCGGCATCTTTCGCGCCCCGACAGCCGCGTGCTCGGCCTGGTCGGCGCCGGCGCCCTCGCCGTCGAACATATCCGCTCGCATCTCGAAGTCCGCCCGATCGAGCGCGTGCGCGTCTGGTCGCGGACCAGGGCCACCGTTTCCCGCTTCATCGAGCGGATCGGCCGCGAGTTTCCGGGGCTTGAAGTGGAGGGCGCGGAATCCCCGCGCGAGGTCTTTGCGGGCTCCGACATCGTCTGCACATTGACCCCCTCCCGCGAGCCTGTCGTCGAGGGCGCCTGGTTCAAGCCGGGCCTTCATATCAACGCGGTCGGAGCGCCGCCGCGGCCGGATCACCGCGAGATCGACTCGGCCGGAATGGCCAGGGCGCGGATCGTCCTCGACAGCATCCCGATGGCGATGCACGATTCCGGCGACCTGCTGCTGGCTCTCGCGGACGGCGCGATCACCAAGGAGCAGGCCATGACGGAGCTCGGCGACGTCGTCACCGGCAAGGCTCCGGGGCGGACCTCCCCGGAGGACATCACGCTCTTCAATTCCGTCGGGCTCGCCATCCAGGACCTGGCGATCTGCAACCTCATGCTGGAAAGAGCCCGCGAGAAGGGTCTCGGTCAGGAGATCGACCTGAGCGCCTGAGGGCCACGAACGACCATCTGTGGCGGCTCGCCTCCAGCGACCGCCAGCCTGCACCGGAACCGAAAACTCCAATCAATAGCTGTGGGCCCATCACAGCTACATGGAACATTTTTACTTCTTGGGAGGAACAAGAATGGACAGCAACTTCTTCTGGCGCAAGGGGGACTGGGGAGGATACTTCGGCCTTCTGGCCAACAACCTGACCAATCTGCTGACGATGATCGGCCTGCTCCTTTTCGTGGTCGGGTTCCCCGAGGACATCGTCTACGGGCGGATCGCGCCGGCCTTCGGTCTCGCCGTCTTCTCGGCCAGCATGGCCTACACGTATTTCGCCTATCGGCTGGTCAAGGCCACCGGTCGCAGCGACGTCACGGCGCTGCCGTCGGGCCCGAGCTCGCCCTCGATCTTCACGGTGACGTTCCTCGTCATCCTGCCCGTCTACCTGCAGACTCAGGATCCGGAATTCGCGATCCAGATCGCGCTGGTCTGGTGCGTGGTCGAAGCGGCGATCCTCGGCCTCGGCTCGCTCGTGGGCGAGACGATCCGGCGGACGATCCCGCGCACGGTGCTGCTGTCCTGCCTCGCCGGCCTGGGGCTGCTGCTGCTGGCGATGAACCCGATGCTGCAGTCGTTCGAGGCCCCGACCGTCGCATTCGCCGTCCTGGCGCTGATCTTCATCAACTGGTTCGGCAAGAAGCCGATCCTGCCGAAGGTCCCGACCGGGTTCCTGCTGCTCGCCACCGGTACGACCCTTGCCTGGGTCTTCGGCCTGCAGAGCCCGGCGGCCGTCGCGGCTTCGCTCAGCACCTTCGGCTTCAACCCGCCGTCGCTGCATGTCACGAGCTTCCTCCAGGGACTGCCGCATGCCCTGCCCTACCTCGCCTCGGCGGTTCCGCTCGGCCTGGCCAACTACGTCTTCGACCTCGAGAACATCGAGAGCGCACATGCCGCGGGCGATCCCTACCCGACCCGTCAGGTCATGATGGCCAACGGCCTGTGCTCCGCGCTCGGCGCCATGTTCGGCAACCCGTTCCCGGTGACGGTCTACATCGGCCATGCCGGCTGGAAATCGATCGGCGCCGGCACCGGCTACACGCTCTTCACCGGGATCTCGATGCTGCTGGTGACGCTCTTCGGGCTCGGGGCCTTCCTGCTCGCGCTGATCCCGATGGTCGCGGTGGTTCCGATCCTCGTCTATATCGGCGTGGTGACCTGCAACCAGGTGGTCCGCGAATCGCCGAAGAACGAGGTGCCGGTGATCTTCATCACCATGTTCCCCTGGATCGCGAACTGGGCGCTCACGCTGACCAACAATACGCTGGCCGCCGCGGGGACCGCCGCCAACACGATCGGCCTCGATACCCTCGCTCACAAGGGCGTCTATTATCAGGGGCTGTCGAACCTCGGAAACGGCGCGCCGCTCAGCAGCATGACCTGGGGATGCATCGCGATCTTCGCGATCACCGACCGCCCCATCCGCGGCGCGATCGCGGCCCTGGTCGGTGCGGTGCTGACGTTCCTCGGCGTGATCCATGCCCATACCGTTGGAATCGCGCAACCCCATGCCATGCCGATCCTCTATGGCTATTGCATGATCGCGGGGATCTTCGGGCTGAAGTACTATCTCAATCAGCGTGACGAGCGCCTGATGGCATCCGCCAGCCCCGTCGGGGAATAGGATCGGGCCGGGTACCGGCACCATCCGATCACGCAGCGGCGCGCGCTTTCCCCAGAGGGATCGGCTCGCGCCGCTGCTGCCGTTCTGGCCCCCAATTCCGGAAGTGCCGGAGCACCTCGACCGCCAGGCCTCGCAGCGAGCGTTGACCCGTGATGTTCATTGACAATCTCCGATCGTATTGTGTACAATAACTGCATCGTTTGCGAACGATATCATGCAATCTCAGGGAGGGCAGACGCATGGGAAGATTTCTACCGAGCTTGTCGCGGCGCGGCTTCATGGGGAGCGTCGGGGTCGGAAGTCTCGCTTTGGGGGTCGGGGCCGGCATGGCGCGGCGGGCCGGCGCGGCCGAGCCCGCTGGGATGATCGACGTCAGTGTCGTCACCACCCCCGACATCGGCGTGGAGGTGCTGCCGGACGCCTATTACCTGACCAACGTCCGTCTCGAGACCGGCTTTGTCGAGGAAGAGAAGCCCTGGCTCGACGAGCCGGTCATCACCCACACCGATACCGAACTGAAGACGCTGCGCATCGCCGACGGCAAGATCGCCGAGATCCTGGACAATGCGGCGCCGATTCCGCCCGAGGCCGCGGCCTATGACGCGCAGGGCCAGGTGATGCTGCCGACCTTCCGCGACATGCACATCCACCTGGACAAGACCTTCTACGGCGGACCCTGGGAGGCGACGCTTCCCACCGAGCATGGCCGGGCGGATCGCGTCGCCCAGGAGCGGGAAATGCTGCTCAAGCTCCTGCCGATGGCCGAGGAGCGCACGGCCGCGATGATCCGGCTGATGCATTCGCAGGGCACCACGGTCTGCCGCAGCCATTGCAACGTCGACCCGGTCAGCAAGCTCGGCAATCTCGAGCATCTCAAGAACTCGTTCGCGCGCTTCCAGGACACGCTTCAGTCCGCCATCATCATCTTCCCGCAGCACGGCCTGCTGGCCTCCGACAGCGTCGGCCTGATGCGCGAGGCGCTGGAATCGGGCGGCGTCAGCTTCGTCGGCGGCGTCGATCCCTCCTCCTTCGACAATGCGATGGAGGAGTCGGTCGACACCACGGTCCAGCTCGCGGTCGATTACAACGTCGGGATCGACATCCATGTCCACGAGCCGCGCGAGACCGCCATTCCGGCGTTCAACCGCATCATGGACCACATGGAAGAGAACCCGCAGCTGCAAGGCAACGTGACCTTCAGCCACGCCTATGGCCTGGCGGAACTCTCCCCCGAAGAACTCGCCGACATCGCCGCCCGCATGAAGGCGCTCGGGGTCGACTTCGCCGGCGGCGTGCCGATCGGCAAGGGTCAGATGCCGCTGCGCGAACTGCACGAGGCCGGCATCAACGTGATGAGCGGCACCGACAGCGTGATCGACTGGTGGGATTCCTTCGGCAATTGCGATATTCTGCAGAAGGCGAGCGAAATCGCCCGGATGCAGTATCGCAGCACCGAATTCGAGATCAGCCGCACGCTCGGCTATGCGACCGGCTTCGTCACGCCGCTCAACGACGCGGGCGAGCAGGTGTGGCCGAAGGCCGGCGACGAAGCGAGCTTCAACCTCCTGCCGGCCAGCTGCTCGGCCGAGGCGGTGGCGCGTCTGCCCGTCCGCAATGCCGTGTTCCACAAGGGCAAGCTCGCCTACGGCAACCTTCCCAAGGCAGGCTGACCACCCGCTCTCCCGAGACCGCTCGGTCGGCGTTCCGAGATCGACGGAGGGCAGCGCGAGCCGCCCGCAAACACCTGAAGGCGGCCGCGATCTCATGCCACGCGGCGAGATCCTCTGCCCTGCCGCCCTCCGGCTCATCGACCGATCGCAGGAGCCCTCGGTGTCGATGGCGGAACTCTGTCTCCGCCGGGAGCATCCGGACGGCGGAGCGGTCCGGGTGGCTGTGGCGCCCTGGCGCGGGGTCGAGGCGGACCGCGTCCGGCGTGAGGCCGCCATGGGCGGCGTTCCGTCATGTTCCGCGGCTCAAGCGATGCCGCTTGGTTGAGGTCGGCGCCCCGGCCGGGGCGCCGATCGTCCTATACGGTCCCGCCCAGCGACCCCTCCAGCTGGGCGAGTTCCTGGCCGCCCGCCATGAGATCCTGGAGCTGTTCCGGCGTGATGTCGCCGCGCTTGGCGGTGCCGAGCGTCTTGCCGCGGTTGAGCACGGTGAAGCGGTCGCCCACCGACATGGCGTGCCGCACGTTATGTGTGATGAAGACGACGCCGATGCCCTGCTTGCGGACCCGGTCGATGGTCGCCAGGACGTTCGAGGTCTGCCGCACGCCGAGCGCCGAGGTCGGCTCGTCGAGGATGAGCACCTTCGCGCCGAAATAGACCGCGCGGGCGATCGCCACGGTCTGGCGCTCGCCGCCCGAGAGCGTCCCCACCGCCTGATCGGGCCCGCGGAGGTTGATGCCCATGTTGCGCATCTCCTCCACCGTCACCCTGTTCGCCTTCGCGGCATCGAGGCGCTTGAAGAGCCCCCTGCCCTTGGTCGGCTCGCGCCCCATGAAGAAGTTCCTCGTCACGCTCATCAGCGGGATCATCGCCAGATCCTGGAACACCGTGGCGATGCCCGCCTCCATGGCGTCGCGCGGGCTGTCGAAGTCCATGTGCTTGCCTTCGAAGAAGATCTCGCCGGCGCTCGGCTTGTGCACGCCCGACATGGTCTTGATGAAGGTCGACTTGCCGGCGCCGTTGTCGCCCAGGAGGCAATGGCATTCCCCGGGGCGCACGTCGAAGCTGACGCCGGCGAGCGCGATGATGTTGCCGAAATGCTTCTCGATGTCCCGCATTTCGATGATGGAGGCAATGTTCGGCGCGTCGCCGTGATGGAAGGTCGAGTCCTGGGTCATCTCAGCGCTCCCCCGTCACACGCTTGCGGATCGCGTTGTTGAACAGGACCGCGATCAGGAGCATGGCGCCCAGGAAGACCTGGAACCAGTCCTGATCGAAATCGGTATAGGTCAGGCCGATGACCACCATGCCGAAGATGATCGCACCGAAGAAGGCGCCGATCGCCGAACCGTAGCCGCCGGTCAGCAGGCAGCCGCCGATCACCGCGGCGATGATCGCCTCGAACTCCTTCTGGAATCCGCGGCGGGCGTCGGTGGAGCCCGAATCCATCACCGTGATGATCGCGACCAGCGCGGCGCAGCAGGCCGTCAGCATGAAGAGCGAGACCTTGACCTTCTTCACCGGGACGCCGGAGTTCGAGGCCGCGTTCGCATCGCCGCCGCTGGCAAAGATCCAGTTGCCGACGGGCGTGCGCAGCAGCACGTAGGTCGCCGCGATCGCCATCGCGATGAACCAGACGATCTCGACGGGGACGCCGGGCACCTTCGGCGCGCCGTTGTTGAAGGTCTCCACAAGTCCGGCGCGGCCGAGCGCCTCGAAGAGGCCCTTGAAGGCGTCGCCCGAGAAGACCGGGGCGAGCCAGTCGTCCTGGACGGCCTCGCGCACGCCGCGGAGCTGGGTCGAGCCGCCGGTCGCGAGCTTCAGCCCCACCAGGGACAGGCCGCGCAGGATGAAGAGGAAGGCCAGCGTCACGATGAAGGACGGCAGGCCCGAGCGGATCACGATGGTTCCGTTGATCGAACCGACCAGGGCCGCGAAGATGAAGGTCGCCGGGATGGCGACGATCAGCGGCAATCCCCAGTTCACCACGCAGACCGCGAAGAACAGCCCGGCAAAGGCCACCATCGAGCCGATGGAGAGGTCGAACTCGCCGCCGATCATCAGGAGCGCGGCGCCGATGGCGAGGATGCCGAGCTGCGCCGCCGGGGTCATGAAGTTCATGAAGCCCGCCATGGTGAACATCGACCGGTCGGCCGTGACCAGGAAGAAGAGGACGACCAGGACCACGCCCGCGATCGCGCCGAGCTCCGGCCGCTTCATGAGTTTCGAGCCGAACGATTCCGCCTTGAGCCGCTCGTCGACGGTATGAGCATCTGCTTGGGTCATGTTTCCCCCCGTCATTTCCGGTCGGGGGCGGACCGCCGCGGCGCCGCCCCCGGTTTCAGACGATTCCGCCGGTCAGCGGATGCCCTGCGCGGACAGCTCGATCACCTGTTCTGCCTTGTCCTGGGTGATCAGGTTCGGGCCGGAGGGCACGTCGCCGCCCGGGACGAGACCGAATTGGGCGTTGAGCGCCAGGAAGACCACGGGAAGGTAGCCCTGGAGGAACTGCTGCTGGTCGATGGCGAAGGCCGCGTCGCCGTCGACGATCGCCTGCAGGAAGCCGGCCGAGAGATCGAAGCTCGCCAACTTCACGTCGCCGCCACCGCGGCCGACCGCCTTCACCGCCGCGACCGAAGGCTCGCCCGCCGTCGGCGCGCCGAGCGCCATGACCGTGTCGACCTCGGGATCGGCGTCGAGCGCCGCGCGGACCTTCGATTCGACCTCCGTCGGATCGTTGCCCGTCGGCAGGACCTCGGCGTTGCCCCCGAAGCCCTCGATGAAGCCCTCGCAGCGGAGGTCGAGCGCCACGTTGCCGACTTCCTGGTTGACGCAGATGCCCTTGGTGCCGCCCATCTCGGCCAGCGCTTCACCCGCGATCTTTCCGGCGGTGAACTCGTCCTGCCCGACATGGAGCAGCGCGCCGAGGTCGTGGGCCACGTCGGATCCCGAATTCATCGAGATGATCGGGATGCCGGCCTGCGCCGCCCGCTCGATCGAGGGCCCCAGCGCGTCGGCGTCGGGGATCGACACCACGAGCCCGTCGGGCTCCTGGTTCACGGCGGCGTCGATGAGCTGCGACATGGCCACCATGTCGAAGGTCTCGGGCGAGCGGAAATCCACGCTGGCGCCGGTATCCTCGGCAGCCTTGTCGACGCCGTTCTTCACCACCGACCAGAACGGGTCGTTGGCCTGTCCATGCGCCACCACGATGATGTTCTGCGCGAGAGCCGGCGCTGCGACGGCGATCGCGCTCGCCGCGAGTGCGCCTCTGACGAAATGCTTCATGCTTTCCCCCCTTCTGGGTTGCTGTTTGAGGCCGCCCGGGCGGCCCTCTCCTTCGGCCCATCGGCCGAATCTCATGCGCCCATTTCCTTCAGCGCCAGCACCGAAGCCGCGAGCTGCGCCTCGACGACGTCCGGAGTGTCGCTGCCCTTGACCGGCGTGAAGGGGTCGGGTCCGGGAGCATTGGTCTCGAGGATGATCGGCCCCCCATAGCCGATCCGGTCCAGGGCGGCCAGTTGAGCCGCGAAGTCGGTATGGCCCTCGCCGATGCCGCAGCGATTGCTGTCGGCGGCGTGATAGAGACCGATGCTCCCGCCGCCGGCCAGCAGGGCGGCGACGGGATCGGCCTCCTCGATGTTCATGTGATAGGCGTCCGGCAGGAGTTTGAGATTGCCCGCGCCGACCTGGGCGAGAAGCTCGAGCCCCGCCCGAACCGTTCGCACCTGATGGGTCTCGTAGCGGTTCAGGATCTCGAAGACGACCTCGAGCCCGCGCCTCTCGGCCGCGCCGCAGATCCGGCGGACGGCATCGAGAAGCAGCGCATCCTCCTCCTCCTGCGAGGACACCGGCTCGATCCGGGTCACCTGCCCGTGACAGGAGATCAGCGGGCGACCCAGCTGCATGGCCCAGTCGATCAGGCGATCGTAATAGGCCAGCGCCGCCTCGCGGACCGCGGTATCGGGATGCGAAATGTCCGCATCCGCCGGCGTGATCGAGAAGACGGACAACCCCCGGCCTTCGAGCGTCGCCTTCGCGCGCCCCGGGTCGGTCCGCTCCACGTCCCCGAATAGCTCGACGCCGTCGAGACCGGCGCGCGCCGCCCGGACGGCGATGTCCTCGAGCGGTGCCGGGCCGAAGATCCAGGTGCAGCAGCCGATCATGCGGTTCATTGCGGTGCTCCATTCGATCGAGCCGGCACGGCCAGGGTCCTGCCGGGTTGCGCCGACCGGGTTGCCGCTGCGGTGACCGGTGGCGCCCCGACACCCTAATCCAATATCGCCGGCGTCGCCGATGATTTTTCTCGGCCTTCGACGAAAGCCGGCCACTCGACGGCCGACGCCGGCAAGCAGCGTTCGAAAGAGGCGACGCGGGCTCGGGATTCAGAGCGACGAAGCGCCACGGCCGCGAGGGCACAGGCGATCGGTGCCTCGGCCGTAGCGCGTGGCGATGCGGCGCCAGTCCTCGATGTGTCGATCGGCGCGCAGGACTGGCCAGGACGATCGCTCGAAGCGGCGGGGGATTCCGGCACGGGATTCGCTGCGATCCTTGGGAAGCCCCGAAGCTCGAGAGCTTTCCCCTATCCGGCAGGGCGCTGCTCGACCACTTCTCGGCCCTCGACGACCCTCCGCAGGCGTGCAAGGTGCCCGCGCCGCACCGGCGACCGCCCGGGCCTTGGCACCGCCGCGATCGCGCGACACGATCCCGACCCCGTCATCCTGGACGAACGCGGCCAGGCCGGCGGCTGGCGGCCGCTGGCCAGTCCCGAGGAGCAGGCGCGGCGCGCGCTTCGTCCCCCCGGGGGCATGGGTTGGCCTCGGGCCAGCCGGTTCACGTCGGCCGGCGATCGCCGGCTCGGGAATGCCCGGCGGATGCGAGTGCGGCATGGATGGACGCAACCACCGCGGCGCCCTCTCCGATCGCGCCGCCGACGCGCTTGACCGAACCGGCACGAACGTCGCCGATCGCAAAGACACCCGGCAAGCTCGCCTCGAGCGCGGGCTTGCCTGCGGCGGCACCCGGTACGGCGGCACCGGTCAGGACGAAGCCGTGCCCGTCGAGCTCGAGCGCGCAGGGACGGGCCCAACTCGTCTCGGGGTCGGCGCCGACGAAGAGGAAGAGGTCGCGGATCGGCCGGTGCTCCGTGCTGCCGTCGCGGCGGCAGGCCCAGGTCAGGCCGGCGAGATGGCCGGCCGGGTCCCCGTCGAGGGCGGTCACCGTGGTCCCGGGGCAGAAGGCGATATTGGCGGTCGCGGTGATCCGGTCGACAAGGTATTGCGACATGTTCCGGCGCAGGTCGTCGCTGCGGATCAGCAGGTTCACCTTTGCGGCATGCCCCGCGAGGAAGACCGCGGCCTGGCCGGCCGAGTTGCCGCCGCCGACCAGCGCCACCTCGGCGCCCGTGCACATCCGTGCCTCGAGCGGGGACGCCCAGTACCAGATGCCGCGGCCCTCGAAGCGCTCGATGCCCGGGATCGCCGGGCGGCGGTAGCGCGCGCCGCTGGCGATGACGACGGTGCGCGCCGTCACGGAGCCGCCGTCCGCAAGGTCGAGCCGGTAGGGTCCGGACGGCCCGAGACCGACGAGTTCCGTCACGCGGGCCGGGAAGGCGATGTCGGCGCCGAACTTCTCGGCCTGGACGAAGGCGCGGCCTGCGAGCGCCCTGCCGGTGATGCCGGTCGGAAAGCCCAGGTAGTTCTCGATTCGCATGCTGGCGCCGGCCTGGCCGCCATAGCCGACTGCGTCGAGGATCGTCACCGAAAGCCCCTCGGAGGCCGCATAGACCGCCGCCGAGAGCCCGGCGGGGCCGGCGCCGACGATGGCGACGTCGAAGAGCGCCCGCGCCGGCGCACGACCCGAAAGACCGAGGGCCCGCCCGAGGTCGGCGATCGTCGGGTCGTGGAGCACCGCCCCGGTCGGGAGGATCACCAGCGGCAGCGGCCCCCGGCATGGCCGGTACTGCGCCATCAGGTCGGCAGCGACCGGATCGCCGGGGTCGGCGACCGAATAGGGATGGTTGCTGCGGTCGAGGAAGGTCGCGAGGCGCACGACGGCGGCGTCATCGGCCGCGCCGACGATCAGCGGTCCGCCGCGGCCGCTCTGGATCAGCGCGACGCGGCGCAGGATCAGCGCCCGGGTGATCCGTTCGCCGAGCAGCGCCTCGGCGACGAGCAGCGCCCGCAGCCCGGTCGGCGGCACGAGGATCGCTTCGACCGGCCCCTCGGCGTGAGCGTCCACGAGGGCGGGGCGACCGGAGATCTGGCCGGTCTCGGCCAGGAACTGACCCGGCCCCTGCTCGACCAGAGGCTGCCGGCGGCCGAGCCCGTCGCGCAGGGTGACGGCCACCTGGCCGCGCAGCAGGAGGTACATGCCCGGCCCGGGTCGCCCGGCCTCGAAGAGCGCCTCGCCCGGCGCGAAGCGGCGGGTCGCACCGTAGGGGCGGATGCGCTCGACCTCCTCCCCGCTCAGCGTCGGAAAGGTGTCGGCCTGCCGGGGATGGAGCGGCGCCTCGGTCCGGGAGGCGCCGTCGGTCGGACTGTCCATGCATTCGCTCCACGCGCGAGACCGGGCGAAGGTAGAGCGAGCCCGGCCGCCCGGCAACCGGGCAACCGCAGCGTCATCTCGGCCGGTACGACACCCGCGGTCCTCGTTTCTGCCGTGGCCGGGGGCCGGCGCGCTTCGCGCACCGTCCAGCGCCGTCCCGCTCGATCACGCCGACGATGCGGCAGCCGCTGCCTCCATCCGGTTCGCATGCCTTGTCTTGTCGTCGGCCTTGCGGAGCCGGCGTCGACGGAGCCCGAAGGCCGCTCCCCGTAGGCGTCGCAGGCCGCGCCTGAGGCCCGATCGCCTTCCGGAACGGTCGCTCCGTCCCCGCAGATCGCCGTCCTTCACCCCCTCACGCGGCAAATGGCCGAAACGCCGCCCAGAGCGAATAGGGCGTATTGCCGCGCAACGGCGATTTCTCATAGAGCCTGCTCCGAACAGGAGCAGGCCATGCACGACACAGAGATTCGCCAGTTGAACGCGGACGATGTCGATGCCTTCAGGGCCATTCGGCTCGAAGCGCTCCGGCTGGAGCCGGCAGCCTATGCAAGCAAGCCGGAAGATTGGGCGTCCCTGCCCGACGAGGAATGGCGCGAGAGGCTGCAGGTGCCGGTCTTCGTCGCCTTCAGCTCCGGGGAGCCGGTCGGCATCATGGGCCTGCTGCGGCAACAGCCGAGCAAGATGAAGCACCGATCCACGCTCGTCATGGTCTACCTGCGGGCCAGCGAGCGGGGAAAGGGACTGGCGAGGCGCCTTCTGGATGCGGTCGTCGACTTCGCCGCGCGGAACGGGATCTCCCAGATCGAGCTGACCGTGAACAGCCGGAACGACCGAGCGATCCGCTTCTACGAGCGCAGCGATTTCCGCAGGATCGGGCTCATTCCCGCCGGGATGATCCATGAAGGCCAGGAAATCGACGAAATCCTCATGGCGCGGCGCGTGAAGTGACGAATCTCCGCGCCGCACGCCGCGGCGAACGGCAGTTCCAAGCCCCAAGCTGCACTTCGGGCGGACGAGACGCTGCGCCCTACGGGGCGGGCTACATTTGACGCTGATCAAGGAGGCCGGCGCCGGATCTGCTATGGATACGGCATCAAACAGAAACCTGGGAGGGATGTTCATGAAGCTGAAACCGCCCCCGATGCCGCTGGCGCTTATCAGCATGGCCGCCGCACTGGTCGTATACTCGACAACGTCTGCCCTCGGATGCACGGGCATCCGCCTGATCGCGGCGGACGGATCGGCCGTCTACGGGCGCACGATGGAATGGGGCGCCTTCGACCTGAACTCCCGGGTCGCGATCGTCCCGCGAGGCCACAGCTTCACCGGGCAGACCCCGGAGGGCCTCAACGGCAAGTCCTGGACGGCCGAGTACGGCGTGGTCGCCCTCGACATGCTCGGGCAAGACTGGTTCGCCGATGGCATGAACGAGGCGGGGCTCGCCGTCGGCTTGTTCTACCATCCGGGCTTCGCCGAGTATCCCAAGTACGATCCCGCGGAGGCAGCGAACACCATCGGCGCCCCCGATGTCGTCGCCTACCTGCTCACGCAGTTCGCGACGATCGACGAGGTGAAGGCAGCGATGGAGGACGTCCGCGTGGCCGGCGTCACCGAGGCGCTCGTGGGAGTCCCGGACCCGGCGCACTGGATGGTGACCGAGCCGTCCGGCCGGTCGATCGTCATCGAGTACGCTGGCGGCGAGGTGCGCTTCTTCGACAATTCGCTCGGCGTCATCACCAACGCGCCGACCTACGACTGGCACATGACGAACCTGCGCAACTATCTGAACCTGTCCGCGGTCGCGCTGCCGACCCGATCGATCGCCGAGATGAACTTCGCGCCGCTCGGAGCGGGCAGCGGCATGATCGGGCTGCCGGGCGACAACACACCTCCGTCCCGCTTCGTCCGCGCGGTCGCCTGGACCCAGACCGCCCGCCCGACGCCGGACTCGGGCGAGACCGTCTACGAGGCGCTTCGCATCCTCGACAACTTCAACCTGCCGCTCGGCGCCGCCGAGGGTTCGGACGCCGCCGGCGACACCGGGGACATGCGGAGCTCGACGATCTGGACGACGGTCTGGGATCTCGACGAAGGGGTGCTGTACTTCCACACGCAGCACGACCGACGGCTGCGCAAGGTGAGCCTCGACGGTGTGAATTTCTCCGGGAATGGGATCCGGCACATTCCGCTCGACCGCGAGAAGGCCCAGGATATCGAAGACCTGACACCGCGGGGCTGATGCGCCGGAAGGAATTCCCGGCAGGGGTGTTCCGAGACTCGGGGTCGGAAAGACGAGCGGAAGCGTCTCCGGCCGGGCATTGGTGGCACTGTCCGCTCCGTCCGCACCGTTGCCATTCGCACCTCATACGGCGGATGTCCACTTTCCGCCCTCCCTTTCGCCCGCCCCGCAGGCGCGGCGCCGATCGCGCCGATTCCACGAACGTCGGCACGACTTGCCGCACATGCCAGCGGCCCTCGCCGCCGCCCCTCTGCTGTTGCGGCACGGGGTCCCGAGCCGGACAGATACCGGCTCGGCGATCGCGGCGTCGGTCAGGCAGAAGGGCCGTCGGCATCAGCCACCCGCGGCAAACCAGGCATATCCGCCCGCCGTCCGGCACCGGACCGCACCATGCCTTGCACATGGCCCGGCCCCCCAGATGGGCGTCCCCGGCCGCGGCACCCGGGGACACAAACCCGCGTTAACACTTTAATCGTTCGATATCAGCCTGTTACAAGCTGTCCCCATGGGGACGGCCGCTCAATAGACCGCCCGGCCGCCGCTGAGGTCGAAGGTGAAGCCGGTGGTGAAGCTGCAATCGGGTCCGACGATCCAGGCGATCATCCGCGCCGCTTCGTCGAGCTCGCCGCAGCGCTTCATCGGGATCCGGTCGGTCATGTAGGCCACCTGCGCCTCGGGCATGGCGGCGACCATGGGCGTGCGGATCACCGCCGGGGCGAGCGCGTTCACGGTGACGCCGGTCTCGGCATATTCCTTGCCCATGGATTTCACCAGGCCGATCAGCCCGGCCTTGGAGGCGGAATAGGCCGCCATCCCGGCATTGCCCTCCTTGCCGGCGATGGAGGCCACATGGAGGATGCGCCCGTAGCCGCGCCCGCGCATATGCGGCAGCACCGCCTGGCTGACATGCAGCGCCCCGAAGAGATTGACCCGGCAGACCGCCTCGAAATCGGCCGGGTCGAGCGCCTCCGACCGGATGTTGGTCGGCCCGACCACGCCGGCGCAGTTCACCAGCCCGTCGAGCCGGCCGAAATCCGCGATGACCTTGCCGAGGATCGCCCGGCAGGCCGCGGCATCGGCGATGTCGAGCAGATGCGCCGCCGCCCCGCCGCCCGCGCTCGCCGCGGTCTCCGCCGGATCGGCGTGGTCGAGGCAGGCGACCCGCACCCCCTGCCCGGCGAGCAGGAGCGCCGTGGCGCGGCCGATGCCGCTCGCCGCCCCGGTGACCGCGACGCAATAGCCTTCGGGAAAGCCCATGGATTTGTCCCCTCCTTGATTCCGGACCGCCGGCCCGACCCGACCCCGTATCGGGAATTGCCCCGCCTTGCCAACCATGCCCGCCACGACCGGCGCAGGCGGGGCCAAGGAATCGTGGTGCATCGCGGCGAAGTGTGAAACCGTCGTCCGGTCCGAACGGGGGCCGGAGCCATGTCGATCAAGGCCAGCATTCATCACCTGACCCACTACCGCTACGACCGCCCGGTTGTGCTCGGGCCGCAGGTCATCCGCCTGCGCCCGGCGCCGCATTCGCGCACGCGGGTGATCTCGCACAGCCTCCGGGTCGGCCCGGCGGAGCATTTCGTCAATCACCAGCAGGATCCCTACGGCAACTGGCTCTCGCGCTTCGTCTTTCCCGAGCCGGTGCGCGAGCTGAAGATCGAGGTCGACCTCGTCGCCGATATGACCGTCTACAACCCCTTCGACTTCTTCGTGGAGGACAGCGCCGAGGAATGGCCCTTCGACTATCCCGAGGAGCTGCACGACGACCTGGTGATCTACCGGCGCGCCGATCCGGTCGGCCCGCATCTGCAGGCCTTCCTCGACGCCACCCCGCGCGAACGCCTGCGCACGGTGGATTTCGTGGTCAATCTCAACGCCCGCCTCGCCCGCGAGATCGGCTATGTCATCCGCATGGAGCCCGGCGTGCAGACGCCCGAGGAGACCTTCCAGCGCGGCACCGGATCCTGCCGCGACACGTCCTGGCTCCTCGTCCAGATCCTGCGCAACCTCGGCCTCGCGGCCCGCTTCGTCTCGGGCTACCTGATCCAGCTCAAGCCCGACCTCGTCTCGCTCGACGGCCCGCCGGGCACCGATCACGACTTCACCGACCTGCATGCCTGGGCCGAGGTCTACCTGCCCGGCGCCGGCTGGATCGGCCTCGACCCGACCTCGGGTCTCCTGACCGGCGAGAGCCACATCCCGCTCGCCGCCACGCCGCATTACCGCAACGCCGCGCCGATCTCGGGCGTGGCAAGCTACGCCGAGGTCGACTTCGCCTTCGACATGAAGGTCGCCCGTGTCGCCGAGCATCCCCGCATCACCAGGCCCTTCTCCGAGGAAGCCTGGGAGGCGCTCGACGCGCTCGGCCGCAAGGTCGACGCCGCGCTCGAGGAGGGCGACGTGCGGCTGACCATGGGCGGCGAGCCGACCTTCGTCTCCATCGACGATTTCGAGAGCGACGAGTGGAACACCGCCGCCGTCGGCCCGATGAAGCGCGGCCTCGCCGACAAGCTGATCCGCCGGCTGCGCGACCGCTTCGCGCCGGGCGGCTTCCTGCATTACGGCCAGGGCAAGTGGTATCCCGGCGAGAC
>CALMSR010000051.1 GCA_937872465.1 uncultured Paracoccaceae bacterium
GCTCGCGCCCGATCGCCCCGACCTGCCGCCGATCGCCAGCGGCGGGCGCTACGACGCGCTGACCCGGGCGCTGGGGCGGGGGCGGGGCATCCCCGCCGTGGGCGGCATCGTGCGGCCGGAGGCCCTGCTCGCCCTGGCCGGGGGGGCGCCATGACCCTCAACCTCGGCCTTCCGTCCAAGGGACGGCTGCGCGACCAGACGGTCGAATGGTTCGCCGCACGCGGCATCGAGATCCTGCGCGACGGCAGCGGACGCGAATACCGCGCGAGCCTGCGCGGCGTCGAGGGGATCGGCCTCGTGCTGCTGGCGGCCGGGGAGATCCCGCGCGAGCTCGCCGCCGGCCGGCTGCATCTCGGCGTCACCGGCCAGGATCTGGTGCGCGAGGGCATCCCGGACTGGCCCGAGCGCCTGGCGGAACTCGCGCCCATGGGCTTCGGCTTCGCCGATCTGGTGGTGGCGGTGCCCAGGGCCTGGATCGACGTGGCCGACATGTCGGATCTCGACGGCGCCGCCGCCGATTTCCGCGAGCGCCACGGCCACCGGCTGCGGGTGGCGACCAAGTACCACCATCTCGTGCGCGCCTTCTTCCGCGAGCACGGGGTGGCGGATTACAAGCTCGTCGACAGCCAGGGCGCGACCGAGGGCAGCGTGAAGAACCTCACCGCCGAGGCGGTGGCCGACATCACCTCCAGCGGCTCGACCCTGCGCGACAACCACCTGCGCATCCTCGACGACGGGCTGATCCTGCGCAGCCAGGCGACGCTCTTCCTCTCGCACGCCGCACATTGGGATTCCAGACAGCGCACGGCCCTCTCCGCCCTCACCGGCAAACTTGGAGCGTCAATGCCGGACGGTTTTTAGATCGTAATCGTTCCGCGTGTGTAGGCGGGTCAGTTTAAGAACCTTCCCTCCCGCGTGTACTTCAGCTTGAGGTTGCTAGGAGAAGAATTCCAACCGTCATCATAGATGACGCGTCGCCAACGCTTAACGCTTCCCTTTGTCTTGGCCTGCCAGTGCCCTGGTTTCACCTTTCCTTCAAAGTGCTTCTTGTAGGAGCCGTTGGCTTTCTTGTAGTAGATGCGATGCCGTGCCCATAGCCAATCTCCCCAGCCGAACGGGGCGCAATTGGCGATATAGCTCTGACTGTATCGGCGCTTGCCGCCGAATTGCGAGGCATAGTAGGCCTTTGGTGCCAGCCCCGGCGTAGCCGCGTCGTGCCAATCCCACCAGGAATAATAGGTGCTGAAGCAGGTCTGCCCCGCACTGACTGCTGTGCTTGCGCGGAAAGCTTCGGAGCTGCTCGTTGCCTGCACGCACTCGGCGCAAATATCGCGGGCCGTCAATCGCTCGCGCAGCGTCGAATCCTCAATGGCGTCTTCAAGAAGCTCTTCGGGCACCGGTAGCCGTGCCTCTGCAACATGCAGGTACGCCTCCACTACCGATGTGAAACGATCCGCCAGGAAGGCCGGCGCGCTCAGTTCGGCGCGCCCCTCCTCAAGGAGCCCGAGGTCGCCGGTTTCGGCTTCGAAGCTGAAGATAAGGCGGTGATCGTTCGACAATTCGAAGCGCGCGATCTCGTAGGTTTCCTCCTCGATCGCATCGGACGCATGGGTTTCGGAAGGTGCAATATCCGGCTCGCTCGAGTCTTCATTGCCGCGGGCAAGCGGTGCTGAATCTTGGTGCTTCATCTTGAATCCCCATCGGATGAGCGGCGCCAATCTAGAACAGCAATGATCGTAACACGCCTACCGGCTTCAAACCAGCCAGGGGTCAGCGCGTCGCCGCGTAATGGTCGAGTCGCGCCCGCAGCGTGTCGCTGCGCCGGGTGGCGAAGAGCACGTCGTCGATGCGCGAGGTGCCGTCGCGCTCGGGCACGATCACCAGATATTCCGACCAGGACGGCGCCCCGCCGCCCGCATTGCTGCGCTTGATCTCGACCAGCGCGCCGTTGCGGGTGTCGGCGGTGCAGTTCGGCACCTCGTTGGCATAGGTCTGGAAGAGGATCCGCGCCGGCGGCAACGCGGGATTGGCCGCTGCCGCCACGATGGCGCCCGCCAGCGAGTCCGACAGGAGCGGCCGCAGCCCGACCATGTCGCCGGCCAGCGTGAGCCGGCAGAATTCGGCGCCGAGATCGTCCCAGTCGGCGGAGGATTTCCGCGTCCGCGCATCGGCACCGGCGGCCAGCGCGACCGCCAGGACCAGGATCGCGGCGAGCGGGAAACGGCCCATGGCGTCAGAGCACCCCGATGCGGGCGAGATCGACGGCGAGGGCGGGCGGCAGGTCCGAGGGCACCGAGCCCAGGAGATCCGCCGGCGCGTCCCGCGATTGCAGGTAGCGCCAGCCCTGGAAGGCGCGCCGCGGCTGCGGCGCCGTTCGCACGAGCTCGGGATCGAGCAGGAGCGCGCAGCGCCGGATCCCGTCCGCCCCGTCGCACGGCTCGAGCGCGAGGATGCGCTGGCGCGCCAGCACATGCCCCTTGATCACCCAGTAGAGCGAGCCGCCGTCGAGCAGTTCCCCGGCGCGGCGCGGCCACATGCGCGTGACGTGGCGGGGCCGCGCATCCGCCCCGGCGGCCCGTCGCGCCGCCTCCCGGCCCGCCTGCCAGGCGGCGAGCTCCTCGACGCTCTCGGTGCCGACGCAGAGCTTGAGCAGATGCAGCGTCACGGTCCGGAAATCCTCATCCCTTAGTGTCTGCGCAACGGCGCCCCACAAAATATACTGCCGGCGCCCGGGCCGCGTCAATTGACCCGAAGCCGCGCCGGGCCTATCCTCGCGCCAAGGGCTTTCCGACACAAGGCCGTACCCGATGAACAAGCCCGGCAGCGGGGAATATGCCATCGACTCCGGGAGCGAGCTGCCCTGGCAGGCGGTGAGCCTCGACGTGCTGCGGGAGAAATACGCCAAGGGGGCGGAGCGGGACCTCGACGGCGCGGAAATGGTCCGCGCCGTGCGCCGCCGGGTCGCCCGGGCGCTCGCTTCGGTCGAGGCGGAGCCGGCGCGCCACGAGACCGCCTTCCTCGAGGCGCTCGAGGCGGGCTTCATCCCCGGCGGACGGATCAATTCCGCGGCCGGGGCGGATATCCGCGACGTCACGCTGATCAACTGCTTCGTTCAACCGGTGGGTGATTCGATCTCCGATACCGTGGGCGGCAAGCCCGGCATCTACATCGCGCTGCGCGAGGCGGCGGAGACCATGCGCCGGGGCGGCGGCGTCGGCTACGACTTCTCCTCGATCCGGCCGCGCGGCGCGCGGGTGGCGGGGACCGACAGCGCCGCCTCGGGCCCGATCAGCTACATGCATGTCTTCGACCAGTCCTGCGCGACGGTCGAGAGCGCCGGCGCCCGGCGCGGCGCGCAGATGGGCGTGCTCCGATGCGACCATCCGGACGTCATGGAATTCGTCGGCGCCAAGCGCCAGGCGGGCAAGCTCAACAATTTCAACATCTCGGTCGGCGTCACCGATGCGCTGATGCGCGCCGTGGAGGCCGACGGCGGCTTCGAGCTCGTGCACGGGGCCGAGCCCGGCGCGGGCCAGGTCGCGGGCGGCGCGCATCGGCGCGAGGACGGGCTCTGGGTCTATGCCACGATCCGCGCCCGCGAACTCTGGCGCGCGATCATGCGCAACACCTACGAGGCGGCCGAGCCCGGGGTGCTCTTCCTCGACCGCATCAACGCGGAGAACAACCTCCATTATTGCGAGACGATCGAGGCGACGAACCCCTGCGGCGAGATCCCGATCCCCGACCACGGCTGCTGCTGCCTCGGCTCGATCGACCTCACCCGCTTCGTGCGCGCGCCCTTCTCGGAGGCGCCCGCCTTCGACGAGGCGGGCTTTGCCGCGACGGTGGCGACGGCGGTGCGCATGCTCGACAACGTGCTGACCGCGACGGTCTGGCCGCTGCCGCAACAGGCCGCCGAGGCGGCCAACAAGCGGCGCATCGGCCTCGGCTTCACCGGCCTCGGCGATGCGCTGATCCTGCTGGGCCTGCGCTACGACAGCCCGGCGGCGAGAGACTTCGCCGCCGCGACCACGCGGGCCATGCGCGACGCGGCCTATCGCGCCTCGATCGCGCTCGCCCGCGAGAAGGCGCCGTTCCCGCTCCTCGATGCGGAAAGGCTGCTCGACTCCGGCATGGCCCGGCGCCTGCCCGAGGACATCCGCGCGGGCATCCGCGAGCATGGCATCCGCAATTCGCACCTGCTCTCCATCGCGCCCACGGGCACGATCAGCCTCGCCTTCGCCGACAATGCCTCGAACGGCATCGAGCCGGCCTATTCCTGGCACTACACGCGCAAGAAGCGCGAGCCCGACGGCTCGATGCGCGAATACCGGGTCGAGGATCACGCCTGGCGCGTCTGGCGCGCGCGCGGCGGCAATGCCGAGGCGCTGCCGCCCGCCTTCGTGAATGCGCTCGAGATCCCCGCCCGCGAGCACATGGCGATGCAGGCGGCGATCCAGCCCTTTATCTGCGCCGCGATCTCCAAGACGGTGAACGTGCCCGAGCAATATCCCTTCGAGGATTTCGAGAGCCTCTATCTCGACGCCTGGAAGGCCGGGCTGAAGGGCATCACCACCTACCGGCCGAACAGCGTGCTCGGCAGCGTGCTCGCGCTGGAAGGCACGCCGCAGGATCTCGACCAGTCCGACCCCGACCGGCGCATCCGCATCGGCGACGCGCCGCAGGTGGCGCTCGCCGCGCTGCGCTGGCCGCACCGGCCGAAGCTGACGGCGGGCTCGCCGAGCTGGACCTACATGGTGGAGGCGCCCGGCAACCGCTTCGCGGTCTTCGTCGGCCATGTGGAGAACGGCGCCAACCAACCTTTCGAGGTCTGGGTGAACGGCGAGCGCACCCCGCGCGGCCTCGGCGCGCTGGCCAAGAACCTCAGCATGGATCTGCGCGCCCAGGACCGCGCCTGGCTGAAGCTCAAGCTCGACAGCCTCGCGCGCACGCCCGGGGCGCCCTTCCAGATGCCGATGCCGCCCGAGGGGGCGCTGATGCCGGTCGCAGGCAATGTCAGCGCCTTCGCCAAGGTCGTCGAATACCGCTGCAAGGCGCTCGGCGTCTTCGACGGGCCGGAGGGCGAGACGCCGCTGGTGGACGCGCTCTTCTCGCGCAAGGAGCCGAAATCCGGCGTCGACGGCACGATGAGCTGGACCGTCGACATCCTCAATCCCACCACCGGCGACGATTTCGCCATGTTCGTCAAGGAATGCATCCTGCCCGACGGCAGCAAGCGGCCGTTCAGCGTCTGGCTCTCGGGCGCCTATCCGATGGAATTCAACGGGCTGACCCGGTCGCTCAGCCTCGACATGCGGGTGATCGACCCGGCCTGGGTCGGCAAGAAGCTGCGCGGGCTGAAGGATCTGCCCGAGGCCCAGGGCGATTTCTTCGCCCGCGTGCCCGGATCGGAGAAGCAGGCGGTGCAACCCTCGACCGTCGCCTATGTCGCCCGCCTGCTGATCCATCGCTACACCATGCTCGGCGTGCTCGACCCCGAGGGCTATCCGCTCGGCGGCGGGACGGCGCTCTGGTCCGACGCGCCTTCGCCCGAGGCGGCGGACCGGTCGCGGGTGCGCGCCCGGACCTGCCCGGAATGCGGCCATCCTTCGCTGATCCGGCGGGACGGGTGTGACTTCTGCACCGCTTGCGGCTATTCGGGCGCATGTGGCTGATTCGGTGCACTTTCAAAGACGTTCAGAAACGCGTATATGTGCAACACTGGCCGGGGAGGAAATTCCGCAATGGTGTCCGATGCAGCGCTGGCAAAGCGTCCCAGGGCGGGGCTCGATGTCGATGCGATGGCCGAACAGGCGCGCGCGGCCTCCGACGTCCTGAAGGCGCTGGCGCATGAGGGGCGGCTGATGATCCTCTGCCATCTGGTGGCGGGCGAGAAATCGGTGAGCGAGCTCGAGGATCTCATCGGCGCCCGGCAGGCGGCCGTCTCGCAGCAGCTCGCCCGGCTGCGCCTCGAAGGGCTGGTGACGAGCCGTCGCGACGGAAAGACGATCTATTATTCGCTGGGCGATCCCAAGGTCACCGGGCTGATCGAGACGCTGCACCGGCTCTTCTGCCGCTGATCGCCGGGCACCCCGCGCGGATTGCCGCCGCTCGGCTGGCATCCGGGCGCAAGCTCAACTAGACTGCGGCCATCACCACCCGGCTCGGTGCCGCCTCGCGTGGCCCGGTGCCGGAAGTCGGCTTGGGGAAGCGTCGTCGGAACGGCGGGTCGGACCGCGTGCCACGATGCAGGGGGAGTGGCTGATGGCCAATCATGGCCAGACGGCCCGGCTGGCGGGCCGGGAGGAAGCGGAACCTTCACTGGCCGATCTCATGGATCCGGTCGCGCTGGAGGCGCGTCTGGTGGAGGCGCGTGCCCGCCGCGCCGCGGCGCTCGCCCGCCGCAAGGCCGGCGAATCGCCGGATGCGGCGGCCCGCCCCCCCGCGACCGAAGCCGCCAATCCGCGCCGCCCCCGGCTGGCGGCATCCTCCGGCGCCCGGCCGGCCGCGCCGGAGCCGGAGCCCGAGCTGGAGATTGCGGCCGCCGCCCCGCGGCGAATCAGCCGCGAGGGCATGCTCGCCGCGGTCTTCGTCGCGGGCCTTCTCGGCGGCTTCGCCCTGGTCTTCCTGGCGCCGGCGAGCCTCCGCCAGCAGATCGCGCATCTGATCGCGCCCGATTCGGCCGCCGTTCCGCCCGCCGCCGACGCCCCGGTCGCCGGCGAGGCGATCGCCTCCGGCGTCTCGCTCGCCCGCGATGCAGGCCAGCCGGTCTTTCCGGCCCGGCCGGCGGTGGTGTCCGACAACGACGGGATCCGGCCGCAATCCGTGCCGCCGGCGCCCGCGACCGAAGCGGCGCCCACGGGCTTCGCGGACTCGGCGCCCGCCGGGATCGCCGTTCCCGAGCTGACGCCGGGCCTGGAATTCGCGACCACCGCGGGCGGCGCCCGATGGATCGGACCCGCGCCCGCCGCCGGCGATGCGGCGCGTGGCGCCGGGCCGGCGGCCTTCGCCATCGCCGCAGCCGAATCGGCGCCGGCGGGCCCGGGCGCGGGCCTCTCCGCTCCCGTCCCGTCGCGCGCGCCCCAGGCCCCGCCGGCCGCGCAGGCGCCCCTGCGTCTCGAGCCGGTGCGGCTCGCCGCCGCGCTTGCGCATGTCGATCCGCCGCAGGCGCTGCCCGCCGCCGCCGCCCGCGATTCCGCGCCCGATCCGGCGGCGGAATCCGCGGCCCTGGTGGCGGCGATGGTGGCCAGCGCGCATGTGGCCCGGGCGGAGGCGCCCTTCGCCGTCTCCGCCACCCGCGGCCTCCCGGAATTCGCGCAATCGGGCCAGCTCGCCCCGGTCTCCGCCTCGCCCGGGCGGGACGATTTCGCCGGCGGCGACACGGCCTCGATCTTCGCCGATCTCGCGAAGGATTCCGACCTCGTCCTGGCCGCCTACTGGCCGCCCGGCGAGCTGATCGCCGCCGCACCCCTGCGCAAGGCGGCGCCCGTCGCCCCGCGCCGCACGACGAACGCCCAGGCGGCGGACGAGGCGACGGCCAGGCAGGTCACGCGCATCATCCTGCAGCGCCGCGTCGAGCGCATGCTGCGCGACCTCCAGTGACCGCCGGCGGGCGCGCGCCCGCGGCCCTGCGGCGCGGCGACTTGCCGCTTCCCTCCCGCGATCCTTTGCACTAAGGTCTCCGGGCTGCTGTCAGGGGTGATGGGCGCATTCGGGACGACGGAGGCCCGGAGGTGTCTTTTTGCGCATGGATATGCCCGCCCTGACCGCGAAGATGTGCTTGACGAGGACCAGCGGCGCGGAACGCGCCGCCTGGGCGGTGGGGTGGAATGAAACGGGAGATCGGCATAACCGTCTCGGCGATGATGATCGCCGTGGGGCTCGGCAGTCCCGTGGCCGCGGAACCGCCGACGCTGGACCAGCTCACCGAGATCGCGGGACTGCTCGCGGACAACGACATCGCGGCATTGCGCGCCTTCCTGCTCCAGCATCCGGAACTGCTCGAAGGCGACGCGACCCTCGCGGGCCTGCTGCGGGATTTCATGGACAGCTCCGGCGACATGACGACCTTCCTCGCCTTCGAACCCGACCTGCGCGACGCGTTGGGGCAGAGCGGCGTGACCGATGGCCCGCCGGTTTCGCGCGGCGCCAACGATCCCGTCGTCGAGACGCTCTATTGATGCCCCGCGCCGCCTCAGCCACGCCGGCGGGCAGCTAGCGCGTCCGGCGGGCCGATGGACTCCTCCGACCCGACCGCGCCGGCGACCGATCCGGGCCGCATCCCCTTCCGCGGTGCCCCGCCCGCGCGGCACCGCCTCGCCCTGGTGGTCGACCCGCGCTTCCCCGGCGGCACCGCCGCCGCGGTGGCGGCGGAGGTCCGCGCGCTCGCGGGCCGGGTCGACCTGCGGCTCTTCGCGCTCGAGACGGCGATGTTCAAGGGGCGGCGCCTGAACCCGGTGCTGGAGGCCGCGCTCGAGGATGCCGGCCTCGCGCCGATCTGGGGCGCCCCGGTCATCCATGCCGATACGGTGGTCTTCCACAACCCCTCCTGCCTGCGGTTCGACGCCGTGCTCGAGCCGCGGATCAGCTGCACCACCGCCCTGGTGGTGACGCACGAGAACTTCCTGCGCCCCGACGGATCCGAGGGCTTCGACGTCGCCGGCTGCCTGGAGATGATCGAGGCGGCGCTGGTCTGCGGCCGGCGCCACCTCGCGCCGATCTCGGGCAACAACCGCGCTTGCGTGCTCGACTGGCTGGAGGCCAGCGGCAGCGACTGGACGGTCACCGATTTCGACTGGTTCAACATCTGCGACTTCGAGCTCGTCCCGCCCGTGGCCGCGCCGCGGGACCGGCGCGGCCGGCATTCCCGCCCGGGCTTCGAGAAATTCCCCCCGATCGAGACGATGCTCGCGCATTTCCCGGCCCATGCCGCCGCCAGCACCATCCTCGGCGGCGACATCCTGCTCGCGGATGCCGAGGCGCCGCCGCCGCGGCACTGGACGATCCGGCGCTTCGGCGAGACGGATGTGGCGAGCTTCCTGCGCGAGCTGGACTTCTTCGTCTATTTCACCAATCCGCGCTGGCGCGAGAGCTTCGGCCGGGTGATCGCCGAGGCGATCGCGGCGGGCAAGCTGGTCATCACCGATCCCGCCACCGCCCGGACCTTCGGCGAGGCGGTCGTGGCCTCGGACGGCAGCGACGTGGATGGCATCATCGCGGAATTCGTCGCCGATCCCGACCGTTACCGGGATTTCGTGATCCGGGCTCAGAAGGCCCTGACCCGCTTCTCGCCCGAGGCCTTCGCGAGCCAGGTCCTGGCCCGGGTCGCCGCAACGACGGAGGCGCCGGCCGATGCTCTGCTGTGAAACCGGCGGCACCTCCGCGCAGGACGTCGAGGATCTCGCGGTCTTCGTCAGCCAGCTCGACGCGCTGGGGCTGCCGGCCCGCGTCCATGTGCTCTCCGTGCCCGAGGGGCTCAATCGCAACCTGCAGTTCGATCTCGCGCCCTATCTCTTCGACGGCGCGCTGGCGGCGGGGGACCGCGTGGTCGTGGTCGGCGCGCAGCGGCTGACGGATCAGACGCTGCTCCGCCTGCGCCGGATCGCGGGGTCCGGCGGCCGCGATTGCCTCGCCTTCGGCACCTTCCGCACCCGCCAGGCGATGCTCGGCGCGAAGGCCAAGCTCTCCTATGTGCTCGGATGCGAGCCCCGCATCGTCGATGTCACCGAGGATGCGTCCGAGGAGGTCGACGAGAACCGCGCCTGTCCGGTCTTCGGCGTGGCACGCCGTGCCGGGCCCGAGCGGTTGCCGCATGTGCTCCTGGTCGAGCCCGATCTGGCGGATCGCGCCCAGGCCGCGGCGCTCGGCGCGCTCGCGCTCTCGCGCCAGTTCCGCAGCTCGGTTCTCACCGACGGCAAGTCCAAGCACGACTGGATCGCCCGCCACGGGCGCGAGATCGACTTCTACCATTACGGCGAGACGCTGCCCGCTGCGCTCGCGGCGCGCGTCGACGTGCTGGTGAGCTTCGTGCCTCTCCAGAAGAACTACCGCCTGCAAAGCCTCGTGGCCAATCTGGTCGCCTCCGGCGGCGCGCTGATCGATTCGACGCCCGCCCATGCCATCGCACGGGCGGGGGACGCCTTCGTGCGCGGCCCGCTCGACCTGGGCGGGCTGGTGCCTTTCCTCACGGCCGAGATCCTGCCCAATCTCAGCGGGATCGCCGCGCATGTTCGCGCGTCCCGCGTGGCGGCGGGCCTCGGCCCGGACCGGGTCCTCGCCGCGATCGCGCCGGAGCCGGCGCGGGCCGGGACGACGCCCCGGCAAGGGCCGGCGCGGCTGGTCTTCATGCCGACCAACGGGGTAGGGCTCGGCCATGCCAAGCGCTGCGCCCTGGTCGCGGCCGAGATGGACCGCTCGCGCGTCGAGCCGGTCTTCGCGGCCTTCCCGAGCTGCACCCGGCTCCTGAAATCCCGCGGCTTCGACGTCATGCCGCTGGTCGCCCGCAGCCCCGACCATGCCCAGTCCCACGAGAACGACCTCGCCAATTACCTGCGGCTCCGGGCGCTGACCGCCACGGCGGAGACGCTCGTCTTCGACGGCGGCTATGTCTTCGACTCGGTCTATCGCTCGATCCTCGAGCGCGGCCTGAAGGGGGTCTGGATCCGCCGCGGCCTCTGGCAGGCGGCCCAGGACAATTCCGTGGCGCTCGACCGCGAGAAGGCCTTCGACCGGGTCATCGTGCCGCGGGAGGCCTTCGGCGATCTCAATGCCGTTTACTCGCATGGCGATCATGTCCGCAGCGTCGGGCCGATCGTGCAGCGCGCCAGGCTCGCGCCGGAAGAGCGCGCGGCGATGCGCTCAGATCTCGCCGCGCGCTTCGGCATCGACTTCGACCGGCTGGTACTCACCCAGCTCGGCGCCGGGGTCGCCGCGGACCGCAGCGCGCAGATCCAGGCGCTCTGCGGCGCCATGGCGCGGCGGCGCGACCTGCTGCATCTCATCGTGGTCTGGCCGACCGCCTCGCTGCAGCCGGCCTGGCTCGGCTGGCCGAATTCGCGGGTGGTCCGCACGCAGCATGCGGGGACGCTGGCGCTGGCCGCCGATCTCTGCGTCACCGCCGCCGGCTACAATTCCTTCCACGAGGTGCTCTACAACCGCATCCCCGCGCTCTTCATTCCCCAGACCGGCGCCTTCATGGACGACCAGGCGGCGCGCGCCCGGGCCGCCAGGGAACGCGGCCTCGCGGCCATGGTCGAGCCCCACGAGCTGATGCGGCTGGAGCGGGAGCTCGGCGGCTTTCTCGACGGCGAGCGGGGCCGCGCCATCCGCGAGCGCATCGCCGGGATCGAGCTGCCCGAGCCCGGGAACGTGGAAGCCGCGAGATTGATCGAGGAGGTCGGCAATGGAATCGCGATGGAATGCAATCCTGTCGCGGATCGTCCCGCAGGACGCCGCTGACATCGACGACATCGTCGGGCCGTTCGATCGCTGCCGGACCGGGGCGGGGGCGGAGATCTTCCCCGAGATTCCCTCGGTGCTGATGCCGCATTGCGCCATGAAGCGCCGCGACGCGGTCTGCATCGGCCTGCGCGCCGGGGAGGAGCTCACTGACGCGGCCGATCGCGCGATCCGGCTCGCGGCCTTCGCGATCGAGCGCGACGCCGAGGTGGTGGTCTTCGCCCATTCCGACACCAGCGGGCTGGAGCGCTTCGGCTTCCGGGTCGAACGCATCGCCGGCGACACCGAAGCGGCCCGCCGCACCTGCGAGGATCAGCTGCGCCGCTTCTGGAACATCGATCTGGTGCTCTGATCGGCGGCGCCGCGTCAGGCGCGCTGGTCGCGCGTCACCTTTCCCGCCGGCCGCGACCCTGCCGTGCCCGCGGCGGTATAGGTGCGCAGCTCCCGGCGCGACGTCTCGATCCTCTCCACCTGATCGGAGGCGGCCTTGACCCCGGCAAGGCTCGCCAGAAGCAGGCGGCTGTTGCGTTCCGCCTTGGCCTTGAGCGTCGCCACGAATTCCGCGGGGAGCTCCTTCTGCACCGAGAGAATGTCCGCGATCGCCCGCTCGCGGCGATCGACCAGCGTCCGCAGCGACGACAGCGGGCCGTTCAGGATCACCTTCCGCTCGAGATCCAGCAGGCGCAGGATGCGCGAGCATCGTGTCGACGTCAGGAATTGTGCGATCATCGCGTCTACCTCTGCTTCAGGATCTCGAAAATCCGCTCGGCGAGCCCGATGCCGCCGCGCGCGGCCATCAGGCGGGCGTATTCCTCGGTGAGAAAACCCGAGAAGGCCTCCTCCCCGGCGCCGCCGCCGAAGCCGTCGGGCTGGCTGTTCATGCCGGTATATTTCAGCATCTCGGCGAGAAAGGCCGCCTCGAAGGCCTCCGCGGCGGCGCGGGCGGCGGTCTCGGCCGGCGGCGTCCTTCCGTCGCGCGGCGGGCCGGAGGGGGCGGAGATCGGCGGAATATCCATCGGTCACGACTCCTCGGCGCGGGGAAACCGGCGGCATTCATGCATGGGCAAAGTAAAGGAATCGTAAGGCTTTCGCGCGAAGACACCGGCCATGACCCCGCGCGACGGAGCCGCAATGCACCTTCCCGATCTCATCCCCACGGGCCGCCGCCCGCAGCCGGCGACCCAAGAGGAGGCGGCGCCGGCCCGTGCCGATCCCGAGGCCCGGGGCAGGGAGAAGCCGAAATCGCGGGAGGCCGAATTCGGCCAGTTGCTCGAAGCCGCCACCCTCGCCGCCGCACCGCCCCCCGCCCGGAATCCTGAGGCCGCGCCGGCGCCCGCCGCGGCGGCCGAGGCCATCCAGGCCGCCCCCGATCTGCCCGAAATCGCGCCCGGGACCGAAGCCGCCGCCGCCCCCGAGGCCGCGGAACCGGCGCCGCCGCCCGTCCCGCAGGCGCACGTCACCGAACCCGCGCCGTCGGAGGTCGCAGCCGAGGCTGCGGCCGCGGCGCAATCCGACGCCCCGGACGTCGCGGCGCGAGCACCGCTGCCGGCCATGACCGCGCCGGGGGAGCCCGCAAATCCGGAAGCCGCGCGCGAGGGCGACGGCACAATCCCACCCGCCTCCGCGATGCGCGACCCGGCTCCGCCCGCGGCCGCGGCCGCGAAGACGCCTCCCACCCTCTCCGCCGCGGTCGCGACGCCGGCCACGCGCCCCGCCGCTTCGGCGGGGACGCCGCCTCCCGCCGCGCGCGACGCCGAGGGTGCGCCGGAGCGCATCGAGGGCGCCGACGCGTCCCGGGCCCCGGCGCCGGTCGCCGGCGAGGCCCGCCCGGCCGCTCCGGCCACCGCCCCGGTCGTCACCGCCGCTACCCCGGCCGGCACCGCCCCGGCGGCCCCCGCGCCCCTGGCCGATTTCCGCGGCACCGGCTGGCATCTGGTGGCCGATCCCGCCGCGCCCCATGCGACCCATCCCGAAGCGGTGCAGCGCGCCGCGGTCTCGCCGCATCATCTCGCCGGGCAGGTCACGCTCGCCGTCGCCTCGGCCTCCGAGGGCACCGTCGAGATCCGCCTCGACCCGCCGGAACTCGGCCGGGTGCAGATCCGCCTCGAGCCATCAGACACCGGCGTGCGCGCCGTGGTCATGGCCGAGCGCCCGGAGACCCAGGACCTGCTGCGGCGCCATTCCGAGACCCTGAGCCGCGACCTGACCGAGGCCGGCTATTCCGGCGTCACGCTCGATTTCTCCGCCGGCGGGCGATCCGCGCCGCGCGGCGAGGAGCGGGCGACGCATTTCGCCGCGCCCGCCCCCTTCGCGACGGCCGGCGACACCCCGGCGGAGCCCGCGCGCCGCGCCGCGCCGGGCCGGCTCGACATAAGGCTCTAGGAGCTTGCGCCAGATGAGGAGATTCCGATGAACGTCACCCCGACCTCGGCGGCGAGCGCCGCCGCGACGACGGCCGCATCGACGAAATCCGAGAAGGCGGAAACCCCGAACGCCATGGCCGGCGATTTCCAGACCTTCCTGACGCTGCTCACCACCCAGATGCGCAACCAGGATCCGCTCAAGCCGATGGAATCGACCGAATTC
This sequence comes from uncultured Paracoccaceae bacterium, assembly GCA_937872465.1. Classification (GTDB taxonomy): domain Bacteria; phylum Pseudomonadota; class Alphaproteobacteria; order Rhodobacterales; family Rhodobacteraceae; genus Amaricoccus. The sequence continues at coordinate 14,044 of CALMSR010000051.1, forward strand.
GTCGCGCAGCTTGCGAGCTTCTCCGGCGTCGAGCAGCAGATCCGCGCCAACGACCGGCTCGACCGCATCTTCGAGGTCCTCTCCGGCGGCTCCGCCGGGGGCCTCGCGGCCTGGGTCGGGCGCGAGATCCGCGCGCCGGGCAAGGCCGATTTCACCGGCGAGCCGATCGACGTCGCCCGGACGCCGGTGCCCGACACCGACAGCGCCGTGCTGGTGGTGAAGAACGACTTCGGCCAGGAGGTGGCCCGGCGCGCCATCGACCCGCTCGCCACCAACGTGGCCTGGGACGGCCAGGACGGCTACGGCGCGCCGGCCGCGCACGGCCGCTATTCCTTCACGATCGAGAGCTTCGCCGGCGAGACGCTGGCCGACCGGCAGGAGGGCAGCGTCTTCGCCCGAGTCAGCGAGGTCCGGCTCGCCGAGGACGGCCCGGTGCTCTTGACCGAGGGCGGCGGCAGCGTCGCGCTCGCGGAGGTCACCGGCATCCGCTGAGCCGGGTCCGCGGACTTCCGTTGCCTGTCATCGGGCAGGGAAAACAGCGAACCGGCAACAGCGAGGCACTGCCTCGCGCCGGTTCGTCGGTTGGAGCGCGCGAGCGCGGAGACCGAAGGGGGTCGGGTTTCACCGTTGGTTGGTAATCCGCGCGCGCCTGACTGGGCGGGCGCGCTTGTCGCGCCTGCCGGGGGGCAGGCAGGCGCGCGCGGATTTGTCCTTGCCAAATCCGCGAAGTGAATGCGCCGCCGTCTCGGACGAGCGCCAACGTGCTTGCCGGAGACTCCAAAATATCAACTCAAAGGACGGTCACCCTCAATCCGGATCGAGCACCTCCTTGGCGGCATTGATCAGCGCCGCCAGCGCGTCCGAGCCGCCCAGGTCGGGATGCACCCGGCGCATCAGCCGGTGATGGGCGGCGCGGATCTCCTCGAGGCTCGCGCCCGGCTCGAGCCCGAGAATCCGGTAGGCCTCCGCCTTGCCGAGCCCGCCGGCGCCCGCCGGCGGCGGGCCCACGCCGTCGGGATCCTCGCCACTCCCGCGCCGATCCAGATAGGCCAGGAGGAGCGAGAGGCTGTCCTCGTCGCCCGCCGCCTCGAATTCCGCGACCAGCGCCTGAAGCTCCTCGGCGGAAAGCGCGGAGAGCTCCGCCCCGGCGAAACGCCCGGTGAGCACCTCGCCGTCCATCGCGCCGCTGTCGTGATCGAGCGTCATGGCGAGACCGGCCGTGCGCACCTCCGAGATCTGGCCGGGGCTCGGCCCCCCGCCCAGGGGCTGTGCCGAACGCCAGATGCTGAACCCCAGCGCCGCCAGCGGCAGCGCCAGCGCGAATTGCCGCAGCGCGCCGAGCGCGACGCCCCCGGCCATCAGTGCCGCCCCGAGCGCGGGCCGGGGCGGGAGGCGCAGGAAGGCGATCACGCCGAAAACCAGGGCCAGCAGCGCGATCAGCGGTCCCGCCCATGCGATCATGGTCGAAGATCGGCCAGCAACCGGCTGGAAGCGGTGGAGTTCTGGGCCTCCAGCGCCACCCGTCCACCCGCCGCAAAGGCGCCGATCGCTTCGAGAAGCGCCCGCAACTCCGCCGCCGCCCGCGGATCGAAGGGCAGGAACACGCCGCCGGTGAGCCGCGCGATCTCGCGATAGGCCCGCTCGGCCGTGGCATCGCCGCCTTCGAGGAACATGAAGGCGCGGGTATTGCGCAGCGCGAGCCGCCCGGCCTTGTGGCAGAGCCGGTCGATATCCTCCTCCATGGCATCGCCCACATAGACCAGCGCGGCCAGCGGCGCCTGCGCCGCCACCTTCTCCGCATGGTCGAGGATCTTGCCGATCTGGGTCAGCCCGCCGCGGCAGGTGATCCCGGACATGACCTCGGTCAGGGCGGCCGCGTCGCGCACCCAACGCGACGCCCGCGCCTCGCCATGTCCGCGGAAATAGGCGAGCTGCACGTCGAGCCCGCCCACGCGCGCGCTCGCCTCGAAGAGTCCGGCCTGCAGGTGGCAGGCCAGATCCCAGGTCGGCTGGCGGCTCATGGTCGCGTCGAGCGCGAAGATCAGGCGGCCGCGCCCGCCGGCGGGCCCGCGCCCGGCATGGCGCGCCTCGGCGAGGAACGCCGCCATCTCGGCCTTGCTCGAAACCGGCCCGGCCGGCGTCGTGTCGCGCGGGGCCTTCGTGGGCAGGTCGTTGCGCTTGCTCATCGTCATCACTCCCCTGCATCATCTGGCCTCGCGTGCCGGCGATGCAAGCCTCTTGTCCGCGTCCCCGCGGGGCCGGCGGGATGCGCGTTAACACTTTTATTAAGCTATAACAATGGCTTGAAGAATGTCCTCATGGGGACAGCCCGGGGACGGGCCCTGCCGCAGGCACGCCTCAGGCCGGAACGCGGCCGAAGGCCTCGGTGGGATCCGCGATCGGGGCGCCGGTGGCGAAGCCCTGGGCATGGGTGAAGCCGAAGGCCCGCACCGCCTCGAGCTGGGCCGGCGTCTCGATCCCCTCCGCGGTGATCGCGACCCCCTGACCGCGGGCCGAGGCGATGATGGCGCGGATGAGATCCGCGGTGGCGGGATTTGCGAGATCCTGCACGAAGGAGCGGTCGAGCTTGATGCGGTGATGCGGCAGCCGCGCGAGATAGGCCAGCGCGCTGTAGCCGGTCCCGAAATCGTCGAGCGCGATCCGGATGCCGCGCGCGATCAGCGCCTCGAGCTGGCTGACGGTCTGGGCATTGTCCCGCATCAGCACGGTTTCGGTGATCTCCAGCTCCAGCCGCTCCGCCGGAAAGCCCGAGCGCGCCAGCGCCGCGTCGATCTCCTCCACGAAATGCGGCTGGTGGAACTGGAGCGCCGAGATATTGACCGAGAGCGCGAGCCCCTCCGGCCAGCGCGCGGCCATCGCCAGCGCCGTGCGCAGGGTCCAGGCCCCGAGCGGCAGGATCAAGCCGGTCGCCTCGGCGAGGGGGACGAAGCTCGTCGGCCGGATGTCGCCCCGGGTCGGGTGGCGCCAGCGCAAGAGCGCCTCCGCGCCGGTGATCTCCCCGGTCTCGAGGCTCAGATAGGGCTGGAAGACCACATGCATCTGCCCCTCGGGCAGGGCATGGGCCAGATCGAACTCCAGATGGCTGCGCTCCTGGTCGATGGTCTCGATGGCCGGCAGGTGCAGGGCATAGCGGTTGCGCCCGTCGTGCTTGGCCCGGCGCAGCGCCGCGACCGCCTGGGTCAGCACCGTCGCGCTGGCGGCCTCCGCCGTCAGCTGGTCGACGATCCCGATGCTCGCCTGCACCGAAATGCGCCGCCCGCCGAAATCCATCGGCCTGGCGATTGTGCGCAGCAGCCGGTCGGCGAGGCTGCGGGGATCGCTCCCGGCGCGCTCGGCGACGATGCCGAACCGGTCGCCTGCGAGGCGCAACAGGCATTCGCCGGGCCCCAGGACGTCGCGGATCCGCGACCGCGTCCGGTCGAGCACCTGGTCGCCGGTCGCGCTGCCCAGCACCTCGTTGAGCGCGTGGAACCGGTCGAGATCGATCAGGAGGAAGGCGGAGGTCGAGGCCTCGCTGCGCCTCGCCAGCATCTCGGCGATCCAGGTCTGGGTGGCCTGCTCGTCCGCCCGCTCGCTGCCCGCGTGCCGGTCGGGATCCGCGGCCGGTGCGGGCCGGTCACCGGCCATCGGGCTCGCCGGCGCGAGGATGCCGCCGAGAACCTGCGCGCAGTCCCGCAGCGCCGTCACCACCGCCGGCGAGAGCGGTCTTCGACGGGCATCGACCAGCACGACCCAGCCGAGGATCCGGCCGCTGCCGGAGCAGGCCGGGCAGGCCGCCGGAAACCCGTCCCGCAACTGAAGGACCGCCCGGTCGATGGCGAGAACCTCACCGGCTGCCGTGGGCAGGCCGGATGCGCCCGGCGCGCCCCTGATCGCGCGATCGGCAAGGGCGAGGCCGACCGGCGCCGCGCAGCGACTCAGGTATTGCCCGGTTCCCGCCCGGAGCCGTGCCGAGCCCCCGTCGAGGGCGTAGATCGCGGCCGCACGTCCCGGCAGCCGTCTGACGAGCATGCGGAGCAGCGCGTCCAGCGTCGCATCACCCGGGAGGCGGTCACTCGGAGGCATGGGGTCCATTCTGCGCTCTGATACCGGCCATGATACAACCATAGGTAGCGTCATTGCCAGCAATTTCCGATGCGCGCCCTTGGATTCCCTCCCGGCCGGAGCGGGTCCCGCGCGGCCCCGTCCCCGCATCGGTCCTCGTGTCGGCGGCCCCCAGGCAACCGCTGCGGATGGGGCTTGTCTAGCGATTGCCTCTCCGTATATAGACCCGTCATTGGACGCGGGCGTAGCTCAGGGGTAGAGCATAACCTTGCCAAGGTTAGGGTCGTGAGTTCGAATCTCATCGCCCGCTCCAATCGAAAGTCGGAAGCGTTCCGTTTCCGGAATCACCCGGCACCCGCTCTGCTGCAGTCCCGCGAGACCCCGCCTAGGGAAGGCGGAATCCTGTCCGGAGGCACGTTGCGACGCCGCAAAGACATGCTCGGGAGCGCGGTGCGGTTTCGCCGGTTCCCCGGATCAGACAGACGAGTTGACGCCATGACGAACGCCGCCCTCCTCGCCCGCCGCCAGAATGCCGTGCCGCGCGGCATCGCAACCTTTGCGCCGGTCTTCGCCGACCGGGCGGAGAACGGTGCGATCTGGGATGCCGAGGGGCGGCGATTCGTCGATTTCGCCTCCGGGATCGCGGTAACGAACACCGGCCACCGGCATCCGAAGGTCATCGCCGCGGCCGAGGCGCAGATGAAACGCTTCACCCATACCTGCTTCCAGGTCACCGCCTATGACGTCTATGTGGAACTCGCGGAGAGGTTGAACGCGCTGGCGCCGATCGCGGATGCCAAGTCGATCTTCTTCACCACCGGGGCGGAGGCCACCGAGAACGCGGTCAAGATCGCCCGGGCCCATACCGGGCGGCCGGGCGTGATCACCTTCACCGGCGCCTTCCACGGCCGGACCATGATGACCATGGCGATGACCGGCAAGGTGGCGCCCTACAAGACCAAGTTCGGGCCGATGCCGGCGGGGGTCTATCACTGCCCCTTCCCGATCCCGCATCACGGGGTCAGCGAGGCGGAGGCGCTCAAGGCGCTGGATTTCATCTTCAAGTCCGATTGTGCGCCGGACCAGACCGCGGCGATCGTGATCGAGCCGGTGCAGGGCGAGGGCGGCTTCTACATCACGCCGCAGGGCTTCATGACGCGGCTGCGCGAGATCTGCGACGCCCATGGCATCGTGCTGGTCGCCGACGAGGTGCAGTCGGGCTTCGCGCGGACCGGCAAGGTCTTCGCCATCGAGCACTACGGGATCGAGCCGGATCTGATTCCGGTTGCCAAGGCGCTCGGCGGCGGCTTTCCGATCTCGGGGGTCATCGGCAAGCGGGCGATCATGGATGCGCCGGATCCGGGGGGCCTCGGCGGCACCTATGGCGGCAATCCGGTCTCCTGCGCGGCCGCCCTGGCGGTGCTCGACGTGATCGCGGAGGAGGGGCTCTGCGCGCGGGCCGATGCGCTCGGCAAGCGGATGCTGGAGCGGATCGAGGGCTTCAAGCGGGCCAACGACAGCCATCCGATCGGCGACGTGCGCGGGCTCGGCGCCATGGTGGCCTTCGAGATCGTCAGGGAGCGCGGGGGCAACGATCCCGACGCGGACACGACGAAGGCGGTGGCGGCGAAGGCGCTCGAGCACGGGCTGATCGTGCTGACCTGCGGCTTCTACGGCAACGTGCTGCGCCTGCTGCCGCCCCTGACGATGAGCGACGCGCAGCTCGACGAGGGTCTCGCGCTGCTGGAATCGGCGCTGAAGCGGGCCGCCTGAGGCCCCGAGGGGTCGCGATTCATACCGATCTGCGGTCTGTCCCCATGGGGACAGGCTGTAACCATTTGAAATAAAACGATAAAAGTGTTAACGCGTTGAAGCGCCCCGATCCTGCGCGGCACGGTCTCCGCATCATTCAGGCGGCGGGTGGCGCCAGGATGCGCTGGTGTCCTTCCGCGAAGGCGTCGAGGCGGTGGGGCCAGACCGCGCCGGGCCAGTGCAGGGCCATCGCGCCCGAGGCCGGGCGATAGGCGGCGGTGTAGAGAGTGCCGAAGCCGGCCGCAAAGGCGGTCGAATAGAGCGGCGGGCGCAGGAAGGCGCCGATGAAGCGCTCCTGGGGCTCGACATGCAGGGTCAGGCGCTGCAGCAGGTAGCGCTCGCGCTCCACGGTGGCGGTGAAGCGGGCATGGCTGGACCATTCCACCCGCTCCTGATGGTTGGTCGCGACCGCGGCATGGCTGATGACGGCGGCGCGATCGGGCGCGAGATAGGCGGTGAGATAGGCGCGCGAGGCATCGAGCACGGTGACGTTGTAGCTCATGTGGCAGCGGATGCGCGCCAGCGCGCGCCCCGCCTCCGCCGCGGTCGAGCAGGTCTGCAGCACGTAGCGCAGGATCAGCGGCACGCCGAAGCCGTCACCCACCTCGCGCCGCCCGCCGAAGGTGAGCGAGACCGCGAGGCCGGCGTCGTTCACGCCGTCGACGAGGCCCCATAGCCCGTCGCTGACCCCCATCACCGAACGGCCGAGCCAGTCGGATCGCATCACGATCGCATCGAAGGCGCTGGGGCTGTAATCGTAGTTGCGGACCAGAAGCGGCTCCTCGCCGGGCCAGATCGCCTGGCTGCAGGCCGAGAGATAGGGCGGGGGGCAGTAGAAGCTGAGGAACCGCGCCGCCTCGTCGCCGCCGCCCGCGAGATCGCAGAGATCCTCGTAGAGCGGCGCGAGCTCGGGCATCTGCCGGCGCAGCTCGCGGCGGCATTCGAGATAGGTCGGCCGGGCGGCGAGCCCCTCGCGGGCCCACCAGCGGCGATAGGCCGGCCAATGCTCGGCGAAGAGCCCGGCCCATTTCGGGCCGGGTTCGGACTCCGAGATCGCGCGGAAGTCCAGATACATCGCCGCCTACATGATCTTGAACGCCGGTTCGGCCAGTGCCTGGGCCGACGGCAGCGGCCGGGCCGAGAAGGCGTTCTTGATCCCGTCGATCCATTTCTTGGAGCGGTCGGTGAGCGCAAAGGCATTGGTCATGGACCGGCCGCGGGTCACCAGGATCCCGAGATCGGCGCCCTCGTAGCGATAGTCGCCGGGCTTCTGGATGCGCAGGAAGAAGGCTTCCCGCTCGCTCTCCACGGCGCGGCGGTGATAGTCGAAGCGGTCGAAGACCACGCGCCCGTCGTCGAGCATGCGGTAGATGCCCGAGGGCGGGGCAGCGGTGATGATGTCGACGGTGTCCTCGGTGTGCTTGATGACCATCTGCGACCAGCTGTCGATCATGTCCGGATCGGCCCAGCGGGCATTGAGCGCCTCGACGTCGAGCTCGAAGTCCTTGCCGCTGAATTCCAGCAGATGGAAGAGGAAGAGCGGCGCGTCGGCATGGGCGAAGGCGGCGTGGTTGGTCATCGACGAGGCGCCGGTGATGCGGGGATTGAGCTCGCCCAGCCAGATGTCGCCGGTCTTCTTGTCGATGAGGAAATCGAGCTCGAAATAACCGCGGTAGCCTTCCTTGCGCAGCTGCTCGCCGAACTTGAAGGTGAGCTCGCGCGCCTTCTGCCGGGTCTTGGGCGGGAAGGCGGTGGCGAAGATTTCGTTGCCGCACCAGCCGCCGCGATAGGGGGTGAGCTCCCTGAAGCCGACCAGCTCGGTCATCAGCGGGCCGACGATGGTGCCCTGCCGGGTTGCGCAGGCCTCGATCGCCGAGCCGCGGCAATCGATGCGCTTCATGATCTTGATCTCGCCCTCGCCGACGATCTCGTGCTCGTGCTTGCGGAAATCCGCCTCGGACTTGATGAAGAAGGTGGTGTGGCCGGAATCGCCGAAGGCCGATTGCAGCACGAGATCATGGCCGATCCCGGCCTTCTCGCAGAGCTCGCGCAGGTGCTTGTAGCTCCTGACCTCCGAGAGCGTGTTGGGGACGGAAGGAACGCCCGCCTTGTTGCCGATGCGCACGGTCTCGATCTTGTTGTCGCATTTCGTGCGGAGCCTGGCCTTGGGGAACCAGACCTCGCCGCCGATCTCCCTGGCCAGCTTTTCGGTCTTCTCGTCGAACATGAGGAAGACGAATTTCGGCTTCTTGCCGCCGCGCTTCTCGACGTAGTCGATCACCTCCTTGTGCTGGAGGAGGTAGTTGTTGATGTCCTCGATCGACTGGAATTCGTCATGGGGGACCTCCGAGGGGATCATGACGTTCGGGTGCTGCCCGTCGAAGCAGTCGATGTAGCAGATGTACTTGAAATTCTTGACCCATTCGTCGAGCCCGAGCAGGTTGAAGTTGGTGGCGGAGACGAAATAGATCGGGTTCTGGTTGGTGTGGAAGTAGCGCCGGATCTCGGAGATGTTCTTGAGCGTCTTCTTCGGCATCGGTTTCCTCCTTTCGGCTATCGCGTGGCGGCGTGACGCGCGAGCGCCTCGTCGGTGAAGACCCGCAGGCCGAGCTCGGCGCGGTAGCCGTGGATCTCGCTCACGTCGAGCGCGCGCATGAAGGCGAGGATCTCCCGGCTGATCACCTGGCCCGGCACGAGGATGGGGAAGCCGGGCGGGTAGGGGATGATGAAGGAGGTGGAGACCAGCTCGCGCCCCGCGTCCACCGCCGCCATCAGCCTGTCGTCGAATTCGAGATAGTCGCAATTGTCCTCGTCATAGGCGAGGAAGAAGGCGGCGCGGATGTCGCCCTCGGCGGTCTCGGCGCTGGCGCGGAAGGCGTCGTGGAAGCGGCTGAAATCGGGCAGGGGGGGCACGTCCTCGATCAGGCTCTTGACCCGGCGCTCATGGGCGATGCGCTCCATCTTGGAGGCGTCGTCCAGCAGGTCGTCGAGGTCGCGCGCGATCTCCACCAGCACCTCGATCAGATAGGCGACCGAGGAGCGCGTGGTGCCGATATTGGTCATGAAGAGCACGGAGTTGCGCGAGGTCTTGTTGATCTGGATCCCGTATTTGTCCATCAGGATCCGGGTCTTGAAGGTGTCGCCGTCCCAGCCGGTGCCCCCGACCGCGAGCGTGATCCGGGTCGGGTCGAGCACGAATTCGTCCCCGGTCCAGACGTCCCAGATATCGTTCCAGCCCGCTTCGGGGTCGTCGTACTTCGCCTGCTTGCTGGAGCGGAACTGATCGGGGATCATGTCGCCAGCGGTCAGGAGGCGGAAGTATTTCTTGAGCAGCGGGTGCGAGGCGATCGCCCGGCGCATGGCCATCGCCGCCTCGACCTGGCGCTGCACGAATTCGAAGCCCTCGAGCTCGACCTGGCGCCGGCCGACGTCGAGCGAGGCGATGATCTGGTAGTTGGGCGAGGTCGAGGTATGGGTCATGTAGGCCTCGTGGAAGGCCTGCTCCACCTCGCCCTTGAAGTCCTGGTCGTTGACGTGGATCATCGAGCCCTGGCGCAGCGAAGTCAGGGTCTTGTGGGTCGATTGCGTCGCATAGACCCGCACGCGCGCCCTGGGGTCGGGGATCAGCCGGGTCTTCAGGAGCGTCGCCTCGTCGGCGCCTTCGAGCTTGGCCTGCTGCTTCTCGTAGGCCTTGGCATGCTCGGGCGAGCGCAGGAGCTGGCGCAGGACGTTCGCGGCGTTCATCGCGGTGCGCTGGCGATAGGTCGGGGCGAAGCGCGCGAAGGCGAACCATGCCTCGTCCCAGAGGAAGATCAGGTCGGGCTTGATCGCGAGGCATTCCTGCATCACCCGCTCGACATCGTAGACCAGCCCGTCGAAGGTGCAGTTGGTCAGGAGCAGCATGCGCACCTGGTCGAGCTTGCCCGCGGCCTTGAGCGTCAGGAGCTGATGCTTGATCTCGCGCAGGGGCACCGCGCCGTACATCGAGTATTCGTTGAGCGGATAGCTGTCGAGATAGACGACATTGGCGCCCGAGAGCACCATGCCGTAATGGTGCGACTTGTGGCAGTCGCGGTCCACCAGCACGATGTCGCCTGGTTGAACAAGGGCTTGCACGACGATCTTGTTGCAGGTCGAGGTGCCGTTGGTGGCGAAGAAGGTCTGCTTGGAGCCGAAGGCGCGCGAGGCGGCTTCCTGCGCCTCCTTGATCGGCCCGCGCGGCTCGAGCAGGCTGTCGAGGCCGCCGGAGGTGGCGGAGGTCTCCGCGAGGAAGATGTTGGGGCCGTAGAAGGCGCCCATGTCCTGGATCCAGTGGCTGCGGGTGATCGACTTGCCGCGGCTGATCGGCATGGCGTGGAAGACGCCGGTTGGCTGCTTGGAATATTCCTTGAGCGCGGTGAAGAACGGGGTCTTGTAGCGCAGGTTCACGCCGCGAAGGATGTTGAGATGCAGCTCCAGGAAATCCTCCTGGTTGTAGAACACCCTTCGGCAGCGCCCGAGGTCGCGGCCGGCGATGTCCTCGGCCGAGCGGTCGGTGATGAGATAGGCGTCGAGCTCGGGACGGACCTTGGCGATGAGCCGGCAGAGCTCGGGGCCGTATTCGCCGGGCGCCAGCGCATCCACGTCCTCCTCGCCGCTGACGCTGCCGAGATAGCGGGTCAGGATGGGGAGGGTGATGCGGGATTTCAGCGTCAGTCCTGGGCGTACCACGACGGCCTGGATGTTGTGGTTGAAGAGGATCGCGATCAGCGCATCCTCGAGGCTCGGGACGATCACCGCCTCGTAGATGAACTGGTCCTCGTCGCGGCGCATGCGTTGCAGGCTCGTGCGCAGCCAGCGCTGCTGCTGATCGGTCATGCGGTCGACGATCAGCACCTCGAAATAGGGCTTGCCCAGCGCGCGGGCCTCGAGGGCGATGTCGTCGTCGACCTCCTCGGCCTCGGCGTCGTCGCGGCCGAGCGGGACGCTCCGGCGGCGGTAGGCGCCGGAGGTCAGGGCGCGGGCGACCCGGCGCACGGAGAATTCGAGATCCTCGACGTTGCGATGCTCGAGCAGCCAGCGCAGGTGGTCGAAGGCGGCCGGGCCGGGAAAGGCCCAATAGGCCTCGATCGGCGCGAGCGCCTCGAAGAGCCGCTGGGCCTCGGCGATGAGGCGCTCGCCGGCGCGCCCCTCGGCGCCTTTCACCAGCAGCGATTCGGTCGCCTCGCGCAACGCGCTCCAGCGGTCAGCGCGCAGCTGCGCGGCGCTGTAATAGTCGCTGACCGAATGTCCTCCACCGGCCGCCTTCTGCCCTTCGCTCATGATTTCCCCCCTTTGGTTCTTGGTTCCATGCCCGGCGGCACGGCCGGCGGGCGGCCGGTCAGCCGTGACTGGTCCGCTTTTCGTCCAGTGCCGTCACGTTCACGCCGCCGAGGCGCATCGCCTCGGCTTCGGTCAGCGCGGCCTGCGGGCTCGGACCCTGGACGCCCGCGCGCGATCCCTGCTTCGGCGCCTCGAGCGGCCCGAGCGTGTGCAGATAGGCATCCGTGCCGCTGGCGCGATCATAGACGGAGAAATCCGAACTGCGGTCCCGGAAACTCTTGAGGACCTGGCCGAGCCCCTTCATCCCGGTTTCGCGCTGGCGGCGGACCTGGTCGAGGTCGATCTCGATGGGGAACATGTCCTCCTGGCCCGCGGATTGGTGCAGCACGGTGGCGGCGGGGTCGACCACGAGCGACCGGCCGACGCCGCCCGCCGACAAGCCGTTGACGTCGAAGACATAGCACTGGAACTGGGCTGCCGTCGCCCGCGCGATGGCGAGCTCGGCGTCGCGGTCGGTGGTGCCGGTCAGCACCGGGTGGAGCAGCACCTCGACGCCCTGGGAGGTCAGCTGGCGCGTGGTCTCCGGGAACCAGATGTCGTAGCAGATCGAAAGCCCGAACCGGCCGATCTCGGGCACGTCGAAGACGCAGAACGAGGTGCCGGCGGCGATCTCGGCCTCATAGGGCCGGAAGGGAAACATCTTGCGGTAGGTCGCGACGATCTCGCCCGAAGGGTCGATGACGACGGAGGTGTTGTAGATGCGGCCGTCCTCGGCCTTCTCGAACATCGAGCCGGGGATCAGCCAGACCTTGTGGCGACGCGCATCGTTCCGGAATTGCTCGATCGTGTCGTTGGGGAAGGGCTGGGCGAAGCGGGGCAGGGGGCCGAAAGGCGCGAGTTCGCTGAACAGCACCATCTGCGTCCAGGGAAAGCGTGTCATGAGCACGTCCAGCCGGTGGCGCATGCCTTCGAGGTTGGAATGGATCGCGGCGACATGCATCTGGATGCCGGCGATGGCAAAAGGCGTCATTGCCTGCGGAACTCCCGATTACTCTTGGTTGTCTTCACGATATGCGGAAAGCGCGACGGCGCGCCAGCGCCTTTTCCCGGAGTGCCGCCGCAGCCACCGTTGCATCCTTGCGTCGTGGGGCCTAGCTCAGGGGTTGTGCCGGCGCCTGTGGTCGCCGGGAGCCATCGTCCGGGGGATCTGGCCATGAACTCGCGCAAGCGCATCCTCTTCACGGGAGGCTCCGGCAAGGCCGGGCGGCATGTGGTGCCCTATCTGATCGCGAAGGGCCACCGGGTGGTCAATGTCGACCGGGTTCCGCTCGATCATCCGCAGGTGGACAACATCACCGCCGACATCACCGATTCCGGGCAGATGTTCAACGTGATGACCAGCTACGCCGATTTCGACGAGCTCGAGCCCGGCACCGGCGTCCCGCCCTTCGATGCCGTGGTGCATTTCGCGGCGATCCCGCGCATCCTGATGCATCCGGACAACGAGACCTTCCGGGTCAATGCCCTGGGCACCTACAACGTGCTCGAGGCGGCGGTGAAGCTCGGGATCCGCAAGGTCGTGCTCGCCTCGTCGGAGACGACCTACGGGATCTGCTTCTCCGACGGCACGGTGGATCCCAAGCATCTGCCGCTCGAGGAGGATTACGACGTCGATCCCATGGACAGCTATGCGCTCTCCAAGGTGGTCAACGAGGTCACGGCGCGGGCCTTCCAGCGCCGCTCGGGCTTCGACATCTACGCGTTGCGCATCGGCAACGTGATCGAGCCGCAGGAATACGACCGCTTCCCGGATTTCGTCGCGCGGCCCGAGACGCGCCGGCGCAACAGCTTCGCCTATATGGACGCGCGCGACCTCGGCCAGATCGTCGATCGCTGCCTCGGGGCGGACGGGCTCGGCTTCCAGATCTTCAATGCGGTGAACGACACGCAGACGACGGACATGAGCACGGCGGAGCTGATCGAGCGCTTCTACCGCGGCGTGCCGGTCACCCGCGAGATGGGCGAGCGCGAGGCGGTCTTCTCGAACCGCAAGATCCGCGAGGTGCTGGGCTTCGAGGAAGAGCACGATTGGAGGAGATATGTGACGCCCTGAGGCGGTGACCCGAGACCCGAATTGGGCGTCGCCGGGCGAGGGGGGTCAGCCTTACTGACGGTCGCGGATCGGGCCGCGTCGGCCCTGGACGGTGCGCTTGCGCGCAGACGCCTGGCAGGACAGGCGGTGCCTATCCCTCGCGGAAGGCCCGGTTGAAATAGGTCGCGAAGGGGCGGATGAAGAAGCTGAGCGGGCTGCGGTCCTGGGTGCGGATGAAGGCCTCCACCGGCATTCCGGGCAGCAGGACCAGATCGTCGCCGAGCTTCTCGCGCATGTCGGCATCCACGAGGATCTCGGCCTTGTAGTAGCGCTGCCGCAGGTCCGGATCCTCGTAGGTATCCGCCGAGATCGACTTCACGTGGCCGGTGACCTCCGGCGTGGTGCGGGCGTCGAAGGCCGAGAAGCGCAGATTGGCCTCCTGTCCCACATAGACCTGGTCGATGTGGATCGGCTCGATCCGGCTGCGCACGATCAGCGGGATGTCCTTCGGCACGATGTACATCACCGGCTCGGCCGGCCGGATCACGCCGCGCAGCGTGTCGGCGGTGCTGCCGTAGACGATGCCGCTCACCGGGGCGCGGAGGTCGAGCTTCTCGATGCGGTCGAGCAGGTCCCGGCGGCGCTCGCGCAGCTCGATCTCGCGGAATTCGAGGTCGCGCAGTTCCGAGATGGCCTCCTCGCGCATCGCGGAATCGAGCCGCACCCGCTCGATCTCGATCTCGGCGATCTTGCCGCGGTTCTCGGCGATGGTCGCCTCGACCTGGCCGTCGGTGCCCCGGAGCCGCGCGAGTTCGCGCTGCGGGGTCAGGACGCGCGTCACCTGGGTGAGGCCCTGGCGGAGCAACTCCTCCTGGCCGGAGATCTCCTGGCTGAGCAGGTCGATCTGCGACACGGTGGCCGCTTGCAGGGCCTCGAGCCCCTCGATCTGGCGCGAGATCTGGGTCTGGCGCTCCTGCAGCTGCTGGCGCTCCTCGGCCTGCAGCTTGCGGCGGGCCGCGAATTGCTGCGACTGGGCGGTCATCAGCGCGGCGATCTCCGGGGAATCGGCGGCGCGGGACACGAGTTCGGGGTCGAAGACGATCTCGGCCATCCCGTCGCGCTCGGCGGAGAGCCGGCTCTTGCGCGCGAGGATCTCGAACCACTGGCCCTCGACGATCCCGAGTTCGGAGACGAGCGACTGGCCGTCGAGCCGGATGATGACGTCGCCCTCGGTCACCTCGTCGCCGTCGCGGGCGTTGATCTCCTCGATGACGCCACCGGTGGGATGCTGGATCACCTGGCGGTTGCCCTCGACCTCGAGCGCGCCCGGCGCGATCACCGCGCCGGCGATGCGGGTGACCGCCGCCCAGCCGCCGAGCCCGCCCACGAGCAGGAAGAGCGCGACATAGCCCACGAAGAGGAAGCGGCGCAGGTGCCAGCGGTTCTTGGGATCGGCGCTCATTGCTGTGCCTCCGGGGCGATCCGGCCCGCAACCTGGGCGTAGTTCCGGACATGGGCCTTGAGGACCTCGTCCCGCGGCCCGAAGGCCTTGGCGATGCCGCCGTCGAGGATGAGGATGGTGTCGCATTCGGCGATGCCGGCCGGGCGGTGCGCCATGATGATCACGAGCTTCCCGTCGGCCTTGGCAAGCCGGATGGCCTCGTTGAGCGCATCCTGGCCGGCCGCGTCGAGGTTCGAATTGGGCTCGTCGAGCACCAGCACCTGCGGATTGCCGTAGAAGGCGCGGGCGAGGCCGATGCGCTGCTTCTGCCCGCCCGAGAGCCGGGCGCCGCCGGCGGAGACCGAGGTGTCGTAGCCCTGCGGCAGGTTGAGGATCATCTCGTGCGCGCCGGCCTTCCTGGCCGCGGTCACGACTTCGGCGGGATCGGGATTGGGCAGGAGGCGGCCGATGTTCTCGGCGACCGTGCCGTCGAAAAGCACCACGTCCTGCGGCAGATAGCCGATGTAGCTGCCGAGGATGTCGGGCTCGTACTGGTCGAGCGTCGCGCCGTCGAGCCGCACCGACCCGGAGGCCGGGCGCCAGATGCCGGTCAGGACCCGCGCGAGGGTGGACTTGCCCGAGGCCGAGGGGCCGATCACCCCGAGGGCCTGGCCGGGGCTGACGTGGAAGCTCAGCATGCGCAGCGTCGCCTTCTGCTGCTCCGGCGGGAAGACGGTGATCTCCTTGACGTCGACGAAGGCGCGCGGGCGGGGCAGGGCGGTCGGCGTCGCGAGGTCCGGTGTCTGCTCGAGCAGGGTCTTCAGCTGCGCCCAGCCGCGGCGGGCGCGCTGCACCAGGGGCCAGCCGCCGATGGCCTGCTCGACGGGCGCGAGCGCGCGGCCGAGCAGGATCGAGGCCGCGATCATCATGCCGGCGCTCATCTCGCCCTGGAGCACGAGATAGGCGCCGAGCCCGAGCACGGCCGACTGAAGGAAGAAGCGGAAGGTCTTGGAGAGCGTCGAGAACTGGCTGACGCGGTCGGTGGAGGTGAGCTGGGCCGCGAGCGCGCGATTGCGCAGGGTCTGCCAGCGCGCCTGCACGGCGCCGCGCATGCCGAGCGCCTGGATCATGTCGCCCTGCTGGCGGATGGTCTCGGCGAAGCCGTCGCCGTCCATCATCGCCGCGTTCGCCTCGGCCTCGGGCTTGCGGGTCAGCCACTGGTTCAGCAGCGTGATCACCACGAGGATCGCGCCACCGATCAGCGAGAGATGGCCGAGCCAGGGATGGAAGCTGTAGATCAGGGCGATGAAGACGGGCGCCCAGGGCATGTCGAAGACGGCGAAGAGCACCGGCGAGGCCATGAGTCGCTGGACCGATTCGAGATCCTTGAGGCCGGTCGCGGGGCGCGACCGCTCGCTCGACAGCACCGAGCGCCGCAGGGTGGCCCGGAAGACGCGCCCGTCGAGCCGCGTCTGGGCGACGGCGCCGATCCGCGCCGAGATGCGGCCGCGGGCATAGTCGAGCACGCCCATGAGCGCGAAGAGCGCCGCGATCAGGAGGGTCAGGGCGAGAAGCGTTTCCTCCGAGCGACTTGGCAGCACCCGGTCGTAGATCTGGAGCATGTAGATCGAGCCGGTGAGCATCAGCAGGTTCACGAAGACGCTGAAGATCGCCACGGTCCAGAAAAGGCCGGACATGCCGACGAACCCGGCCTCGGGACCTGTTGGTGCGCGTTTCATTCACGGTCTCCTAGCGTCTGCGCCGCTCGTCCCAGGGCGTTGAATACTATGCGGACGGGTTCTGTGGAACCCCGCGGAACAATCACCCTTGCCGGTCCATCTCAACCGGGTTCCGGAACACTAGCAGAAAATCGCTCATCCGCGCAGTGACGGCGATCACAAGGGGGGCGCGGAGCGATCGCTCTCGCCAACGTCACCCCGTCCGCCCGAGTTCTGCGCAGGCCAGCGTCAAAATCCCGCCGAGGCCAGGCACCACCGGGCGCTGCCCTCGGTTTGCTCCGGGACAGTCGTGCGGAAAAGGATGAGATTCCAAAGCGAGTGCCCCTTGGAGGCGGTGCGGGGCCTGTCAGGCGTCCTCCGGTTCGGCGAGCCGGATCACCGGCCGCATGGCGGCGAAGATCTCAGCGGAGAGATGGCATTTGATCTGATGGCCGGGGGAGATTTCGCGCATCGGCGGCACCTCGGTCTCGCAGAGATCGCCGGGGACCTGCGCCTTGCGCGGGCAGCGGGTCTGGAACGGGCAGCCGGGCGGCGGGTTGACCGCGGAGGGAATGTCGCCCTCGAGCAGGATTCGCTCCTTGACGACCGAGGTGTCGGCGATCGGCACCGCCGAGAGCAGGGCCTCGGTATAGGGATGGTAGGGCGGGTCGAAGACCTTGTCGGTGGGGCCCATCTCGACCACATGGCCGAGATACATCACCATAACCCGGTCGGACAGATAGCGCACGATGCTCAGGTCGTGGCTGATGAAGAGCATCGTGGTGCGGTTCCGCCGCTGGATGTCCATCAGGAGGTCGGTGACCGCCGCCTGGACCGAGACGTCGAGGGCGGAGACCGGCTCGTCGGCCACCACGACCTCGGGGGCGCCGGCGAAGGCGCGGGCGATGCCGATGCGCTGCTTCTGGCCGCCCGAGAGCTGGCGCGGCATGCGGGTGGCGAAGGCGCGCGGCAGCTTGACCAGATCGAGCAGCTCCAGCATGCGCGCCTGGCGCTCCGCGGGCGACTTGCCGATGCCGAAGCGCTCCAGCACGCGGATGATCTGGCCGCCGATGGTCTGGCTGGGATTGAGCGTGTCGAAGGGGTTCTGGAAGACCATCTGCACGGAGGAGACGGTCCTGGTATCGCGGTTCTCGATCGGGCGGTGGCCGATCTCGGTATTGCCGAGCGTGATCTCGCCGCCGGTGGCGGTCTCGAGGCCGAGCAGCACCTTGGCGAGGGTGGATTTGCCGCAGCCCGATTCGCCGACGATGGCGAGCGTCTCGGCCTCGCGGGCCTCGAAGCTCACGCTCTCGTTGGCCTTGACCAGGCGGATGGCGCCGCCGAAGAGCGCGCTGGAGCGCACCGCGTAGTATTTCTTCAGGTCGTCGGCCTTCAGCACCACGTCGCCGATCGGCGCGGGGGCCTCGGTCGCCTTGGCCTGCGGCGGCGCCGACCAGTCGATCTCCTCGAAGCGCAGGCAGCGGCTGGCGTGGCTCGGGGTCACGGCACGCATCGGGATGTCGCGCGCGTCGCAGCGGCCGGCCTGGAAATAGTCGCAGCGCGGGCCGAAGTTGCAGCCCGGCGGGCGTTCGTGGGGCAGGGGGAAATTGCCGGGGATGGCGATGAGCGGGCGCGCGTTCTTGTCGGCGCCAGGCAGGGGGATGGAGCGGAAGAGCCCTTGCGTATAGGGGTGCCGCATCTCGTCGAAGACCTCGGCGATCGGCCCGGTCTCGACCGCCTCGCCGGAATACATCACGTTGATGCGGTCGCAGGTCTCGAGGATCAGGCCGAGATTGTGGCTGATGAAGAGCATCGAGGTGCCGAATTCGCGGCCGAGATCCTTGACCAGCTCGACGATGCCGGCCTCCACGGTGACGTCGAGCGCGGTGGTGGGTTCGTCGAGGATCAGGAGCGCGGGCTTCGACATCAGCGCCATGGCGATGACGATGCGCTGCTGCTGGCCGCCGGAGAGCTGGTGCGGATAGCTCGCGAGGATGCGGGAAGGGTCGGGCAGGCGGACCGCCTCCACCACGCGCAGCGCCTGGGCGCGGGCCTCCGCGGCGCTGGCGCCCTCGTGGATCATCGGGACTTCCATGAGCTGGCGGTCGACCTTCATCGCCGGGTTGAGGCTCGCCATGGGCTCCTGGTAGATCATCGCGATCTCCGAGCCGCGGATGCGGCGCAGCTCGGCATCGGGCATGGTGGTGAGCTCCCGGCCCTTGAAGCGGATCGAGCCGCCGACGATGCGGCCGTTCTTGCCGAGGTCGCGCATCACCCCGAGCGCCACCGTCGACTTGCCGCAGCCGCTCTCGCCCACGAGACCTAGCGCCTCGCCGGGCTGCACGCGGGCGGAGAAGTCCATCACCGCGGGGATCTCGCCGGCGCGGGTGAAGAAGCTGATCGACAGTTTCTCGATTTCGAGGATGGGGTCGGACATGGCCGGATTCCTAATCCTTCAGGGAGATCTCGCGCAGGGCGTCGGCGAGGAGATTGAGGCCGAGCACGAGGCTCATGAGCGCCAGCGCCGGCGAGAGCGCGGGGAAGATGAAGAGGCGCAGGAGCTTGCGGCCCTCGTTGATGGTCGAGCCCCAGTCCGGGCTTTCCGGGCTGACGCCGAGGCCGAAGAAGCCGAGGGTGCCGAGCAGGATGGTGGTATAGCCGATCCGGAGGCAGGCATCGACGATCAGCGGCCCGCGGGCATTGGGCAGGATCTCCCACATCATGATGTACCAGGGCCGCTCGCCGCGGGTCTGGGCGGCGGCGACATAGTCGCGCGTCTTGATGTCCATGGTGAGCCCCCGGACGATGCGGAAGACCGTGGGCGAGGTGATGAAGACGACCGCGAGGAAGATGTTGAGGGTATTGGCGTCCATGGCGATCAGGCCGGTCGGATCCCAGATGCCGATCAGCCCGAGATAGACGAAGCCGCCGACGACCAGGATCGGCAGCAGGTAGTACCAGAGCACGTCAGGCCGCACCCGGAACCGGCTCCAGACCAGCGTCACGAGGAAGACGATCGGGAAGACGAAGAGGATGGCGGCCATGGTGCCGGGGATGGCGGTCTCGCGGATCTCGGGCGTGACCAGCAGGTAGAAGAGCAGGATCACCGGGAAGGCGAGCACGAGATTGGCGATGAAGCTCAGCACCGTGTCGAACCTGCCGCCGAAATAGCCGGCGGGCAGGCCGAGGGTGATGCCGACCATATAGGCGAAGAGCGTCGCCAGCGGCGCGATCGCCATGACCGTGCGGCTGCCGTAGACCATCCGGCTGAAGACGCAGCGCCCGAGCGCGTCGCTGCCGAGCAGGTAGGGGATGCCGGTCTCGGGGTCGATCACGCCGGGCCCCTTGTTCTGGAGCGCGCGGATCTGGCCGAAGGGGTCGAAGAGCGCCACCCAGTTCGCCATGAGCGCGGTCAGGAGCCAGAAGAGCACCAGCGCGAAGCCGATCATGCCGATCGGGCTCTCGTAGATGCGGCCGTAGAGGCCGAGGCGGCAGCGCCAGACGAAGCTCGCCCCCATGATCAGCGCCATGGCGGCATAGACCGGCAGGAACTGGCGCAGCATGCCGGAGACGATGCCGCCCAGGGTCAGGTATTCCAGTTCCATGTCAGCTCCTCACGCGGATGCGCGGATTGAGGTAGACGTAGCCGATGTCGGAGATGAGCTGGGTGGTCAGCACGATCACCACCGCGACGATGGAGCAGGCGAGCAGGAGGTTGATGTCGTTGTTGCCGGCGGCCTCGATCAGCAGCCAGCCGAAGCCGCGGTAATTGAAGAGGGTCTCGACGATCACGACGCCGGTCAGGAGCCAGGGAAACTGCAGCATGATCACCGTGAAGGGCGCGATCAGCGCGTTCCGCAGCGCGTGGCGCAGCACCACGGCCCAGTAGCCCACGCCCTTCAGCCGCGCGGTGCGGATGTATTGCTGGGTCATCACCTCAGCCATGGAGGCGCGGGTCATGCGTGCGATATAGCCCATGCCGTAGATGGCGATTGTCAGCACCGGCAGGGTGAAGTTGTAGAAGGTCGGGCCCTCGTCGGCGGCGGAGGTCGCCGAGCCCGAGAACCATTGAAGCCCGACCATCTGGCTGGCGAAGATCACCGTCAGCACCACGCCGGAGACGTATTCCGGGGTCGATGTCGTGCCGATGGCGATGGTGGAGAGCACCCGGTCCTGCGCCGAGCCCTCGCGCATGCCCGCGAGGATCCCGAGCAGGAGCGCGCCGGGCACCATCACCAGCATCACCCAGAACATGAGCTTGGCGGTCAGCCAGAGCCGCGGCCAGAGCACCTCGGAGACCGGCGCGTTGAAGCGGGTGGAATGGCCGAAATCGCCGCGGGCGACGCCGCCGAGCCATTCGCCGTAGCGGACGAAGAGCGGGCGGTTGTAGCCGTTCTGGTCGAGCCAGACCTCGACCTGCTGCTCGGTGATGCGGCTTCCGGTCTGTTCCTTGGCGAGCTTGACGAGATTGGGCTTGAGATTGACCAGCATGAAGACGATCAGCGTCAGGCAGAGTGCCGTGAGCAGCATCACGCCAAGTCGTTTCAGCAGGAAGACGAGCATCCGAGCCTCCGTGTTTCAGCCGTCCCGGGCTTGGACAATCGCCCGGGACGGGTCGCGGGGCAGGGGGCTCAGCTGTTGAGCCAGGTTCGTTCGAGATGGATCTCGAAGGTCTGATGCATGTTCAGCCCGTCGACGTCCGGCGTCATGTGGCGGAAGGTCGAGCGCCAGTAGGGCTGCACGAGGATCCCCGAATCCTGGATGATCTGCTCCATTTTGGCCATCAGCTCGCGACGCTTGTCGGCATCGGCGATGGAATAGGCCTCGTCGAGCAGCGCGTCGAAATCGGGGTTGCTGAATCCCGTCTCGTTCCACGGCTCGCCGCTACGGTAGGCCAGGGCGTAGACCTGAACGCCGAGGGGGCGCATGTTCCACTCGGTCGCCGAGAAGGGATAGCCGGTCCAGTTGTTCCAGAAGGTGTTGCCCGGCAGGACCGTGCGTTTGACGTTCAGGCCCGCGTCGCGCATCTGCGCCGCCACCGCGTCGGAGGTATTGCGGTTGAAGTCGTCGTCGACCGAGATCAGCTCGAGCTCGGTGTCGAGCTGGCCTGCCTCGGTCATGAGCGCCACGGCTTTTTCCGCATCGCGCGCGATCGGCGGCAGCTGGGCATAGTCGGGATGCATCGGGCCGACGTGATGGTTCTCGGCAATGGTCCCGAGGCCCTGGTAGCCGAGGTCGAGCACGGTGGCGTTGTCCACGGCGAGCTGCACCGCGTTGCGCACCCGCTGGTCGTCGAAGGGGGGCTGGTTGACGTTCATGCGGAGGCAGAGCGTGTTCGCCGTGACCGATTCCGACTTGTTCAGGCCGAGGGCGTCGAAGATCTCCACATAGCTCGGCTGGGTCTCGTAGTTGGTGTGGATCTCACCCGCTTCGAAGGCCGCAATCGTCGCCGAGGGATCGGTTCCATAGTCAATCAGCTCGATGCCATCGAGATAGACCGGGCCATTGACCTCGTCGCCCCACCAGGCATTGCCGTCGGTGCGGCGCTGATAGACAGCGCGCGCCCCGACCTCGACCGAAACCAGTTCCCAGGGACCGGTGCCCACGGGATTGGCGGTGAGATCGCCGCCATCCTCGCTGAACCTGCGGTGCACGATGAGCGCAGGATAGTCGCAGAATGCCGGGATGAACGTGATGTCGGGCTTCGGCACGTTCAGTCGCACGGTCTTTTCGTCCACCTTCTCCAGAGCGCCGTCGACGATGCCGAAGAGGTCGCGGGTCTGCTCCTCCTGGACGACGGTGCCGTCATCCTTGGTGACGTCGCCGACGAAGGTCTCCTCGCCCTTCTTCTCGACGATGGAGGCCATCCGGGTGGCCATGGAATTGTTCGGCACGTGTCCCTCGCACCAGCGGGTGATGTTGAAGATCACATCGTCCGCGTTGAAGTCGTCCCCGTTCGACCACTTCGCGCTGGTGCGCAGGTGCAGCAGATACTCGGTTGCGTCGTCGTTGACTTCCCAGCTTTCGAGCAGCCAGGGCTCGAAGGTGAAATCCGTCGTGTAGCGCACGAGTGGCTCGCAGAAGAAGCGGGCCTGATTGGCCTTGTAGGACCAGTCGAAGATGCGCGGGTCGTCCATGCGCTGCACGGGCGTGGCGATCTTGATCACGCCGCCGGCCCTGGCTTCCTGCGCCTGGGCGCGGCCGGGCATCGCCAGCCCGAGCATGCCATAGGCCGCCGGTCCGGTGGCGCCGAGCGCCGTCGCCATGGCCAGGAATTCGCGGCGGCTGAGCTTGCCGTCGCGGGCCTCGCGCGCGAGCTTAGGAATGGCGCGATGCAGCGGTCGCGCGTTGATGGTATCGCGATACATGTCGGCTCCCCATTGCGATCGTCGTTATCTGGCGCCATTGCAGACCTATTTCGCCTTGCGGTCAAGGTTGCCGCGGGCGGCGGCGGAAAAGGGGGCGGGACGCGACATGCAGGGGATCCGCGAAAGACGCGGCCGAAGCGGCGGTTTTCGTTCCGGTTCAGGCCGGAAATGTCAGAAAGGCGGATAAGCGAGATTATGTTAAATATGGACTGCCGGACGGAGGGATGGTGACCGGGCCCGGCCTGCGTCCGATCATCATCGCCGGGCCGACCGCCAGCGGAAAATCCGCGCTGGCGATGTCGCTGGCCGAGGAACGCGCCTCCTGCATCGTCAATGCCGATGCGCTCCAGGTCTATGATTGCTGGCAGATTCTCACCGCGCGGCCGACGCGCGAGGATTGCCGGCGCGTGCCGCATGCGCTCTACGGCCATGTCGACGGATCGCGGCGCTATTCGGTCGGAAGCTGGCTGCGCGACGTCGAGGCGATCCTGGCCGATCTTCGCGCGCGGTCGATCCGGCCGATCATCGTCGGCGGCACGGGACTCTACCTGACGGCGCTGACCGAGGGTCTGGCCGATGTTCCACCGGTTCCGGCCGAGATCCGCGCCGCCTCGGAAGCGGTGCTGCAGCGGCATGGTGCGACGCGGCTCACCGAGGAACTCGCGCGCGACGATCCGGCGACCTTCGCGCGCATCGACGTGCGGAACCCGGCGCGCGTGCAACGTGCCTGGGAGGTTCTGACCGCGACCGGCCGCGGTCTCGCGGACTGGCAGCAAGCGCCGGCGGAACCCGTACTCAAGGACTGGGCCGGGTTTGTGGTCGATATTGATAGATCGATACTTAACAATGATATACAAGCTCGCTTTGAGAGTATGATCGAAGATGGTGCCGTCGAAGAATGCCGGCATTACCGCTCGGCGTTTTCCGGAGAACGGCTGCCTTCGGCGCGTGCCCTGGGGGCGGCGCAGATCTTCGACTATCTGGACGGGCGTTGCGATCTGGCGCAAGCGACCGCGGCGGCGGTGATCGCCACGCGGCGCTATGCGAAGCGGCAGCGGACCTGGTTTCGCAACCGCATGGCGGACTGGCCCCGTATCGACCGCGGCACGGCTCAGATCGCGCCGTAGCGCATGCGGTCGAGGTCGGACCAGCGGACGGCGATGTCGTAGCCTTCGTCGGTCTGGGTCTCGGCCACGACGAGGTTCCGGTCGAAGAGCCAGGCGCGATGGCGGCCCTGGCCGAAGCCCAGGTGGAGGGTCTCTTCGTGGACGGGCGCGCTCAGCTCGCGCGCGATCGTCCGGCGCAGGGTCTCGATCCCCTGCCCCGTCATCGCCGAGATCGCGCAGGTCCGCGCCATGCGTCCGGCGGTGACGGCGGTCGCCTCGGCCCGCGACGGATCCAGCCGGTCGATCTTGTTCCAGACCTCGACCAGCGGCCCGTGCTCGCCGACGTCCACCCCGAGATCGGCGAGGATCCCGCGCACGTTCTGCGCCTGGAGCTCGGTTTCGGGATGGCTGATGTCGCGGACGTGGAGGATCAGGTCGGCGTCGAGCACGTCCTCGAGGGTCGCGCGGAAGGCGGCGACGAGCTGCGTCGGCAGATCCGCGATGAAGCCGACCGTGTCGGAGAGGATCGCGCTGATGCCGCCGGGCAGGTCGATCGCCCGCATCGTGGGATCGAGCGTGGCGAAGAGCATGTCCTTCGACAGGACCGAGGATCCGGTCAGCCGGTTGAAGAGCGTGGATTTCCCGGCGTTGGTGTAGCCGACGAGCGCCACGACCGGCTGCGACCTCCGGCGGCGCGCGGCGCGATGCTGGCCGCGGGTCCGCACGACCTTTCCCAGGGCTTCGCGGATCCGCAGGATGCGCTCGTTCAGCGCCCGGCGATCCGCCTCGATCTGGGTCTCGCCGGGGCCGCCGAGGAAGCCGAAGCCGCCGCGCTGGCGTTCGAGGTGGGTCCAGCTGCGCACCAGCCGGGACTTCTGGTAGTTGAGATGCGCCAGCTCCACCTGGAGCACGCCCTCGCGCGTCCGGGCCCTTTCCCCGAAGATCTCCAGGATCAGGCCCGTCCGGTCGAGGACCTTGGCTTTCCAGGCTCGTTCGAGGTTGCGCTGCTGCACCGGCGACAGCGTTCCGTCGACGATCACCAGACCGATGCCGCCTTCCGCCACTTCCGCGGCGATGGCCTCGACCTTGCCGCTTCCGAAGAGCGTCGCGGCGCGGGAGCGCGCGAGCGGGACCGGTGCCGAGGAGACGACATCGAGATCGAGCGCCTCGGCGAGGCTCACCGCCTCGGCGAGTGCGTCATCCGCGTCCCTTTCGGACCGGCCGCCGTGGATCGGATGCAGGACGAGCGTCCGCATCCTTTGATCGGGTTCAGGAATCTTCCGCCTCGTAGAGGGTGATCGGCTGGGACGGCATCACCGTCGAGATCGCGTGCTTGTAGACGAGCTGCGACTGGCCGTCGCGGCGCAGGAGCACGCAGAAATTATCGAACCACGTGATAACCCCCTGAAGTTTCACGCCATTCATGAGAAAGATCGTTACCGGGACCTTGGCCTTCCGCACATTGTTGAGGAAGGCGTCCTGGAGGTTCTGTTTGTCGGCAGCCATTGTTTTCAGCCTTAAGTTGTGTGAGGCGCGCATGGCGCCTGTTGTTGTTCTTGCTCGCGCGCCTGAGTATGGGCGGTGGACCCGGCCATTTCCAGAGCACGCCCGCTCTTTTTGCGGCCAGTGGTTCCGCGACCACAGCCGGTATCTCAATGCCGCCAATAGGCCGGGTTGAAAAGTGCGATTATCACGATCGTCTCCATGCGGCCGACGATCATTCCGGTTGCAAAGAGCACCCTCGCCCAGCTGTCGAGGTCGCCGTAGCTCGCGCCGCCGCCCAGCGTCCGGATCGCCGGCCCCGTCGTGGTCAGCGAAGCGATCCCGAGGGCGAGGCTGTGGTCGAATTCGAGCCCGGTAAGCGAAAACGCGATCATCAGGATGCCGAGCGATACCAGGAAGAGCATCAGGAAGACGAAGGCGATTCGGGGCCCGTTCTCGGAGACCACGCGGTCGCCCTGGCCGTGGCGCGCGACGCTGCTGGGATGCACGAGCAGGTCGAGCTCGCGCAGCCCGTGGCGGTAGAGCGCATAGAGCCGCAGCAGCTTCACGCCCCCCGCCGTGGTGGCGATGCCGCCGCCCATCACCGCGACGCCGAGCAGGATCGTGCCCGGATCGGGCAGATGCGACCAGAGCTGCATCGCCCGCCAGTCCGGGCTCTCGAAGCCGGTGGTCGTCAGGAACGACAGGACCGTGAAGAGGCTGCCCCAGATGGCCTGAAGGGCGCGGAACGGGCTGTCCTGGCGGTCGATCTCGGCGGCGCCGATGAAGCTGCGCAGGAAGAGCAGCAGGGTGACGCTCAGCACCGAGATGAGCATCAGCTGGATCTGGGGGTCGGTCAGCGCCAGCCGATGCCCGCGGCGCAGGTCGAAGGACATGGCGCGATGGCTGACCGCGAGCAGGAAGAAGGGCAGGATCGCCATCTCGCCGAGCCGCCCCGACTGCCCGCCTTCGAGGCCGCCGACGGGCGAGATGCCGCTGGTCGAAAGCACGGCCATGGCGTGGCAGAGGGCGACGAAGGGACGGGCGCCCGCGAAGATCAGGCAGAGCGCGAGAAAGCCGGTGAAGCCGGCATAGACCGGCGCGATCTGGCTCGCCTGCCGCAGGATGCGCTTGCTCGCCTCGTCGATCGTGCCGCCGCTGCGCCCGCCGCGCAGGCCGATCCCGTCCTGGCCGATCTCGAAGCCGCCGAGATTGAGCGGCGCCAGGATCGCCACTGCCGTCACCAGCATCATCAGCCCGCCGGACCAGCCGATCAGCGCGCGCCAGAGATGCAGCGAATCCGGCAGCAGGCGCGGCCGGTCGAAGAGCGTGGCGCCCGTCGTCGTCAGGCAGGAGAGCATCTCGAAATAGGCGCCGCCGATCCCCAGGCCCGGCAGCAGCACGGCGAGCGGCGCGCCGAGCACCACCGGCAGCAGCAGATAGGCCAGAAGCAGGGTCATCAGGTGATACCGCGCCGGCTGCCGGGGCACGCGGTTCATGGTCGCGAGCCCCAGGATGCATCCCAGCGCGATGAAGAAGGCCGCGTGGTAGAAGAAGACCCGCGCGACCTCCCAGATTCCGGTCTGGGCGGCATGGACCGCCGGAATCAGCATGAGCGCCGCCGCGATCAGGATCAGGATGACCAGGGCGGGAAAGCGTCGGAGATACGACATCGTCAGAAGAAGTCGATGCCGACCTGGAACAGCCGCTCGACGTCGGCGACGGTCTCGCGCATCGCGAAGATGGTCAGGATGTCGCCCTCCTCCAGCCGCGTGTCGCCGCGCGGCACGATCACCTTGTCGCCCTTCTGGATCAGCCCGATCAGGGCCGCTTCCGGCAGATCGGTCTCGCGCACGGTATTGCCGGCGATGGCCGAGGTCCCGAGCACCTGCGCCTCGATCACCTCGGCCTCGCCGTCGCCGATGGAATAGACGGCGCGGATCCGGCCGTGGCGGACGTAGCGCAGGATCGAGGAGACCGTCGTGGAGCGCGGATTGACATAGGCGTCGATCCCCATCGGCGCGATCAGCCCGATCAGCGAGGAATCGTTGACGAGCGCCACGGTCAGCTTGGCGCCCTCCGTCTTGGCGCGGACGCAGGCGAGGATGTTGGACTTGTCGTCCTGGGTGAGCGCGAGCACGGCATCCATGGATTCGACCCCCGCCTCCTCCAGGAGCTCGAGGTCGAGCCCGTCGCCGTTCAGCACCACCGTCCGCTTGAGGGCGTCGGCGACCAGCTCGGCGCGCTTGCGGTCCTTCTCGATGATCTTCAGGCGCGCCTTGCGGTCGCGTGCCTCGAGGCTGCGCGCCACGTGCAGGCCGATGTTGCCGGCCCCGACGATGAGGGTGCGGGTGACGTTGAGATGGGACTTGCCGAAGACCTCCATCACCCGCGGCACGTCCTCGGTCGCGGTGACCACGTAGATCTGGTCCTCGGCAAAGAGCTGGTCGATCGGCTCCGGCACGAAGAGGCGCTCGCCGCGCCGCACCCCGACCACCACCACCCGGAGCGTCGAGAAGAGCTCGGAGAGCTGACGCAGCGGCGTGTCGAGCACCGGGCAATCCGCCTCGAGCGCGATCCCGACCAGCTGGGCCTTGCCGTCGAGGAAGCTCTCGATGTCGAAGGCAGCGGGGGCGGCCAGCCGCTGCATGACCGCGTCCGCCACGGCGAATTCGGGGGAGATGACCACGTCGATGGGCAGGTGCTCGCGGCGGTAGAGGTCGGAATAGATCGCGTTGAGATAGGCCGGGGCACGCAGGCGGGCGATCTTGCGCGGCACCGAGAAGATCGAATGCGCCACCTGGCAGACCACCATGTTGACCTCGTCGGACTGGGTCGCGGCGATCACCATGTCGGCGTCGCGCGCGCCGGCCTGCTCCAGGATGTCGGGGTGCGACGCGAATCCGGTGACGCCGGACACGTCGTAGGCATCGGTGATCCGCCGGATCAGCGCGGGGTTGTTGTCGATGACGGTGACGCTGTTGCTGCCCTCTTCGCGGGCGAGGTGCCGGGCGATCTGGCCGCCCACCTGTCCAGCGCCGCAGATGATGATCTTCATGAAGTCGTCCCGCGCTCGGAGGACCTGCCCGTATCGCTCAGGCGTTCTCCTCCGCTTCCTCCGCCCGCACACTGCGGCCCGCGGAGATCACGTTCAAGGACTTCAGCTTGCGATGCAAGGCCGAGCGTTCCATTCCGACGAAACTCGCGGTGCGCGAGATGTTGCCGCCGAACCGGTTGATCTGCGCCACGAGATACTCGCGCTCGAAGACTTCGCGCGCCTCGCGCAGCGCGAGCCCGGCGAAGGCCGATCCCAGCCCGCCGCCGGCAGCCGCGCCATTGGCCGAGCTCTCGTTGGCCAGTTCCTCCGGCTGGATCGGGCCATTGTCGGCCCCGAGGATCAGCGCGCGCTCCAGCGTGTTGCGCAGCTGGCGCACGTTGCCCGGCCAGCGCATCGTCTGGAGCTGGGCCTCCGCCTCCGGGCTCAGGCCGCGCTGGGGAAGGCCCTGGGTGCTGTTGAGCTCCTCGAGGAAATGCCCGGCGAGGAGCGGGATGTCCTCGCGCCGCGCCTCGAGCCCCGGCACGGTGACGGGAACGACGTTCAGGCGGTGAAAGAGTTCGGTGCGGAAGCGGCCCGAGGCGACTTCCTTGGCGAGATCGCGGGTAGTGGCCGAGAGCACGCGCACGTCCACCCGGACCGTGTCGGTGCCGCCGACCCGCTGGAACGCCTGGTCGACCAGCACGCGCAGGATCTTCGACTGGGTGCCCTGGGGCATGTCGGCGACCTCGTCGAAGAAGAGGATCCCGGTATGCGCCCTTTCGAAGAGCCCGGGCTCCACCCCGCGCTCGCTGCCCTCGCGGCCGAAGAGCACCTCCTCCATCTGCTCGGCGCCCACGGAGGCGGAGCTGACGATGACGAAGGGTCCCTTGGCCCGGTCGGAATTGCGGTGGATGTAGCGCGCCGCCACGTCCTTGCCGCTGCCCGCGGGGCCGGTCAGCATGACCCGGCTGTTGGTGCGGGCCACCTTGTCGAGCTGGGATTTCATCTGGCGGAAGGCCGAGCTCGTGCCGAGCATCTCGTGGTTGCCGGCGTCGATGCCCCGCAGGGCCGCGTTCTCGCGCCGGAGCCGCGAGGTCTCGAGGGCGCGGCCGATGACGACCATGAGCTGGTCGATGTTGAAGGGCTTCTCGATGAAGTCGTAGGCGCCCTGCTTGATGGCCGCCACGGCGATCTCGATGTTGCCGTGGCCGGAGATGATCACGACCGGGATCGCGGGATTGTCGCGGCGGACCCGCTTGAGGATGTCGATGCCGTCGAGCCGGCTGTCCTTGAGCCAGATATCGAGGATGATCAGGTCGGGTGCCGCGCGGTTGATCTCCCCGAAGGCGGTGTCGCTGTCCCAGGCCATGCGCGTGCCGTGGCCCTCGTCCTCCAGGATGTCGCCGATGAGCCCGCGGATATCGGGCTCGTCATCGACCACGAGTATGTCCGTCATTGCATGCCCCTTCTCAACTTCTCGGCGATCTCGCTGCGCTTGTCGCTTTCCCAGTTCTGGTCCGGCAAGGCCTGCGGCAGCACGATCCGCGCCCTGGCGCCGGGCCGCGAGGACCCTTCGAAGACCGGCGCCGGAACCAGTTCGAGGCTGCCCTCGTGCTCCTCGATGATCTTCTTGACGATGGGGAGCCCGAGGCCGGTTCCCTTGGCGCGATGGGTCACATAGGGCTCGAAGAGTCGCGCGGACTGGTCCGGCAGCCCGCAGCCGTTGTCCTGAATGTCGATCGTGAATGTGTCGGGCGTCGTGGCGAGGGCAACCCGGATCTCGCCCGGTGGCGCCGGATCGGCGGAAACACGCTCTTCGATCGCCTCCGCGGCGTTCTTCAGCAGGTTCGTCACCGCCTGGTTGATCATCGTCGCATCGAGATTGGCGATCACCGGCGTCTCCGGCAGGCTCACCGTGAAGGCGATGTCGGGCCGCGCGGTCTCCTGCAGGAGCACCGCATCGGCGATCAGCTTGCCCAGATCGACCGAGCGCCGCTCCGGCGCGCGCATGCGGGCGAATCTGGAGAATTCGTCGACGATGCGCCGGAGGTCGTTGGTCTGGCGCACGATCACGTCGGCGTATTGCTCGAGCGCGGCCCGTTCCTCGCCCACCATGGGGCCGAACTTGCGCCGCAGCCGCTCGGCCGAGAGCTGGATCGGCGTCAACGGGTTCTTCACCTCGTGGGCGATGCGCCGCGCCACGTCGCCCCAGGCCGCGAGGCGTTGGGCCACCACCAGGTCGGTGACGTCGTCGAAGGAGATCACGAAGCCCTCGAGGCTGCCGTCGTCCGCCAGCCGCACGGACATGCGCACGAGCAGATCCCTTTCGCCCGTCCTGCGGCGCAGCTTGACCTCGCCCTGGGCCACCCCGCCGCGGCGCGCGTCCAGGCGGTCGAAGAGCGCGCCGAATTCGGGAATGGCCTCGCGCAGCGGCTGGCCCACCGCCGCGGCGGGATCGAGGTCGAGCAGGGTCGTGGCCGCGGCATTGGCCATGTCGATCCGCCCCGAGCCGTCGAGCCCGATCACCCCGGCCGTGACCCCGGAGAGCACCGAATCGAACAGCCGCCGCCGACGGTCGGTCTCCTCATGGGCGGCGATCAGCGCGTCATGCTGGCCCTTCACCTGCCGGGTCATCTCGTTGAAGGTCCGGCCGAGCAGCGCGATCTCGTCGTCGCCCTTCTCCTCGCGCACGCGCACGTCGAGATCGCCGCGGCCGACCCGCTGGGCGGCGCTGGCGAGGCGGCCGACCGGCCTCGCGAGGCGCTCGGCGAACCAGAGCCCCGCCCAGACCGCCGCGAGGATGACCACCAGCGCGAATCCGAGATAGATCAGCGCGAATTCGAACAGGAGCTTGCCGCGGTCGGCTTCGAGCTGCTGGTAGAGCAGCACGGTCTGCTGGGTCTCGTCGAGCAGGCTCAGGATCTTCCCGTCCACGTCGCGGCTGACGTAGAGAAGGTGGTCGGGGAAGGATTCGAGCCGCAGCAGGGCGCGGAACTCGTTGCTTTCCCAGTCCTCTATGACGACGATCTCGCCGGAATCGGCGCGATCGACATCGGAGGGCGACGGGGGGGTGTAGTAGAAGCGATAGCTTCCCTCGCCGCGAGCGCGAATCGTGCCGTCGCTGTCGATCACATAGGCCTTGGGCAGCGCCCGCTGCATCTGGAGCTGGCCGCGGGTCAGAAGCTCGCGCAGCTGCCCGCCGGTCATCAGCGGATCGCGGTTCTTCTGGTCGTTGAGAAAGGCCGCGAGGACCGCTGCATCCGATTGCAGCGTGACACGGTGCTCCGCCTCGTAGGCCTGGGCCGCGGCAAGCGAATTGGTCACCACCGCGCGGACCCGGTCGGAGAACCAGCCCTCCAGGCCGAAATTGAGCGAGATCGTCGCGAAGACCGCGACGAGCACCGTGGGGATCAGCGCGATCGCGGTGAAGAACCGCACGAGCCGCAAATGCAGGCGCGACCCCGCCGACTGCCGGCGCCGGGCGGCGATCATCGCACCGACGCGCCGCGCCACGAAGACCGCCACGACGATGGCATAGACGAAATCGGCGAGCAGGATCGTGCGGAGCGCGTGGCGGCTGGTCAGGCCCTCCATGCCGCCGAGAACCCCGAAGGTCACGAAGGCCAGCAGCGGCCCGAGGCCGATCATCCCCCAGAAGAGCGCCGCCCGCACGGCCCTGGCTTCGCGCCAGCGCGCGAGGCGCTGTCCTGTCAATGTCAGCAGGCTATCGCTGCGCATTCTTCCGTGACGCTTCAAACGCTCGACTGTGGCAGTCTTACATCATTCTCTTGCCACGTGTAACCCGAATGTCGAGGTCGCGAATCTTCTTTCGCAGCGTATTGCGGTTGATGCCGAGCAGATCCGCCGTGCGCACCTGGTTTCCGCGGGTTGCCGCCAGCGAGAGCGCGATCAGGGGCAGTTCCATCTCCTTGAGAATCCGCTCGTAGAGCCCGTCCGGCGGCAGGCTGTCGCCGTGCAGGTCGAAATACCGGCGCAGATGCGCCTCGATCGCATGGGACAGGCGTTGCGGCGCGGAAGCCTCCGGGGAAGAGCCCGACGACGGGCGCGCGGCGACCTCCTGCGAGACGGCCGCCCCGGAGATCACCTCGTCCGAGCAGAGCACGCAGAGCCGGCGCATCAGGTTCTCCAGCTCGCGCACGTTCCCGCTCCACTCCTGCTTCCTGAGGATGTCGGCGGCCTCCTTCGACAGCGCCTTGCGCGGCAATCCCTCGGCCTCGGCCTTGCGCAGGAAGGCGCGGGCGAGGTCCGGCACGTCCTCCAGCCGCTCGCGCAGCGGCGGCAGCCGGATCGGCACCACGTTCAGCCGGTAGAAGAGATCCTCGCGGAACCGTCCCTCGTTGATCAGCGCCCGCAGGTCCTGGTGGGTCGCCGCGACGATGCGCACGTCCGCGCTCTGCACCTCGCGCCCGCCCACGCGGGTGAACTCGCCCTCCTGCAGCACGCGCAGCAGCCGGGTCTGCGCGTCGAGCGGCATGTCGCCGACCTCGTCGAGGAAGAGCGTGCCCCCCTTGGCCTGCTCGAACTTGCCGGGCATCGCGCGGTCGGCGCCGGTGAAGGCCCCCTTCTCGTGGCCGAAGAGCTCGCTCTCGATCAGATCGCGCGGAATCGCCGCCATGTTGATCGCCACGAAGGGCCCGCCCTTGCGCAGGCCGTAATTGTGCAGGGCGCGGGCCACCAGCTCCTTGCCGGTGCCGCTCTCGCCGGTGACCATCACCCCGAGGTCGGTGTTCATCAGCCGGGCGAGGATGCGGTAGACTTCCTGCATCGCCTGGCTGCGGCCGATGAGCGGCAGGTTGTCCTCGCGGACCGCCTCCTCCTCCGGGGCGGGCGCGCGGCGGTTCTTCTGTTTGAGTGCCTTGGCAACTAGGCCGAGCACCTCCTTGAGATCGAAGGGTTTCGGCAGATATTCGTAGGCGCCGACCTCGGCCGCCCGGATCGCGGTCATCACCGTGTTCTGGGCGCTCATCACGATCACCGGCAGCTCCGGCCGGCGCTTGCGGATGCTCGGCAGCAGGTCGAGCGCGTCGCCGTCGGGCATGATGACGTCGGTAACCACCGCGTCGCCCTCGCCCTCCTCGACCCAGCGCCAGAGCGTCGAGGCGGTGCCGGTCGCGCGCACGCGGCAGCCGGCCCGCGTCAGGGCCTGCGCCAGCACGGTGCGGATGGTGCGGTCGTCGTCGGCGACGAGGATCGTGCCCTCCATGGCTCAGGCCTCCGTTTCTTCGAACTTGCCGCGCCAGACCGGCAGCCGGACCCGGAACCGCGTGCGTCCCGGCCGGCTGTCGCATTCCACGACGCCCCCATGATCCGAGATGAGCTTGGAGACGAGCGAGAGGCCGAGGCCGGTGCCGTTCACCTTCGAACTGACGAAGGGGTCGAAGATGTCGCGGATCAGCGATTCGGGAATGCCGGGGCCGTTGTCGCTGACCGTGACCACCAGCGGCAGGCTCTCGCTCCGACCGCCGGGGCGCTGCATCTTGACGCCCGGCCGGTAGGCCGAGGCGATCGAGATCGCGCCCCCGACCCGCGGCGCGGCCTCGGCGGCATTCTTCATCAGGTTCTGGAACACCTGGAGCAATTGGTCGGGATCGCCGGCGGTGGGCGGCAGCGAGGGATCGTAATCCTCCACGAAGCGCACATGCGCCGCGAATCCCGCCTTGGCCGCGCGCCGCGCCCGGTCGAGCACGTCATGGATGTTCACCGGCCGGCGCTGCGCCGGGCGGAGGTCGCCGAACTGCTCGACGCGGTCGACGAGCTGGCCGATGCGCGCCGCCTCGGCCCGGATCAGCCCGGTCAGCTCGCGGTCCGAATCGCCGAGCCCCATCTCGAGCAGCTGGGCCGCGCCCGAGATCCCCGCCAGCGGGTTGCGGATCTCATGCGCGAGCATCGCCGCCATCCCGGTCACCGAACGCGCCGCCGAGCGATGGCCGAGGCTGCGGTCCATCCTGTCCGCCATGCCCTGGGGATGGAGCAGCATCAGGTAGCCCTCCCCGGATTCCTGCAGCGGCGCCACATGGACGTTGTAGAGCTGCGCCGCCTGATCGCCCCAGCCGACCATGACGTTGTATTGCGCCACGGGCACGCCGCTCCGGCGCGATTGCTTTATCAGGTCGACGAGCGTGCTGTCGCTGCCGACGAAGCGGTCGATCGGCCGGCCGATCAGCTGGCGGGACGAGGTGTCGGCGAATCCCTCCGCGGCGGGATTGGCGGCCATGATGGCGTTCTCCGCGCCGAGCAG
Source organism: uncultured Paracoccaceae bacterium (assembly GCA_937872465.1). Taxonomy (GTDB): domain Bacteria; phylum Pseudomonadota; class Alphaproteobacteria; order Rhodobacterales; family Rhodobacteraceae; genus Amaricoccus. Next base: position 48,725 of record CALMSR010000051.1, read on the forward strand.
CAGCGCCGGATAGGGGATGGCGCTCCAGAGCGCGTCGAAGGCGAGCTGCTGCGTCATGCGGCGACCAGCGCCTCCCCTGCCCCGAGGTCGTCGAGCTCGCGCCCGAGCATGCGCAGCACCGCGCCGGAATCCTCGGAGGCCATCACGCGGCGCCGCAACCCGCCGCTGCCGGGAACGGCGTCGAGATACCAGCCGAGATGCTTCCGCGCGACGCGCAGCCCCAGGTTGTTCCCGTAGAAGCCGAGCATCGCCTGGTAATGTCCCGAGATCATGTCGATCAGCGCCGCGCCCCCCGGCGGTGGCGGCGCTTTCTCTCCCGCCAGCCCGGCCGCGATCTCGCCCAGGATCCAGGGCCTGCCGCGCGCGGCCCGCCCGACCATGATGCCGTCCGCGCCCGAAAGCCGCCGCGCCGCGCGCGCCGAGGCCGGATCGCCGATGTCGCCGTTGGCGATGACCGGCACACGGACAGCGGCCTTGACCGCGGCGATGGCCCGCCAGTCGGCGCGGCCGGCATAGAACTGGCAGCGTGTCCGGCCGTGCACGGCGATCTGCGTCGCCCCGGCCGCTTCGGCCCGGGCCGCGATCTGGGGCGCGTTCCGCTCTCCGTCGTCCCATCCCAGGCGCATCTTGACGCTGACGGGGACCGCGACCGCCTCCACCACCGCCGCGACGATCCGCACGGCGCGGTCGGGCTCGCGCATCAGCGCCGAGCCCGAGAGGCCGCCGGTCACCTTCTTGGCCGGGCAGCCGAAATTGATGTCGATGCGCGCGGCCCCCTGGCCCGCGCAGAAGCGCGCTGCCTCCGCCATCAGCGCCGGGTCGCGGCCGGCGAGCTGGATCGCCGTGCGGCGCTCCTCGATGCCCAGTTCCGCGCGCGCCCGCGCCTCGGGCCGCGCGCGCAGCATGTCGCCGCTCGCCACCATCTCCGAGACGACCATCGACGCGCCGCAGCGCAGCGCCAGCGCGCGGAACGGCAGGTCGCTGATTCCGGCCATCGGTGCCAGAATAACAGGCGGAACTTCAGATATGCTCGCGAGAGCGCCAGACATCTGCCTAATCCGATTGCACAACCTGAGCTTGGTTTACCCTGTGGAACGCTGCGCCGCAAGTTGCGGCCGCATCCGGCGACAGCATTGTGAACGCCGGATTGTGAACGCCGGTTCACCCATTCTATAAGGCGGCCGAAATCTGCCGGGGGAGAGGAAATGCGGGTTGCCGCAGTGATCGTGGCGGCCGGGCGCGGACTGCGCCTCGGCGAGACGGTCCCGAAGCAATATCTGCGCCTCGGCGCCAAGGCGGTGCTGCGCCACGGTCTCGACACCTTTCTTGCCCATCCCGCGATCACATGCGTGCAGGTGGTGATCGGCCCCGAGGACGGGGATGCCTATGCCGCCGCCATCGAGGGGCTCTCCAGCGATCGCCTGCGCCCGCCCGTGCCCGGTGCCGAGAGCCGGGCGGGGTCGGTGCTGGCGGGGCTCGTGGCGCTGGAGCGCGAGGCGCCGGAGGCCGTGCTGATCCATGACGCGGCGCGCCCCTTCGTGACGCAGGACCTGATCTCGGAGATCCTTGCCGCGCTCGAGGCGGCGCCGGGCGCGCTGCCGGCGCTGCCGGTGGTCGATGCGCTCTGGCGCGGGGAGGCGGGCGCCGCGCGCGAACCGGTGGCGCGCGAGGGATTGTGGCGCGCCCAGACGCCGCAGGGATTCCGCTTCGCCGAGATCCTCGCCGCGCACCGCTCCCATGCCGGCGCGGCGGCCGACGATGCGGAAGTGGCGCGGGCGGCGGGCCTCGACGTGCGGCTGGTGGCCGGTTCGGAGGCGAATTTCAAGATCACCAATGCCCGCGACCTCGACCGCGCCCGCGCGCAGATGGAGAGCCCCATGGACATCCGCACCGGCAACGGTTTCGACGTGCATGCCTTCGGGCCCGGGGATGCGGTCATGCTCTGCGGCATCCGCCTGCCCTGCGACCGCGGCCTCGTGGGGCATTCCGACGCCGATGTCGGGCTGCACGCCCTTACGGACGCGATCTTCGGCGCGCTGGCCGAAGGCGACATCGGCCGGTGGTTCCCGCCCTCCGATCCGGTCTGGAAGGGCGCGGCCTCCGAGATCTTCCTCGCGCGGGCGGCCGGCCGGGCCGCGGAACGGGGCTTCGCGCTCAGCCATCTCGACTGCACGCTGGTCTGCGAGACGCCGAAGATCGGCCCGCATGCCGGCGCCATGCGCGAGGAGATCGCCCGCATCGCCGGGATCGCGGCGGAGCGGGTGAGCGTCAAGGCCACGACCAGCGAACGGCTCGGCTTCACCGGGCGCGGCGAGGGGATCGCGGCGCTCGCCACGGCGACGCTGGTGCGGGCATGAGCCGCCTCGTCGCCACCTTCTTCTACGTCGGGCTGCTTCCGCGCGCGCCGGGCACCTGGGGATCCCTGGCCGCCCTGCCCTGCGCCTATCTCCTGCATCGCCTCGGGGGCTTCCCGCTCCTGGCGATCGCGACGATGGCGCTGGCGGTGCTGGGCTTTTGGGCGGCGGGGGCCGAGACGCGCGGCGGCGGCGACCCCGATCCCGGGGAGATCGTCGTCGACGAGGTCGTCGGCCAATGGATCGCGCTCTTCCCGCTCTCGGGCGGGCTCTGGCTCGCCGGCGCGGCGCCGCAGGTCTTCCCCTGGCCTGGCTGGGTCGGCGCCTTCGTGATGTTCCGCCTCTTCGACATCTGGAAGCCCTGGCCGGTCTCCTGGGCGGACGGGTTGCACGGCGCGACCGGGATCATGCTCGACGACATCCTCGCGGGCGTCATGGCGGCGGTGGTGGTGGCGCTCGCCGCGGCGCTGGCCCATGGAATGCTGATGTGAGTACCGCCGCGCTCGCCCGCGATATCCTCGGCGCTGCCCGTGCCCGAGGCTGGCGCATCGCCACCGCCGAAAGCTGCACCGGCGGCCTGGTCAGCGCGGCGCTGACCGAGATCCCCGGCTCCTCGGACGTCTTCGACCGCGGCTTCGTCACCTATTCCTATCCCGCCAAGACCGCGATGCTGGGGGTGCCGCAGGCGATGCTCGCGGCGGAGGGCGCCGTCTCCGAGCCGGTCGCCCGCGCCATGGCGGAGGGCGCGCTGGCCGCCTCCGATGCGCAGCTGGCGGTGGCGGTGACCGGCGTCGCGGGACCCGGCGCCTCCGAGGCCAAGCCCGAGGGCCTGGTCTGGTTCGCGACCGCAGGCCCGCGCGGCGCCCGCACGGTGCGGCGGGACTTCGGGGCGCTCGGGCGGGCCGAGGTCAGGGCGCGGAGCGTCGGGGTGGCGCTCGAGCTGCTGCTTCAGGAGCTTTCTGCCGGCGCGCCGTAGAGCGCCCCGGCGCGCCGCTCGAAGGCGCGCACGATCCGGTGCATCGCCTCGTTGAAGACCACGCCGATGATGCGCTGCAGGAGCGCCGAGCGGAACTCGAAATCCACGAAGAAATCCACCTCGCAGGATGTCTCGCCGCGCGGCTCGAACTTCCAGTGGTTGTTGAGGTAGCGGAACGGCCCGTCGAGATATTCCACGTCGATGCGCCGCGCCTCGGGGCGCAGGGTGACGCGGCTGCCGAAGCGTTCGCGGAAGAGCTTGAAGGAGATCACCAGATCGGCGTCCATCACCTCGCCCGTCCCGTCCGGCAACGGCCGGATCTGGCGCGCCCGCGCCGCGGCGCACCAGGGCAGGAACTCGGGATAGCTGCCCACATCGGCGATGAGCGCGTACATCTGCTCCGCGGAATAGGGCATGACGCGTATCTCGGCATGGGTCGGCATGGGGGCGGCGTCGCTCGCTGTCGAAGGCGTTTGTCGGCGGGGGACAATGACCATAGGATGTCGCCCGGCACAAGCCTCGGGGCAGCAGGGAGCGGAGCGCCACATGACGACGCAGACCTACGTGATCGACGAGATGATCTCGGCGAAAGCCATCGCCGCGCGGGTCGAGGCGCTGGCCCGCGAGATCTCGGAGCATTTCGCCGGCACCGACAAGCTGGTGGTGATCGGGCTGCTGCGCGGCTCCTTCGTCTTCATCGCCGATCTGGTGCGCGAGATCGACCTGCCGGTCGAGGTGGATTTCCTCGAGGTCTCGTCCTACGGCAATGCCACCGAATCGAGCCGGGAGGTGCGCATTCTCAAGGACCTGCGCGGCGAGATCGAGGGACGCGACGTGCTGGTGGTCGAGGATATCGTCGATACCGGCAACACGCTGAGCCACGTGCTCGCGATCCTGCGCACCCGCAACCCCGCGCGGCTCGAGGTCTGCGCGCTGCTCGACAAGCCGTCGCGGCGCGAGGTGGAGGTGACGGCGCGCTGGATCGGCTTCGAGATCCCCGACAGGTTCGTGGTCGGCTACGGCATCGACTATGCCCAGCGGAACCGCAACCTGCCCCATATCGGCGCGGTGCGGTTCCTCGCGTGACGTCCCGCGGGCCGTCCCCATGGGGACAGTCCGCAAGGCGCTGTTTTCATGGAATAAAAGTGTTAACGCATCCGCGGACGTCGCGGCTGGTCCCCGTGCCGTCCGTAGCCACAGCCCCCGCCCGTGCGCCAGCACGGGCAGCGTCCGCCCGTGCCTCCCGCGGTGTTCGACCGGAAAGTGAGCCCGGCGTGACCTGGCCGACGCGCGGCGCCCGGATCAGGCGCGCGCGTTGCCGACCAGCTTCCAGAGTGCAGGCATGATCAGCGCGGCCAGCGCCAGCTTGAGCGCGTCGCCGATCAGGAAGGGATAGAGGCCCCATTCGAGGATCGGCTTGTCCCAGCCGTAGAGCAGGCCGAGCCAGAGGATGCCGGGCACATAGACCAGCACGGTGCCGATGGCCATCGCCGCGGCCATGCCGCCGATGCTGCGGTCCCAGCCGCGCCGGGCGGCGAGCCCCAGCGCCAGCGTCGCCAGCACCCAGCCGACGAGATAGCCGCCGGTGCCGCCCATCATGTATTCGATGCCGTTCAGCTCCGCCGAGGTGCCGGCGAAGACGTCCCAGCCGAAGGCGCCGAGCCCCATGTAGGCGAGGATCGTCGCCAGCCCCAGCCGCGGCCCGTAGGCGGCGCCGAGCATCAGCACCGCGAAGGATCCCATGGTGATCGGCACCGGCGAGGGCCAGACCGGCACCGCGATCTTGGCGGCGGCGATGTGGATGGCGACGCCGAGCGCCACGAGGACGGCGCGCCTTGCCCAGAGACCCGCACCCTCGGCGGGCCAGAGCGCTTCGGTCAGGACGTGTCGGGATGCGGTCTGGGCCATGGCGGTGCGGTTCCTGCGCTGGGAAGAGGCTCTCGCGCCTTGATGCCGCAACCGCGAGCGGCTGTCCAGCGACAGGGCGTCCGGCAGGTCATGGCGGAGTTCCGGTTGCCAAGGGAAGCGGCATGGCCGAAGGTGCCTCCCGGCAAAGAGGGTGGGTTCCGATGAGAATGAACGTGTATCTCGCCGGCGAGATCCACACGGACTGGCGCGAGGCGATCGTCGCTGCCTGCGCGGGGCTCGAGATCGAGTGGTCCGGTCCGGTGACCGATCACGCGGCCTCCGACGATTGCGGCGTCGAGATCTTCGGCCCGGAGCAGGACAAGTTCTGGCATGACCGCAAGGGCGCGCTCCTCAACGCGATCCGCATCCGCACGGGGATCGATCGCTGCGACGTGCTGGTCGTCTGCTTCGGCGAGAAATACAAGCAATGGAACGCCGCCTTCGATGCGGGCTATGCGACGGCCCGCGGCAAGCCGGTCATCGTCCTGCACCCTCCGGAGCACGACCATGCGCTCAAGGAGGTCGATGCCGCCGCCAGTGCCGTCGCGCGGACACCCGAGCAGGTGGCGCGCGCCCTGCGCTACGTCACGACCGCGCGGCTCTGAGCGCTACCGGCCGGCTCGAGGTCCGGGCGCCGCCGTGTAGGAGGTGAGCATCGCATAGTCCTTCCGCGGGCCGGTGACGCGCCATTCCGCCTCCCATCGCGGCCAGCCGCGGAAGTCGTAGCGGACGCGGTAGCGGTCCGGCGGGCAATCGTGGGCGGCGGCCGGCGCCGGAGCCTCTGCATCGAAGCGGTGGAAGAAGCGGCCGTCGTCGAAGAAGACGTCGATGGTCCCCGCCCCGCCGTCACGCCAGAGGTAGCGGCGGCTGGCCTGGATCGGCGCCGTGCCGGCGAAGGAGAGCGTTCCCGTTTCCAGGTATCGGAGGCCGTCCGGCAGCGGGTCGAAGCGCGCGGTTCCCGTGAGTGGGCCGGTGCGGCCGGCGCGGAAATCCTCGATCCGCCGCTCGATCCGCCAGGTCCCGGTGAAGGCGGAGAGCTCCATGCCTTGCCTTCCCTCGCTTGTGCCGTCCTGTCCCGGCGTCTATCAGACGGGGCGATCCCCGGTGAAGCTCGAAAGGTGCCTGGCATGATCCCGCGCTATTCCCGCCCCGAGATGGTCGCGATCTGGTCGCCGGAGACGAAGTTCCGGATCTGGTTCGAGATCGAGGCGCATGCGGCCGATGCCCAGGCCGCGCTCGGGGTGATCCCGAAATCCGCCGCCGAGGCGGTCTGGAAGGCGCGCGACGTGGAATTCGACGTCGGCAGGATCGACGCGATCGAGGCGGTGACCAGGCACGACGTGATCGCCTTCCTCACCCATCTCGCCGAGATCGTGGGCGAGGAGGCGCGCTTCGTGCACCAGGGGATGACGAGCTCGGACGTGCTCGACACCTGCCTGAACGTGCAGCTGACCCGCGCCGCGGACATCCTGCTCGCCGATCTCGACGCGCTGCTGGCCGCGCTGAAGCGGCGGGCCTTCGAGCACCGGGACACGGTGACGATCGGGCGCAGCCACGGCATCCATGCCGAGCCCACGACCTTCGGGCTGAAGCTCGCCCAGGCCTATGCCGAATTCGACCGAGGGCGGCAGCGGCTGGTGGCGGCGCGGGCGGAAGTGGCGACCTGCGCGATCTCGGGCGCGGTCGGGACCTTCGCCAATATCGACCCGGCGGTGGAGGCCCATGTGGCCGAGATGCTCGGGCTGCGGCCCGAGCCGGTCTCGACCCAGGTGATCCCGCGCGACCGGCATGCGGTGTTCTTCGCCACGCTCGGGGTGATCGCCTCCTCGATGGAGCGGCTCGCCACCGAGATCCGGCATCTCCAGCGCACGGAGGTGCTGGAGGCGGAGGAATATTTCGCGCCGGGCCAGAAGGGGTCGAGCGCCATGCCGCACAAGCGCAACCCGGTGCTGACCGAGAACCTGACCGGGCTGGCGCGGCTGGTGCGCATGGCGGTGGTGCCGGCGATGGAGAATGTCGCGCTCTGGCACGAGCGCGACATTTCGCATTCGAGCGTCGAGCGCATGATCGGGCCGGATGCGACGGTCACGCTGGATTTCGCACTGGCGCGGCTGACGGGAGTCGTCGAGAAGCTGGTGGTTTATCCGACGAACATGATGCGCAACATGAACAAGTTCCGCGGCCTCGTGCATTCCCAGCGCGTGCTGCTGGCCCTGACGCAGAAGGGGGTCAGCCGCGAGGCCGCCTATGCGATCGTGCAGCGCAACGCGATGAAGGTCTGGGAACAGGGCGCGGATTTCCTCGAGGAGCTGAAGGCCGACCCGGAGGTGGGCGCCGCCCTCTCCCCCGAGGAGATCGAGGCGAATTTCGACCTCGGCTTCCATACGCGGCACGTGGACCGGATCTTCCGGCGGGTCTTCGGGGAGAGCTAGGGGCTTTCCGTCAGACGATCAGGTCGTCCGAGAGCGCGGCCCCGGTCGTGCCGAGGATGGTCAGTTCCTGGCCGCCCGGGAAGGTGAAGACCAGATCGGCGCCCCGCTGCTCGGCGGAGGCGAGGGCCTCGGCAGGGGTGGCGAAGCCGAAGGCTTCCGCCAGCCGGATGGTGTCGTAATCGTCCTGGAAGTCGCGGATCGTGTCGCGCTGGGAGGTGGGCTCGAAGACGAAGGTATCGCGACCGCTGCCGCCGGAGAGCAGGTCGCTGCCTGCCCCGCCGAGGAGGACGTCGTGGCCGGGGCCGCCCGAGAGCCGGTCGCCGCCTCCGCCGCCGCGCAGCACGTCGGCCCCGGCATCGCCCCAGAGCTTGTCGCCGCCGGTGCCGCCCCGGATCCAGTCGTTGCCGTAGCCGCCGCTCAGGCGGTCGCTGCCCGAGCCGCCGCCGTCGAGTCGGTCGTTGCCCTGCTCGCCGTGGAGCCGGTCGTTCCCGGTCGCGCCGCCGTTCAGCCGGTCGTCGCCGGCGCCGCCGTGGATGATGTCGTCGCCCTCGCCGCCATTGATCACGTCGCCGCCGTCGCCGGCGGTGGGACCGAAGCCGAGGCGGGCGACCGCGCCGTCGATGCCGATCGTGTAGAGAGTGCCGTCGAGACCCTCGGCGAAGGAGGTGATGCCCGCGAAGGCGGCTCCCCGGGGCACGATCTGCCCGGTGTGGTTGGTCACGTCGACGGCCTGGCCCCCGACGATGCGCAGGCTCCAGAGCTGGTCGGTGACGAAATCGGAGAAGAGATAGCGGCCCGGCAGTCCGGGCGAAGGCCCGCGGTTGACGTAGCCGCCGACCACGGCGAAGCCGCCCTCCGCATCGTGGCCGTAATCCGTCACCGGGCGGGTGAGCACGGGGCTGCCGGCCGGGGGATTGCCGGGCACGGTGTCGTTGAAGACGCGAAACCCTTCCTCGACCTTCCAGCCGTAATTGGCCCCGCCCCGGCCGGCGGGCTGGAAGTCGATCTCCTCGCGCGCCGCCTGGCCCACGTCGCCGATGTAGAGGTCGCCCGTTTCGCGGTCGAAGCTGGCGCGCCAGGGGTTGCGCAGGCCGAGCGCCCAGATCTCGCCGGCGCCGCGTCCGACGAACGGGTTGTCCGCCGGGATGGCGTAGTCGCGGGCGCCGTCGGCGGGGAAGTCGTCGCGGTCGACGTCGATGCGCAGCATCTTGCCCCAGAGCGCGCGCGGATTCTGGGCGTTGTTGGCCGGATCCCCGCGCAGGCCCTCGTCGCCCACGGCGACATAGAGCATTCCGTCGGGGCCGAAATCCATCCAGCCGCCGTTGTGGTTGCCCGCGCCGTTGTCCTTGTCGATCACCAGGATCAGGTTGGGGCGCACGGCGACGTCCGGGTCCCCGGCCGCCCGGCGGTATTCCACGATCGCGACATCGCCGTCGGCCTGGGTGAGATACACGAAGAGGCGGCCGTTCCGCGCGTAATCGGGGTGGAACGCGAGGCCGAGCAGGCCCTGCTCGTTGCCCCGGGCCAGCGCGGCATCCGGAATGTCGAGGAAGGGGCGCGGATCGACCGCGCCGCTGCGGGTGTCGAGGATCAGGATGCGGCCGCTGTGCTGCTCGACCACATAGAGGCGGTCGGGGTCGCCGGGCGCCGGCGCGGCGTAGACCGGGCGCTCGAAGACATGCGCCCCGATCCGCGTCAGGGTGATGCTGGCGGAGGTCGGGGTCTCCGCGTCGGCGTTGAACCCGTAGAGCCGGTCGTCGCCCGCGCCGCCGAAGATGCGGTCGCGGCCCTCGCCGCCGGTGATCACGTCGTCGCCGCTGCCGCCGAAGGCGGTGTCCGCGCCGCCGCGGGCGGCGATCCGGTCGTCGCCGCCCCCGCCCGAGAGCGTGTCGCCGAGCCGGGACCCGCGGAGCCGGTCCGCCGCCGGGGTTCCGGTGACCTGCACCGGCGCCGCCCCCGCCGGCGGCTAGCTGCCCGGCAGCTCGGTCATGAGCTGCGCCTTGGCCAGCTGGAGGCTCTCAGCCATCTTGGTGCGAATCGTGGCCTCGTCGGCCTTGTCGCCGAGGTCGCGGGAGAGCTTGCGCACCACGTCCTCCTGTCCGGCCTCCTCGAAATCCGACTTGACCACCTCGATGGCATAGGACGCCGCTTCGTCACCGCGCTTGCCGAGGAGCTCCGCCGCCCAGAGCCCGACGAGCTTGTGCGCCCGCGCGACGGCCCGGAACTGCATCTCCTGATCGTGGGCGAACTTGTTCTCGAAGCCCTTTTCGCGGTCCTTGAAGCTGTTCATCCTTGCCCCTCCTGCTGTGGCGGTCTGTCGCGAAGATAAGCATCCGCCCTGCCCTGCGACAAGGTCTGACACGGGATTTGCATCGGGCAGCGCGATCGCCTGCGCCCGCGTTCCCGGCAGGCCCGGGTCACCACGCCGCCCGGCGGGCGCTGCCCTCGTCCCGGGGCGGGGCGGTCGGGGAAGGAAGGACGGGCTCCGGATGCGATCGCCCCGCATGGACCGAGGGAGACGCTTGCTCCTTTTCCGGGCAGGGTATAGAGAGCGGCGGAACGGGAAAGGCGGCCCCTGCGGCCGGCCTTTCCCATCGTCGTTTTCGGAGACAGGCATGGCCCGGCGCAGACTGGTTTACGAGGGCAAGGCGAAGATTCTCTACGAAGGACCCGAACCCGAGACGCTGATCCAGTATTTCAAGGACGATGCGACGGCCTTCAACGCCCAGAAGAAGGCCGTGATCGAGGGCAAGGGCGTGCTGAACAACCGCCTCAGCGAGCATTTCATGGCCGGGCTGAACGCGATCGGCGTGCCGACGCATTTCATCCGCCGGCTCAACATGCGCGAGCAGCTGATCCGCATGGTCGAGATGATCCCGCTGGAGGTGGTGGTGCGCAACTACGCCGCCGGCTCGCTCTCGAAGCGCCTCGGCATCCCCGAGGGACAGCAGCTGCCGCGCCCGATCATCGAATTCTATTACAAGGACGATTCCCTTGGCGATCCGCTGGTCACCGAGGAGCATATCGTCGCCTTCAACTGGGCCGCGCAGCAGGACATCGACGACATGATCGCGCTGGCGCTCCGGGTGAACGACTTCCTCTCCGGCATGTTCCTCGGCGTCGGCATCCGCCTCGTCGATTTCAAGATCGAGATCGGCCGGGTCTACGACGGCGACTTCCAGCGGCTGATCGTCGCCGACGAGATCTCGCCCGACAGCTGCCGCCTCTGGGACATCGAGACCGGCCGCAAGCTCGACAAGGACGTGTTCCGCCAGGATCTCGGCAGCCTCGCGGATGCCTATACCGAGGTCGCCAAGCGGCTGGGCGTCATGCCGCGGACCAACGGCCGCACCCATGTCGGCCCCAAGCTGGTGAACTGATGCGCGCGCGGGTGCATGTGACGCTGAAGCCCGGCGTGCTCGATCCGCAGGGCGAGGCGGTGCGCCATGCGCTCGGCTCGCTCGGCTTCGAGGGCGTCGGCGAGGTGCGCATGGGAAAGGTGATCGAGCTCGATCTGGCCGAGGGCGACCCTGGCGCGGCGCGCGACCGGGTGACGGAGATGTGCGAGAAGCTGCTCGCGAATACCATCATCGAGAACTACACGGTTGACGTTGCCTGACTCTTTCGGGCGGGCGGGCTTCCGGCCCCTGCCCCGCCAGCGACCGCCTACGGAGGCTTGACATGCGCGCGGCCGTCCTCAGGGCCTACAATGCCGACCTGTCGATCGAGGACTTGCCCGATCCGGCGCCCGAGGCGGACGGCGTGGTGCTGCGCACCATCGCCTGCGGCATCTGCCGTTCGGACTGGCACGGCTGGACAGGCGAGCACCCGCGGGTGAAGCCCGGCCAGATCCAGGGCCACGAATACTGCGGCGAGGTGGTCGAGGCCGGGCCTCTCTCGGCGTGGAAGCCGGGCGACCGCGTGGTGGCGCCCTTCATCCTCGCCTGCGGCCGCTGCCCCGCCTGCCAGTCGGGCCACCAGAACACCTGCCCCGACCAGCGGCTGCCCGGCTTCGTCGAGCCGGGCGCCTTCGCCGAATACGTCGCGGTCCCCCTCTCCCACAACCTGGCGCGGCTTCCCGAGACGCTGTCGCCGACCGTGGCGGCCGGCCTCGGCTGCCGGGTGACCACCGCCTGGCACGCGCTGACCGGGCGGGCCGAGCTGCGCGCCGGCGAGTGGCTGGCGGTGCACGGCACCGGCGGGATCGGCCTCGCAACGCTCCTGCTCGGCAAGGCCCTCGGCGCACGGGTGGTGGTGGTCGACGTGGTGCCCGAGAAGCTCGCCCATGCCCGCGGCTTCGGCGCCGACGCGGCGATCGACGCCCGCGACGGCGACACCGCGGCGGCGATCGTCGATCTGACCGGCGGCGGCGCGGATGTCTCGGTCGAGGCGCTGGGCATCGCCCAGACCACCAATGCCTCGATCGAATGCCTGGCACCGCTCGGCCGTCACGTGCAGGTCGGCATGCCGGTCGGGCATACCGCGCGCATGGAGATCAACATGAACGCGGTCTACATGAAGAACCTCGCGCTCTACGGCACGCGGGGCATGCCGTCGTGGCGCTATCCCTCGCTGCTGGCGCTGATCGAGCAGGGCGCGGTCGACTTCGCGCCGCTGATCGCCCGCGAGGTGAGGCTCTCGGAGGCCTCGGACGAGCTTCGCGCCTTCAACGGCCCCACAGCGCCCGGAGTGGCCGTGATCACCGATTTCAGCCAGTGAGGAGACCCGCGTGAAAGCTGCCGTCCTCGTCTTCCCCGGCTCGAACTGCGACCGGGACATGGCCGTGGCGCTGACGCGCGCCGGCGCGGACGTGACGATGGTCTGGCACAAGGACACCGGGCTGCCGCGCGGCCTCGACCTGGTGGCGATCCCCGGCGGCTTCTCCTTCGGCGACTACCTGCGCTGCGGCGCCATCGCCGCGCGCTCGCCGATCATGCGCGCGGTGGTCGATTTCGCCCGGTCCGGCGGGCATGTGCTCGGGGTGTGCAACGGCTTTCAGGTGCTGATCGAGGCCGGGCTCCTGCCCGGGGCGCTGATGCGCAATGCCGGGCTGAAGTTCGTCTGCCGCACGGTCGAGCTCGAGGTCGCGACCGCCGACAGCGCCTTCACGCGGCTCTGGACGCGGGGCGCGCGGCTGAGCCTGCCCATCGCGCATCACGACGGCAATTACATCGCCGATGCCGCGACCCTCGCCCGGCTCGAGGGCGAGGACCGGATCGCGCTGCGCTATCTGGGGAACCCGAACGGGTCGGTGGCGGATATCGCCGGGGTGCTGTCGCGGAACCGGCGCGTGCTCGGCATGATGCCCCATCCCGAGCGCGCCGTGGAGGCCGCCCATGGCGGCACCGACGGCGCCGCGCTCTTCGGCGGCTTGGCGCTCGCTGCCGAGACCATGGTGCAGCAGGCTTGAGCCCGGCGCGTCCCGGGCGTATTTTTCCCCCCCGATGATGCAGCCGGACAACACCCTGGGGCCGAGGAGAAATCCCGCGCGCGCATGGATGCGCGCGGCCGTGCTGGCATCGCTCGCGCTGATGGCGCTGGTGATCTGGGCGAGCCAGATCTATCTCACCCGCACCTTCAGCGAGGAGCAGAAGGCCGATTCCGTGCGCCGCGCCACGCTCTATGCCGGCGCGATCCAGAGCGCGATGCAGCGCCACGCCGTGGTGCCGCTCCTGCTGGCGCGCGACCCGATCCTGATGCAGGCGCTGCGCACCGGCCGCTACGAGGGGGCGGAGGAGCGGCTGGCGAGCTTCCGCGAGGAGATCGGCGCCGGCTCGATCTTCCTGCTCGATCCGGTCGGGCGGATCGTGGCGGCGAGCGACGAGCGCCCGCGCGAGCAATACGACGGCGACAAGGCCTATTTCACCAAGGCCATGGCCTCGACCGGCACCGAATTCTCGATGATCGAGAACGAGGACGGTGCCTTCAGCTTCCACTATGCCCGGCAGGTCTTGGTCGAGGATCAGGTGCTGGGCGTCGTCGTGGTCACCGTCGATCTCGGGGCGCATGAGGAGGGCTGGCGGCGCACCGGCATCAAGATCGCCGTGACCGATTCCGAGGGCGACATCCTGCTCGCCTCGGAGCCGGCCTGGCGCAGCAATTCGCTCTCCAGCGTCCTCGCCCCGGGCTCGGAGGCCTCGCTGGTGCGCAATGCGCTCCGGAGCGCGCAGAACACCATCGGCGAGGTTCCCTATACCTATATCGGCGACACGCCCTATCTGCTGGCCGAGGTGCCGGTGGGGTTCCGCAACTGGCGCCTGACCTTCTTCTCGACGCTCGAAGGCGTGCGGGCGCGGGTCAACGGCGGGCTGGCCATGATCGTGATGGTGATGGCCCTTCTGCTGGCGCTCGCCCTCTACATGCTCTCGCAGCGGACGCGGGCGGAGAGCCGGCGCCTGCAGAAGGAATCGACCGAGCTGCGCGCGCTCAATCGGCGGCTCTCGGACGAGATCGCGGCGCGCAAGCGGCTGGAGAAGAACCTCAAGGAAGCCGAGCAGAGCCTCGAGCAGGCGTCGAAGCTCGCCGCGCTCGGCCAGATGTCGGCGGCCGTGAGCCACGAGCTGAACCAGCCGCTGGCCGCGATGAAGACCTATCTCGCCGGGGCGCGGCTGCTCCTGCAGCGGCGCCGGCCCGACGAGGCGGTCAGCTCCTTCCAGCGCATCGACGATCTGATCAACCGGATGGGTGGGATCACCCGCCAGCTCAAGTCCTATGCGCACAAGGGCGAATTGTCGCTCGAGCCGATCGACCTGCGCGACAGCGTGCGGGCGGCGCTGTCCCTGATGGCGCCGCAGCTGACCAAGATGCCGGTCTCGATCTCGACCACCATGCCCTCGGGGCCGGTGATCGTGCGCGCCGATCCGATCCGCGCCGAGCAGATCATCGTGAACCTGCTGCGCAACGCGCTCGACGCGGTCAGCTCCCGCACCGACCGGCGCATCAAGATCCTGCTGGTTCAGGGCGAGATGGTGCTCCTGTCGGTGGAGGACAACGGCACCGGCATCAAGGACCCGGACAAGCTCTTCGAACCCTTCTATACAACCAAGAGGCCCGGCGAGGGTCTCGGGCTCGGTCTCGCGATCTCGGCGGGTCTGGCTGCGGAACTCGGCGGGCGGCTCGTGGCCCGCAACGCACCGGACGGAGGTGCGGTCTTCGAACTGCTCCTGCCGCGGGACACGGGACAGAGCCAGGCCGCGGAGTAGGACATGGACATCAAGCGATCGGTCGCGATCATCGACGACGAGGCGCATCTGCGCGAATCCGTCGCGCAATACCTGCAGCTCTACGGCTTCGACACCGCGACCTATGACGCGGCCGAGCCGGCGCTCAAGCAGATCTCGCCCGATTTCGCGGGCATCGTCGTCACCGACATCCGGATGCCCGGCATGGACGGGATGGCGCTGCTGCGCAAGATGCAGTCGGTCGACCCCGGGTTGCCGGTGATCCTGATGACCGGCCACGGCGACGTGCCGATGGCGGTGGAGGCGATGCGGATCGGCGCCTTCGACTTCGTGGAGAAGCCCTTCGAGCCCGAGCGGCTGCGCGATCTCTGCCAGCGCGCCACCGAGATCCGCGCGCGCACGCTGGAGACGCGGGCGCTGCGCCGGGAGCTCTCCGACGGGACGGTGCTGATGCGGCGGCTGATGGGCAACAGCCCGAGCGTGGCGAAGATGCGCGAGACGATCCTCGACGTCGCCCAGGCCGACGGGCATATCCTGATCCTCGGCGAGACCGGCACCGGCAAGAGCCTGGTCGCGCGCGCCATCCACGCCTGCGGCCCGCGCGCGAGCAAGCCCTTCGTCACGCTGAACTGCGCCTCGGTCCAGGCCGGCCAGGTCGAGGCGATGCTCTTCGGCGCCGAGGACTGGCCGGAGAAGCCCCTGATCGACCAGGCCGAGGGCGGGACGCTCTGCCTCGAGGACGTGGAGGATCTGCCGCCCGGCGCCCAGGCGCGGCTGCTCGAGACGATCAACGCCGCCGAACCGACCGGGGGTGCGGCGCGGCCGCTCAACATGCGCATCGTCGCGGTATCGAGCCGGCTCGGCAACAGCCCGCCGCCGGCGGAGGTGATGCGCGACGACCTATACTTCCGCCTCGCCGGGCTGATCGTCGAGGTTCCGCCGCTGCGCGCGCGCGGCGAGGACATCCTCGCCCTCTTCTCGCATTTCACCATCCAGTTCGCGGAGGAATACGGCTGCGAGCCGCCCACGCTCAATGCCGGCGACGCCGCCAATCTCGTGCAGGCGCCCTGGCCGGGGAACATCCGCCAGCTGATCAATCTCGCGGAGCGCGCGGTGCTCCAGGCCCGGCGCGGGGAGACCAATATCTCCGCCCTGCTGATCGACGACGGCTTCGACGGCCCGGTGATGGCGGTCGACGCCGAGAAGCCGCTCAAGGAGCATGTGGACGCCTTCGAGAAGATGCTCATCGATCACGCGCTGCGGCGGAACCAGGGGTCGGTGGCGGCGGTGATGACCGAGCTCGCCCTGCCCCGCCGCACGCTGAACGAGAAGATGGCGAAATACGGGCTGAGCCGGCAGGATTATCTCTAGCGAAGGCCCTCGGCCGGCATCGCTTGCGCCCTGCTCCCATCCTGCACAGGCCGGGTGTCCCCAGCCCGATCGACCCGTGGCGATCGGGCCGCGCCGGCCCTGCGGGGGGCCGGCGCGCAAGCGCGCCGTCCAGGGCCGACGCGGCCCGATCCCCGACCGCCGGTGAAGCTGCACTCCCCTCGCCCTGGGGCTTGCGCCTTCGGGCGACCGGACCGGGCAAGGCGCCACCGGCGCCTCGCCTTCTCGGTCCGGGGACATGCGGCGCGGGCCGCGCCGGGCGCGGCCTTCTTCCTGTCCTCAGGCTTGGTTCAGGGACAAGAGTGCGGGTCGGGCGGAGGGGCCTTGGGATCAAGCGCCCGCGTCGTGGTCCCGGTCGAGATGGCCGAGGTCGCGGTCCGGGGCGATGCGGTCGCGCAGGCGGGTCTTGAGGGTCCGGGCATCGGGAAAGCCGCCGTCGCGCCGGCGCTCCCAGAGCAACGCGCCGTCCACGCGGATCTCGAAGATGCCGCCGGTGCCGGGGATCAGCGTCACCGAGCCGAGCTCGGTGCCGAAGGTGGAGAGCAGTTCCTGCGCCATCCAGGCGGCGCGCAGGAGCCAGTTGCACTGGGTGCAATAGGCGATGGTGACCTCGGCGCGCTCAGCCATTGCCGTAGCCGCCGCCGCCCGGGGTCTCCAGCCACCAGACGTCGCCCGCCCCGACGCTGCGGCTGTCGGCCGAAGCGAGCGTCTCCAGGCGCCCGTCCGCGCGCGCGATCCGGGTGCGGCCGCAGGCCCCGGGCCGCCCGCCCGCCAGCCCCGGCGGCGGCACGATGCGATGGCCCGAGAGGATCGCCACGGTCATCTCCTCGAGGAAGCGGATGCGCCGCGTGACCCCGTTCCCGCCGGGGTAGGCCCCCTGCCCGCCCGAGCCTTGGCGGATCGAGAATTCGTCGAGCACCACCGGGAAGCGCCATTCGAGCACCTCCGGGTCGGTCAGCCGCGAATTGGTCATGTGCGAATGCACGCCCGAAGTGCCGGGATGCCCCGATCCGTCCGAGAGCCGCCCGGCGCCGGTGCCGCCGCAGATCGTCTCGTAGTACTGCAGCTTCGCATTGCCCCAGGTGGTGTTGTTCATGGTCGATTGCGCCGCCGCCTGCACGCCCAGGGCGAGGAAGAGCGCGGAGGTGACCGCCTGGCTGGTCTCGACATTGCCCGCTATCACCGCCGCGGGATATTCCGGCGAGAGCATGGTGCCGCGCGGCAGGATCACCTCGAGCGGCTTCATCACGCCTTCGTTCATCGGGATGTCGTCGTCGACGAGGCAGCGGAAGACATAGAGCACCGCCGCGCGGGTCACCGGCTCGGGCGCGTTGTAGTTGGTGGCGAGCTGCGCCGTGGTGCCGGTGAAGTCGATGCGCGCCGCGCGGGCCGCGCGGTCCACGGTGATCCGCACTCGGATCTCGCGCGGATTGCCGTCGAAATCGGGATCCATCGGATAGAGGTATTCGGCATCCGTGAGCGCCTCGATGGCGCGGCGCACGCATTCCTCGGCATTGTCCTGCACGTGGCCCATGTAGGCCCGGACCACGTCGAGCCCGAACTGGGCGACCATGCGACGCAGCTCCTGCGCGCCCTTCTCGCAGGCGGCGACCTGGGCCTTCAGGTCGGCGATGTTGATGTCGGGCGAGCGTGCCGGATATTGCGCGGAGCGGAGCAGTGCCCGGGTCTCGGCCTCGCGGAAGCGGCCGGCCTCGACCAGCGTCCAGTTGTCGATATAGGCGCCCTCGTCGTGGATGGTGCGGCTGTCGGGCGGCATCGAGCCCGGGGTGAGCCCGCCCACGTCGGTATGGTGGCCGCGCGCGGCGGTGAAGAAGAGCACCGTCTCGCCGGCATCGTCCCAGACCGGCGCGACCACGGTGATGTCGGGCAGATGCGTGCCGCCGTTGTAGGGTGCGTTGAGCGCGAAGACGTCGCCCGGGGCCATGCCGGGGTTCTGCGCCACGATCGCCTTCACGCTCGCCCCCATGGAGCCCAGATGCACCGGCATGTGCGGCGCATTGGCGATGAGATCGCCGGCGGCGTCGAAGACGGCGCAGGAGAAGTCCAGCCGCTCCTTGATGGTCACGCTGGCGGCGGTGTTCTCCAGCACCGCGCCCATCTGCTCGGCGATCGACATGTAGAGGTTGTTGAAGACCTCGAGCATCACCGGGTCGGCGTCGGCGCCGATGACGTCGCGCCGGGGCCGCGCCGCGATCCGGCGCAGGAGCACATGGTCGTGGCCGGTCACCCGCGCCTGCCAGCCGGGCTCGATCAGGATCGAGGTATGCGGCTCGACCAGCACCGCCGGCCCGGTGAGCCGGTCGCCCGGTCGCAGCGCCGCGCGGCGCACGAAGTCTGCCTCGATCCAGGCCCCGCCGAGGAAGACCGGCCTGCGCGCCGCCCTCTCGACCGCCGCCTCGGGCCGTTCGGTCTCGGGCGCCTCGGTCTCGGCGATGTCGGCGGCGAGGCCCACCGCCTCGACCTGCACCGATTCGATCACCAGCACCGCGCCCTCGCCGGGGTCGAAGCCGAAGCGCGCGCGATGGGCGCGGCGGAAGGCGTCGCGCATGGCGTCGAGATCGCCGAAGGCGATCGGCAGCGCCGTGTCGGTGCCGCGGAGCTTCAGGTGCAGCGTCCGGACCAGCCGGATCCGCGGCTCGGCAACGCCCTGCGCCTCGACCTCTCCGGTCGTCTCGGCGCCGAGCGCATCGAGCCGCGCCGCCGCCGCGAGCCGGCTCGCATCGTCGAGATCGGCCTCCACCGCCTGGGTCCGGGTGGCGCGGATGTCGGCGAGCCCCATGCCATAGGCCGAGAGCAGCGAGGCCATGGGGTGGATCAGGCAGGTCTCCATGCCGAGCGTGTCGGCGATGGCGCAGGCGTGCTGCGCCCCCGCGCCCCCGAAGACCGTCAGGCAATAGCCCTGCACGTTGTGGCCGCGCTGCACGCTGATCGTCTTGATCGCATTGGCCATGTTCTCGACCGCGATGCGCAGGAAGCCCTCCGCCACCTCCTCCGCCGGCCGGCCGATCTCGCCGGCGAGGCGCGTGAAGCCCGCCGCGGTGGCCTCGGCGTCGAGCGGCCGGTCGCCGCCGGGGCCGAAGATCGCGGGGAAGAATTCCGGCCGGAGCCGTCCGGTCAGCACATTGGCGTCGGTGACCGCCAGCGGCCCGCCGCGCCCGTAGCAGGCGGGCCCCGGATCGGCCCCGGCGCTCTCGGGGCCGACCCGCATGCGCGCCCCGTCGAAGCCGAGCAGGCTGCCGCCGCCGGCGGCGACGGTATGGATCATCATCATCGGCGCGGTGATGCGCACCCCGGCGATCTCGGTCGAGAGCACGCGCTCGAAGTCGCCGGCATAGTGGCAGACATCCGTGGAGGTGCCGCCCATGTCGAAGCCGATGATCCGCCCCTGGCCGGCGATCTGGCTGGTGCGCACCGCGCCGACCACCCCGCCGGCCGGGCCGGAAAGGATCGCGTCCTTGCCCTGGAAGAGGCCCGCGTCGGTCAGCCCGCCGGAGGATTGCATGAACATGAGCTTGCCGGTCATGTCGCCCTCGAAGGCCGCCGCCACCCGGTCGATGTAGCGCCGCAGGATCGGCGTGAGATAGGCGTCGACCACCGTGGTGTCGCCGCGGCTGACCATCTTCATCAGCGGCGAGACCTCGTGGCTGACCGAGACCTGGGCGAAGCCCGCCGCCCGCGCGATCTCCGCCGCCCGCGCCTCGTGCGCCCGGTGCCGGTAGCCGTGCACGAAGACGATGGCGCAGGCGTTCATCCCCCCTGCCCGCGCCGCCGCCAGCGCCGCGGCGAGATGCGCCTCGTCGAGCGGGCGCTCGACGGTGCCGTCGGCCCGCAGCCGCTCCCGCGCCTCGATCACCTGGGCATGGAGCATTTCCGGCAGCAGGATGTGCCGCGCGAAGAGCCGCGGGCGGTTCTGGTAGGCGATGCGCAGCTGGTCGCGCAGGCCCGCGGTGGTGACCAGCACCACCGGCTCGCCCTTGCGCTCGAGCAGCGCGTTGGTGGCGACGGTGGTGCCCATCTTCACGCTGGATATGCGCGCCGCGGGGATCGGCGCCTCGGGGTCGAGGCCGAGCAGGCCGCGGATGCCGTGCAGCGCCGCGTCGGCGTATTGCCCGGGGTTCTCGGAAAGGAGCTTGGCGCGGTGGAGCCCGCCCTCGGGGTCGCGGGCCACGATGTCGGTGAAGGTGCCGCCGCGATCGATCCAGAAATCCCAGGCCATCACCACCTCCGCCGCCGTTCCGCCACTCACCACGCCCGCCCCGGTGATGCAAGCGGGAGCGGAGGGCTCCGGCGGGGCAATTCATCCTGTCTTCCTCGACCGTTCGTCTACAAGACGAGGGCTGCGCCCGGCCCGGGGGGGGGGCGGGCGCAGCCCGGCGGTGGCCGTTCGGAAGGCGTGGGCCGCACTGCCCATCCCCGATGTTCCTAGATGCCCATGCGCTGTGCAGGGCCTGTGCAACCTCGAAGCATCGGCGGCCGGCCGCGCGATCGGGGCCGCTTTGGCTTTTGTGCGCCGCCGCAAGCCCTGCTAGGCTGGTGCCATGTCGATCTGGAGCCGGATAAGCGAAGCGGTGGCCGCGCTGGTGGCGCGGGGCGAGGCGCTGTCGGCGTTCTTCGACCGCCGCCGCACGCCGCCCGAGCGCTCGGTCGCCTTCACCATCGCGGTGGTCAGCCTCGGCGCCAAGATGGCCAAGGCGGACGGCCAGGTGCGGCCGGTGGAGGTCGCGGCCTTCCGCGACGTGTTCCAGATCGCGCCGAAGGACGAGGCGGCGGCGGCGCGGGTCTTCAACCTCGCGCGGCAGGACGTGGCGGGCTTCGACATCTATGCGCGGCGAATCGCGCGGATGTTCGCCGACCAGCCGAACGTGCTGGAGGACATCCTCGAGGGGCTCTTCTACATCGCGCTCGCCGACGGCCGCTATCACGAGGGCGAGGAGAGCTTTCTCACCGCGGTTGCGGAGGTCTTCGGCCTCTCGCCGCAGGCCTTCGCCTGCATCGAGGCGCGCCATCTGGAGGGCCGCGGCCGCGATCCCTGGCAGGTGCTCGGCGTGCCGCGGGACGCCGAGATGGCGACGATCCGGGCGCGCTGGCGCGAGCTCGTGCGCACGCATCACCCCGACAAGATGATCGCCCGCGGCCTGCCCCCCGAGACCGTCAATCTCGCCAATGCGCGGCTGAGCGCGATCAACCGGGCCTGGGAGGAGATTACCGCCCGGAAGGCGGCAGCCTCAGATGCGTGATTGCGGCGCGAAGCGGCTGCAGGCGGCCCGGTCGAAGAAGCTGTAGCGGCTCCGGCCGCGGCCCTTGCTGCAATAGAGCGCGCGGTCGGCCTTGTTCAGCAGATCGTCGCCGATCTCGCCGTGGTCGGGCGCGAGCGCGATGCCGATGCTGGCGCTGATGCGCACCTCCCGGCCGAAGACGCGGAACGGCCGGGCGAGGCAGTCGACCATGCGGCCGGCGAGGATCTCGGCGTCCCCCGGCTGCTCGATCTGGGTCTGGACGATGCCGAATTCGTCGCCGCCGAGCCGCGCCACCGTGTCGCTCTCGCGCACCGAGGCCGCCATGCGTCCCGCCACCTGCACCAGGAGATCGTCGCCGGCCTGATGGCCGAAGGCGTCGTTGACCGGCTTGAACGCGTCGAGGTCGATGTAATGCACCGCCATCATACCGCCGCGCTTGACGTGGGAGATCGCCGTCTGCAGCCGGTCGCCGAAGAGCATCCGGTTGGGCAGGTCGGTCAGCGGATCGTGATGCGCGAGATGGGTGATCAGCGCCTGGGAGCGGCGCTGTTCGGTGACGTCGAGATAGGTGGTCACGAAGCCGCCACCCTCGAGCGGGATGCCGCGCACCTCGACGATCGAGCCGTTCGGCCGGGTCCGGTCGTAGCAATGCGCCTCGCGCCGGCGCACGAGGTCGAGTCGGCGCTGCACGATCTGCTCGACGTCGCCCTCGCCGTATTCGCCGCGCTCGGCGTTGAAGCGGAAGAGGTCCTCGAGGCGCAGGTCGTCCCTGGCGATCAGATCCTCGGGATATTCCAGCATCTCGACCTGCTGCCGGTTGCAGAGCACCATGCGCTGGTCGTCGTCGAAGAGCGAGATGCCGCCGGGAAAGTTCTCGATCACCGCTTCGAGCAGCCGGATGCGCTCGCTCTGGTCGATCTGGCGCCGGCCGATCGTCGCCAGCACGCCCGTCGGGCCCGTCTCCTGCGGCAGAAGCATCTTCTCGGCCTTCGGCATGATGCGCACTCCGGAGGATGCCGGGCCACCGGAGGCCGGGATCCATCCGAAGGACTAGCCACAGGATTCTTGAAAGCTTGGTTAACGGGGCGTTCGGGATGCGCCTCGGGCCGTCATCCGGTGATCACTTCGAAACGGAGACCGTCCCCCGTGGCGGCGCCGCATTTCCCCGCGAATCTGTCACCTGTAAAATCCACGAAGGAAATGCGGCGCCACGGGGTCGGGCGGATGGCGGGGTTGTGCCTGGACCGGCCTCAGCCGCCGGCGAAGCGGTCGCTGCCGCGGGGGTCGGGGGGCTCCTGGCTCATTTCCAGATGCAGCCGCGTGCCGGTCCAGGGATGCGCGCGGGCCACCGCCTCGTCGATCTCCACGCCGAGGCCGGGGCCTTCCGGGGGGATGACATAGCCCTGCTCCCAGCGGATCGGGGTGGCCAGCAGCGCGGCGTGGAAGCCGCCGCCGGTCTGGATGGTCTCCAGGATCAGGAAGTTCGGGATCGAGAGCGCGAGCTGGATCGCCGCCGCCCAGACGATCGGCCCGCAATAGATGTGCGGCGCGACCTGCACCCCGAAGCCCTCGGCCATGGCCGCGATCTTGCGCGCCTCGAGCAGCCCGCCGACCCGCCCGATGTTCGGCTGAGCGATGCCGATCGCGCCGCTGCGCAGGAGCAGGGCGAATTCCGCCTTGGTGGTCAGCCGCTCGCCCGCGGAGATCGGCACCGGCGACTGGGCCGCGACCGCGGCGAAGTCGAGCGGCAGGTCCGGCGGCACCGGCTCCTCGAACCACAGCGGGTCGTAGGGCGCGATGCGCCGCGCCAGGCGTATCGCGCCGGAGGGTGTGAACTGGCCATGGGTGCCGAAGAGCAGGTCGGCGCGATCGCCGACGGCCTTGCGGATCGCGCGGCAGAAGGCCTCGGAGCGGTCGAGATCGGGCATCGTCGGCTGGTGGCCGCCCCGGACGGTATAGGCGCCGGCGGGATCGAACTTGATCGCGGTGAAGCCTGCCGCGACCATGGCGCGCGCGGCCTCGGCGGAGGCCTCGGGGTCGTTGTAGAAGCGTGCCGGATCCTGGTGCGGCTCGGGGTAGAGATAGGAATAGCTGCGCAGCCGGTCCCAGACCCGTCCGCCCCAGAGCGCGTGCACCGGGCGGTCGTGCGCCTTGCCGAGAATGTCCCAGCAGGCGATCTCGAGCCCGGAGAAGGCGCCCATCACCGTGGGGTCGGGGCGCTGGGTGAAGCCCGCGGAATAGGCCTTGCGGAACATCCATTCGATGTTCTCGGGGTTCTCGCCCTCCATGTGCCGCGCGAATACGTCCCCGATCACCGCGCGCATCGCCTCCGGGCCGACGGTGGCGGCATAGACCTCGCCCCAGCCGGTGATGCCGCAGGCGGTGGTGAGCTTGACGAGGATGAAATAGCGCCCGCCGAAGCCGGGCGGCGGGTTGCCGACCACGAGGACCTCGAGATCCTGAAGTTTCACGGTGCGTCCTCGAACACGATGACGTTGCGCCGCGCCGCCCCGGACCTGGTCGCGGCGATCGCCTCGTTGATGCGCTCGAGCGGGTAGCGCCCGGAGATCAGTTCCGCGAGCTTCAGCCGCCCGGCACGCCAATGCTCGATCAGCCAGGGGATGTCGCGCGCCGGCACCGACTGCCCCATGCGCGAGCCGAGGATGCTCTGGTTCATCGCCGCGAGGCTCGACGGGTCGTAGCCGACGCTGGTGCCGTTCGCCGGCATGCCGACCACCACGACGCTGCCGCCGGCGGCGAGCATCGCCGGCGCATCCGCCAGCGCCTTCGGTGCGGCCACCGCGACGAAGACATGGTCCAGCCCGCGCCCGGCGGTCGCCGCCCGCACCGCGGCGGCCGCCTCCGGGCCGGCGAGCACGCCCTGGGTGGCGCCGAATTCGCGTGCCGTCTCAAGCTTCTCCGGCGTCAGGTCGACCGCGATGATCCGGGCAGCACCGCCGAGCACCGCGCCCTGGATCGCGTTCAGTCCGACGCCGCCGGCGCCGATCACCGCGACCGAGGCGCCAGGACGCATGCGCGCGGTGTTGACGACCGCGCCGACGCCGGTCAGCACGCCGCAGGCGAGCAGGCAGGCCTGGTCGAGCGGCAGGTCGTCGGGCAGCGGCACGCATTGGCTGCGGTCGACCACGACCGATTCGGCAAAGGCGCCTGTGTTCATGCCGTGCTTGAGGATCGTTCCGTCGGCAGCGGAAAGCGGGCTCGGGAAGGCGTCCCAGGCGTGGTCGCAGGAGGTCGGCGCCCCGGAGCCGCAGGCCGGACAGGCGCCGCAGGACCGGATCAGCGTGACCAGCACCCTGTCGCCCGGGGCGAGCCCGGTCACGCCGGGGCCGAGCGCGGTCACCCGCCCCGCCGCCTCGTGGCCGTAGACCGCCGGCAGGTCGCCGCCCCAGGCGCCTTCGGCATAGGCGATGTCGGAATGGCAGATGGCGCAGGCGGCCACCCGGACCTCCACCTGATTAGGTCCGGGCGCTGCGAGGCGCACCGCCTCGATGCCCAGGGGTTGCCCGAAGGTCCGGCAGACGGCGGCGCGCATGGAGGGTCCGATCCCGATGGTTCCCGCTCATTTCATACGGAACCGGCCGCGCCACTTCCACAGCGAAAGTGCGGGCGCGGCAAGCCGCTTGCCGCCGGCCATCCGGCTGCTAGGCTCGCCCGATGAGCCAGCCGCGATTCATCCATCTCCGCCTGCATTCCGCCTATTCGCTGCTCGAAGGGGCGATCCGGATCGAGGCGATCCCGAAGCTCTGCCTCGCGGATTCGATGCCGGCGGCGGCGCTGACCGACAGCGGCAACCTCTTCGCGGCGCTGGAATTTTCGCAAGCGCTGGCCAAGGCCGGGATCCAGCCTATCGTCGGCTGCCAGCTCGATGTCGCCCATGCGCCGCCCAAGCCCGGCGACCGCCCCGCCCCGGCGGCGCCGATGGTGCTGCTCGCCCGCGACGAGACCGGCTACGGCAATCTGCTGCGGCTCAGCACCGCGAATTATCTCGAGGCGGGGGAGGCGCCGGCGCATGTCCCGCTCGAGGCACTGCGGGCGCATTCCGAAGGGCTGATCTGCCTGACGGGCGGGGCGGCGGGGCCCCTAGGCGTGCTGATCCGGGAGGGCAAGGCCGAGGCGGCGCGGGCGCTCGCCGCCACGCTCGCGCGGGACTTTCCCGGGCGCCTCTATGTCGAGGTCCAGCGCCACCCGGAGAACGACGCGCGCCGCACCCCGGCCGAGACGGCGAGCGAGCCGGGGCTCGTCGCCATCGCCCATGACCTCGACCTGCCGCTGGTCGCGACCAACGACGTGCATTTCGCCGCGCGCGAGATGGCGGATGCCCAGGACGCGCTGCTCTGCATCGCCGACGGGGCCTATGTCGACCAGAGCCAACCGCGCCGCCGCCTGACGCCGGAGCATTTCTTCAAGTCGCAATCGGAAATGGCGGAGCTCTTCGCCGACCTGCCCGAGGCGCTGGAATCGACCGTGGAGATCGCGCGCCGCTGCGCCTATCGCCCGCTCAAGCGCAAGCCGATCCTGCCCCGCTTCGCCGAGGACGAGGTGGAGGAGCTGCGCGACCAGGCCCGGGCCGGCCTGAAGGCCCGTCTCGCGGTGATCCCGCCTGCCGCCGAGCCGGCCGATTACGAGGCGCGGCTGGAATTCGAGCTCGGCGTGATCGAGAAGATGGGCTTTCCCGGCTATTTCCTGATCGTCGCCGACTTCATCAAATGGGCCAAGGAGCGCAGCATTCCGGTGGGGCCGGGCCGCGGCTCGGGCGCCGGGTCGCTCGTGGCCTATGCGCTGACGATCACCGACCTCGACCCATTGCGCTACGGGCTGCTGTTCGAGCGGTTCCTCAATCCCGACCGCATCTCGATGCCGGATTTCGACATCGATTTCTGCATGGACCGCCGCGAGGAGGTGATCGCCTATGTGCAGGAGCGCTACGGCCGCGACCGGGTGGCGCAGATCATCACCTTCGGCGCGCTGCTCTCCAAGGCCGCGGTGCGCGACGTCGGCCGGGTGCTGCAGATGCCCTACGGCCAGGTGGACCGGCTCTCGAAGCTGATCCCGGTCGAGGGGGTCAAGCCCGTCTCGATCGACAAGGCGCTCGCCGACGAGCCGCGGCTGCGCGAGGAGGCCCGCGACCCGCAGGTCGCCCGCCTCCTGCGCATCGCCCAGGCCGTCGAGGGGCTGCTGCGCAACGCCTCGACCCATGCCGCGGGCGTGGTGATCGGGGACCGGCCGCTCGTGGAGCTGGTGCCGCTCTACCGCGATCCGCGCTCGGAGATGCCGGCGACCCAGTTCAACATGAAATGGGTCGAGGAGGCGGGGCTGGTGAAGTTCGACTTCCTCGGGCTCAAGACGCTGACGGTGATCCGCAATGCGCTCGACCTGCTGGAGGCGCGCGGGGTGGAGATCGACATCGGGGCGATCCCGCTCGACGATCCGGCGGCCTATGCGCTCTATTCGGCGGCGGCCACCGTCGCGGTCTTCCAGGTGGAAAGCTCGGGAATGCGCGACGCGCTGCGCCAGCTCAAGCCCACCTGCATCGAGGACATCGTGGCGCTGGTCGCGCTCTACCGCCCCGGCCCGATGGAGAACATCCCGAAGTTCTGCAACGTCAAGAACGGCCGCGAGCCCCGCGAGAGCATTCACCCTTCCATCGACCCGATCCTCGACGAGACGCAGGGCATCATCGTCTATCAGGAGCAGGTGATGGAGATCGCCCGCAAGATGGCGGGCTACAGCCTCGGCGGCGCCGACCTGCTGCGCCGCGCCATGGGCAAGAAGATCCAGGCCGAGATGGATGCGCAGAAGCCGCTCTTCATCGAGGGCGCCAAGGCCAACGGCGTGCCCAAGGCCAAGGCCGAGGAGGTGTGGAACCTGCTCGACAAATTCGCCAACTACGGCTTCAACAAGAGCCATGCCGCGGCCTATGCCGTGGTCAGCTACCAGACCGCCTGGCTCAAGGCCAACCATCCGGTGGAGTTCATGGCGGCGGTGATGAACTGCGACATCCACCTCACCGACAAGCTCGGGGCCTACAAGCAGGAGGTCGACCGGCTCGGCATCGGCATGGTGCCGCCTTCGGTGAACGGCTCCGGCGCGGATTTCACCGTCTCCGAAGGCCGGATTGTCTATGCGCTCGGCGCGCTCAAGAACGTCGGCGTCGAGGCCATGCGGCTGATCGTGGAGGCGCGGGTGGAGGGGGGGCGTTTCAACGGCCTCGTCGATTTCGCCGCCCGCGTCGACCTGCGGCGCGTCGGCAAGCGCGCGCTGGAGATGCTGGCGCGCGCCGGGGCGATGGATGCGCTCGATTCGAACCGCCGCAAGGTCTTCGAGAGCCTCGAGGCGCTGATGGCGCATTCGGCCCTCGCCCATGCGGACCGGGCCTCCTCCCAGGTCAGCCTCTTCGGCGATGCGGCGGAGCTTCCCGCGCCGCGCCTGCCGCAGCCGGAGGATTGGTCGCCGGTGGAGCGGCTGGCGCAGGAGCATGCCGCCGTGGGCTTCTATCTCTCGGGCCATCCGCTCGACGACTACCAGGGCGCGCTGCACCGCGAGGGCGTGCTCAGCCATGCCGACCTGCTGCGCAAGGCGGCCGGGTCGAGCCAGACCGTCGCCCGCATCGCCGGATCGGTGGCGGCGCGGGACGAGCGCAAGTCGGCGCGCGGCAATCGATTCGCTTTCGTGCGGCTCTCCGATCCCACCGGGCTCTACGAGGTACGGGTCTTCTCCGACGTGCTCGACGCCGCCCGCGAGCATCTCGAGCCCGGGCGCAGCGTCGTGCTGACCGTGGAGGCGACGGTCGAGGGCGACGAGATGAAGCTGCTCGCCCGCGCCGTGCAGCCCATCGACATCGCCGTCGCCGGCGCCGCCAACGCCGGCCTGCGGATCTATGTCAACGATGCCGCGGCCGGGCCGTCGCTGGCCGCGCGGCTCGCCGACATCGCGCGGGGCGGCGGCAAGCTCCGGCGCGGGCCGGTGGAACTGGTCCTCGTCGCGCCCGACCTCGACGGCGAGGTCGAGATCGAGCTGGCCGAGCGCTATCCGCTGACGCCGCAGGTGATCGGCGCGCTCAAGACCGCGCCGGGGGTGGTCCATCTCGAGGAGTTCTGAGCCCGGGCAGCGCCGCGGCGGGTCGCTCGCGGGCGACAGGCCCGGCGCTCACCGGCGCCGAGGCGCCGGGCGAAAGCAACCGGTCTGTCCTGGGAAGGAAGGGTTGGCCGAAGCGTCGTTCAGGCGGCCTCGGCCCGCTGCGCCTGGCGTTCGCTCTCCTCGCGGCTGAGTGCCACCGAGGTGCGCACGCCGCGCCGGACGAATTCCATCATGCCCTTGACGGTGCGCTCGTTGGGGTCGATCCCCGCGCACATCAGCACCTCGCGCCCGTCGCGCGACCGCGCCCAGCGGGCAATGACCTCGGGGCCGTTGCCGTATTTCTTGTCGTCTGCGATCGCGTCGTCGAGCGCGGCCAGAACCACCGCCGCGAAGAGTTTCTGGGCGCGCGCGCCCTGATCGTTGGTGTATGCGACCGCGTCCACGTAATCGAACATTACGTCGTCCTTCCCGTTCTCTCGGTTGTTGCGGCGCAATATGACCCTTCGATGACGCCTTTAGCTATGCCAATATCACATGGCCGCCATGCGTCAGAGGAATACCAGGGAAGCCCGCCCCGAACGAAGCGTCAAGCTGCAACCGAACCGGGCTAGAGATAGACGATGGCGCGCACAAATCAACCGGCGGCGCGGGTCTTCTCGCCTTCCGTCTGATCGCTCCAGGTCAGGCCCCGGTAGTCGAAACCGGTCGCGAGCGTCGGCTTGACGATGTGGAAATAGGGCGAGAGGTCGAAATCGCGTGGCGCGTAGAGCGAATGGTGGCGGATCTCGAGGATCTCGCGGCGCTGGGTCCGCGCCATCCGGTCGGCACGGAACTCGCGGGTGATGCGCGGCAGGATCGGGTAGCGGATGCGCCCGAAGGCCTGGGCGATCAGCGAGGAGCAGATCGCCCGCGTCGGATCGCCCGAGCCGAAGGCGAGCAGGCGCCGCCGCCAGCGCACGGGCACCGGCGGCGTCGGCAGGAAGTAGCGCAGGAGATCGGTGATGTTCTTCATGTCGTAGCGCTTGCCGATGCTCGAGACCATGAAGTCGACGACCTTGGCGCGGTCCTCGTCGGTGAGGTCGTTCGCCCGGCAGATCCGCGTGTTGAAGCATTCGTATTTCGAGAGCGGCGCGGCGATGCAGCCGTCGCCGAGATTGACCTCCACGAGGCAGAGCCGCTCGCCCTCGGGCGTGACCTGCCCGACCGCGTTGCCCACGTACATGGCCGCATGCGACCAGGTGGACATGGTGAGGTACTTGATCGCGACCGAGATGCGGTTGTGTCCCTCGATCAGCAGCACGTCGCCCGGCTCCAGCACCTTGCGCAGGGCCGCGACATTGGCATGGGTATAGGGGACGAAACCCGGAGAAGGCGTTTCCAGACTGGCCGCCAGCTTGCGGCCGATCCGGTCCATCAGCGTCTCAGCGTATTCGGTCATGCCGCCGTGCCGTCAGGCTGTCCGGGCGCGCCGGAAACGCCCGAACGGAACAGATTTCGCCGGTGATCACCGAATACCTCTCAAACCGCGTCGGGTCCCGCGGGCCCATCCTGCCCGGAAATCCCGCCGGCGTCACGGTCTTTGCGCGCGGAGCCGGGCCGCCGCGCGGCCCCGACTCGCGAAGCCGTTACCGCGGGGCCCGGCCGGCGCGGGATCCGGGCCCGTCTGGGCTGTTTTCGGTTCACGCGGGCCCCTTCGCGCCTTAGTCTTTGCCCGATTTCCGCCATCGGGGCGTAACAATTGCCGGCAGATGCACGAAGGGGTGAAGGCATGGGGCCCGGCAACGATCGATCACTCGAGGAGTTGCTTCGCGCGGCGAACCGTGGAGATCAGCGCGCCTATGCCGCCTTCCTGCACGCGATCACGCCGGTGCTGCGCGGGATCGCGCGGGCGCGCGGCGGTGGGCTGGGGCCGGAGATTTGCGAGGATGTCGTGCAGGAAACGCTGCTAGCGATCCACCAGAAGCGCCAGACCTGGCGGGAGGACCTGCCGGTGCGGCCCTGGCTCTATGCGATCGTGCGCTACAAGGTGGTCGACGCCTTCCGGGCGCGGGGTCGGGTCGTGCATGTCCAGATCGACGATTTCGCCGAGGTGATCCCGGCCGAGCCGGACGTGGATCTCACGGTGCGCGGCGACGCGGAGCGGATGATCGGCAGGCTCGATCCGCGCTCGGCGCGGATCGTCCGGGCGATCGGGCTCGAGGGGGCGAGCATCGCCGAGACATCCGCCGCCCTCGACATGACCGAATCGGCGGTGCGCGTCGCCCTGCATCGCGGGCTCAAGAAGCTCGCGGGCCTGCGGGAGAGCATGGTCGAATGAACACCGAGCAGCTGATCCAGGCGATGGCGGCGGACATGCAGCGGACGCGCCCCGTCGAGGCGGTGCTGCCGGCGGCGCTGGTCGCCACGGCGCTGCTCTTCGGCGGCATCTTCCTCATGCTGATGGGCGTGAGGCCCGATCTCGGCGCGGCGCTCAGCCATTTCGTCGTGGTGCTCAAGACGCTGCTGCCGCTGGCGCTGGCGGTCGGCGCGCTCGGAACGGTGCTGCATCTCAGCCGGCCGGGAGACCGTCCCGGCCCCTGGGGCTATCTGCTCGTCCTCGTGCCCGCGGCGATCCTCCTCGCCATGCTCGCCGCGGCCGCGGGGCTCGCGCCTGTCGCCATCGGGGCCGAGGTGTTCAAGGCCGGGATCGCCAGCTGCGTGACGGTCATCCCGCTGATCTCGCTGCCCGTCGCCGCCGCCAGCCTCTGGCTGCTGCGCCGCGGCGCGAGCATCCGGCCGCGGCTCACCGGCGCCATGGCCGGGCTGATGAGCGCCGGCGCCGGTGCGACGATGTATTCGTTCTATTGCACCGACGACAATCCGCTCTTCTACGGGACCTGGTACACGGTCGCGATCCTGGTCGTGACGCTCGCCTGCGCCCATGCCGGCGGCCGGCTGCTGCGCTGGTAGCGGGGCGCGGCGGCGCAGATCGACAGACCTTCCGCCTGGCTGATGACACGGCGCCTGGATGGGGAATAGGACGCGCCCCGCGCGGCCCGGGGCGGGCTGCGTGTCGAGGGTGAGGGCCGCCGGGATCAGTCGGCGTCCGGCACCGCCTTGCGCCGGCGCGCCTCGGCCCTGGCGGTCTGAAGCTCCGTCTCGAGGCGGTTCTCGTACCATGTCCCGAGCGCGAGCCCGGCAAGAAAGCCGCCCAGATGCGCCTCCCAGGCCAGCATCCCGCCGAGGCCCACGTAGAGGACGACGTTGAGGCCAGCCAGTACCGCGACCCGGCGCAGGACCGGCCCGACCGGCGCCCCCGCCGCCCGGTGACGGCGCCAGTCCCAGACGATCCAGACCCCGAGAAAGGCGAAGACCGCCCCGGAGGCGCCGACCATGGGAAAACCGCCCCGGGAGAGCAGGCCGAAGGCGGCGCCGCCGGCCACGGCGCCGAGGACGAAGATCGTCGGCACGCTCGCGGCACCGTAGCGGTCGGAGACGAACCGCCCCAGCGCCAGCACGATCGTGAGGTTCATGGCCATGTGCAGGAAACCGCCGTGCAGCAGCGCATGGCTGAGGAACATTGTCACCGGCTGCAGGCCGAAGAGCGGACGGCCGCCGTAGAGCAGTTCGCTCCAGAAGGCGCCGGCCGCGAAGACCCGGAGCCGCAACGAGGGATCGAGGAACACGCCTGCGTCCGCCAGCGACAGCACCACCTCGATGAGCGCGATGAAGCCGGTCAGCGCCAGAAGCACGCGCGGCAGGCGTCGGCCGTCCGGAGTGAGTCCCGGACCGCTCATCTTGGCGCCGGAACGGGGTGTCGCGATCGCATCGGCGCATGCTGCGGCCGCGCCGGGAGAGGCGCAAGGGGAAAACGCCGCGACAGGCCCCGGCGCCGCCGGGGAGGCCCTGTTCGCAGCGCGCTTGAACGGATCGCGGCATTCGTGCGATATTCCGGAATATAACCGGGCGGGCGCATGTCCCGTCAAACACTCACAAAAGAACCAACAGAGGAAACCGATGCAACTGCGCCACATCCTGACCGCCGCCGCGAGCCTTCTCGTGCTGGGCGCGGCCCCCGCCTTCGCCACCTGCGAGGATGGCGAGATTCTGATCAAGTTCGCCCATGTCACGAATGCCGACAATCATCCCAAGGGAATCGCGGCACAACTCTTCGCCGACCGCGTCAACGAGGAGATGAACGGCAAGGTCTGCGTCGAGGTCTATCCGAACTCGACCCTCTACGACGACGACAAGGTGCTCGAGGCGATGCTGGCCGGCGACGTGCAGATGGCGGCGCCCTCGCTCTCGAAATTCGAGACCTTCACCAAGAAGCTGCGCCTCTACGACCTGCCCTTCGTCTTCGCCGACATAGACGCGGTCGACCGCTACCAGAATTCCGAGGACGGCCAGGCGCTGCTGGAATCGATGCAGCGCAAGGGGCTGCTCGGCCTCGCCTACTGGCATTCCGGCATGAAGCAGCTCTCGGCCAGCAAGCCGCTGCTGGTGCCCGAGGACGCCGCGGGGCTGAAGTTCCGCATCCAGCCCTCGGACGTGCTCGAGGCGCAGTTCGTGGCGCTGGGCGCCAATCCGCAGAAGATGGCCTTCGCCGAGGTCTATGGCGCGCTGCAGACCGGCGTGGTCGACGGGCAGGAGAATACCTGGTCGAACACCTACGGCCAGAAGTACTTCGAGGTGCAGGACGGCATCACCGAGACCAACCACGGCGTGCTCGATTACATGGTCGTGGTCTCCACCGATTTCTGGGAAGGCCTGCCCGACGACGTGCGCGACCAGCTCGGCACGATCATGGCCGAGGTCACCGCCGAGCGGAACGCCGCCGTGGTGCAGATCGAGGAGGAATCCAAGGAGGCGATCATCGCCACCGGCGCCGAGGTCCGCGAGCTCACGCCCGAGCAGCGGCTGCTCTGGGTCGAGGCGATGAAGCCGGTCTGGGACCAGTTCTCCGGCGAGATCGGCGTGGAGGTGATCGAATCGGCGGTCTCCTACAACGAGGTCACCAACTAGCGACGGGGGCCCCGGTCCGCGGCGATCCCGCGGACCGGATACCGCCACCGAGGGCCGTCAAGAGCCGAGCCGAACAGGGAAGGGAACACCGATGTCCGCCGAGCCGAAGTCGGCGCTGGGGCGTGCGGTCAACGAGATCGAGGAGACGCTGATCGCGGTCCTTCTCGGGCTGATGACCCTCATCACCTTCGCCAATGTCGTCGCCCGCTACGTCTTCAACGCCAATATCCTCTGGGCGCTGGAGGCCACCGTCTTCCTCTTCGCCTGGCTGGTGCTGATCGGCGCCTCCTACGTGGTCAAGATCTCGGGCCATCTCGGCGTCGACGCGGTGGTGCGCCTGCTGCCGCCGGGACCGCGCCGCGCCATGACGCTCGTCGCCGCGGCCTGCTGCGTGGTCTATGCGGTGCTGCTGCTCGTCGGGTCCTGGCAGTACTGGGCGCCCTTCGTCGGCAGGCAGGCCTGGTACGAGGTCAACGACATCCGCATGCCCGACTGGCTGCGCTTCATCGAGCCGATCCTCAACGAGGGTGAACCCTACGAGAAGCTGCCGCGCTTCATCCCCTATGCGGCGCTGCCGCTCGGCATGGCGCTGCTGACGTTCCGCTTCGTCGAGGCCGGATGGAGGATCTGGACCGGAGAGACCGAGCTGATGATCGCCAGCCACGAGGCCGAGGACATGGTCGCCGAGGCCGCCGCCAGGACGAAGGAAGACTGAGCCATGGACGTGGTCTTCCTCTTCCTGATGGTCATCGGCTTCATGCTGATCGGCGTGCCGATCGCGGTGTCGCTCGGGCTTTCGTCGATCATCTTCATGCTGGCCTTCTCCGACACCTCCCTGGGGTCGATCGCGCAGCAGCTCTTCAACGCCTTCGCCGGCCATTACACCCTGCTGGCGATCCCGTTCTTCATCCTCGCCTCCACCTTCATGTCGACGGGCGGCGTGGCCAAGCGCATCATCCGCTTCGCCATCGCCGTGGTGGGGCATTTCCGCGGCGGGCTCGCCATTGCGGCGGTCTTCGCCTGCATGCTCTTCGCCGCGCTCTCCGGGTCCTCGCCGGCCACGGTCGTGGCCATCGGCTCGATCTGCATCGCCGGCATGACCTCGGTGGGCTATTCCAAGGACTTCGCCGCCGGGGTGATCTGCAACGCCGGCACGCTCGGCATCCTGATCCCGCCCTCCATCGTGATGGTGGTCTATGCCGCCGCGGTCGATGTCTCGGTGGGGCGGATGTTTCTCGCCGGCGTGCTGCCGGGGCTGCTCGCAGGGCTGATGCTGATGATCGGCATCTACATCGCCGCGCGCTGGCGGAACCTGCCCTCCCAGCCCTGGGCCGGCTGGGAAGAGGTGATCGCCTCGGCGCGGGACGCCGGCTGGGGCCTTTTCCTGATCGTGATCATCCTCGGCGGCATCTACGGCGGCATCTTCACGCCGACCGAGGCCGCGGCGGTGGCGGCGGTCTATGCCTTCCTGATCGCGAATTTCGTCTATCGCGACATGGGGCCGCTGCATGATCCCGTGGGCGAGCGCAACCACTCGCTCCTGAAACGCCCCTGGGCGCTCGTCACCGCCTGGGTGCATCGCGACGCCCGGCACGCGCTCTTCGAGAGCGGCAAGGTGACCATCATGCTGATGTTCATCATCGCCAACGCGCTGATCCTGAAGCACGTGCTGACCGACGAGCAGATCCCGCAGATGATCACTGACGCGCTGCTGAGCGCCGGCTTCGGCGCAGTGACGTTCCTGATCATCGTCAACGTGATCCTGCTGATCGGCGGGCAGTTCATGGAGCCCTCGGGGCTGGTGGTGATCGTGGCACCGCTGGTCTTCCCGATCGCCATCGAGCTCGGGATCGACCCCATCCATCTCGGCATCATCATGGTGGTGAACATGGAGATCGGCATGATCACCCCGCCGGTCGGGCTCAATCTCTTCGTCACCTCCTCGGTGGCGTCCATGCCGATGATGCGCGTGGTCAGGGCCGCCCTGCCCTGGCTCGGCATCCTGTTCCTGTTCCTGATCATCGTGACCTACGTGCCCTGGATCTCCACGGTCCTGCCCACCTGGTTCATGGGGCCCGAGATGATCATCCGCTAGGCTCGGCCGGAGCCGGAAAGCCCGGCGCCGGTCCCGCCACAACCGGGGCGCGAATTTCGCGTCCATACCCGCTATCCCCAGGTTTAACAGGGCGCGTTTCGCCGGCTTCGGGCTATAAGGCGGCCCGAAGGAGACCGACTCATGGCCGACGGACCAGCCGCCCCCGAGCTCGCGCAGCCGCTTCCGAGCAATATCGAGGCCGAACAGGCGCTGCTCGGCGCGCTGCTCGTCAACAACGACGTCTACGACCGGGTCGCCGGCATCGTGCGGCCGGAGCATTTCTTCGACCCGGTGCATGCGCGGATCTTCGAGGTGACCGGCGAGCGCATCAAGAAGAACGCGCTCGCCACCCCGGTCACGCTCAAGGCCTTCTTCGAGGCCGATACCGGACTCGACACGCTCGGCGGCCCGGCCTATCTCGTGCGGCTCGCGGGTGCCGCGATCTCGCTCTTCGCCGCGCGGGACTATGCACAGCTGATCTACGACCTCGCCATCCGCCGAAACCTGATCCTGATCGGACAGGAGATCGCGGAGAAGGCGACGCGCATGGAGGTCGACAGCGAGCCCAAGGACCAGATCGTCGAGGCCGAGCAGGCGCTCTACCAGCTCGGCGAGGAAGGCAAGGTCGACAAGGGCTTCCAGAGCTTCCGCCGCGCGGTCTTCGACGCGGTCAACGTCGCCAATGCCGCCTATCTGCGCGACGGCGGTCTCGCCGGGATCTCGACCGGCTTTGTCGACATCGACCACAAGCTCGGCGGGCTGCATCCCTCCGACCTCCTGATCCTCGCCGGCCGGCCGTCCATGGGCAAGACCGCGCTCGCCACCAACATCGCCTTCAACATCGCGAAGGCCTATCGGAAGGGCACGAAGCCCGACGGCAGCGAGGGTGCCATCGAGGGCGGCGTCGTCGGCTTCTATTCGCTGGAGATGTCCTCCGAGCAGCTCGCCGCCCGCATCCTCTCAGAGGCTGCGCGGGTGCCCTCGAACCAGATCCGCGAGGGGCGCATGAGCGAGGAGGAGATGCGCCGCTTCATCGAGGCGGCCAAGGCGCTGGAGAACGCGCCGCTCTTCATCGACGACACGCCGGCCCTGCCGATCTCGACCATCGCGGCGCGGGCGCGGCGGCTCAAGCGCCAGCACGGGCTCGACGCGCTCTTCATCGACTATCTCCAGCTCGCCCGCCCGGCTTCAGCCCGCTCCGAGGGCCGCGTCCAGGAGGTCTCGGAGATCACGCAAGGTTTGAAGGCCATCGCCAAGGAGCTCAACATCCCCGTGATCGCCCTCTCCCAGCTCTCGCGCCAGGTGGAGAGCCGCGAGGACAAGCGCCCGCAGCTCTCGGACCTGCGCGAGTCGGGCTCGATCGAGCAGGACGCCGACGTGGTGATGTTCGTCTTCCGCGAGGAATACTACAAGGAGCGCGAGAAGCCGGGCGACCACGACATCGAGGGCATGATGAAGTGGAAGGACGAGATGAGCGCGCTGCACGGCCGCGCCGAGGTCGTCATCGGCAAGCAGCGCCACGGGCCGATCGGCACGGTGGATCTCGCCTTCGAGGGCGAGTTCACGCGGTTCTCGAATCTTGAGCGATTTCATGAGGACCGCCAATACGCTCCGGCGGCCTCAAGCCGCCCAATGCAGATCGGGAACAAGCAGGGGTTGTCAGTTGATCAGGGTAAATCCAAACCCGCAGTAAGTCCCGAGGATTTTAGGTAGCGCAGTGCCATATTTGTTACCTGCTACGCGCGAACTATGACCTAGATATCTTTCGTTCCTTTTTAGGGCATCGCCGAATTTCTTCGGCTCCGATCAAGGCCCCAGCCATACGGAAGTTACCGCCGTGCACACCAAATCAACCCGGCTGCTTCGGCGCGTAGGCCAGGGGTGCAGGTCGAATACGCGCGCACGTGGGTGAAGCAGGCGTCCAGGCTCTTGCCGTACCGACGCCTCGCTTGCATCGCTTCGTTCACAGTGCTGCATTGCCCGTACGCTCGACTGGGGTGAGGCGGCCGCAAGTTCCCCCTGCCACCGCTCGCCGAACGGACGCAGATCGAGTTCGAAGGTCCAGGCGGAGAGGGGCTGGTGGGTGAGGAAATGCGCTGCCTCGGCGATCGCCGCGGGGTCGAGGAAGAAATCGTCCGGCGCATCGGACGCCCGGGCACGGGTGGTCGCGCCGGTGCCTGCGATCGCGTAGTTCCGCTCGCCCCGAGGAGCGGGGCTCAGGGTGGCGACTCAACCGGGCGCCCGGCGCAGGCCGGTTAGCGGGTCAGTACCAGGAGCAGGATACCGCCCACCACCAGGGCGATCCCGACGATTTCCTGGGCGCTCGGCCGTTCGCCGAAGGCGAGCCGTGCGGTCAGCAGGCTGAAGAGGATCTCCACCTGCCCCACCGCCTTGACCTCCGCCGCCGGGGCCAGGGTGAAGGCGGTGAACCAGCCGAGCGAGGCGAGCATGCCGACCGCCCCCACCGGGACGGCGAGGCGCCAGGCGCGCAGCACGGCCCCGACCGCGCCGGGCTGGCGCCAGCGCATCCAGAGCGTCATGAAGAGCGTCTGCGCCACCGTCACGCAGGCCAGCGTGAAGGCCGCGCGCAGGAGAAAGCCGCCGTCGCCTTCGAGCGCCAGCGCCGCCGCCCGGTAGGAGACGCCGGAGAGCGCGAAGGCGGTGCCCGAGGCGATGCCGACCCCTGCCGCGCGGTTGAGGATGCCGCCGCGCCAGCCGTTCCTGGCCGAGAGCAGCAGCACGCCCGCGACGCTGATCGCCACACCGCCCCAGGAGAGCGGCCCCAGCCAGTCGCCGAGCAGCAGCGCGCCGAGCAGCGCCGCCTGGATCGTCTCGGTGCGTGCAAACGCGTTGCCGACCGCGAAGTTGCGCATGGCGAAGACCTGCAGGAGCAGCATCTGCCCGGCGATCTGGCCCGCGCCCCCGACCAGTGCCCAGAGCACGAAGGTGGCGGCGATCCCCGGCGCGCCCCCGGCGCCCGCTCCGAGCACGGCGGCCAGCAGCACCGCGAGCGGCGCCGCGAAGAGGAAGCGCGCATAGGTCGCCCCGAGCACGCCGACGCGCCCGGAGAGGGATTTCTGCAGCGCCGAGCGCAGGTTCTGCAGGAAGGCCGCGCCGACCGAGAGCGCGACCCAGATCTCCGGGCTCACGCCGGTGCAGGCCGCTTGACAGGGCCCGGAGGAGCCAATCTACCGAAGGTCGGCGTGGAAGGAGGCGAGGGCCCCATGAGCAAATCCTATCCCGAGATCACCAGGCGCATCGTCGGCGGCGTCCGGGTGCTGCGCAAGAACATTCCCGAGACGATGAAGGGTTTCAGCGCCATGGCGAGCGCGGCGACCCGGGAGGGCGCGCTCGACACCAAGACCAAGGAGCTGATCGCGCTCGCCATCGGCGTGGCCACGCGCTGTGATGGCTGCATCGGCTTCCACATGGAGGCGTTGGTCAAGCTCGGGGCGAGCCGCGAGGAAGTCGAGGAGGCCCTCGGCATGGCGGTCTACATGGGCGGCGGGCCGGCGCTGATGTATGCGGCCGATGCCATGCACGCCTTCGACCAGTTCTCCGGCGCCGGAGAATGATGGCGGCGGCCGGCAAGGCGCCACGCCCTGCGGACGCGGCCGGCGAAAAAGTTCCGCGGCGGTGTCGATTTCCGGAGATCGCGTTCGTCGTTTCAATATCCGGCCGAAGGGGCCGGCTCAGACACGGAGAGAGACGATGCGCGTGATGGTTCTGGTGAAGGCGACCGACGACAGCGAAGCGGGCATGCGGGCGGACCCCGAGACGACGGCGATGTTCGAGGCGATGGGCCGGTTCAACGAGGAGCTGGTCAAGGCCGGCGTCATGCTCGCCGGCGACGGCCTCAAGCCCTCCTCCCACGGCAAGCGCGTCGCCTTCGACGGCCCCGGCCGCAGGGTCATCGACGGGCCCTTCGCCGAGACCCGCGAACTGGTCGCCGGCTACTGGCTCTGGGAGGTCAAGGACATGGAGGAGGCGCTCGCCTGGGCGAAGCGCTGCCCCAATCCCATGCCGGGCCCGAGCGAGCTCGAGATCCGGCCGCTCTACGAGATGGCCGATTTCCAGGAGATCCTGACGCCGGAGGTCAAGGAGATCCACGAAAGGACCCGCGAGAAGCTCGCCGGCAGCTGAGGCCCTTTCCGGGCGTTGGGGTCCGGAAGCAGCGCGGTCTCCGTGGCCTTGTTGCGGGTGGCCGAGCGAAGCCCGCATGAGACCGCCGGCCATTGCCCGCTTGCCTCGTCCGGGGCTTCGGCCGACAAGGCGGCATGGCGGCGGGCGAGACGCGACAGGCGATCGAGGCGGTGTTCCGCATCGAGCGGGCCAGGCTCATCGGGGGCCTGGTCCGGATCCTGCGCGACGTCGACCAGGCGGAAGAACTGGCGCAGGACGCCCTGGTCGTCGCCCTCGCGGAATGGCCGGAAACCGGCGTGCCGGCCAATCCCGGCGCCTGGCTGATGACGGTCGCGCGGCGCCGCGCCATCGATGCGCTGCGCCGCGACAGGATGCGCGCGCGCAAGCACGAGCAGATCGCGCGGGATATGGACGCGGAGGCCGGCTTCGCCGAGGAGACCGACCCGGCCGCGGGTGGGGATCCCGGCGACGAGTTGCTGGGCCTCATCTTCGCCGCCTGCCACCCGGTGCTCTCGGCCGATGTCCGCGCGGCGCTCACGCTGCGGGTGGTCGGCGGCCTGACTACCGAGGAGATCGCCCGTGCATTCCTCGCAAGCGAGCCGACCATCGCCCAGCGCATCGTCCGCGCCAAGAAGACCATCGCAAGGGCGGGCCTGGGCTTCGAGGTGCCACGCGGCGCCGCGCGCGCGGCGCGGCTCGCCTCGGTGCTGGAGGTGATCTACCTGATCTTCAACGAGGGCTATGCCGCCACCGCGGGCGAGGACCTGGTCCGGCCGGACCTCTGCCTCGAGGCGCAGCGGCTCGGCCGCATCCTGGCCGGGCTGATGCCCGACGAGGCCGAGGTGCTGGGCCTGCTCGCCCTGATGGAGATCCAGGCCTCGCGCCTCGCCGCGCGTGTCGGACCGGACGGCGCGCTGCTGACGCTGACCGAGCAGAACCGCGCGCGCTGGGACCAACTCATGATCCGCCGTGGCCTCGACGCGCTCGCCCGTGCCGAGGCGCTGGGAGGTGACGGCCCCTATGTCCTCCAGGCCGCGCTCGCCGCCTGCCACGCCCGCGCGCGCAGCCCCGGAGACACGGACTGGCCCCGCATCGCGGCGCTCTACGACCGGTTGCGCGTGGTGATGCCCTCGCCGGTGGTCGATCTCAACCGGGCGGTCGCCCATAGCATGGCCTTCGGCCCCGAGACCGGCCTGCGGCTGATCGACGCGATCGCCGGGGCCGATGCCTTGCAGGGCTACGCGCCCCTGCCGGCGGCACGGGGCGATTGCCTGTTCCGGGCCGGTCGCCGGGCCGAGGCCCGCGCCCAGTTCGAGGCCGCCGCCCGGCTCAGCCGCAACGCGCGGGAAAGGGCCTTCCTGCTCGCCCGGGCGGAGGCCTGCGACTGAGGGCAAGCGCTGCCTGCGACAGAGCCGCAGGCAACCCTGCTCACCTGAACCGCGATCCGGCGGTTCGGCGCTCCTAGCGCATGGGCGGGAGCGAGTTCCCCGATCCCGCGCGCTGGGCGAGCGCCTTCTTGAAGATGACCAGCGGCAGGATCAGCACGGCGATGACCCCGAAGAGCCAGACCACCAGGGTGGCGATCACCCAGGTCGAGAAGCCGGTGATCACCAGCCCGTCGGTCAGCCAGGTGGTCACGAGCAGCCCGACGAAGGTTGTCACCAGGGCGATGCCGCCGGTGATGGCGCGCACGTATTTGAACGAGAGCTTGAAGATCAGCGGCGCGAGGATGAAGCGCGCCGCGGTGAAGATCACGATGACCCAGAGAAAGCCCGGGGGCGTGATGACGAAGCCGGGCAGCAGCCACTTGGCCACCAGAAGGCCGATGGCATTGGCCACCAGCTCGACGACCGTCAGGGCAATCAGACGAACCATGCGGGCCTCCTTCGCAGCGGAACGTAGCCGCGGCGCCTTCCGCATACAAGCGGGCTCTGCCGGCGCCTCGGGGCGATCGGACTTGGTGCCCATTCCTTCTTTCTCGACCGTCCCGCAACAAGACGAGGGCAGCGCCCGCCTGGAGCGCGGAAACCATACCGGGCGAAAGTCCGCTCCCGCCCGCCCTTCAGCCGCGCGGGCGTCTGGCCAAGCGGCGCGCCGCTTGCTAGACAGGCCGCGGGCCGGTCACGGCGATGTTGCTGGCCCAACCGCCTGTTGATGGTGTAGATCGGCCCGATCGTTTCCGATGGTATCCGCTAGTCGCGAGTGCATGGTATGAAGTCGCCGCAATCCTTTCCCCGATTCTTCTGTCCGCTGTCCGGACCTGCCCGCGCGGCCGGAGCGGGATGGCAAGACGGCCGGATCGCATGATCCTCGATGCGAACACCGCCGACCGCCAGGCCTTCGAGCGGGAATTCGACGCCTGCGTGATCGGCACCGGCCCGGCCGGGATCTGCATCGCGCGCAAGCTGGCGGAGGCGGGTTTCGACGTCGCGCTCATGGAGGGCGGCGACCTCGACTACACCCCGGAATCGCAGGAACTCTACGTCGGCGACGTGATCGGCCACGATTACTACCAGACCGACGTGACGCGGCTGCGCTTCTTCGGCGGCACCTCGAACCACTGGGGCGGGCGCAGCCGTACGCTGGAGCCCCATGATTTCGAGCATCATCCCTATCATCCGCTGAGCGGCTGGCCGATCGACAAGACCGACCTCGACCCCTATGCGGAGGAAGCCGACACGGTGCTCGACCTGCCGCCTGCGGAGGTCTTTCCCGACCGGGTCGACGATTACGCCGGCCCGGACATGCCGATCATCAAGTTCCGGCAGAGCCCGCCGACCCGCTTCGGCGAGAAATACCACGACGAGCTCGCGGCCTCCGAGCGCATCACCCTCGCCGTGAACGCCAATCTGGTGGACATGCGCCTCGATCCGACGCTCGCCACGGTCGAGACGGCGCTGTTCAAGTCCTATGCGCCGGGCGATGCCGGCTTCCCGGTCCGGGCGCGCCTCTTCTGCCTCTGCCTCGGCGGGCTCGAGAACCCGCGCTTCCTGCTCAACGCCAACAGCCAGATCCCCGAGGGCATCGGCAATTCCAACGATCTCGTCGGCCGCTTCTTCGCCGAGCACATGGCCTTCAAGATCGGCAGCGTGCTCTTCGAGAGCGAGGTGCCGACCGGTCGCGGCTACGAGCCGACGGCGGAGTTGATGGACGAATACGAGATCCTCAACTTCAACCTTCTCGTCGGCACGAAAGGCCTTGAATTCACGCGGGAAGCCGCGCGCAGCGTCATCTGCTCGGGCGAATTCTCCGAGCGGCTGGCGGAAAAGGTGCTCGGGCGGCCGCTCGACTGCGACTTCGGCGGGCTCGGGGAATATTGGGAGAACCTCAACGCCGAGGACCGCGACCAGGGCTGGCTCGCGGTCATCATCGAGCAATCGCTCAATCCCGACAGCCGGGTGATGCTCGCCGAGGAGCGCGACATCTTCGGCCACCGCCGCCTCGCGCTCGACTGGCAGTTCACCGAACTCGACGCCCATACCACGCGCACCGCCGCCACGCTGATCGCTCAGCGCTTCGCCGAACAGGGGCTCGGCCGCGTGCAGATCCGAGACTGGCTGATGGCCGAGCCGGTGGTCTGGCCGGCCATGGGCGAGGGCCAGGGCGAGGTCGGGCTGCACCACCACATGTGCACGACCCGCATGAGCGCCGATCCTGCCGAGGGCGTGGTGGACGCCGATTGCCGCATCCACGGGATGAGCAATCTCTATATCGGCGGCTCCAGCGTCTTCTCCACCGGCGGCCATGCGAACCCGACCTATACGGTGGTCCAGCTCGCGCTGCGCCTCGGCGATCATCTGGTGGCGCAGCTTTCGGCCTGATCCCGGCCCGGTCCGTGCGCGCGCCGGAGCCTCGCTTCAGCCGCTCCCAAAGGACGCCGCCAGCGCCTCGGCGCCGCGCGCGAGCATCGCCGCGTCGATGCCCACGGCGGTGAAGCAGGTCCCGAACGCCATGCAACGCCGCGCGAAGGCGGGATCGAGGGTGAGGATGCCGGCCGGGCGGCCGGCCGCGACGATGCGCCGGATCGTCTCCTCGACGGTCGCGACCACCTCGGGATGCCCGGCCGCGCCGGGATGCCCCAGGCTCGCCGCGAGATCGGC
Organism: uncultured Paracoccaceae bacterium; assembly: GCA_937872465.1. Lineage (GTDB taxonomy): Bacteria > Pseudomonadota > Alphaproteobacteria > Rhodobacterales > Rhodobacteraceae > Amaricoccus. Next base: position 92,663 of record CALMSR010000051.1, read on the forward strand.
CGGCCCGATGAAGATCGCATCCACCCCGTCGACCGCCATGATCTCGTCGAGCGCATCGAGCGCCTCGCGGGTCTCGACCTGCACGATCAGGCAGAGCTCCGTCTCGGCGCGCAGCACATAATCCTCGACGCGCCCGAACCGCCCCGCCCGCGTGGTCGTCGCCACCCCCCGCAGGCCGCGCGGCGGATAGCGCATCGCCGCCACTGCCGCCCGGGCCTCCGCCGCCGATTGCACGTAAGGGATCAGCAGCGTCTGGGCGCCGGCGTCGAGCAGCCTTTTGATCAGCACCGTGTCGTTGGTCGCCGCGCGCACCACCGGCGCGACCTCGTAGGCGGCCGCCGCCTGAAGCTGCGGGAGCACCGAGATCGGGTCGCCCGGCGCATGCTCGGTGTCGAAGACCAGCCAGTCGAAGCCCGCTCCCGCGAGGATCTCGGCCACATAGCTGCCGGGCAAGGCGCCCCAGAGCCCGATCTGCTGCTCGCGCGCCGCGAGCCGCCGCTTGAAGCGGTTCACCGGCAGCGCGGTCACGACCCCGCCCCCGCAGGCAGGCCGCCCGGCCGACCGGCTTCCTTCATTGCCTGGTTTCTGGCGCTCATACCGCTCCCCCGCCGCCCGCGACGACCCTGCTTGGCACGTCGGCCGGGCACCGACAAGGTCTGGTCGTGCCACCTGCGCGAGGCCCCATGCGTTGACCGTGGCTTCCCCGCCCCGTATTGACTTTCGGGAGCAGGGCGACATTCGGTGAGGCGGCCGGAGGGCGCCCGCGGGGGAGATGCATGGGCCTGCTGGATCCGGACCGGCTGTTTCCGATCGAGCCCGGGGCGCGCGGCCTCGCCCGGGACCTCTACGAGACGGTGCGCGGCCTGCCCATCATCAGCCCGCATGGCCATACCGACCCGCGCTGGTACGCCGAGAACGCGCCCTTTCCCGATCCGGCGCAGCTCTTCGTGGTGCCCGACCATTATGTCTTTCGCATGCTCTGCTCCCAGGGCGTGCCGCTCGCCGCGCTCGGCGTGCCCCGGAGCGACGGCGGCCCGACCGAGACCGACGGCCGGAGGATCTGGCATCGCTTCGCCGAGAATTACCACCTCCTGCGCGGCACGCCGTCGCGGCTCTGGCTCGACCATACCTTCGAGACGGTGTTCGGCCTCGACCGCCGCCTCTCGGCCGAAACCGCCGATCACTATTACGACACCATTGCCGGGTGCCTCGCCCGGCCGGAGTTCCGCCCCCGCGCCCTCTTCGAGCGTTTCGGCATCGAGGCGATCTCGACCACCGACGGCGCCCTCGACGACCTGCGCTGGCACGCGGCGATCCGCGATTCCGGCTGGCCGGGCCGCGTCTTGCCCGGCTACCGCCCGGACACCGTGGTCGATCCCGACTTCGAGGGCTTCGCCGGCAACCTCGACCGGCTGGGCGAGATCACCGGCTGCGACACCGGATGCTGGGCCGGCTATCTCGAGGCCCACCGCGCCCGCCGCGCCTTCTTCAAGGAATACGGCTGCACCAGCTCCGACCACGGGCACCCGACCGCCCGCACCGAGAACCTCGCCCCGGCCGAGGCGGAGGCCCTCTTCGACCGCATCCGCGCCGGCAGGGCGGGTTCCGGGGACGCCGGGGCCTTCCGTGGCCAGATGCTGACCGAGATGGCGCGGATGAGCCTCGACGACGGGCTCGTGCTGCAGATCCACCCGGGTTCCTGGCGCAACCATTCCGCCGAGACCCATGCGCGCTTCGGCCGCGACAAGGGCTTCGACATCCCGACGCGCACCGATTTCGTCGGGGCGCTGAAGCCGCTGCTCGATGCCGTCGGCATGCGCGCCGATCTCACCATCGTGGTCTTCATGCTCGACGAGACGACGCTCGCGCGCGAGCTCGCGCCGCTGGCGGGCGTCTATCCGGCGCTGCGGCTCGGGCCCCCCTGGTGGTTCTTCGACAGTCCCGAGGGCATGCGCCGCTTCCGCGAGCTGACCACCGAGACCGCGGGCTTCTACAATACCGTCGGCTTCAACGACGACACCCGCGCCTTCTGCTCGATCCCCGCGCGGCACGACATGGCGCGGCGGGTGGATTGCGCCTGGCTCGCCACCCTGGTCGCCACGGGGCGCCTCGCGCGGGACGAGGCGCCCGAGCTCGCGCGGGAGCTCGCCCATGACCTCGCCAAGCGGACCTACAGGCTGTGAGCCCGGCCCGGCGCGATGATTTCCCCTGACCCCCGGGAGGACCCATGCTGAACGTCGAGACCCGCCATGCCATCGACCCCGCCACCGCGCGAGGCTTCGACACCGAGACGCTGCGCCGGCATTTCCACGTCGGCGGCATCTTTCGCGACGGCGAGATCCGACTGATCTACACCCATTACGATCGCATGATCGTCGGCGGCGCGGTGCCTGCGGGTGGCGCGCTCATCCTCGACAAGGTGGCCGAGGCCGGCACCGAGAGCCTGCTCGACCGGCGCGAGATGGTGGTCGTCAACATCGGCGGCGACGGCACGGTCTCGGCCGCCGGCAGCGATCACGCCATGGCCAAGGGCGACATGCTCTATCTCGGCATGGGCTCCGGTCCGGTCACCTTCGCCGGACAGGGGCGCTTCTACATCCTCTCCGCGCCCGCCCACGGCATCCACCCGACCCGCCTGATTCGGATCGCCGAGGCGGCCACCATCAACCTCGGCTCGGCCGAGGCGGCGAATGCGCGTACCATCTACCAGTTCGTGCATCCCGACGTGATGAAGGCCTGCCAGCTCGTCGTCGGGCTGACCCGGCTGGAGCCGGGCTCGATCTGGAACACCATGCCGGCGCATGTGCACGACCGCCGCAGCGAGGCCTATCTCTACATCGACCTGCCCGAGAGCGCCCGCGCCATCCACCTGATGGGCGAGCCGACCGAGACCCGCCATCTGGTGCTGAAGAACGAGGAGGGCGCGATCTCCCCGCCCTGGTCGATCCACGCCGGGGCGGGAACCTCGGCCTATACCTTCATCTGGGCCATGGCCGGCGACAATGTCGATTACAAGGACGTCGACATGGTGGCCATGGAGACGCTGCGGTGAGGCCTTCAGCCCAGGCGGCCGTGGCGGTGCCAGGCGATCGCGTCCTCGAGCCGGTCGTCCCCCCGGAAGACCTCTCCTCCGACCACGAAGCTCGGCGAGCCGAAGATGCCGGCGGCCTTCGCCGCTGCGGTCTCCGCGGCGAGCGCGCGCTTGCTCTCGGGGGCGTCGGCGAGGCCCGTCACCCGTGCCGGGTCCTGACCGATGCGGCGCAGGCTCTTGCCGAGGTTCGGCTCGCTCCCCGCGGGCTGGCCTTCCTGGAACCGGATGCGATAGGTTTCCACCACGTCGTCGCGGCACCGGCCCTCGCGCATGACGACGAGCGCAACCCGGTTGGCGCGCGCGAGATCCTCGAGCGGACAGGGCGCGGGCAGCCGCGCCGGCAGCCCGTATCCCGCCCGGATCATGGCAGATCGGCGCCCGCCTGTCGGGCGGGTGCCGCAGGGGGCCGGCCATGAGCGATCCTTTCCGCCTCGACGGCAAGGTGGCGCTGGTCACCGGCGCCAATACCGGGATCGGCCAGGCCATCGCCCTCGCCATGGCCGGCGCCGGGGCCGAGGTGGTCGCCGCGGGCCGTTCCTCGCTCGACGAGACCCTCGACCTGATCGCCGGGAAGGGCCTGAAGGCGCGGCCGCTCGCGCTCGCGCTCGACGATCCGGTGGCCGCCGCCGCGACGCTCGCCGGCCTCGGCCGTCTCGACGTGCTGGTGAACAACGCCGGCATCATCCGCCGCGCCGATGCGGTCGATTTCAGCGAAGCCGATTGGGATGCGGTGATCGACGTCAATCTCAAGGCGGTCTTCTTCCTCGCCCAGGCCTTCGCCCGCGCCGCCTTCGCCCGCGAGGGAGGTGGTGCGATCATCAACATCGCCTCGCTGCTCTCCTTCCAAGGCGGCATCCGCGTTCCCTCCTACACCGCCGCCAAGCATGGGGTCGCCGGCCTGACCAAGCTGCTCGCCAACGAATGGGCCGCGAAGGGCATCAACGTGAACGCCATCGCACCGGGCTATATCGCGACCAACAACACCGAGGCGTTGCGCGCCGATCCCGACCGCAACCGGGCGATCCTCGAGCGCATCCCGGCCGGCCGCTGGGGCGAGGCGCGGGACATCGCCGACACCGCCGTCTTCCTCGCATCCCCGGCGGCGCAATACATCCACGGAACCATCATCCCCGTCGACGGAGGCTGGCTTGCCCGCTGATTTTCCGCGTCTGCGCCGCAGCCCCGGGCCGCGCCCCGGCACCGGCATCGTGCATCTCGGCCTCGGGGCCTTCTTCCGGGCCCATGGCGCCATCTACATCGCCGAGGCCATGGCGGCCTCGGGCGGCGACTGGGGCATTCTCGGCGTCAGCCTGCGGCATCCGGACCAGCGCGACCGCCTCGAGCCGCAGGATTATGCCTATTTCGCCGTCGAGCTCGGCCCGGAGGGCGCGACGCCACGGCCCATCGAGGTGATCGAGGACATGCGCGTGGCGCCGGAGGACCCCGCCGGGGTTCTGGCCGCCATGGCCGATCCGGGCGTGCGCATCGTCAGCCTGACCGTGACTGAGAAGGGCTATTGCCACGCGCCCGCCACCGGGCGGCTTGACCGCGGCCATCCCGACGTGCTGCACGACCTGGGCGAGCCCCTGCCCCGCTCCGCCCCCGGCTTCCTCGTGCGCGCGCTCGAACGCCGCCGCGCCGCGGGCCTGCCCCCCTTCACCGTGCTCTGCTGCGACAACCTGCCCGACAACGGCCATCTCCTGCGCGGCCTCGTGCTCGAGATGGCGGGCGAGATCGACGCGGGCCTTGCGGACTGGATCGAGGCCGAGGGAGCCTTTCCCTGCACCATGGTCGACCGCATCGTGCCCGCCACGCGCCCCGAGAACATCGACTGGGTCGCGGAGCTCACCGGCTGCCACGACGCGGCGCCGGTCCTGCACGAGCCGTTCCGGCAATGGGTCATCGAGGACCGCTTCGTCGGCGCCGCCCGTCCCGACCTCGCCGCCGTGGGCGTGCAACTCGTGCGCGAGGTCCGGCCCTTCGAGCTGATGAAGCTGCGCATGCTGAACGGCGCGCATTCCGCGCTCGCCTATCTGGGCTATCTCGCCGGATACGAGACGGTGGCCGAGGCCGCCGGCGACCCGGCCTTCGCCGCCTTTCTGCGGGGCATGTGGCAGGAGGAGGTCATCCCCACCCTCGCGCCGCCCGAAGGCGAGGATCTCGCGGCCTATGCCGAAACCTTGCTCACGCGCTTCACCAATCCCGCGATCCGCCACCGGAACTGGCAAATCGCCATGGACGGCAGCCAGAAGCTGCCCCAGCGCCTGCTCGGCACCATCGCCGACAATCTCGCCGCCGGCCGGCCCTCGCGCCGCCTCGCCCTGGCGGTCGCGGCCTGGATGCGCTACGTCGGCGGCACCGACGAGGCGGGCCAGGCGATCGACGTGCGCGATCCGCTGGCCGAGCGCCTGCGCGCGCTCTCGGACGGCGCCGCGGACCCGGCCACAAGGGTCTCCGCCCTGCTCGCTATGCGGGAGATCTTCTCGCAGGCCCTTGCCAGCGAACCCGGCTTACGTGACGCTGTCACCGCGGCCTACCGCGCGCTCGCGGAACGCGGCGCCCGGGCAGCCGTGGCGGAGATCGGCACATGAAGGACGGCTGGCGCTGGTTCGGACCGTGCGACCGGATCGGCCTCGACGTGATCGCCCACCCCGGCTGCCCGCCGGAGGGACGCCAGCGCGGGCGCGTCGAACCCTGTGGCGTCCCCGCAGCCCACAACCATGCCAAGGTGCATCATGCCTGAGCCATCGAACCTGCTCGTCCTCAATGCGGCCGACAATGTCGGCGTGCTGACCGCCCGCGTCGAGACCGGCGAGACCCGCCTTTCCGCCGGACACAAGATCGCCCGGAGCCCGATCGCCAGGGGAGCGGAGATCGTGAAGTTCGGTCAGGTGATCGGCTATGCCACCGCGGACATCCCCGCCGGCGCCCATGTGCATGTGCACAATTGCGCCTTCGGCGCCCATGACCAGAACTATCATATCGGCGTGGACCTCGCCGCCGCCCGCGCCGCGATCCCGCGCGTGGAGACCGGCAGCTTCGACGGCTATCGCCGGCCCGGCGGCCAGGTCGGCACCCGCAACATGATCGCGGTCTGCGCCACGGTGAACTGCTCGGCCACGGTGATCCGCCGCGCCGCCGAGGAGGTGACGCGCTCGGGGCTGCTCGAGGATTACCCCAATGTCGATGGCGTGGTGGCCTTCGCCCATGGCACCGGCTGCGGCATGGCCCCCGACGGGCCGGGCTTCGCCAATCTCCAGCGCGTGCTCTGGGGGCATGCCACCCACCCCAACACCGGCGCGGCGGTCTTCGTCGGGCTCGGCTGCGAGGTGATGCAGATGGCGCGGATGAAGGCGCAATTCGGCTCCGACGGCGCCGAGCGGTTCCACGGCCTGACCATCCAGGACACCGGCGGCACCACCAAGACCATCGCCCGCATCGTCGATCAGGTCCGCGAATTGCTGCCTGCGGTCAACGACATCGAGCGCGAACCGGTTCCGGCGTCGGAACTGATGCTGGCGCTGCAATGCGGCGGCTCGGACGGGTTTTCCGGCATCACCGCCAATCCCGCGCTCGGCGCGGCCTCCGACCTGCTGGTGGGCATGGGCGGCACGGTGGTGCTGGCCGAGACCTCCGAGATCTACGGCGCCGAACAGCTGCTCCTGCGCCGCGCCGCCAGCCCGGAGGTGGCCGAGAAGCTGATCGAGCGCATCCGCTGGTGGGAGCATTACTGCGAGATCAACGGCGGCTCGATGGACAACAACCCCTCGCCCGGCAACAAGGCCGGCGGGCTGACCACGATCCTCGAGAAATCGCTGGGCGCGGCGGCCAAGGGTGGCACCACGCCGCTCACGGATGTGGTGCAATATGCCGAGAAGGTCCGCACCAAGGGCTTCGTCTTCATGGATTCGCCCGGCTACGACCCGGCGAGCGTGACGGGGCAGATCGCCACCGGCTGCCAGGTGGTCACCTTCACCACCGGTCGCGGCTCGGCCTTCGGCTCCAAGCCCGCGCCGACGATCAAGCTCGCCACCAACGACCGGCTCTATGCCGCGATGCCCGACGACATGGACATCAACTGCGGCGACATCGTGAGCAAAGGCGTCTCGATCGAGGACAAGGGCCGCGAGATCCTCGACAAGGTGCTGCGCGTGGCCTCCGGCGAGAAATCGAAGAGCGAGGCGCTCGGCCTCGGGGACAACGAATTCGTCCCCTGGCAGATCGGCGCGGTGATGTAGCGCCGGCAGCCGGTCGAACCGCGAGGGGTCCCACAGTGGGACGTGCCTTATCATATTGTTATTGCAAGAGTTCTCAAAACACTGGCCGGTCGTCGTCCGATCCGTTCAACCGGAGATCGTATCACGCTCCGGCCGCGGCGCCGACCGGGAAGAGCCTGATGTCGAGCCAGCGCCCCGCGAGGTCGAGCGCGGCGCTTTCCGCGGCGTCGAGCAGCAATGCGTCGCGGCGTTCCAGCGCGAAGCGCGTCGCACCGACGCGCCCCGAAAGCGGGCCCTCCGCGGCGAGGACGAGGTGATGGCCGCCCGGGGCGATCGCGTCATGGGCTTCCGCCCAGCGCACGTCCGAGCGCCAGCGGTCGCGGCGCGTCATGACGTTGAGATCGACGATTGGTCCGTCCAGGAGCGTCGCCGTGCAGGGGATGTCGCCGGAAAAGGCGACGGGCGCCGCATCGACCGTGACCGGGGCCGCCCCGTCGAGCGCGAGCAGGATGCCCCTGCCCTCGATCACCGTCAGGACCCGGTCGATGCCTTCGAAGCGCGAGAACGGTCCCGGAGCGGTCACCGGTGCCATGGAAACACGCCAGTCGAACTCGGTTCCCGTTTCCGCCGGATACACGAGGATCTCCAGCGTCTCGCCGCCGCCGTTCCGCCAGGGCACGCGCCGGTACTGGCTCGCTCGAAGTATCTGCATGGTCCCTGCCCCCAACTGGTCCGACGGACATAGCCGATCACCCGGCCCCGAAATCAAGTCGAAACTGCCGCGGGCGACCTCCGGGCGCCGACCGTCGGAGGCCATGCCGTCGGCACTCGCTATGCGCGCGCTTTCGCTTCGGCTAGAGTGCCCGGAAACGGCAGGCGGAGGCAGCGAGGCAGCATGCGGGCGACACGACGGACCATCGTTCTCGGGATAGGCGCCGCGGCGCTTTCGGCCTGCGCCGGCCCCGCCCCAAAGCGGCAGGCGCCGGTGGAGGAGGTCATGCGGCCGGTCCCGAACGCCGGCTACGACGCCTGGGTCGCGGGCTTCCGGCCGCGCGCCACGGCGCAGGGCATCGCGCCCGCGACCTTCGACGCAGCCTTCGCCGGGGCGGGCTTCCTTCCCGGGGTGATCGAACGCGACCGCAACCAGACCGAATTCACCCGCAGCCTCGAGGATTACCTCGCCATCGCGGCGTCCGAGGAGCGGGTCGCGAACGGCCGCGCCGCGCTGCGGCAATACGGGCCGACGCTCGCCGCGATCGAGGCGCGCTACGGTGTCGAGCCGCAGGTCGTCGCCGCCGTCTGGGGCATGGAGAGCAGCTATGGCACGAGGCGCGGCAACGTCCCGGTGGTCTCCTCGCTCTCGACCCTCGCCTACGAGGGCCGCCGCGGCGCGTTCTTCGAGCAGCAGCTCGTCGCGGCGCTGCGCATCCTGCAGAACGGCGACGTGACGCCGGGGGCCATGACCGGGAGCTGGGCCGGCGCCATGGGCCACACCCAGTTCATCCCGACCTCCTATCTCGCCTATGCGGTCGATTTCACCGGCGACGGGCGGCGGGACATCTGGTCGGACGATCCCAGCGACGCGCTCGCCTCCACGGCGGCCTATCTGTCGCGCTCGGGCTGGCGGCATGGCCAGCCCTGGGGCGTCGAGGTCCGACTGCCGGCCGGCTTCAACACCGGCCAGACCGGACGCGGCACGCGACGAAGCCCGTCGGACTGGGCGGCGATGGGCGTGCGCGCCATGGACGGCCGCCCCGTCCCGGACCACGGGCCCGCCTCGGTCATCATTCCCATGGGGCCGAGCGGCCCCGCCTTCATGATCTTCGGCAATTTCACCGCGATCACGCGCTACAACAACGCCGAGAACTACGTGATCGGCATCGGGCACCTCTCGGACCGGCTCGCCGGGGGCCCGCCGATCCGCGCCAGCTTCCCGCCGGATGCGCAGGGCATGACCATCGCCGACCGACAGGAGCTGCAGCGTCGGCTGACCGCCGCGGGCTTCGACACCCAGGGCAGCGACGGCGTCATCGGTCCGAACACCCGCGCCGCGATCAGCGGCTACCAGAGTCGTGCCGGGCTGGCCGTGACCGGCGAGCCGTCGCTCGAGCTCCTGGCGCAGCTACGCTGATCCGATTGCGCGCGGCACCCCGCCCGCCCATGGCCCCGGGTTTTGCCGGGGCCGGGAGCGGAAGATCCGTGAGGCGCAGCGATGCGCCCCACGGAGCCGCGGGCCCTATTGGGCGAGGCAGCTGTCGACGTTGTCGCCCGTGCATTCGTCGAGGCCGGTGTAGATGATCGGATCGAGCGTCTTGCCCTCGATCAGTTCCATCATCACCGTGGGCGCGCGGTAGCCCATCTCGAAGGGTCGCTGGCCGACCTGGGCATGGCTGAGCCCGGCGCGCAGCGCATCCATCTGCGGCGGAAGCGTGTCGCCGGCGATGATGATGAGTTCCTTGGAATCCAGCTTGTCCTTCACCTGCTCGGTGACCTGGGCATAGGCCTGCGGCCCGAACTGCGCCCAGCCGCCGACGAGGATGAAGGCGTCCAGGTCCGGATTGGCGGTGAAGACATCCTGCATCTGCTGGTTGGCGAGATCGATCTGGTCATTGGTGAAGACCGGGCAGCCGTCGGCTTCCGTCCAGCCGTTCTGCCCCGTCAGCCTGTCGACCTGCTCGCCCGCGATGGTATCGCGGAAACCCGCCGCGCGGGCGTTGATGTTGTCGGCCGCGACGTTTCCGAGCTGCAGGCAGACGGTGCCGCCGTCCGGCTTGAGCTCCATCGCATGCTTGGCCATCAGCACGCCCATCTCGTAATTGTCGGTGCCGAGATAGGTGGCGCGAAGATCGCGGTCGGCCTCGACGAGGTCGGCGTCGATCGTCATGACCGGGATCGACGGCGCGACACGCCGGATGAGATTGCCCATTGCCGGCGCGTTCGAGGGCGAGATCGCGATCGCCTTCACATCGGGACGGTTGAGGAGATCCTCGACGATCTGCACTTCACCGGCTTCGTCGGCGCTGGAGGCCGGACCGGTATAGAGGCATTCGTATTCGGAATCGGCGTTCTCGCCCATCCACTTCTGGCAACCGAGGTTGATCTGTTCGAAGAACGGGTTGTCGAGCCCCTTGACCACGATGGCCAGCACGTCCTTGGCCTGCGCCGTGGTCGCGCCGGATACGAGTGCCGCCACTGCGGCCCCGGCTGCGAGCAGCATCTTCATCTTCATGGGTTTCCTCCACTATCGGGTGATTCTTTCTTGCGCCATCGGGCGAGGACCCGGATCGGTCGGCATCACCCGTATTCCGTCGCCGTCGGGGTCCCTGTTGCTAATATTATCAGTCATGCTACACTCCTGCCAAGCACTAGGTTCGGATAGCGGGTAATTAATTGCTCCATCGCCCATCGGTTCCGGGTAGGGACGCGGCGGCACGGGGACGGAGAACGGTTGGCGGGATACCCTCCTCGATGAGCGAACGTGAATGACGGCCTTTCAGATCATCGGGCTGAGCAAGCGCTTCGGCGCGATCGAGGCCCTGACCGACGTCTCGATGACGATCGAGCCGGGGGAGGTCGTCGGGCTGATGGGCGACAACGGCGCCGGCAAGTCGACACTGGTCAAGATGCTCGCCGGTAACTTCCCGCCGACGGCGGGCAGGATTCTGATCGACGGATCGGAGATGCATTTCCACGGGCCGATCGACGCCCGCACCAAGGGCATCGAGATCGTCTACCAGGATCTCGCGCTCTGCGACAATCTGACCGCGGCGGCGAACGTCTTTCTCGGGCGTGAGAAGCGGCGCCGGATCCTCGGGCCGATCAGCATCCTCGACCACGGCGCCATGAACGCCCGCGCCGGCGAATTGTTCGCGGAGATCAAGTCCGAGACGCGGCCGCGCGATCTCGTCCGCAGCATGTCGGGCGGCCAGCGCCAGGCGGTGGCGATCACGCGCACGCGGCTGAGCGAGCCGCGGATCGTGCTGATGGACGAGCCGACCGCGGCGATCTCGGTGCGGCAGGTGGCCGAGGTGCTCACCCTGATCCGCCATCTGCGCGACCAGGGGATCGCCGTGGTGCTGATCAGCCACCGCATGCCGGACGTCTTCGCCGTATGCGACCGCATCGTCGTGCTGCGCCGCGGCCGCAAAGTTGCGGACAAGCCGATCGCGCAGACCTCGCCGGAGGAAGTGACCGGCCTGATCACCGGCGCGATCGAGACCGCCTGATGCAGCCGATCGGCCAGGAAATTCGCGAGAGAGCCCCATGACAGCGAGTCTGGAAGACGCCATCGGCAAGCAGACCCATACCGGTCTTCTCGGACGACTCATGTCGCATCAGGTCTTCTGGGTCTTCCTCGCCGCGGTGCTCGGCAGCATCGCGCTGAGCCTGCTGACCGATACCTTCGCCACCGAGCGCAACCTCTTCAACGTGACGCGGAATTTCGCCTTCATCGGCATCATCGCCATCGGCATGACGGCAGTCATCATCACCGGCGGCATCGACCTCTCGGTGGGCTCGGTGGTGGTGCTCTCGGCGATGATCTGCGGCATGTCGATGGCGAGCGGGATGTCGATCTTCCTGGCGATCCCGCTCGCCCTGGGCGGGGCGCTGGTGGTGGGGCTCATCAACGGCCTGCTGATCGCGGTCATCGGCATTCCACCCTTCGTGGTCACCCTCGGCATGCTGTCGGTGGCGCGGTCCATCGCGATGGTGCTGAGCCAGAACAAGATGGTCTTCGAGTTCGGCCCGGACCAGGCCAAGCTGCTCTGGCTCGGCGGCGGCTCCAGTTTCGGAATTCCCAATCCGCTTCTGGTGCTGATCCTGCTCGCCCTCCTGACCGGGTTCCTGTTTCACTGGAGCCAGTGGGGCCGGCATGTCTTCGCCATCGGCGGCAACGAGCATGCCGCGATCCTGACCGGCATTCCGGTCGCGCGCACGAAGATCACGGTCTACATGTTCGCCTCGCTGCTCGCCGGGATCACCGGGGTTCTGGAGGTCGGCTGGCTCGGCGGCGTCACCACCAACCTCGGTCAGGGCATGGAGCTCAACGTCATCGCCGCCGCGGTGATCGGCGGCGCCAATCTCGCCGGCGGCGTCGGCACCGCCTTCGGGGCGGTGGTCGGCGCCTTCCTGATCGAGGTCATCCGCAACAGCCTCATCCTCTTGGGGATCTCGACCTTCTGGCAGGGCGCCTTCATCGGGAGTTTCATCATCGTCGCCGTGACCTTCGACCGGTTGCGCAAGACCTGAGGGCGGCCGGGGGCAAGCCATGCGGATATCACGGCCATCCGGGCGCCGGCCTCGCCGGCAGCCGGCATGGGATGCCTAGTTGTGCAGCACCATGCAGTCTCCGCCGACCGACCTGAGCCGGTCGCAGAGGGATTCGGCCTCGGCGCGGCTGGACCGACCGACCTGGGCGTAATGCAGCGCGCGCGGCATGCCGGGCCGACGGCCGCGGGTGTAGCTGACCGGCTCGCCGCGCAGGACCGCGGAATGGCGGTTCCGGAGGCGCGCGACCTGCCGCTCGACCCCGTCCCGGTCACGGTTCGAGGCGAGGATCACGCCCCAGGGCAGGACCGGCGGGCCCGAGCGGAATTCGCGCAACCGGCGGTTCTCGGCGAGCGTGACGCAGGCCGACTGGAAAGCCACCTCCTTGTCGAGCGCGACATCGAGCGTGGCGGGGGGCGCGTCGCGCCAGGTCTCGACGGAATGGCCGGTGATCGCCTGGACATAGGCGCGGGTCTCCGCCGGCAATCCGCCGCCAGCCGAAAGGTAGCGCTCGACCCGCGCCTCCCCGCCGTTGTAGGCGGCGGCCGCGAGGCCGGGATTGCCGTAGGTGCGGCTGAGTTCGGCGAGATATTCCGCCGAAGCGGCGAGCGCTTCCGCGGGGTTGAAGGCGTCACGCAGGCCGCGCAGCTTCGCGGTTCCCGGCATGAACTGGGCGATCCCCTGCGCACCCGCCGGGCTGACCGCACCCGCATCGAAGAGGCTCTCCTTCCAGATCAGGCGCGCGAAGAAATTCACCTCCACGCCGCTTGCGCGCGCCACCGCCTCGATCGTCCGGCAGACATCGGGAACGTAGCTCGCCAGCGCGATGCAATGGCTGCCGTCCCCGGTGCAGCGCCGCTCGGGCGAAGGTGCGGTCCGCGCCCGGGGCATGGGAGCGACGCTGGCGAGGATCAGCGCGTCCCTCCCGGGATCCGGGCTCGGTTCGGCGCGCGGGGCATCCTGCGGCGCGGTGCCCGCGCCGGCCGTCGCGGCGGGACCGGCCGCTACGGCGAGACCGACCGCCAATGCCCCGAAAAACCTGCAAAACCCCATCGCCATGGGGGCGGAGACTAGCGGATCGCGGCCGGTTTCGCCAGCATCCCAGCTCGCGATCTTCATACATGATTAACCAGGGCCGGGGCGCGTCAGCCGGGATACCAGATGCGCCGCGGGTCGTCGGGCGCCCGCTCATAGGCCCAGGCCGCCTCGACCAGACGCTCCATGTCGTAGTCCGGACGCCAGCCGAGCGCGAATTTCGCCGCCGTATTGTCCATCCAGTTGGAGCGATAGGCGCTCGGGATGTCGATGGCGCCGAGACCGCGGCTGCGCGCCAGATAGCTGGCGAGCGCGCCGTAATCCACCGGCTCGTCCATGCAGATGTTGAAGAGCCGCTGCGCCGCCCCGGGCGAGTCGAGCGCGGCGAGGATGGCGGAAGTGAGGTCGTCCACATGGACGAAATTCCGCTTCAGCGGCGCGCCCTCGGCGTCGAGCAGCCGCGGCACGGTTCCCTCCGCCCGGCATCGCGCCGCCACCGCGTCAGACACGAGGTCCTTCCAGACCGGCCCGCCGAAGACGTCGTCGCCAAAGCTCAGCGTAAAACGGAAGTCGTCCTTTTCCATGATCCAGGGCGCGCGCAGGCAGGTCCAGTCGATCCCGTACTGGATGCCGAACTGCGCCAGCATGACCTCCTCCAGCACCTTGGAGAGCGCGTAGCAGCCCGGATAGGCCATGTGCGGCGTGCGTTCGGTCAGCGGCCCGTCGTGGGCGTAGTAGAAATGCCCGACACCGGCATCGCCGCCGATCAGCAGGAACCGCTGCGCCGTCGGGCTGTCGCGGAAGGCTTCGAGCAGCCAGAAGAGGCCCTTCACCGTCACGTCCATGACGAGTTCGGGCATTTCCTTGCAGGTCGCCAGATGCACGACATGGCTGACCCCGGCGATGGCGCGTTCGGCGGTCTCGCGGTCGGCGATGCTGCCCCGGACGACCTCGACCCGCTCGCCCTCCGGCAGCGTCCGGTTGTGGCAGAGCGCGCGGATGCGGGCGTGCCGCCATTCCGGGTCCACGAGCAGTCGGTCGATCAGCCGCCGGCCGACCTTGCCGGTGGGCCCGGTGACCAGGATCCGCATCGTCCCCTCCTCAGTTTCGCGGGCGCGGCGGCGCGACCGATTCGCGATCGACCAGGGTGCATTCCACCTTGACCTGCGGCTGCCGGCCCTCGGCGCGGATCTGGCCGTCGATCAGCACCTCGGCGGCCTGGACGCCCATCTCCGAATGCGGCAGCACCACGGTGGTCAGCGGCGGGCGCATGAACTGGGCGATCTCGCGGTCGTCGTAGCCCACCACCGAGACATCCTGCGGGATGCGCAGGCCCCGTTCCTTGAGCGCGTCATAGACGCCGACCGCCATCATGTCGTTGGCCACGAAGATCGCCGTCGGCGGGTCCGGCAGGTCCATCAGCGTCACCGTGTGCTGGTAGCCGGTCGGCGGCTCCCAGTTGCCGGGCAGCACCAGCGCGGGATCGAACAGGATGTCGCGCTCGGCCAGCGCCCGGCGATAGCCCTTGAGCCGGTCGCGCGACGGATCGGTCCAGGACTGGCCGGCGATATGGCCGATGCGGCGGTGGCCGGCCCGCAGCAGGTGCAGCGTGGCGACATAGCCGCCGAGCAGCTCGCCCGGCACCACCGAGGCGAGGCTGTGGTTCTGCACGAAGCAGTTCAGCAGCACGGTCGGGATGCGGTAGAGCTGCGGCAGCGGCCGGATGTGGCGGGTCAGGATCGTGGCATAAACAAGCCCGGCCAGGGGCTGGCGCAGGAGCTGGCCCAGCAGCGCCTCCTCGAGTTCGCGGTCGCTGTGGCTGACGCAGGCGGTGACGGTCAGGCCGTGCTCCCAGGCCTTCTCGCGCACGGCGTCGAGCTGCATGGCGCACCAGGGATCGGTGGAGATCTCGTCGGAGAGAAAGCCGATGACGCTGGAGCCCACCCGGTCTGGCTGGGCGGGGCCGCGGCGGGTGAGCGTATAGCCGAGGTCGCGCGCCGCCTCGCGCACCCGGCTCCGGGTCGAGGCCGAGAGCCGTGCGCCCTGGCTGTTGTTGAGCACGAGCGAGACCGTGGTCTGCGACACCCCTGCCCGCGCCGCGACGTCGATCATGGTCGGCGGCCGCGCGGCTTCGGCGGCATCGTCGCCCCCTGGGTTCGCGACCGTCTTTCTGCCACCCTTCATTCCGGCCCTCGCACAGGCTCCTGTTTGGGACGGCCGAGCGGAATGCGCGACTTCGCCGCCCGGCGTCCATTCGTATTATCATCATTAACAAGTTGAAATGTCCATGCTTATTCCATGTTGCCTAGAATCGGCGAGTGATATTAGCATGGCCGGGTGGCCGCGGCCTCCGGGACCGCGGCTCGCGGCGCTCCGCTGTGGGGCGCTCGGAAAGAAAACGGGAGGAAAATCAATGCAACGCAACCTGATCGCCGGCGTCGCCGTGGTGCTGGCAATGGCCGGCGCCGTCCAGGCGCAGGAGAAGCCGCAGCTCGCCTTCGTCGTGAACGGCGCCTCGGATTTCTGGAAGCTGGCCGAGGCCGGGGTCGCCAAGGCGCAGGGCGAGTTGCCCGGCTACGAGCTGCAGTTCCGCTATCCGGCCCAGGCCACCGCCGCGCTGCAGAACGCGCTGATGGACGATCTCGTCGCCGCCGGCACCGACGCGATCATGATCTCCTCGGCCGATCCCAAGACCTCGATCGACGCCTTCAACCGGATCGCCGCGCAGATCCCGCTCTTCACCACCGACAGCGACGCGCCCGACAGCGACCGCATCGCCTATGTCGGCTCGTCGAACACCGAGGCCGGCGTGCAGGCGGGCGAGATCGCCAAGAAGGCGCTGCCGGACGGCGGCCAGTGCATGGGCTTCGTCGGCCTGCTCGGCGCGGACAACGCGGTCGAGCGGATCGCCGGCTTCCGTCAGGCCGTGGAAGGCACCGGGATCGAGCTGGTCGATGTGCGCGGCGACGACATCGACCAGACCAAGGCGCGGGCGAATGTCGACGACGTGCTCGCGGCGAACCCGGACATCACCTGCATGGTGGGCTTCTATTCCTACAACCCGCCGCGGATCTACGAGGCGCTTCAGGCGGCCGGCAAGCTCGGCGAGATCACCGTCATCGCCTTCGACGAGGATCCGATCACGCTCGGCGCCGTGCGCTCGGGCGAATTCGCCGGCACCGTGGTGCAGCAGCCCTTCGAATGGGGCTACCAGGGCATGCTGCTGATGGCGAAATACCTGGAGGGTGACAGCTCGATGGTCCCCGAGGACGGGCTGATCATCATCCCCACCAAGATCATCGACCAGTCGAATGTCGACGCCTTCGAGGAGGACCTCAAGGCGAAGATCGCCAGCGTGGGCTGATCCCGCCTGCCGGGCCGGCCTACGCGCGCCGGCCCGCCCGCCGCGGGACCACCGAATGACCGAACCCTTCCTCGAGCTCCTGAACATCGGCAAGCGATACCCGGGCGTCGTCGCGCTCGACGATGTCAGCCTTTCGGTGGCGCCGGGGGAGGTGATCGGCCTCGTCGGCGAGAACGGCGCGGGCAAGTCGACGCTGATGAAGGTGCTGGGCGGGGTCGCGCAGCCCTCCGCCGGCACGATCCGGGTCGACGGCACGGACCGGGCGGCCATGACCGTGGCCGAGGCCATCGCCGCCGGCATTGCCTTCGTGCACCAGGAGCTGAACCTCTTCGAGAATCTAGACGCCGCCGCAAATGTCTTCATCGGCCGCGAGCCCCTGAAGGCCGGCCCGCTGCGGCTGGTCGACCGCGCGCGCCTCGCCGCGGCGGCGGCGCCGCTCTTCGAGCGGCTGGGGGCGGATTTCGCACCTGCGACCCCTGTCGCGTCGCTCTCCATCGCCCAGCGGCAGCTGGTGGAAATCGCCAAGGCGCTGTCGCTCGACTCGCGCCTCGTGATCATGGACGAGCCGACCTCGAGCCTGACCCTCACCGAGACCGACCGGCTGCTCGCGGTGATCGGGGATCTGCGGGCGGCCGGGGTCAGCATCATCTTCATCTCGCACCGGCTCAACGAGGTCACGGCCTGCAGCGACCAGGTCATGGTGCTGCGCGACGGCAGGAAGGTCGCGGAACTGGCCAAGGCCGAGATCTCGCCCGAGGCTATGGTCCGGCACATGATCGGCCGCGACCTGAAGTCGGTCTATCGGCCGCCGCAGGCGGCGCCCGGCGCGCCGATCCTGGAGATCCGGGGCGCGCGCACGCCGGCGCATCCCGATCCCGGCGTCGACATCGCCGTGCGGCGCGGGGAGATCCTCGGCCTCGCCGGGCTGATCGGCGCAGGACGCACCGAACTCGCCCGCGCGGTCTTCGGCATCGAGCCGCTGACGGCAGGCGTCGTCCGGCTGGACGGCCGCGACCTCGCGATCCGCTCGCCGTGCGACGCCATCGCCCAGGGCCTCTACCTGGTTCCCGAGGACCGCAAGGGCAGCGGCGTCGTGCTGGACCTCGCCATCGCGCAGAACATCTCTCTGCCCCGCCTCGCCGATCTCGCGCATCGCGGGCTGGTCGACCGGGCCGCCGAGACCGCGCTCGCCGAGGATCAGGCCGAGCGGCTGCGGATCCGGGCGCCCGGCGTGAATGTCCCGGTGGGATCGCTGTCGGGCGGGAACCAGCAGAAGGTCGTGCTGGCGAAATGGCTGTCGATGTCGCCCAAGGCGATCATCTTCGACGAGCCGACCCGGGGCATCGACGTGGGCGCGAAGCGGGAGATCTACGATATGCTGCGGGCGCTCGCCGATTCCGGGGTCGCGATCCTGATGATCTCGAGCGACATGGAGGAGGTCATCGGCGTGAGCGACCGGATCGCGGTGATGCACGAGGGCCGGATCAGCGGAACGCTGGCCCGGCCAGATTTTTCCGAGGCGGCCGTGCTGCGGCTCGCGGTCGGGCATCTGCAATAGGGATCCGCGATCATGCAGAAGAAGGATCTCGGGCTCCTGGTGCTGATCCTCGCGGTCGGCGCGGTCGTGGCGATCATCAACCCGCGGTTCCTCTCGCCAATCAACCTCGCCAATACCGCGAACCTCGTCGGCCTCTTCGGCATCTTCGCGATTGGCCAGGGCTTCGTGATCATCACCGGCGGGATCGAGCTCTCGGTAGGTTCGGTGATCGCGCTCCTGGGCGTGCTCTTCATCGACCTGATCGTGACCCATGCGATGCCTTGGCCCTTCGCCTTCCTGCTGATGCTCGCGGGTGGCGTGCTGATCGGGCTGGCGCACGGGCTCCTGGTCACCCGCATGAACATGCAGCCCTTCATCGTCACGCTCTGCGGCCTGCTGATCTATCGCGGCGTCGCGCGGTTCTATACCGCCGATGCCACCGCCGGCTTCGGCTTCGGCGTCAGCTTTCCGACGCTCGAATGGCTCGCGACCGGGCGCAGCTTCGGGGTGCCGCATTCGTTTCTCGCCATGCTCGCCATCACGGCGGTGATGTGGGTCGTGCTGCACCGCTCGGTCTACGGGCGGCATCTCTACGCGGTCGGGAAGAACGAGGAGGCGGCGCGCTATTCCGGCGTGCCGACGGGTCGGGTGATCGTCACGGCCTATGTGATCTGCGGCGTGCTGACGGCGATCGCGGCGATCTTCTTCGCCATGTACACCCGCTCGATCTCGCCGGCATCCCACGGCGGTTTCTACGAGCTCTACGCCATCGCCGCCGCGGTACTGGGCGGCTTCTCGCTGCGCGGCGGCGAGGGGTCGATCATCGGCGTGGTCCTCGGGGCGGTGCTCCTGCAGGTGCTGCAGAACCTCGTGAACCTGCTCGGCATCCCCAGTTCGCTCAATTTCGCGGTGATGGGATCGGTGATCCTGATCGGCGTGCTGGTCGACCAGCAGTTCGGCGAATACCGCCGGCGGCGCGCGGCGCAGCAGCGGCAGTGAGCCGCGGCCGGCCCGCCGGTCGGACGTCCCTCACAACCGGTCGCGCAGCGCGTACCAGCTCATTGCCAGCGCGAGCAGCGGGGCGCGCAGGAACGCGCCGCCGGGAAAGCTCCGCTGCGGCAGATCGGCCAGAACGTCAAAGCGTTCCGCCGTGCCCTGCACCGCCTCGGCGACGAGCTTGCCCGCCAGCGTCGCCATCGCGACGCCGTGGCCGGAATATCCCGCCGCCGAGAACACCTGGGACCCGAGCCGCTGGAATGCCGGCATCCGGTTGACCGTGATCGCCAGCGTGCCGCCCCAGGCATAGTCGATCGGCACCTCGGCGAGCGCGGGATAGATCGCCGCCAGCCGCGGCCGCACCAGCGCGGCGATGTCGCGCGGGAAGCGGTAGCCATAGGTCTCGCCGCCGCCGAAGAGCAGCCGGTGGTCGCGCGACTGTCGGAAGTAATTGACCACGAAGCGCGAATCCGCGACGCCCATGTTCTCGCGGATCAGCGGCACAGCACCCAGCGGGGCCGTCGCCACGATGAAATTGTTGATCGGCATCACCCGCGCGGCGACCTCCGGGACGAGATCGCCGAGATAGCCGTTGCCGGCCAGCACCGCGAACCGCGCCCGCACCGCCCCTCGCGCCGTCTCGAGCTTCGGGCTCGCGCCGCCCTCGAGCCGCGTCACCCGGCTGCGCTCGTGGATGCGCGCCCCGGCCAGCGCCGCGGCCCGCGCCAGTCCGAGCGCGAAGTTCAGCGGATGCAGATGCGCCGCGCCGCGGTCGCGGATGCCGCCGTGATAGGCATCGCTGCCCACGGCCTCGCGGACAGCGGCCCTGTCCAGCGCCTCGGCCGCGTCATAGCCGTAGTCGCGCCGGAGCTTCTCCGCGCTCGCGTGAAACGCCGGCACATGGGCCGCCTTGTGCGCCGCATAGATGATGCCCGGCGTGAGATCGCAAGCGATGCGATGCCGCGCCACCCGCGTGCGCACGAGTGCCTTGGCCTCCTCGGCCATGTCCCAGAAGACGCGCGCGCGGCCGCGGCCGGCGGTCTTCTCGATCCATTCCTGGTCCTGGCGCTGCCCGCTGCCCAGCTGGCCGCCGTTGCGCCCCGAGGCGCCCCAGCCGACCCGGTTCGCCTCCAGCAGCACCACGGAGAAGCCCGCCTCGGCGAGATGCAGCGCCGCGGAAAGCCCGGTATAGCCGCCGCCGACGATGCAGACATCCGCCGAGGTCTCGCCGGCGAGCGGTTCGAATCCGCCGGGCGGGCTGGCCGTCGCGGCGTACCAGCTCGCGGCATGCTCGCCGGGCGTGTCGTTCGCCGTCAGCAGATCGAGATGCCCGGCGAGCATTCCGCCGTCAGACGTTCAGGAGCAGATGATCCCGCTCCCAGGGCGAGATCACCTGCAGGAAGGTCTCCACCTCGTCGCGCTTGATCGCCTTGTAGAGCGTGCAGAAATCCGCGCCGAGCACCTCGGTGATCTCCGGGCAGTTCTCGAAGAGATCGAGGGCCGAGAGCAGGTCCCGCGGCAGGGCGCGCGGCCGGTGATAGGCCTCTCCCGCCACCGCCTCGCGCGGCATGATCGCGTTCTTCATGCCGAGATAGCCGCAGGCGAGGCTCGCGGCCAGCGCCAGATAGGGGTTGCAGTCCATGCCGACCACGCGATTCTCCACCCGCCTTGCCGCGGGCCCGCTGATCGGCACGCGGATCCCGGTGGTGCGGTTGTCGGGCCCCCATTCGAGATTGATCGGCGCCGCGCCCCCGGGCACGAAGCGGCGATAGCTGTTGACGTAGGGCGCGAACATGCAGACCACCGTCGGCATGTGCCGCTGCATCCCGCCGATGAAGGCGCGGAAGTGCTCGGTGGCCGAGCCGTCCTCCGCCGTGAAGACATTCGTGCCGCTGCGCATGTCGACGACCGAATGGTGGATATGCATCGCCGAGCCCGGCTCGTGCTGCATCGGCTTGGCCATGAAGGTGGCGAAGCAATTGTTCCGGAGCGCGGCCTCGCGGATCGTGCGCTTGAAGAAGAACACCTGGTCGGCGAGCGCGACGGGATCGCCGTGCAGGAAGTTGATCTCCACCTGTCCGGCGCCACCCTCCTGGATGATGGTGTCGAGCTCGAAGCCCTGCGCCTCGGCGAATTCGTAGATGTCGTCGATCACCTTGCCGTATTCGTCGACGGCCGACATGGAATAGGCCTGACGCGAGACCATCTGCCGGCCGGTGCGCCCGAGCGGCGGCTCGATCGGCTCGTTGGGGTTGAGGTTGGGCTTGATGAGATAGAATTCCATCTCCGGCGCCACCACCGGCGCCCAGCCCTCCGCCGCATAGAGCGCGACCACCCGCTTCAGCACGTTGCGCGGCGAGACCTTGACCGGCTCGCCGGCGAGGTTCTCGACGTTGTGGATCACCTGCAGCGTGATGTCGTCGGCCCAGGGCGCCGCAGTGCCCGTGGAATAGTCGGGCTTGAGCACCATGTCGCTCTCGGTCCACTGGAAGGCGTCGTGCATCTCGACGTAGTCGCCGGCGATCGTCTGGTGGAAGATCGAGGTCGGCAGGAACATCCGGTCCTCGCGCGCGAACTTGGAGAAGGGCATCGCCTTGCCGCGCGAGATGCCGGCGATGTCGGGCACGATGCACTCGACTTCCTCGATGCGCCGGTCGCCGAGCCAGTCGCGAAAGTGATCGGGCAGGCGCTGGATGCTTTCGCGGGTCGAGGGGGGCGGCATGGAGGTCTCCTAGAGATGGCCGACATCGACCCGCGCGGCCCCCGCCTTCTCGGCGAGGACGCAGAGCCAGTCATGGGCCAGATGCGCGGCGGCGAGCGCGGTGATCTCGGCATGGTCGAAGGGCGGCGAGACCTCGACGACATCCATGCCCACCAGATCGAGCGGGCGCAGTCCCCGCACCAGTTCCAGCGCCTGCCAGCTCGCAAGCCCGCCGGGCACCGGCGTGCCGGTCCCCGGTGCGAAGGCCGGATCGAGCGCGTCGATGTCGAAGGAGAGATAGACCGGCCTGCCCGCGGCGCGGCGGCAGGCGACATCGAGCGCCGTGCCGATGCCGTTGCGATGGACCCAGGGCGCCGTGAGCACCTCGAGCCCTTCGGTCGTGTCATGGAACGTGCGGATGCCGATCTGCGTCGAGGCGCCGGGATCGACCAGTCCCTCGCGGATCGCCCGGCCCATCATTGTGCCGTGGTCGAGCCGGCCCGGATCGTCCGGCCAGAGATCGCCATGGGCATCGACCTGGATGAGCGCGAGCGGACCGTGGCGTTCCGCATGGGCCCTGAGGAGCGGCCAGCTCACGAAATGGTCGCCGCCTAAGGTCAGGAGCCGCGCGCCCGCGGCGAGAATCTCGCTTGCCTGCGCCTCGATGTCGCGCGCGACGGTCTCGGGATGATGCGGATCGATCCAGCAATCGCCGAAATCGACGACCGACAGGGATTCCAGCAGATCGAAGCCGAAGGGAAAGGCCTTGAGTTCGGCGAGCTGGACCGAGGCCGCCCGGATCGCCCGCGGCCCCAGCCGGCAGCCCGGGCGATAGGTGACCGCGGCATCGTAGGGCACGCCCATCACCGCCACGTCGACGCCCGCGAGATCGCGGCTGTAGCGCCGGCGCAGGAAGGACAGCGCCCCGCCGTAGGTCATCTCCGGAAGGCGCTCCCGGCTCTGTCCGAGACGGAAGGCGGAATCGCCGCGCGCCTCACCCATTGCGCGCGCTCCGGCGCATGTACCAGGTGGCGAGGCCGACCGCGATCGCCACCACGACGATGATGATCGTGGCCAGCGCATTGATGTCGGGCGAGACGCCGAGGCGCACCTTGGAGAAGATCACCATCGGCAGCGTCGAGGCCCCCGGGCCGGTCACGAAGCTCGCCACCACGAGATCGTCGAGCGACAGCGTGAAGGCGAGCAGCCACCCGGCCACCAGCGCCGGCGCGATCACCGGGATGGTGATGTCGAAGAAGACCCGGACCGGACGCGCGCCGAGATCCATCGCCGCTTCCTCCAGATCCCGGTCGAGCCCGGCGAGCCGCGACTGCACCACCACCGCCACATAGGCCATGCAGAAGGTGACATGCGCGATGATGATCGTCGTCTTGCCGCGTCCCGCCGGCCAGCCGATCAGCTGCTCCATCGAGACGAAGAGCAGCAGGAGCGACAGGCCGGTGATCACCTCGGGCATCACCAGGGGCGCCGTGGACATGCCGGTCAGGAGCGCCCTGCCCCGGAACCGCCCGAACCGGACCAGCACATAGGCCGCGAGCGTGCCGAGGATCACCGCGAGCGTCGCCGTGACGAAGGCCACCTGGAAGCTGATCCAGGCCGAGCCGAGGATCTGCGGGTCGCGGAAGAGCTCGCCATACCATTTGGTCGAGAACCCGCCCCAGACCGTCACCAGCTTGCTCTCGTTGAAGCTGAAGATGATCAGCGACAGGATCGGCGCATAGAGAAAGATGAACCCCAGCACGCAGAAGATGCGCAGCAATCCGCCCGCCTTCACGTCGTCTCTCCCTTGTCGGCCTGCACGCTGCGCAGGATCATGATCGGGACGACCAGGACGATCAGCATCGCGATCGCCACGGCGCTCGCCACCGGCCAGTCGCGGTTGGAGAAGAACTCGTTCCAGAGCACCCGGCCGATCATCAGCGTGTCGGGCCCGCCCAGCAGTTCGGGGATCACGAATTCGCCGATCGCGGGCACGAAGACCAGCATGAAGCCGGCGATGATGCCCGGCATCGAGAGCGGCAGCGTGATGTGGAAGAAGGTGACGAGCGGCCGCCCCCCGAGATCCGCGGAAGCCTCGAGCAGGCTCTCGTCGAGCTTCACCAGATTGGCATAGAGCGGCAGGATCATGAAGGGCAGGTAGGTATAGACGATGCCGAGATAGACCGCGAAATCGGTCTGCAGCATCACCAGCGGCTGGTCGATGATCCCGGTCCAGAGCAGGAAGTTGTTGATGACCCCGTTCGAGCGCAGGAAGCCCTGCCAAGCGTAGACGCGCAGCAGGAACGAGGTCCAGAACGGCAGGATCACCAGCGTGAGCAGCAGCGAGCGCCGCGGCTCGGGCGAGCGGGCGATGTAATAGGCCATCGGATAGCCGACGAGCAGCGCGATGACCGCGGAGACGAAGGCCACCTTGATGGAGAAGATATAGGCGTTGAGATAGAGCGGGTCGCTGAGCAGATAGGCGAAGTTCTCGAAGTTCAGCGTCAAGAGCGCCCGTGCCCCGTCCCATTCCACCAGCGGCAGGTAGGGCGGCATGGCGATCGCCGGCTCGCTCAGGCTGATCTTGGCGACCACCAGGAACGGGATCAGGAAGAAGACCAGCAGCCAGAGAAACGGCACGGCGACCACGAGGACGCGCCCGCCGAGCCCCAGCCGGCGCAGAACCGCCGCGGTCCAGCGGAACGGCGGGAAACGCTCGATCGCCCCGGTCATCGGGTCAGCACCACGCCGGCGGTGTCGTCCCAGGCGATCCAGACCTTTTCGTCCCAGGTGAGCGCCTCGTCGTCGTAGCGGGAGAGATTCGCCCGCGTCGCGCGCACCAGAACCCCGTTCGCGAGCCGGATGCGGAAGATCGAGAGATTGCCGAGATAGGCGACCTCGTCGATGACGCCCTCGAAGGCGTTGCGCCGGCTTTCCGGCCGTTCGCGGCTCAGCCGCACCTTCTCGGGACGGATCGCGTACCAGACCTGCTGGTTCACCGTGCAGCTCACCCCGTGGCCGACATGGATGCTGCCCCCGAGATCCGGCGCCGCGATCTCGACATAATCCGGCTTGTCCTCGGTGACCCGGCCCTCGAAGAGGTTCACCGAGCCGATGAAATCGGCGACGAAGCGCGACCCCGGATGCTCGTAGATCTCGGAGGGTTCGCCGACCTGGACGATGACCCCCTCGTTCATCACGCCGATCCGGGTGGAGAGCGTCATCGCTTCTTCCTGGTCGTGGGTCACGACGATGAAGGTGACGCCGAGCGTCTCCTGGATTTTGACCAGCTCGAACTGCGTCTCCTCGCGGAGCTTCTTGTCGAGCGCGCCCAGCGGCTCGTCGAGCAGCAGGAGCTTCGGCCGCTTGACCAGGCTGCGGGCCAGGGCCACCCGCTGCCGCTGGCCGCCCGAGAGCTGATGCGGCTTGCGCCCGGCGAACTGGCTGAGCTGCACCATCTTCAGCATGTCCGTTGCCCGGTCGTGGGCCTCCGCGCGGCCGATGCCGTCGCGCTGCAGCCCGTAGGCGACGTTCTTCTCGACACTCATGTGCGGGAAGAGCGCGTAGGACTGGAACATCATGTTGGTCGGCCGCTCGTAGGGCGCCTTGCCGGCCATGTCCTGCCCGTCGATCTCGATGCGCCCCGAGGAGGGCGTCTCGAAGCCCGCAAGCATGCGCAGAAGCGTCGACTTGCCGCAGCCCGACCCCCCCAGCAGGCAGAAGAGCTCGCCCTTGAAGATGTCGAGGCTCACGTCCTCGACGGCGGTGAAATCCCCGAAACGCTTGGTGATCTTCTGGATGCGGACGAAGGGCGGTTCCGAACCGCCGGCCCAGGGTTTTCTCAGAGCAACCGGCACGGTCTCGTTCATGGGCGTTCCGAAGCTCCAGACGGCGCTACCCGCCGCGGGCCGCATCGGCGGCGGATTTCCGCGTCGAGCTTATTGTCCGGCGCGCATCCGTGTCCAGAGGCGCGCCAGGCTCCGCTGCGTCGCCGCATCATAGAGTGCCGCGGGAAACAATGCGTCGAGCACCTCGCCGGGCGGATAGATCTCGGCATTCTCCCGGATCGCCTCGTCGACATAGGGCTGCGACGCCGTCACCGCATTGGGGAAATAGACGTAGTTCGTGATCCCGGCCATGATCTCGGGCCGCAGCACGAAGTCGATGAAGGCATGGGCCGCATCCGGGTTCGGGGCCTCGGCCGGGATCGCCATCATGTCGAACCATTGCTGCGCCCCTTCCTTCGGGATCGCATAGCCGATCTGCACGCCATTGCCCGCCGCTTCCGCCCGCTCGGCAGCCATGAAGACATCACCCGACCAGCCAAAGGAGAGGCAGACAGATCCACTTGCCAGATCCTCGATGTAGCGTGCGGAATTGAAGTCGCGCACGAAGGGACGGATGGCGTCCAGCGCCTCCTCCGCCCGCGCGAGGTCATCGGGACCCGGCGCGGCGGGATCGAGGCCGAGATACTTCAGCACCGCCGGAAGCACCTCCACAGGGGAATCGAGCATGGTGATGCCGCAATCGGCGAGTTTGGCGGCATAATGCGGGTCGAAGATCAGCGACCAGCTGTCGACCGGCGCATCCGGACCCAGTCGCCGCCGGACCTCGTCGACATTGTACCCGAGGCCCGTCGTGCCCCAGAGATAGATGGCCGCATGGGCGTTGCCCGGGTCGTAGGCAGCGGCCTTGGCCATCTGACCGGGGTCGAGATTGCGCCAATTGGGGATCCTGTCGCGGTCGAGCGGCATGAAGACGTCGTTCTTGATTGCGCGCCGCAGGAAATCCGAGGACGGAACGACGATGTCGGCCCCGGAAACCCCCGTGAGCAGCGACAGTTCGAGTTCCTCCATCGAATCGTAGGTGGTGTAGATCACGTCGATGCCGGTGGCGGCTTCGAAAGCCGCGATCGTGTCGTCCGCGATGTAGTTTGACCAGTTGAACACGCGCAGGACGCCCCCGGCCGCTGCGGGCGCACCCGCCGCCAGCGCCAGCACGAGAAGCGCGATCCCCTTAGGTCGCATATGCGGTTCTCCATTCCGAACCGGCAGGCATCCGCCGGGGGCCGTCGTCACGGCCCCCGGGAATGTGGCGCATAACGCGCAGATGCGCAACCTAAAGTAGAACTACTGTCCCGTCTTGACCTGGGTCCAGAGCCGTGTCGTCAGCCGGTCGGTGCGGGCGTCCTTGGCCAGCGTCGGCCAGAGCTTGGCCCGGACCTCCTGGTCCGGATAGACCGCCGGGTCGCCGGTGATCTCGGGATCGATCAGATCCGTCGAGGCCGCATTGGCATTGGCATAGAACACGTAATTGGTGATGTCGGCGGAGATCTGCGGCTCCATCACGAAATTCATGAAGGCATGCGCCGCCTCGGGGTTCGGCGCATCCGCCGGGATCGCCATCATGTCGAACCATTGCTGGCCGCCCTCCTTCGGGATGGAATAGCCGATCTCGATGCCATTGCCGGCCTCGACCGCACGATCCGCCGCGATGAAGATGTCGCCGGAGAATCCGACCGATACACAGACCTCGCCATTCGCGAGATCGGAGATGTACTGCGAGGAACTGAAGTAGCGCACATAGGGCCGAATGCCGAGAAGCAGATCCTTCGCCTGCTCCAGTTCGTCGGCGTCATTGGAATTGGGATCGAAGCCGAGATAGTTCAGCGCCGTCTCCAGCATGTCGGTCTTGGAATCGAGCAGCGTCAGGCCGCAATCCGCAAGCTTCGCGGCGATCTCGGGATCGAAGATCATCGACCAGCTGTCGACCGTCACATCCTCGCCCAGCCGCTCGCGAACCTTCTCGACATTGTAGCCGATGCCGACCGTGCCCCACATGTAGATGACGGCATGCTCGTTTCCCGGATCATAGGCCGCGGCGCGCTCCATAAGGTCGGGATCCATGTTCGCGAGGTTCGGCAGAAGGTCCTTGTTCAGCGGCTGATAGACCCCGGCGCCGATCTGGCGCTGCAGGAAGGACGAGGTCGGGACCACGAGATCGTAGCCCGAGGAACCGGCGAGCAGCTTCGCTTCCAGCACCTCGTTGGAATCGTAGACGTCGTAGACGACCTTGACCCCGGTCTCGGCCTCGAACTTGGCGATGGTGTCCTCGGCGATGTAGTCGGACCAGTTGTAGATGTGCAGTTCGCCCTCGGCGGCAAGCGCCGGGGCGGCCGCCAGCCCGAGGGCCAGCGCAAGTTGCGTCCTGATCTTCATGGTCTTCATCCTCTCCTGTTGTTGTGCCGACGTCCGGCGTCAGACGCCCAGCCGGTCGCGGAGCATGTACCACCACGATCCGACCATGGAATAGGGAACGGCGAAACGGCGCCCCCCGGGGAAGGGAATCCACGGCACCGCGGCGAAGACGTCGAACCGCGACCGGTCCCCGTCCACCGCCTGGGCCAGGATGCGTCCGAAGAGATGGCTCCCGACCACGCCATGGCCGCTGTAGCCTTGGGCGAAATAGCTCCGCGCCCCGAGCCGCCCCATCTGCGGCACCCGGCTGAAGGAAATCGCGCAATTGCCCGACCAGGCGAAGTCAACGCCCACGCCTGCGAGACCCGGAAAGATCCTGCCCAGCGCCGGCAGGAGCTTGGCCTTGATGTCCGCGGGATCGGTGCCGCCATAGACCGTGCCGCCCCCGAAGAGCAGCCGCCTATCGGCCGAGAGCCGGTAGTAGTCGAGCACGTAGCGCATGTCCTCCACGCACATGTCGCTCGGAAGGATCTCCGCGGCGCGCGCGCCGAGCGGCTCGGTCGCGATCATCTGCGTGGAGAAGGGCATGATCCGATCTTCGAGCTCGGGCACCAGATGGCCGAGATAGGCATTGCCGCCGAGGATCAGCGCCTCCGGCCGGACCGAGCCGCGGGCGGTGCGCACGACGGGGCTTCCCGCCACGTCCTCGATGGCGGTCACCATGCTCGCCTCGTGGATCACGCCACCGAGGCGCTCGAAGGCCGCCGCCTCGCCGAGCGCGAGGTTCAGCGGATGCATGTGGCCGCCGCTCCGGTCGAGCATGCCCCCGAGATAGGCGTCGCTGCCCAGATGCCGGCGCAGGGCCGCGCGGTCGAGCATCTCGAAATTGTCGTGACCGTGCCGGCGCCAGAGCGCCTGCTTGGCCTCGAGGTCCTTCATCTGCCGCGCGGTGAAGGCCGTGAAGATGTTGCCGTCCTTGAGGTCGCAGGCGATGGCGTATCTCGCGACCCGCTCCCGGATCAGCGCGCCGCCTTCCTGCACCACCTTCCCGACGAAATCCGCGGTCTCCCGGCCATAGCGCGCCGTGATCGTCTCGAGGCTCGCATTCAGCCCGTTGACGATCTGCCCGCCGTTGCGGCCCGATGCGCCCCAGCCGATGCGCGCGCCTTCGAGCAGAACGACCTTGTGGCCGCGCTCGGCCAGCTCGATCCCCGCCGAAAGCCCGGTGAAGCCGCCCCCGACGATGCAGACCTCCGCCGCGACGTCGCCTTCGAGCGGCGGGCGCTCCGGCGCGGGATTGGCCGAAGCCGCGTAATAGCTGGCCGGATAGGCGCCGGTTCCGGCCGGATTCAGGACAGGCGCGCTCATCGTCAACTCTCCGAGCCGATCGGCAATCCCCAGAAACCGAAGGAATGCCGCGCCGCTCGTCGGGGGTCGATCCTCGGGAACGGGCGGATGGTCCCTACCATCTGTCCGCGCGGGCGCCAAGCCGGGGCAACGACAGGGTGATCGGGACGCCGCGGCAGCCGGTCTTGCGGCGTGGTGGCCGGGGCTCCGGGCACGGGTCCTCGCGCCCCGCTCAGATCAGGCCGCTGGCCGTGAGGAACCGCATCATC
The DNA here is from genome assembly GCA_937872465.1 of uncultured Paracoccaceae bacterium. Taxonomy (GTDB): domain Bacteria; phylum Pseudomonadota; class Alphaproteobacteria; order Rhodobacterales; family Rhodobacteraceae; genus Amaricoccus. Next base: position 122,685 of record CALMSR010000051.1, read on the forward strand.
CGGCGCTGCTGGCCCTCGCTCAGCGGCCAGGCCGAGGGCGGCCGCGTCGGGCCACAGTCCCGGCCCAGGGCCTGGAGCGCCGCCTTGACCGTGGTGACGTTGGTGCCGCCCAGTTCCTCGGCGCGGATGTCCTCGAAGACCCGCATCCCGGCGATGAGGTCACGGGCACGGCCGTAGTCCGAGGCCTCCAATGCGGCATGAATGGCGATCGAGCGTTCCGGCCAGACGTTGATCAGCCCGGAGGTGAAGCCGCGCGCGCCGACCGCGTAGAAGGGCGGCGCCCAGACCTCGGCGAGGCCGCCGACCCAGGTGATCGAGGGATCGCAGGCGGCGCGGGCCTCGGCGAGCCGCAGCGGGTTCGGCGTCGCCCATTTCACGCCCACCACGCCCGGCAAGGCGCAGAGCGCCGCGATGCCGCCGCTGCCGATCGCGTCGTTGCGCAGGTAGAGCATGATCGGCAGCCCGTCCGAGGCGTCGCGGACCGCCCTGACGTAATCGACCGTGCCGCGCGGCGCGACGAAAGGATCGGGCGGCTGGTGGACCATCAGCGCGGCGGCACCGGCTTCGGCCGAGGCGCGCGCAAGCCGGCAGGCGTCGCGAATGCCGCGGCCGACCCCGGCGAGAACCGGCGCGCGCCTGCCGACCATGGCGACGACCTCGCGAACCATCGTGCAGGCCTCGTCGGTGGTCAGCGCGTAGAACTCGCCGGTATTGCCGTTGACCACCGGCAGGTGCACGCCGGCGCCGAGCGCGCGGTCGATGATCGGCGCGAGCCTCCCGGGCGCGATGTCGCCGGCCGCGTCGTAGGGCGTGACCAGGATGCCCGAGATGCCGGTCAGCCTGGCGGCGAGATCGAATGCCATGAATTCCCCCAGCGACTGCGTTCAGTGGATGTCCGGCTCGCCGGCAGCCGGGCCGAAGGAACGCGCGAGATAGTCGAAGTCGCAACCCTCGTTGGCCTGCCCGACATGCCGCTGGAACATGTAGCCGTAGCCGCGCCGGTAGCGCGGCTCGGGCGCCCGCCAGGCGGCCCTGCGCCGGGCGATCTCGGCCGCCTCCACCAGCATGTCGAGCCGGCGGCTCGGCAGGTCGAGCCGCACGATGTCGCCGCTCCGGAGCAGCGCCAGCGGCCCGCCGACGAAGCTCTCGGGCGCGACATGCAGCACGCAGGCGCCATAGGAGGTGCCCGACATGCGGGCATCCGAGATGCGCAGCATGTCGCGGAGCCCTTCCTTCACCAGCCGCTTCGGCAGCGGCAGCATGCCCCATTCCGGCATCCCCGGCCCGCCCTGCGGCCCGGCATTGCGCAGCACCAGCACATGTTCGGGCGTGACCTCCAGCGTCTCGTCCTCGATCGCAGCCTTCATCTCCGGATAGCTGTCGAAGACCAGCACCGGACCCTCGTGGACATGGTATTTCGGATCGCAGGCGGCGGGCTTGATCACCGCACCGTCCGGGCAGAGATTGCCGCGCAGCACCGCGAGCGAGCCCTCGTGATAGACCGGATTCGAGAGCGGCCGGATCACGTCGTCGTTCCAGACCTCCGCGCCTTCGAGCCCCTCGCCGAGCGTCCTGCCGGTGACGGTGATCACGGAGGTGTCGAGGCGATCCTCGAGCCGCTTCATCAGCGCGCGAAGGCCCCCGGCATAGAAGAAATCCTCCATCAGGTAGTCCCTGCCCGAGGGCCGGAGATTGGCGATGAGCGGCGTGCTGCGGCCGAGGGCATCGAGGTCGTCGAGCGTCAGGCCGACTCCGGCGCGCCGAGCCATGGCGATGAGATGCACCACGGCATTCGTCGAGCAGCCGGTGGCCATGGCGACGATGGCGGCATTGCGCACCGCGGCATCCGTGACGATCCGGTCCGGGGTCAGATCCTCCCAGACCATCCCGACGATGCGGCGTCCGCAGGCCGAGGCCATGCGCCGATGGCCGGAATCGGCTGCCGGGATCGAGGAGGCGCCCGGCAGGCTTAGGCCCATCGCCTCGGTGATCGCGGTCATGGTCGAGGCGGTGCCCATGGTCATGCAGGTGCCGACCGAGCGGGCGATGCCGCCCTGGATGCCGAGCCATTCCTCGTCGGTGACCTTGCCCGCCCGCCGCTCGTCCCAGTATTTCCAGGCATCCGAGCCCGAGCCCAGCACGCGCCCGGCGTAATGCCCGCGCAGCATCGGCCCCGCCGGCAGGAAGATCATCGGCACGCCGGCGGTGAGCGCACCCATCACGAGGCCCGGCGTCGTCTTGTCGCAGCCTCCCATCAGCACCACGCCGTCGAGCGGATGGGCGCGGATCATCTCCTCGGCCTCCATCGCCAGCAGGTTGCGGTAGAGCATCGAGGTAGGCTTCAGGAAGCTCTCGTCGACGCTGAGCGCCGGCAGCTCCACCGGGAATCCGCCGGCCTGGAGCACGCCGCGCTTCACGTCGCGCGCCCGCTCCGGGAAATGGCCGTGGCAGGAGTTCAGCTCCGACCAGGTGTTCAGGACGCCGATGATCGGCTTGCCCATGAACTCCTCCTCGGCATAGCCGAGCTGCATCATGCGCGAGCGGTGGCCGAAGCTGCGCAGGTCGTCGGGGGCGAACCATCGGGCGCTGCGCAGCTGCTCCGGGCACTTCTTCCTGGTGTCGACCATGCCTTGGCTTCCCGGCAGTGTCCCGGCCTCCTGTCACCCCAGGGGCGTCACTCCGGGAAGACCTTGGCCCAATCGTCCTTCATGCTGATGACGTTCCAGCCCTTCTGCTTGGCTTCGTCCATCAGATCCTGCGGGAAGGCGCCGATCTTGGTGTCGGGCTGGCCGTCGGCCGGACCATAGGCATATTCGCGGTCCGCGTCGTCGTGGAAGACCAGCACCTTCAGCGTCGCCCCCTCGCCGGCGCCGGTCCATTCCAGCATCTCGCGATCGCCCGCGGAATTGCCGAAGGCCGCAATCGGACGGCGGCCGATGTGGGAATTGATGCCGACCGGCTTGCCCGCCTTGTCGTCGATGAAGTTGATCGCGGCTTCGCGCATCAGGACGGGCGTGCCGTCCACGACCTTGTATTCGGTCTTGATCGAGGATCCGACGACCTGCTCGGGCGGAATGTCATAGACCTGCTCGGTCCAGGGCCGCATGAACTCGATGCCGCCGCCGGAGACGATGAAGGTCTTGAAATCGTTGGCCTGCAGGTAATCGATCACCTCGAGCATCGGCTGATAGACGAGCTCGGTATAGGGCCTGTCGAATTTGGGGTGCTTCGCCTTGGCGATCCAGCCCGAGACGATCGTCTCGAAATCCGCCGTGCTCATCCCGGCATGGGTGGCCGCGATGATCTCGGTCAGCCCCTTCTCGCCGGACGCGGCCAGCGCCTCCATGTCGTCGTCGAGCACCGCCTTGAAGGGCTGGGTGTCCTTCCATTCGGGATGATCCGCCGCCAACTCCTTCACCCGGTCGAGTGCGAAGACGAGCTGGGTATAGACCGGGTGCTCGACCCAGAGCGTGCCGTCGTTGTCGAAGGTGGCGATGCGCTCCGGCGCCGGGACGAAATCCTCGCTCGATTCGTTCGTGACCGTCTCGACGAAGTCGACGATCGCCGTCTTGGTATCGCCGTCGTTCCAGGACGGCAGCGGGTCAGTCTGCCCCCAGGCCTGGGCGGCGAGAGCGGTGGTGAAGCCGAGGGCGAGGAAGCTCGTCGGGCGCATGGTCGATCTCCGGGTTGCGGTGCCGCGGCCCGATGTCCAGGCCGCGGCAGCCGGGTCAGTTGCCGGTCGGCATCGGCAGGCTGATGCCGTCCTCCTTCAGCTGGTCACGAACCCACTGGAACCGCTGGTAGTTCGTGATGGTAATCGGACCGGTATAGACCTCACTCTGCAGCTTCCGCGGCGGATAGTCGACGTAGGTCTTCATGAGCTTCTTGATGGCGTCGCCGGCGGTCACCAGCGTCCAGGTATGCTCGGTGAAGTTGGTCATGAAGACGTCGTAGCGCTCCTGCGGGTCCTGCAGCAGGTCGAAGACCTGCGGCACGGTCGCCGCATAGCTCTCGGCGCCCTTCCAGCCGAGGTTGGTATCGACCGCGAGGCCGCCGGTCTGCGCACCGTCATCGCCGCGAAGGTTGTAGACGTACTTGTAGTTGCCGACGCGCGCCGCGCCGGGCGTCAGCTCATCCTCGGTGAAGTAGAACCAGCTGTCCCGCTCCGACGCGCCGCTGCCGGTCCAGACCGGAAGCATGTTGTAGCTGTCGAAATAGATCGGCTCACCGTCACGGTCGTTGGCGGGCAGCTCGATGCCCGCGATCGAGGCGAAGGTCGCCATCAGGTCCAGCCCGCCGAGGATGTCGTCGCTCTTCGAACCCGCCGCAACGTGGCCCGGCCAGCGGACCATCGAGGGAACCCGGCTGCCGCCCTCGCGAACCGTGCCCTTGGTACCGCGGAACGGGGTGTATCCGGCATCCGGATAGACGTCCTGCCAGGCGCCGTTGTCGACGGTGTAGAAGACCACCGTATTGTCGGCCAGGCCGAGCTCGTCGAGCTTCGCGAGCACGTTGCCGACCCGGGTGTCGAGCTCCAGCACCGAATCCGCGTATTTCGACTTCGAAATCGACTTATGCTCGAAGTCCGGATGCGGCAGGTTCGGCTGGTGGTTCTTCATGAAGTTGACGTTGATGAAGAACGGCGTGTCGGGATCCTGCGCCGCGTCCTCGAGGAACTCGATCGCCGCGCCTTCGACGTAGGCGTCGAGGTACGGGATGCCGACGACGCCCTGGTCGGGCGTGTCGACATATTCGCCGTTGACCTTCCAGTCCTCCTTCGCCTCCTCGCCGGCATTGCCCGAGAGCGAGCCCCTGGTCACGCGCTGGAACATCTCCAGCATTTCCGGGCTCATGTCCGGGAACCACTTCGGGTCGGTATAGGTGTAGGCGTTCAGGTGATAGAGGAAGGCGTGCTTCATCACGTCGTAGCCCTGGGCGTTCGGCAGCGCGTAATCCGACTCGCCCAGGTGCCACTTGCCGGTGAAATAGGTCCTGTAGCCCGCCTCCTTCAGCACCGAGCCGAGCGTCCATTCCGCATGCGGCAGACCGCCCCCCTGACCCTGGAAGGCCACCGTGGTCATGCCCGAGCGGTTCGGGATGCGGCCCGTCTGGATCGCGGCGCGGCCGGGCGTGCAGGAGGGCTGGCCGTAGAAGTTGGTGAAGACCATGCCCTCTTCGGCGAGCTTGTCGAAGGTCGGGGTCTGCATGCCCCGCGCCGCGCCGCCGAGATAGGGGCCGAGATCGCCCCAGCCGGTGTCGTCCGAGACGATCAGCAGGATGTTCGGCTTCTGATCGCCCGCCGAAGCCTGGGCATGGGCAGAGGGCGCGACGGCTGCGGCGCCGATGGCGAATGCGGCGAAGGCACAGAACGACAGGCGCGGAGCAAGCCGGGATCCGGCCGGGTGCTCATGTGCGTTGTCCGACATGGCCTGATCCTTTCGAATATGTGAAAACTGGATCGCGGAACGCGCAAGTCGTGGAATATCGTGGGGGACGCGTCAAGTCCGGAGCACGAAATCGCAGGCCCCGCCCCCTGGCCGGCCGTGGCTGCGGGCGCCATACCCCATCCGATGCCGGGTCGCCTTGAATGGGTCCGCGGTCGATCGGCAGGGCGCGGTCACCATTGACGCCCCGTGCCGGGTGCATCTCCCGCCGCGGGACGAGGCGCGTCCGCGGCCCCCGACATCGCGGAGCGCATATCCCCCGGCTTGTCGAAGACTCCCGCCTTGCCTGACCGCATGTCTGTCGATAGCAAGGCCGGCGATGTCCGGGATCGGGGCGCATATGGTCTATACCTCCTCTGCCGACTGGCGCGGCGCGGCGCATCGGCGCGTCGCACTCTTCGGCATGTCGGGCCTCGGCAAGACCCGCATCGCCGCGATGCTGCGCGACCAGGCCGAATGGTTCCACTACTCGATCGATTTCCGCATCGGCACCCGCTACATGGGCGAGCACATCGTCGACAACTTCAAGCGCGAGGCGATGCGCAATCCCTTCCTGCGCGAGCTCCTGCGCTCGGACTCGATCTACATCGCCTCGAACATCACCTTCTCGAACCTCGCCCCGCTCTCGACCTATCTCGGCAAGCCGGGCGACCCGGAGAAGGGCGGCATTCCCTTCGCGGATTATCTCCAGCGCCAGCGCCAGCACCGCGCCGCCGAGATCGCGGCCACGCGCGACGCGCTCCTCTTCATCCGCAAGGCCGAGCATCTCTACGGCTACGACCATTTCGTCTGCGACACCTCCGGCTCGCTCTGCGAGGTGGTCGATCCGGACGACCCAAAGGATCCGGTGCTCGAAGACCTCGTCTCCGCCACCCTGCCCGTCTGGATCCGCGGCACCGAGGAGCATCTGGAGGATCTCGCCGCCCGCTTCGACCGGGCGCCGAAGCCGATGTACTACCCCGAGGATTTCCTCGTGCAGCTTTGGCAGCGCTATCGCACAGAGCAGGGACTGGCCGAGGATGAGGTGGACCCCGATGCCTTCATCCGTCACGGCTTTACCGCGCTCATGGCCCATAGGCTCCCGCGCTATGCGGCGATCGCGGAGCGCTGGGGCGTGACCGTCGAGGCGGCGGAGGCCGCATCCGTCCGCGACCCCCAGGATTTCGACGCGCTGATCCAGACGGCGCTGGACCGCCGCGGCCGGGAATGACCGGTCGCCCCCACGACGGCCATTCTCACGGCCATTGGCATGGCCACCACCATCACGCGGCGGCGCCCCGCGACGCGGCGAATGCCCGTGCCGTGGGACTCGCCGCGGCCGTCACCGGCGGGTTCATGGTGGTCGAGGTCATCGGCGGGATCCTCGCCGGCTCGCTGGCGCTGGTGGCCGACGCCGGCCACATGATGACCGACTTCGCCGCGCTGTCGATGGCCTGGCTCGCCTTCCGCGTCGCCCGCCGCCCCGCGGACGCACGGCGCACCTATGGCTTCGACCGGCTCTCGGTGCTGGCGGCCTTCGTGAACGGACTGGCCCTGTTCGCCATCGCCTTCTGGATCCTGGTCGAGGCGATCCGAAGGCTCGCCGAGCCACAACCGGTCGCCGGCGGGCTGATGCTGGCGGTGGCCGCGGCCGGTCTCCTGGTCAATGTCGCGGCGTTCTGGATCCTCTCGCGCGGCGACCGCGGCAATCTCAACCTGCGCGCGGCGCTGCTGCATGTCGCGGGCGACCTCCTGGGATCCGTGGCGGCGATCCTGGCGGCGCTGGTGATCCTCGGCACCGGCTGGACGCCGATCGACCCGATCCTCTCGGTCCTCGTCGCCTTCCTGATCCTCTACTCGGCCTGGAACGTCGTGCGCGAGAGCGCGCATATCCTGCTCGAAGGCGCGCCGCCGGGCGCCGATCCCGACGGCATCGCCGAGGATCTGCGCGCTTCGGTGCCGGAAGTGATCGAGGTGCGCCACCTCCACGCCTGGTCGATCAGCGAGTCCCGACCGATGGTCACGCTCGAGGCGCTGATAGCGGCGGAAGCCGATCCCGAAGCCGTGCGGCGGGCGATCAAGTCTAGGCTCGCCGAGCAGTTCGGCTTCGACCACGTGACGGTGGAGGTGCAGGACGAGCGCGCCGCCGATGCAGCGAGGTTGCCGGCAGGCTGTTCCGGGCCTATCTAGGCGTCTTCGCCGACGGAACCCCGAAGCCATGCCGATCAAGATCCCCGCGACGCTGCCTGCCCATGACGTGCTCCGGCGCGAGGGCGTGATGGTGATGTCCGAGGAGACGGCGCTGCGCCAGGACATCCGCCCGCTGCAGATCGGGCTTCTCAACCTGATGCCCAAGAAGGTGCAGACCGAGACGCAGTTCGCCCGCATGATCGGCGCGACGCCGCTGCAGATCGAGCTGACGCTGATCCGCATGTCCGAGCATCAGTCGCGCAACACTTCCGCCGCGCATCTCGAGACCTTCTACGAGCCCTTCGCCACGGCGCGCGAACGCAAGTTCGACGGGCTGATCATCACGGGGGCGCCGATCGAGCATCTGGAATTCGAGGCGGTGGACTACTGGCCTGAGCTCCGCGAGGTCTTCGACTGGACCCGGACCAACGTGCATCGGACCATGGGCATCTGCTGGGGCGGAATGGCGTTGCTCCACCATTTCCACGGCGTGCCCAAGCACCTGCTGCCCGCCAAGGCCTTCGGCTGCTTCCGCCATGCCGCGGTGGAGCCGGCCTCGCCCTTCCTGCAGGGGTTCTCCGACAGCCTCATGGTTCCCGTCAGCCGCTGGACCGAGGTGCGGTCCGAGGACGTGCGCCTGCACCCCGAGCTGCGGATCCTGCTCGATTCCCCCGATGTCGGGCCATGCCTCATCGAGGACACGCCCAATCGGGCCCTCTACATGTTCAACCATCTCGAATACGATTCGACCACGTTGAAGGAAGAATACGACCGCGACCTGATGTCGGGCGGCCCGATCGCCATGCCGGTCAACTACTTCCCCGACAACGATCCCGCCCGCGCGCCGGAGAACCGCTGGCGCAGCCACGGCCAGCTTCTCTACGGGAATTGGATCAACGAGATCTACCAGACCACGCCCTTCGACACCGCGGACATCGGATCCTGAGCGGCCCGATCCTCGCGGCGGCGGTTCACCCGGCCGAGCGCGTTCGGGATTGCGCCGGATCCGGCGGCGCTCCCGGCCCCTGCCGGACCCGCTCGCCCGCCGCCGACCCGGAATCGGCCGGCACGCTGCCGCCTAGCCCCCCGCCGGCCGCGGCGATCTCCCTCGCCGCACCCGATACCGTGAGGCGGGCGAGCCTGTCCCGGTCGACGACGAGGCCGGCCGCGCGCTCGGGCTGGCGGGTCAGGATCCGACCGACCTCCCGGGCGACCATCCGCCGCAGTACCTTGGTCTTGCGGTCGAGCCCCGCCTCCCGCGACCTGAGCCAGGCGACCGGCCCCGCGAGCCGCCCGAATTCGGAGATGAGCGCTTCGGCCTCGAGCACCGCGGATTGCTCGCGCTCATACCAGACCATCAGGTATTTCAACATTGACTGCCCCCTCGTTTATTTTGTTTTCTTGATTCTATTCCCATAGCGGTACTTCACAAAACGCGACCTCGCATTTCCCGGCATACCGGCGGAAATCCGCCGAGAACCGCCCTGCACCCCGACCGCGCCGCGACCGGCCACGGCATCGGTCGGGTGCCCTGCCTTGCGGCGGCATGCCTCCGGCCCCATCTGAGGCCCCGAGCCATTGAGAGACCTCGCCGATGCACCAGACCTACGGGTTTTCCGGCCCCATGGACGGCCTTCCCGATCCCGACCGCGACCGCCAGTTCTACGAAGGCGTGCAGTCCCGACGGCTGGCGGCCTGGTTCGTGGATCTCTTCGTGATCCTGCTGGCGGGCGTGCCGGTCGCTCTCGTCTTCGGGCTCGCGACCTTCGGCTTCGGCTTCGCGCTCTTTCCCCTCGTGGTCGCCGGGGTCGGCTTCGTCTACCGGACCCTGACAATCGCCGGACGCTCGGCGACCTGGGGCATGCGGGTGATGGGCATCGAGCTTCGGCGCCACGACGGGACGCGCTTCGACCTCGCCACGGCGGCGCTGCACACGGCGATCTATTCCGTCGCCTTCAGCGTGGTGATCCTCCAGGCCATCAGCTGCATCTCCATGCTGAGCACCCGCTACGGCCAGGGCCTGCCGGACATCATCCTTCGCACCACCGCGATCAACCGCCCCGCCGACTGACGGCGGCGCCATCCGTTCACCTCTGGAAGAGAATCCGGTTGCCCGAGCGCGGCGGCTGTAGTTAGCATTCCATTAGCCAAGAGGAGGATGCCGTCGGGGCCGCACATGCGCCACAGCCTGCCGCAGCAGCATCAATTCTACGTCACGGCCCCGCAACCCTGCCCGTATCTGCCGGGCAAGGTGGAGCGCAAGCTGTTCACCGCGCTGCAGGGCGAGGGCGCAGGGCATCTCAACGACGTGCTGTCCCATCAGGGCTTCCGGCGGTCGCAGAACGTGCTCTACCGCCCGTCCTGCGCCGGCTGCTCGGCCTGTCTCTCGGCGCGCATCGTCGTGGCCGATTTCCGGCCCTCCCGCGGGCAGAGGCGCATCCTCAAGCGCAACGCCGGTCTCGAACGGATCGTGCGCAGCCCCTGGGCGACCGAAGAGCAATACGACCTCTTCCGGACCTATCTCGACGCCCGCCACGCCACCGGCGGCATGGCCGACATGGACATGTCCGAATTCGCCGCGATGATCGAGGAGACGCCGGTGCGCAGCCGGGTGGTGGAATATCACCGCCCCGCCGCCGGGATGCGCCGGGGCGAACTGGTGGCGGTCTGCCTCACCGACCTGCTGAGCGACGGCGTCTCGATGGTCTATTCCTTCTTCGACCCCGCGCTGGAGCAGGACAGCCTGGGCGTGCAGGTCATCCTCGATCACATCGCCGTCGCGCGCGAGGCCGGGCTGCCTTACGTCTATCTCGGCTACTGGGTGCCGGGCAGCGCCAAGATGGACTACAAGGCCCGGTTCAAGCCGCTCGAGATCTTCGCCGACGGGCGCTGGACCCTGCTCTCCGACACCGACCAGGCGGAAGCCGCCCGGCGTGCGCATCGCCCGGCGATCAGCGAACAGGTCGCCGCGATCGAGCTTCCGGCGACGAAATAGCGCCGGCGCCGATCGGGAACCCCGCCGCAGCCGGCGCATTCTTGCTATCGGTGGCACCAACCCCTAGGACTCCAACCATATCGCATTGGCCCGACGGCCATTTCGTCGGGGCCCAGACCCACAAGGAGCATGCATGGAACGTCGTCAGTTTCTCGGGGCTGCGGCCCTCACCGCGGCGGGCGGCGCGCTCGCCGCACCGGCGATCGCGCAGGAGCGCACCACCTGGCGCATGGTCACCACCTGGCCGAAGAACTTCCCCGGCCTCGGCGTCGGCGCCCAGCGCCTCGCGGACCGCATCACCACCATGTCGGACGGCCGCCTGACGATCGAGGTCTATTCCGCCGGTGAACTGGTGCCGCCGCTCGGCGCCTTCGATGCGGTCATCGAGGGCTCGGCGGAGATGAGCCACGGCGCGGCCTATTACTGGCAGAACAAGTCACCCGCGACGGCCTTCTTCACCGGCGTTCCCTACGGCATGACCTCGCGCGAGCTCGCCTCCTGGATCCGCTACATGGGCGGGCAGGAGCTCTGGGACGAGGTCTACGACCAGTTCGGCGTCAGGGGCTTCATCAACGGCGACACCGGCACCCAGGCCGGCGGCTGGTTCCGCGACGAGCTCACCGGGCTCTCCGACCTCCAGGGACTGAAGTTCCGCACGCCCGGCCTCGGCGGCAAGGTCTGGGAGAAGATGGGCGCGACGGTCGTCAACATGGCGGGCGGCGAAATCTTCGCGGCCCTGCAATCGGGCGCGCTCGACGCCGCGGAATTCGTCGGCCCCTACAACGACCTCGCGCTCGGCTTCTACCAGATCGCCAAGAACTACTATCTCTCGAGCTTCACCGAGCCGGGGCTCGCGACCGAGCTCGCGGTCAACAAGGCCAAGCTCGCCGCCCTGCCCGCCGATCTCCAGATGATCGTCGAGATCGCCTGCCAGGCGGAATACGATCAGGTCGCCTGCGATTTCTACGCGAACGATCCGCGGTCGCTGGCCATCCTGGTCGACGAGCACGGGGTCAAGACGCATCAGTTCCCCGAGGAGATCCTCGAGGCCGGCGCCAAGGCTTCGGCCGAGATCTTCGCCGAGCTGCGCGCCTCCGACGATGCCCTGACCCAGAAGGTGACCGAGAACTATCTCGCGGCGCTGAACCTGCTGCGGACCCGCACGCAGAACACCGACACGCCGTTCCTGCTGGCGCGCGAGAAATACTTCAGCGTCAGCTGAGGGTCACGACCGCGTCCGCAGGACAGATCGCAGCCGCAGCGTCAGCACCAGGCTGACCGCTGCCGCCGCCAGCATCCAGACGAGATCGCCGCTCACCGCGGCGATCTCGACGATGTCCCGGCTGAAGGCATAGCCGAGCCCGAAATAGAGACCGACCCAAACGATCTCGCCGGCGACATCGAAGACCGTGAACCGGCGCCAGGACATGGCGGTCATGCCGCCCACGAGGTTCACCGCGGGCCCGATCGGCGCCAGCAGCCAGCGCGTGAAGAAGACCGCAGCGCCCCCGAAACGGCCGATCAGCTGCCGCGCCCGCGCGAGCGCCCCGGACATCCCGCGCCTTTCGGCGAGGCCCGCCGCGCGCTCGGTGCCGGCCGCCCCGAGCCAGTATCCCGCCTGATCCCCGAGCAGCGCACCGGCGAGCCCCGCCGCGATCGCCGCCGCCGGGACCAGATCGCCGCTCGCCGAGAACGACCCCGCCGCGAGCAGCGCGAGCGATCCCGGCACCGGCAGACCGAGGCATCCGGCAAAGGTCACGAGAAAGACCACGGCGAGGCCGTAGACCGGCACGAGACCTAGGACCGCTTCGATCAAGGCCGGTCCGGAACCACGGGCTGCTCCGTCCGTCCCGCGCGCTCCTCGGCGATCACCGCGAGCAGGGTCACCTCGACCTCGGCGAGCGGCATCCCGTTTCGGGCCGCGATCTCGTCGAGGGTCAGGCGCGGCCGCTGGTCCGGATCGAGGCCGAGGGCCTCGGCGAGGCGCAGCCGGTCCACGTCATAGGAATGCGCGACGTAGCCGACCGTCATCCAGCCGGCCAGCGTGGCGTCGCGGTGCCCGGCCCAGTAGAGCGTCGAGATTGTCAGGCGGATGGCGAAGAAGAGCGTGACGAGGCAGGCAGCCACGAGCGCGAGCACCAGCCCGCGATGCCGCCGCCAGAGAAGGATCAGCCAGTCGAACATTCGATCACGCGCTCCCGCAGAGGCAGGTTCAGGATGCCCCGCGATCGGGCCGAAGCCGGGCGGCTACCGTCCACGCTCCCTGCCCGCTTCGCAGAACGATCGCGGCCACCTCAATCGTAGAGCACGGACGGCAGCCAGGTCACCATCCCCGGAAAGGCGATGAGAATGGCGATCACGAGGATCTGCAATGCGACGAAGGGCATGGCGCCCCGATAGATGTCGCCCGTGGTCACGCTCGCCGGGGCGACGCTGCGCAGGTAGAAGAGCGAGAAGCCGAAGGGCGGCGTGAGAAAGCTCGTCTGCAGATTGACCGCGACGATGACGCCGAGCCAGACCGGATCGACATCCATCATCAGGAGCACCGGCGCGGTGATCGGGATGATCACGAAGATGATCTCGAAGGTGTCGAGGATGAACCCCAGCACGAACATCAGCGCCATCACGAAGACGATCGCGCCGATCTTCTCCCCCGGCAGGCCGGTGATGAACTCGGCCACGAGCTTGTCCCCGCCGAGCATCCGGAACACCAGGCTGAAGACCGAGGCGCCGATCAGGATGACGAAGATCATCGAGGTCGTGGTGGCGGTCGCCTCCATCACCGACCGCAGGTTCGGCCAGTTGAACCGGCCGCGCAGCGCGGCGAGCGCCATCGCCCCCACCGCGCCGACTGAGGCCGATTCCGTGGGCGTCGCGATCCCGGCGAGGATCGAGCCGAGCACCGCGACGATCAGGGCCAGCGTGGGCAGCATGGTGACCAGCACGTCGCGGCGCAGCCCCGCCCGCTCCGCATCGGTCGAGACGAGCGCGGGACAGCTGGCCGGATCCCGCATCGCCTTCCACAGCACGAAGGCCATGTAGACCAGCACCAGCAGCAGGCCGGGGATGAAGGCGCCCGCGAAGAGATTACCGACCGAGACCACCTGCGGCGCGAAATTGCCCTTCTCCATCTGCACCTGGGCGTTCATCCCGCCGAGCATGTCCCCCATGAAGATCAGGATCGTCGAGGGCGGGATGATCTGCCCCAGGGTGCCGGAGGCGCAGATCACGCCGCTCGCGAGCCGGGGGTCGTATTTCGCCCGCAGCATGGCCGGCAGCGACAGCAGGCCCATCGTCACCACCGTCGCACCGACGATCCCGGTCGAGGCGGCAAGCAGCGCGCCAACCACGATCACCGAGAGCCCCAGCCCGCCGCGCAGCCGCCCGAAGAGCCGTCCCATGGTCACGAGGAGCTGCTCGGCGATCCCCGAGCGCTCCAGCATCATGCCCATGAAGATGAAGAGCGGCACGGCGACCAGCACCTCGTTGAGCATGATCCCGAGATAGCGCGGCGCGAGGCTCGAAAGGTTCGACGGATCGAAGGCGCCGAAGAGCCACCCCACCCCGGCGAAGACGAGCGCCACGCCGGGCAGCGTGAAGGCCACCGGGAAGCCGAGCAGCAGCACGCCGATGATGGCGACGAACATTCCCAGGCTCAGCGCCTCGCCGATCATCACCGGGTCCATGGCTCAGCCTTCGCCGCCGGAGTACCGCAGGCGGTCGGGGAGCAGCTCCTCGCTCCCGGCGAGCACGAGGACCCCGCGCAGGAACATCGCCAGCGCCTGGAGGCCGATCACCGCCACGAAGACCAGAACGAAGCTCTTGAGAATGTAGAGCCCGGGCAGGCCGCCGACATTGGCGCTGCCCTCGCGCAACGCCCAGGAACGCTCCACGTAAGGAAGGCTCCAGACGGTCAGCACCACCAGGAAGGGCGCGACGAAGACGACCGCGCCGACCATGTCGACCAGCGCCCTGCGCCGCGTCGGGGCGTCGCGATAGAAGACATCCACGCGCACGTGGCCGTCGCGCATGAGAGTATATCCGGCGATCCCCATGAACATCATGCCGTTCAGCCAGACATAGAGGTCCTGCAGCGGCACCGCGCCGAGATGGAAGACGTAGCGCAGCGTGACGACGACGAAGCAGACCAGCACGATCCCGAGCGAAAACCAGGAGAAGATCCGGCCGAGGAACCCGTTGAAGCCGCAGATGGCCCGCACGATCGCTGCTATGATCCGCATGTCTCTCCCGCCGGCCGTCGAGCGGCCATATTTTCGCGTCCGGACCCGGATTCTGCAAGTGCGAGTCGAGGGCGCCGGACGCGCGGCCCCGTTTGATGCCGAGACCCGGGCCGGAACGAACAAAAACAACCCGAACGCCCGGGATCCGGCAATCTTCGCGACATTTGAGCGGTTGACCGGGCGGCGGCGAGTACCTAAGACGGCGGCAGGGGAGATCCGATGAGACCGAAACCCATCCTCGTAGCGGACGGCGCGGACCGGCGAAGGCACTAGCCTCGACCGGATGCCGCGCCTTGGCCCCCGTTCGGGGCCATTTTTGTTTGGGGCGGTTGCCCCGGGATACCGTCGGCAGGCTGTGGCCGGCGGGAGGAAGAAGGAAGAGCGAGATGACCCGTCGCATGACCGGCGCGCAGATGGTGGTCCAGGCCCTCAGGGATCAGGGCGTCGACACCGTATTCGGCTATCCCGGCGGCGCGGTCCTGCCGATCTATGACGAGATCTTCCAGCAGAACGACATCCGCCACATCCTGGTGCGCCACGAGCAGGGCGCGGCCCATGCGGCCGAGGGCTATGCCCGCTCCACCGGCAAGCCCGGCGTCGTGCTCGTCACCTCGGGCCCCGGTGCCACCAATGCCGTCACCGGCATGACCGACGCGCTGATGGATTCCATCCCGCTCGTCATCCTCACCGGGCAGGTGCCGACCTTCCTGATCGGCAACGATGCCTTCCAGGAGGCCGATACCGTCGGCATCACCCGGCCCTGCACCAAGCACAACTGGCTGGTGAAGGATCCCGCACAGCTCTCCGAGGTCATCCACCAGGCCTTCCACGTCGCCACGAACGGCCGGCCCGGCCCGGTTCTCGTCGACATCCCCAAGGACGTGCAATTCGCCACCGCCGCCTATTCGCCCCCCGACAAGGCGCGCATCGGCCATTACCAGCCGCGCAGGAAGGGCGATCCGGCGGCGATCCTCGCGGCGGTCGAGGCGCTGGAGCGGGCCGAGCGGCCGGTGCTCTATTCGGGCGGCGGGGTGATCAACTCCGGCACCGAGGCGTCGCGGCTGCTGCGCGAGCTCGCGGATTCCACCGGCTTTCCGATCACCTCGACGCTCATGGGGCTCGGCGCCTATCCCGCTTCCGGCAAGGGCTGGATCGGCATGCTGGGGATGCACGGCACCTATCAGGCCAATTGGACGATGCATGATTGCGACTTCATGCTCTGCATCGGCGCGCGGTTCGACGACCGGATCACCGGGCGGCTCGACGCCTTCAGCCCCGGGTCGATCAAGGTCCATATCGACATCGACCCCTCCTCGATCAACAAGAACATCCATGTCGACATTCCGATCGTCGGCGACGTCGGCACGGTCCTCGCCGAGATGCTCGATCTCTGGAAGGCGCGGGGCCGCGTCACCGCCTCGGAGGCGGTCGCGAAATGGTGGCAGCAGATCGAGCGCTGGCGCGGGCGGAACTGCCTCGCCTACCGCAACTCGGACAAGGTCATCAAACCGCAATTCGCGCTGGAGCGGCTCGAGGCGGCGACACGGGACCGCGACCGCTACATCACGACCGAGGTCGGCCAGCACCAGATGTGGGCGGCGCAGTACATGGGCTTCGAGGAGCCGAACCGCTGGATGACCTCCGGCGGCCTCGGCACCATGGGCTACGGGCTGCCGGCCTCGATCGGCGTGCAGGTCGCCCATCCCGAGGCGCTGGTCATCAACGTGGCGGGCGAGGCCTCCTGGCTGATGAACATGCAGGAGATGTCGACGGCGGTGCAGTACCGGCTGCCGGTCAAGCAGTTCATCCTCAACAACGAGCGCCTCGGCATGGTCCGCCAGTGGCAGCAGCTCCTGCACGGCGAGCGCTATTCCTCGTCCTGGTCCGAGGCGCTGCCGGATTTCGTCAAGCTCGCCGAGGCCTTCGGCGCGAAGGGGATCCTCTGTTCCGATCCGGCCGATCTCGACGAGGCCATCGCCGAGATGCTCGCCTACGACGGGCCGGTGATCTTCGACTGCATGGTGGAGAAGCACGAGAACTGCTTCCCGATGATCCCGTCGGGCAAGGCGCATAACGAGATGCTGCTCGGGGAGGACGCGACCACGGACGCGATCGAATCCGGCGGCGCGGTGCTGGTTTGAGCCCCGGAGAGACGCGATGAACGCACTCAGCCTCAAGAAGGGCGCTTCCAGCCACAGCGCCTACGACCTGAAGAACCCGCTGGGCGACCGGCAGGAGACCCATACCCTCGCCGTGCTGGTAGACAACGAGGCCGGCGTGCTCGCCCGCGTCATCGGGCTCTTCTCCGGGCGCGGCTACAATATCGAGAGCCTGACCGTCGCCGAGACCGACCACGAGGGGCATCGCTCGCGCATCACGATCGTCACCACCGGCACCCCGGCGGTGATCGAGCAGATCAAGGCGCAGCTCGGCCGGCTGGTGCCGGTCCATGACGTGCACGACCTGACGGTCGAGGGCCCCGCCGTCCAGCGCGAGCTGGCGCTGGTCAAGGTCGCGGGCACCGGCGAGAAGCGGGTGGAGGCGATGCGGCTCGCGGACGTGTTCCGCGCGCGGGTGGTCGATACCACGCTCGAGAGCTTCGTCTTCGAGATCACCGGCACGCCGGAGAAGGTCGACGCGCTGATCGGGCTGATGCGCCCGCTCGGCCTGGTGGACGTCGCCCGCACCGGGGTCGCCGCGATCGCCCGGGGGGCGTGACGCGGCCCACGGGAGCGCCAAATGCGCTGTCCCCATGGGGACAGCGCGCAAGGCGCTGATATGTTTCGATAAAAGTGTTAACGCCGCATTTCGGCGGCCTTCCGTCCGACCGAGGCTGGGTGTCGGGACAGGGAAGAGGCCGCGCCCCGCGCAGCCCGCTCAAGATACCCCCGGACCGAAAAGGCGAGGCGCCGGTGGCGCCTTGTCCGGTCCGGTCGCCCGGAGGCGCGAGCCGCAGGGCGAGGGGAGTGCAGTTTCACCGTCGGTTGAGGATCGGGCCGCGCCGGCCCTGGACGGTGCGCAAAGCGCGCCGGCCCCGGGGAGGGCCGGCGCGGCCCGATCGACAGCGGTCGATCGGGCTGGGGATCCTTGGCCCGCGTGGGAAGGGGGACGATGGCCGGGGTCCCTGGTCTCGTTCCAGCGGATCTTCGACCCCCCGACAGTAGTGTCAGGAGAGTTCTGCAAAATCGCCTCGGTCTGAGGCGGCCATAGCAAGCTGGCGATGTTCGACGTCGCTCCTCTCAGTCAGCCGAGAGGTCCTGCCATGACCAAGCCTGAGCCTACCGATCCGGTCGCTCTCTCGAAAGCGGCGCTGCTCGCCGATCCTGACTTTCTGAAGGAGATCGTGCGCGCCACGCTGCAGGAGATGCTGGAAGCCGAGATGACCGACGCGCTCGGCGCCGCGAAGGGCGAGCGCAGCGAGGCCAGGCGGGGCTATCGCTCCGGCTCCTATCCGCGGACGCTTTTCACCCGCGTCGGCAAGCTGGAGCTCAGGGTGCCGCAGGATCGCGACGGCCGCTTCTCGACCGAGCTCTTCGCAAGATACCAGCGTTCGGAGCAGGCGCTGGTCTCCAGCCTTGCGGAAATGTACGTCCAGGGCGTCTCGACGCGTAAGGTGAAGGCGATCACCGGAAAGCGCGCCGCCGAGCGAAGCCGTGCCGCGGCGGCGATGGCCGCGGGCCCGCCGGCCGGGCGCTCGAAGACGCTGGGCGCCGGCAGGTCGATGTCGATCGCTTGCGTCCAGTAGTCGCGCGGCAGGTTGATCTGGGCGGGCGCCGAGCGGCGGCGGGCCTTGGCGATCACCCGGGTCAGCACCTCGGCGATGCGGGCGGGGTCGCGCAGCTCTTCCCGGTAGCCGACCATGTCGCGGAAGAGCGCCATCTGCTCGACCTCCTGGAAGCCGCCCTGGCCGATGGTGCGGTTGGCGGCCTGGGGCGTGACCAGGAGCATGGGCGTGTGGTTCCAGTAGGCGGTCTTGATGGCGGTGACGAAATTGGTGACGCCCGGCCCGTTCTGGGCGATGCACATGGCCATGCGGCCGGTGGCGCGGGTGAAGCCGTCGGCCATGTAGCCGCCGTTGCATTCGTGGGCCACGTCCCAGAAGCGGATGCCGGCGCGGGGGAAGAGGTCCGAGATGGGCATGAAGGCCGAGCCGATGATGCCGAAGGCCTCGCGGATCCCGTGGCGCTGGAGCACCTTGACGAAGGCTTCCTCGGTGGTCATGCGCATGAGCGTCCCCTCATTGCATTGGGGACGCGACCTCGTCCGCCCGAGCCTGGCGTCATCCCGCCCGGGACGGGCGCTGCCCTCATTCTGGGGCGGAGCGGTCGAAGTAGAATGGATGAATGCGGTTCCGGTCAGCGTCCGGGCGGAATCTTCCCGCTCGACAAGGGAACCAAAGGGCGCGAGATCCGCGTTACCCCGGACTGCGGCGATCCCGCGGCACCCGGCGCAAGGCCTGCGGCCTCGCCCCGGCAGACTGAACCCCGACCGCCACGGAGGGCGTGATGACCGATTTCTCCTACCAGCTCTACAGCGCGCGCAATTTTCCCCCGCTCTCCCGGACGCTCGTGATGCTTGCCCGCCTCGGCTATGGCGAGGTCGAGGGATACCATGCGCTCTATGCCGATGCCACGAAGGTGGCGGAACTGGCCGAGCTGCTCGAGCTGACCGGGCTCAGGATGCCAACCGGGCATTTCGGCCTCGAGATGATCGAGGCGGCGCCGGAGCGGGTGCTCGAGATCGCCCGGGGGCTCGGCATCGGCACGGTCTATTGCCCCGCGCTCCCGCCCGATGTGCAGCCCGAAACCGGGGTGGCCTGGGAGATCCTGGGCCATCGGCTCGCGGAGGCGGGCAAGCCGCTCCGCGACGCGGGCCTCGGCTTCGGCTGGCATAACCACGACCTCGAGTTCATCGCGCTGAAGGACGGGGCGATCCCGCTCGAGGCGATCTTCGCCGGCGCGCCGGAACTGGAATGGCAGGCGGACATCGCCTGGCTCGCCAGATCGGGCGCCGATCCCTTCCACTGGATCGCCCGCTTCGCCGATCGCATCACCGCGGTGCATGTCAAGGACATCGCGCCCGCCGGCCAGAACACCGGCGAGGACGGCTGGGCCGACGTGGGCTACGGGATCCTCGACTGGCCGGGGCTGATGACCGCGCTGCGCGCGACCAGGGCGCGGCATTTCGTGATCGAGCACGACAATCCCCGCGACCCCGGGCGCTTCGCGGAGCGCTCGCTGACCGCGGCGCGGGCCTTCTGAGCGGGAGCGGGGCGCATGGGCGACACGCTCGGGATCGGCATCGTCGGCTGCGGCAATATCTCGAAGACCTATTTCACCCTCGCGCCGCTCTTCAGGGGGCTGGAGCTGCGCGCCTGCGCCGATCTCCTTCCCGCCGCCGCGGCGGCGCGCGCGAAGGAATTCAAGGTCGAGGCGCAGAGCTTCGAGGCCATGCTCGGCAACGGGGACATCGACCTCGTCATCAACCTGACGGTCCCGGAGGCGCATTTCGCGATCACCCGGCAGGCGCTGGAGGCCGGCAAGCATGTCTATTCGGAAAAGCCCCTGGTGCTTTCGGTGGCGCAGGGGCTGGAGCTGCGCGCGCTGGCGGCGAAGGCCGGGCGGCGGGTCGGCTGCGCGCCCGATACGTTCCTCGGCGGCGCGCATCAGCTGGCCCGCCGGCTGATCGACGAGGGCGCCATCGGCGCGATCACCGCCGGCAGCGCCCATGTCATGTCCCATGGCATGGAGCACTGGCACCCGAACCCGGATTTCTTCTTCCTGCCCGGGGCGGGGCCGATGCTCGACCTCGGGCCCTATTACATCGCCAATCTGGTCAATCTGATCGGGCCGGTCCGGCGGGTGGCGGCGCTGGCGACCTCGGCGAGCCCGACCCGGACGATCCTGACCGAGGGGCCGCGCCGGGGCGAGACGATCGCGGTCAGGACGCCCACCAACATCCACGCCCTGCTCGACTTCGCGAGCGGCGCCACCGTCACGGTCTCGGCGAGCTGGGACGTCTGGGCGCATCACCACCGGAACATGGAGATCTACGGCACCGAGGGCTCGCTCTTCCTGCCCGATCCGAACTTCTTCGGCGGGAGGCTGGAGATGGCCGGCCGCGACGGCGTGATTGCGCCCGTCGCCGAATCGGGCCATCCCTTGGGCGTGCCGAACGACCGGCACCCGGAGGGGATGATGGCGAACTACCGCAGCGCCGGCCTCGCGGACATGGCGCAGGCGATCCTGCAGGGCCGGGAGATGCGCTGCTCGCTCGACCGCGCGCTGCACGGCGTGGACGTGATGACCGCGATCCTGAAGTCCGGCGAGACCGGGACCTTCGTCGAGCTGCAGACGACCTGCACCCGGCCGGAGCCGTTCGGCCCGGAGGCGGCGCGGGCGCTGCTGGCTTGATGCCGCGACATGTGGGAGATGGGCGCATGACCTATGTACCGGCCGAAGATCGCTACGATTCCATGGTCTATCGCCGCTGCGGCGCGACCGGTCTGAGGCTGCCCGCGATCTCGCTGGGGCTCTGGCACAATTTCGGCCATGACACGCCGCACCAGACCAAGCGCGCGATCTGCCGCGCGGCCTTCGACCGCGGCATCACGCATTTCGATCTCGCCAACAATTACGGGCCGCCGCCGGGTTCCGCCGAGGAGGCCTTCGGGGAGATCCTGCGGACCGATCTCGCCGGCTACCGCGACGAGCTGATCGTCTCCTCCAAGGCGGGCTATCTGATGTGGCCCGGTCCCTACGGCGAATGGGGCAGCCGCAAGTATCTGATCGCCTCCTGCGACGCCTCGCTGAAGCGGCTCGGCCTCGACTACGTCGACATCTTCTATTCGCACCGCTTCGACCCCGACACGCCGCTCGAGGAAACCATGGGCGCGCTCGACGCCATCGTGCGCTCGGGGCGTGCGCTCTATGCCGGGATCTCCTCCTACAATTCCGAGCGGACCCGGGAAGCCGCGGCGATCCTGAAGGATCTCGGCACGCCCCTGGTGATCCACCAGCCGAGCTACAACATGTTCAACCGCTGGCTGGAGCGCGACGGGCTCAAGGCGACGCTGAAGGAACTGGGCGTCGGCTCCATCGCCTTCACGCCGCTGGCGCAGGGCATGCTGACGGCCAAGTATCTCAAGGGCATCCCGGAGGGCAGCCGCGCCACCCAGGGCAAGAGCCTGCGCAAGGAATTCCTCAACGAGCACACGATCGAGAGCATCCGCGCCCTCAACGCCATCGCCGAGCGCCGCGGCCAGACGCTGGCGCAGATGGCGCTCGCCTGGGTGCTGCGCGACGAGGGGATCACCACCGCGCTGATCGGCGCCTCGAAGCCGGAGCAGGTGCTCGATTGCGCCGGGGCCGTCGGCAATCTCGACTTCACCGCGGCGGAGCTGAGCGAGATCGACGCCCATGCCAACGAGGAGAACATCAACCTCTGGGCGCGCTCGTCCGAGGGCGTCTGACCGGGCGCGTCAGGGCAGCAGGGTCTCGAGCGTGCCGAGGCGCGGCTTGACATAGGCGACCTTGCGGAAGACGCCCGGGCTCGCCGTGAGGCCGAAGATCGGCTCGAAATCGTAGAAGACCTCGGAGACGATGATCGTCTCGCCTTCGGTCGTCGCGAGGGTCGCAGGAAGGGCCGCGACCTCGCCCGGCGCGCCGATCTCGCTCGCCGCCACGAGGGTTCCCGCGCCGCTGCGCTGCCAGCTGATCACCGGATCGCCCGCGCTGTCGACGCGGATCCCGGTCACGATCGCGGTCCCCTCCGCATCGAATGCGAAGGGCTGGACGATGTTGTCGAGCGCGAGGAAGATGCTGTCGAGCTGGCCCACGCTCAGCGTCTTGTCGCGCGCCGCCAGGTCGGCGAGGATGAAGGTGCCGTTCTGCAGCTTCTGGGTCAGGATGACCAGCCGGCCGAATTCGACGGTTCCCGCGGCGAGGATCGCGATGACCGGCAGGATCAGCGCGAATTCGAGCGAGGTCACGCCCCGGGTGTTCCGCCAGATCCGCCGAAAGCTGCGTCGCATCCCCGCCTCCCCTCAGAACGGCTCGTTGCGCACGGCGACGCTGGAGACGTGCCGGAGGCTGTCGCCGAGCACGCCGCGGATCAGCGGCGTCATCACGCCCCAGTCGTAGCTGACCCGGTAGACCACCACGTCGCTCGGCCCGCCGAGCCCGGCGGCGCCCATGTCGGCGTCCCAGACACCGTTGCCGTTCACGTCGGTGAAGGGCTCGGGATCGTCGTAGACGGTATTGAGGTTGTCGTCCTCGAAGGGCTCGGGCTGTCCGATGTCGTCGAAGCTCGCATAGACCAGGGTCTGGATGTCGGCCTGGTCCATGTCGACCAGCCCGTAGGTCTTGTCGCCCACGATCTCGAGCACCCGGTCCTCGCGGCTCACGCCCGGCGGCAGGCTGCCGGTGGCGCCGAAGCGCGAGGCCTCGAGCACCGCGGCCTCGATGCTGGAACTGACGAAGAGCGCGACGGCCGTCTCGATGATCCCGAAGACCGCGAGGATGAAGACCGGGAAGATCGCCGCGAATTCCACGATCGTGGCGCCGCCCCGGTCGCGGCGGAGCCGCCGGAGTGTCTGGATCATCATCGGTATGCGCCCTCTCATCGGATCACTCCACGATGCGCAGATTGGCGAGCTCGCCCCCGATCGCCGTGAAGGCGTCGGACAGATCCGCGTTGGTCGGGGCGTGGCGATACATCGCCGGCGTGCTCGCGCAATTGCGGAAGAGCGCCTGGGCCGTGGGGTCGGGCGAGGCCCCGAAGGTGATCGAGTAGATCCGGATGCCTTCGGCCTTCATCGCGGCGCAGGTCGCGGCCATGCGGCCGTCGAGAATGGCCCGGCCCTGGGAGAGCGTCGTCACGCCGAGCGCCTCCAGCCGCCCATAGGCGGTGTAGTCCGAGCGCGGCAGGGCGCCGGAATCGTGGTCGTAGAACTGGTTCTGGCCATCGGTGAGGATGACGACCACCTTGTCCATGAAGGGCGTGCCGTAGTCGAGCGGATGGGTCGCGGGGGTCTCGCCGCCCCAGAGCCCGCGCCAGCGCGGCGAGATGGTGCGCCAGCCCCAGGAGAGGCCGAGGTTGCCGGTGGTGCCGCCGCGGTGCCAGGCGCCCATATTGCCGATGGCCGCGTCGATGGTCGCCCGCGACGGGGTGAGCGAGGTGATCGCCGGACCGCAGCCGAGGTTCGGGCCACGCCCGTCGTTGCGGCGCCAGAGCTCGGGCAGGATCGCGGGCCAGTTGTTGTCCTGGGTCCGCGTGGTTGAGGCGTAGAAATACGAGGTGAAGGCGCCACCGGAGGGCGGGGTGTCGTCGCTGTCGAGCGGCGTCGCCCGCGCCTCGACGCAGCCCTTCCAGCCCGCCGTCGAAAAATCGCCGGGGCTCGTGTTCACCCGGTCTCCGGCGGCGAGCCAGCCGGAGTGCCCGCTGCCGATGTTCACGGTGGCGGTATAGGGCACGAGGCTGACCCAGAGGTTGTCGACCTCGGTGTCCTCGCCGTAGAGGATGTCGACCAGGTCGAAGGCCGCCTGCTGCATGGTGTCGAAGGCGGTGCCCCACATCGAGCCGGTATTGTCGAGCACCAGCGCCAGCTCCATGCCGGTGGTCTGCCGCCGGATCACCGTGCGCGAGCTGACCGTCATCGTGTCCCGGCCGAAGACGCGCATGAAGATGGTCGGCGCGGTCGCCTCGGCGGACAGGGTCACGAACTTGCGGTCCGGGGCGAGCTCGAAGGTGAAGCTCGTCAGCTCGACCGACCCGCCGGAGGCCTCGAAATTCGCGTCGAAATACTGCCGCGCGATATCCTCGGCATTGGCGTTGAGCGCGAGACGCCCCGCGGCGAGGCCGGCGGTATCGAGCGCCTTCGACATGCGGCTGCGCAGGACGTAGCCCATCGACGAATCGACCGCCAATCCGACCGAGGCGAAGATCGGCACCACGGCGAGCGCGAGCAATATCGCCGCCGCGCCGCGCCGGTCGCGCCCGAGATCTGCGAGATGTCTGCGCAGTCGATGGATGAAACTCGCGGCCATGGCTTGCATCCCCAATACCGGAGGCGCCGGCGGGCGGTCCCGGGAGGCCGGATCGCGGCCCCGGAGACGCCGGGCCTCCGAATTCCTCCCGGCCAATCTGCTCGGGGATGGGAAACAAGTGATGAACCCGGGCCGGGATTCTCGGCCGAATATGCATAGAATGGTTCACAAATCTTAAGTTAACCAATGGATAAGAAGGGATTTTGCCCTGCCCTCCCGCGGGCGTAGACTGGCGGGGCAAGGAAGCAGACCAGGTTCAGGAACGGAAATACGCGCCATGTCCAGCGAACGCCGAAACTCCCCGCGCTCCCGCGTGCTGCGACGCGGACAGATCGTCTTTCGCAGCGGCCATACCGCCATCGACTGCGTGCTGCTCGACCTCTCGGAGGAGGGGGCGCAGCTGAGGCTCGACAACTGGCTGGCGCTGCCCCGGCGCTTCGAGCTGCGCATCGAGAACGGGCCGAGCCGGCAGGCCGAGGTGCGCTACCGCGCGGTCGAGCGGATGGGGATCCGCTTCGTCCCCGAAGCGGCCTGAGCGCGCGGCGCCTTCAGACCAGGCCGGCCGTCACCAGGATGCCGCCGGCCGAGATCGCCACGCCATAGGGCAGCGAGGGCCGCCGGCCGCCGCCGCCGACGGCATTCGCCACGAAGGTCCAGGTGAGAAAGCCCATGGCGAGCAGCCCGCCGGCGAGCGCGGTGGCGAAGAGATAGCTGCCGGCCGAAGCGGCGCCGATCCAGAGCGCGCCGGCCGCGAGCAGCTTGACGTCGCCGCCGCCGAAGAGCCCGAAATGGAAGAGCGCCGCCCCGGCGGCGAAGACCGCGAAGGCCACCGCAAGATCGAGGATCGGCGTTCCCGTCGCCGCGCCGAAGGAGGCCCCGAAGACCAGCCGCAGGAGCGCGAGCAGGCCAAGCCCGAGCACGAAGGCATTGGCGATTCGGCGATGGGCGATGTCGTCGACCGCGGCGCCGGCGAAGAGCGCGATGGCGACGGCCGGGATGAGATACGCCATGGATGTCGCGCCTTTCGTGACCGGGGCGAAGACGCCCGCAGGGCGCGAGCTTGCCGGCCAAGGGTTTCTTTTCCGTAACCGCCCGCCCCGCGGCGCGCGATCGCCCGCCCCGCCCCGGCGCGACAAGGATTTGGTAACCATTCGGATCAATATCTGGTGGTCGCACACCAACCGGACAGGACAGGCCATGGGCGCGACATCAGCACGGGGAAGAAGTCCACTTCTGGCGGCACTCGCCGCGGCGACCTTCCTCACCGCCTGCTCCGGGGGGCCGGGCACCGGCATCGGCGGCTCGGGATCCTCGATGAGCCTCGCCGAGAAGGCGATGAGCGCCGGCGATTACGGCACGGCCGCCAATCTCTACCAGCAGGCCTTCGACGCCAATCCGCGCTCGGTCGATCCGCTGGTGGGGCTGGGGCGGAGCTATACCGGGCTGGGGCAGTTCTCGCGCGCCGAGCAGGCGCTGCTCGAGGCCAATCTGCGCAAGCCGCGCAATCCCGAGATCCTGCTGGAACTGTCGCGCACCCAGCTCGCCGGCGGCAAGCCGCAGGCGGCGCTGACCAATCTGGAGGTCGCCTCGAAGCGCGCGCCCAGGAACATCCAGATCACCACGGCGCGGGGAATCGCCCTCGACCGGCTCAGCCGGCACAAGGAGGCGCAGGCGGTCTATCGCGAGGGGCTGGCGCGCAATCCGACGGATTTCGCCCTGCTCAGCAATCTCGGCCTGTCGCTCGGGCTCTCGGGCCAGACCGACGAGGGGATCCGGATCCTCAGCGAGCTCTCCCGCGACAATGCCTCCTCGGCGCGCACCCGGGGCAATCTCGCGCTGGTCTACGGCCTCGCGGGCAAGGACCGCGAGGCGGCGGCGACCCTGTCGCGGGACCTGAGCCCGCAGCAGGTCCAGAGCAACCTCGCCTATTACCGGGAGCTGCGCGCCCTGCTCCGGCAGGGCAAACCGATCGGGAACGTGCAGTAGCATCGACGGGGGCCTTCGGAAGAAGGCCCCGCGCCGGCGCCGCCGCGCGGCCGGCTACTGGTTCATCCCGATGAAATTGTCCATGATGTCGAGGATCGCCGGGCCGATCAGCACGATGAAGAGTGCGGGCAGGATGAAGAGCATCATCGGCACGGTCATGGTCGCCGGCAGCCGGCCCGCCTTCTCCTCGGCCCGCAGCATGCGCTCGGTGCGCTGCTCCTGGCTCAGCACCTTGAAGGCGCGGGCGAGCGGTGTGCCGTATTTCTCGGCCTGGATCATGGTGTTGACGAAGGCGGCGACCGAAGGCAGCGGCGCGCGGTCGGCGAGATTCTCGAGCGCCTGGCGGCGTTCGGGCATGAAGCTCAGCTCGAGCGCGGTCTGGTTCAGCTCCTCGCCGAGCACCGAGGACTTGCGGCTCGTCTCGGTCACGACGCGCTTGAGCGCGGCATCGGAGGCCAGGCCCGCCTCGGCGCAGATCACCAGCATGTCGAGCGCGTCGGGCAGCGACTTGCGGATGCTCTCGAGCCGCTTCTGCCTTCCGTTCTTGACGATGATGTCGGGCAGCTTGCTGCCGAGGAGGGCTGCCAGCACGATCGCCCCGGCGTCGAAGGCCGGACCGCGGCCGATCGGGTCGAGCCCGTAGACATAGAGCGCCGCCGCCGCGAGGAAGACGATCGGCGCGACCAGCTTGAAGAAGGTGTAGATGACAATGGCGTCGCGCGACCGATAGCCCGCGCTGACCAGCATGAGCTTCTTCTCCCGGCTCTGGCGATCCTTCATGATCGAGAAGCGCTTGGTCGAGAAGCGCATGAAGTTGACTGCGCCCTGCTGCCACATGGAGTTGCGCGACGGCCCGGAAGCGCCGGCGGCCCGCCCGCTGCGCCGTCCGACCGCCGATTGCACCCGCTGCTGGCGGGCGCGGCGGTCGAAGAGCATCATGCCGACGGCCGAGAGGAGAAGCACGCCCGAGAGGCCCGCGGCCAGGACGATGACGACTGCCGGATGAAGCTCCATCGGCCCTGCCCTCCTAGATCTCGAACTGGGTCATGCGCCACATCACGAAGGCGCCCACACTGATGCTGCCCATCCCGATCATCAGCATGTTCTGACCCCGCGGATCGGTGAAGAGCGGCATCACGTAGTCGGGGCTCATCAGGGTGAGCAGGCCGAGCATGACGAAGGGCAGCGCGCCGATGATCATCGCCGAGGCCTTGGCCTCGGAGGAGATCGCCTTGATCTTCAGCTTCATGCGCTCGCGCTGGCGCAGGAGATCGGCGAGGTTGCCGAGCGCCTCGGCGAGGCTGCCGCCGGTCTCCATCTGGATGGTGATCGAGATCGCGAGAAAATCCATCTCCGGCCGGTCGATCACCCGCGCGGTGCGCCAGAGCGCCTGGTCGATCGGCTCGCCGAGCGCGACCCGCTCGCTGATCGCGAGGAAATAGCCACCGAGCGGATCCTCGTATTCCTGGCCGACGGTCCCGATGCATTCGATGACCGGGAGGCCGGACCGGATGCCGCGGATGATGGTGTCGAGCCCGTTGGGCAGCTGCTTCATGAAGCGGTTGGCGACCATGTTGCCGCGGAGCTTGACGAAGGCGTCCACGAGGAACATGCCGACGAAGAGCGACGGGACGACGAGGAGCGGCGGCGGGAAATCCGTGGTCAGCGTGGCGATCGTCCCGGCGATGCCCGCCACGATCAGCGAGATGAGGACGAAGGCGCCGATCGAGAGCTTCATGCCGGCGCGCTTGATGTTGGCCCGCAGCCGGGTGGTGTTGAGCAGCGGCACGAAGCGCGAGAGCGCGTCGGTCAGGGTGACGAAGACGCTGGTGTCCTCCTTGTGCCGCAGGAGCGCCATGCGGGCGTCGTCGAGGTCGAGCTTGCCCGACATGCGCTTGCGCCCCACCCGGCCGAGGCGCTTGCGGTGCCGGTGCCGGGCCTCGAGCACCACCGAGATCACGAAGAGGCCCAGCCCGACGATCACCGCCACCGAAAGGACGAAGATGCCGGCGACGAAGATCAGGTTGCTCGGCATCCCATCGCCTCCATCAGCCGGGTTCCCAGCCCGAAATATTCCGCCCGCGGCATGAAATGCGGGCGCAGGTGACTGCATTCGTGATGGCCGAGCAGGCTGCCGTCGTTGCCCTCGCCCTCGTAGACGAACTTGAAGAGGTCCTGGGTGGTGACGACCTCGCCCTCCATGCCGGTGATCTCGGTCACCTGGGTGATGCGGCGCTTGCCGTCGCGCATGCGGCTGATCTGGACGATCATGTGGACCGCCGACTGGATCTGCTCGCGCACCGCCTCGGCCGGCAGCTTGAAGCCCGACATCGCCACCATGTTCTCGAGGCGCGTCAGCGCGTCGCGCGGCGTGTTGGAGTGGATCGTGCCCATGGAGCCGTCGTGGCCGGTGTTCATGGCCTGGAGCATGTCGATGGCTTCCTCGCCGCGGATCTCGCCGACGATGATGCGGTCGGGGCGCATGCGCAGCGCATTCTTCAGGAGGTGGCGCATGGTGATCTCGCCCTCGCCCTCGATATTGGCGGGCCGGGTCTCGAGGCGGACCACATGGGGCTGCTGCAATTGCAGCTCGGCCGCGTCCTCGATGGTGATGGTGCGCTCGCCGTGGTCGATCATCCGGCTCATGGCGTTGAGCAGCGTCGTCTTGCCCGAGCCGGTGCCGCCGGAGATCAGGATGTTGAGCCGCGCGCGGCCGGCGATCTTCAGCACCGTCGCCATGTCCGGCGAGATGTTGCCCTGGCGCGCCATCACGTCGAGCGTGATCTCCTTCTTGGAGAACTTGCGGATGGCGATGGTCGGGCCGTCGATGGCGAGCGGCGGGATGATGATGTTGACGCGGCTGCCGTCCTTGAGGCGGGCGTCGACCAGCGGCACCGATTCGTCGACGCGGCGGCCGACCTCGGTCACGATCCGGGTCGCCACGTGGATGACATGGGGGTCGTCGCGGAACTGCACGTCCGTGAGTTCCAGCTTGCCCTTGCGCTCCACATAGACCTGGTGCGGGCCGTTGACCATGATGTCGGTCACGGTCTCGTCGGCCAGGAGCGGCTCGAGCGGGCCGAGGCCGACCATGTCGTCGACGAGCAGGCGCACGATGTTGCGCAGCTCGGCCGCGTTCAGCTGGATGCGCAGGTCGACGATGATCTCCTCGACGATCTCCGCGATCTGGGCGCGCAGCTGGTCGGGCCCGAGCGAGGAGGCGACCGAGATGTCGATGCGCTGCATCAGGAGCGGCATCACCTGCGCCTTGACCTGGAGCGAGCGCTTGTTCTTGGCGTCCGGCGCGTTCCGGGACTCGGGCTCCGCCAGCGGATCGGCGAGCGGATCCTCCTCGGGCTCCTCGGGGGCCTCGGGCTGGTTGGCGGCGAGGCGCTCGGAGTTCAGCACATCGACCACCTCGCGCAGCATCTGGCGCTGCTCGAGGATCGTCGGCTTCTCGTCCCGGGCCGCGACCAGGGATTCGAGCACGTCGTTGGCCATCTCCGCGAGCTGCATCGGATTGGAGGCGGCGAGTCCCTCCGCCCCGAGCGCCTGGCGGATGCGCTCGGTCGCCGCCGAACGCAGCACCGAGAGCGCGCCCTCGGAAGGGGCGACCCCGCCCCGCTCGAATCCGTCGTCCATCATCGCTTAGGCCTTCTTGAGCCGGCGCCTGAAGAACGAGACCTGCTTGGCCTCCTCCGGCACGCCGGCGAGTTCGATGCAGAACTTGTGCAGGTCCGACACCATCTTGTGCTTGGGATCGGCCGCAACCAGCGGACGTCCCTTGAGGCTGGCAGCAGCCATCGCCTTGCTATCCATCGCGAAGACGCAGCGCAGCCTGGACTCCATGCCGGCCTCGAATTCCTTGGCCGTCACGTCGGGCTTCGGCGCCACCTGGTTGGCGACGACGTGGATCTTCGCCTGCCGGTTCCGGGTCTGGAGCAATTTGGACAGGCGGTTGGCGTCGCGGAGGGATTGCAGCGTGAGCTCGGCGACGATCACGATGTCGTCGAAGCGCGAGAAGAGCGCCGGCTCGCGCATCACGAAATGCCGCGGCAGGTCGAGCACCGACATGTCGAAATTCGCCCGCATCGTGTCGGCGAGCATGAGGACCTTGTCGTCGCTCATGCGGACGGTGTCGTCGAAGGCCTCCTCCGTCGCGAGCACATGCAGGCCGCGGCCGACCTTGGCCATGGCGTTCTGCAGGAAGACCTCGTCGACCCGCTCGGGATCGTCGAAGGCCTCGCGCAGGCCCCGCGTCGGCTCGATGTCGAGCGAGAGCGCGATGTTGCCGGCATAGATGTCCATGTCGACCAGCGCCGTCCGGCGGCTCAGCTTCTCGGACATGATCCAGGCGGTGTTGATCGCGAGCGTCGTGGTGCCCACGCCGCCGCGGCAGCCGAGGAAGCCGACCACCCTGCCCTGGGCGGTGATCCCGTCGCTCGATTGCTCGAGGCGCACGAAGATCTCGCCGAGCATGTCGGCGTCGATCGGCTTGACGAGGTAGTCGCGCGCGCCGGTGCGCATGATCCGGCGGAAGTAGTTCACGTCGTTGACGCTGCCCAGGACCATCACCTGCGAGCCGAGCCGGGCGAGCTCGGTCAGGCCCTGCTCGACCTCCTCGATCGGCAGGCCCTCGACATCGACGATCATGAAGCGCGGCGGCGGCGCCACCCCAAGGAGGCGCAGCGCCGTGGCGAGGCCGCCCTTGCGGATGCTCGAGGTCGACCAGCTGCGCTGCTCGGCGATGGTGGTCGCCGCCGACTGGGAACCGTCGTCGGTGAGATAGGCGGCGAAGGGCTCACGGGCCGAGGAATCGTCCTCGAAGACCATGCCGCGGGCGGGTGCTGTCGCTGTGTTTGCCATGGCGGTTCAGTTGCCGATCATCGAGACGAGCGGATCGGGCTCCTTGATCTGGTCGAGCCGGTAGCGTTCGACCGCGGCGCCGGCGGCATTGGCCTCCGAGCCGCGGAGCACGCGCGGATTGATCAGGTCCTGGGGCCGGGCCGCCATGTTGGCGAGATTGAGCGCGTTGGAGCAGCCGGTCGGCGGCTCCGCCGCGGCATCCTCCGGCGTCCAGGTGTCGGGCGCCGGGGTCGGGCACATCACCCGGAACCGGCCGTTGCGCACGACCTCCACCAGCGCCGCGTCGAAGCGCCCGGCGCCGAGCGGGCTCGCGGGGCTGCCGAGAACCTGCACGCGCGCCGGGGTGCCCGCGACCGCGGCCGCGGCGGTGGCGACCCGCGCCTGGTCGAGCGTCTCGTTGCCGGTGATCCCGAGCCGCACGAAGATGTCGTCCCCGGCCCGGAGCCCGAGCGTGGAGAGCGTGTCCTGCATCCAGATCAGCTCGCCGCTCGCCAGATCCGCGCCGCCGGCCTGGAACTTCAGCTCGTAGAAGCGCTCGGAGGGACCGATGTTGTAGCTCGACTTGGCGACATAGGGCACCGTGCCGGTTTCGCAGCCGGCCAGCGCGGCCAGCGCCGCGACGGCGAGCCCGCCGAGGAGCGCCCGCGTCGGGCGCCGCGTGGATGTGGTTCTCGACATCTCCTGCAACCTCCCGATACCCGTCACTCGAACACGAAGCCGGACGACCCGTAGAGCCGGCGCTTGCCGATCCGGTTCTGCACCTGGGTCACGTTGGCGCGGTTGCCCTGGAAACGGCCGAGCATGATGCGCTCGAAGTCGTTGGGCGGCACGTAGCTGTCGACCGGGGTCGCGACCTTGCGCGCCGTGGTCGGGCTGACGATGACCGGGGTGACGATGATCACGAGCTCGGTCTGTCCGCGCTTGAAGCCGGTGGACTTGAAGAGCGCGCCGAGCACCGGGACGTTGCCGAGCCCCGGCATCTGGGCGGCGTTCTGCGCCGAGTTCTTCTGCATCAGCCCGGCGATGGCGAAGCTCTGCCCGCTGGCGAGATCGACCGTCGTCTCGGCGCGGCGGGCCACCAGCGAGGGCACGCTCGCCTCGTTCGCGAAGCTGAGGTCGCTGACCTCGGTGGCGACCTTCAGGCTGATCCGGTTGCCGTCGATCACCGTCGGCGTGAAGTTCAGCGCGATGCCGTAGTCCTTGAACTCGACATTGGTGCCGTTGTCGCTGACGGTGGAATAGGGATATTCGCCGCCCGCGAGGAAGTTCGCCGTCTCGCCGGAGCGCGCCGTGAGGTTCGGCTCGGCGAGGATGGTCACCATGCCCTCCTCCGAGAGCGCCTGCAGCAGCACGTCGACATTGAGCCGCGGCGCGCTGTAGCTGACGCTGGCGCCGTAGCCGTCCGGGCCGACCGACGAATTGCCGCCGCCGACGAAGCCGTACTGGAACTTGCCGTCCGAGCTCACGCCGATCGCGCCCCAGCGGATGCCGAGCTGCCGGTCGACGTTGCGGTTGACCTCGGCGATGCGGACCTGGAGGTTGACCTGGGTCGGCGCCGCGACGGTCATGCGATTGACCACCTGGCCGATGTCGTCGACGAACTGCGCCGCCACCTGCATCACGTCGGCCGCCTGCTGCGGGGTGTCGACGGCGCCGGTGATGACCAGGGACTGGTCGACGGTCGTCGCCGTCACGTTCTGGCCGGGCGCCACGCGCCGGAAGCCTTCGGTGATCGCCGCGTTGTTGTGGGTGACCTTGATGACGGCCGACATCAGCACGTCGTCGTTGTCGTCGACGGCGAAGAGCGTGGTCTCGCCGACGCCGATCCCGGTGAGATAGAGCAGGCGCGGCGATTTCACCTCGACATCGGCGACCTCGGGATTCGCCACGAAGAGGCTGGTAAACTCGCTGTCGACCTTGATCAGCTGGCCGGTTCCGACCGTAAGGGACACGTCCTGTTCCGTCGCCGGCTTGACCAGTTCGAAGCTCTGGGCCGGGATGGTGCAGAACACCGGCTGAAGAAGCAGCGCCGCAAGGATCGCGGACGCGCGAATGTGGGGTCTGTTCACTGCTCGGTCTCCGTTGCGTTCCGTTCTAGTCCGCGGCGGGTGCGGCATCCGCCTCCGCGCCGAGGTCGATGGCGCCGATCGCGACGGCGCGGGTGGCGGTTCCGCGCACGATCTGGACGCGCGCCATCCGGTCCTGGATCGGAACGGGGCTGCCGGGGGTGCCGCTGGCCGCGACGGGCGCGGTCGAGGCCGCCACCTCCCGGCGCAGAAGCGAGGTCACGTCCGAATCGAGGGTGAGCTTGCGCGGATCGAGCCGGGTCAGGCCGGCGGCCAGCCGCGAGGCGCTCGTCAGCCCGAGCGGCTCGGTCATCCCCTCGCCGGCGCCGGCCTCCGCGACCTCGTCGCCGCCGTCGCGCACCGAGTTCAGGACCAGCGAGAGGTCGCCGAGCGTCGTGGCCAGCGTGATCACCTCCGCCTGCTCGGGCGTCACCTCGAGGGTGGCGGTGCGGGCGACGGGCGGCGGAACGATGTTGCCGGTCTTCTCGTCGATGGTCTGGCTCGCGTCCAGGCGCTGGTCGAGGGCCAGAACCCGGAGGTTCCGCACCATGGTCTCGCTGGCGCGGATGTCGCGCTCGGCGTCGATGACGTCGCCGGCGACGGAATAGGTCAGGATGATGTCCACCCGGTCGCCGGGCAGGATCAGGCCGCTGAGCCCCGCCACCTCGCCGATCGGGATGGCGATGGCGCGCTTGCCCTGCGGCAGGACCGCGGCGAGGAAGCCGCGCTCGCCGGGCTGGACGATCGCCGAGCGGGCGAGCGGCACGCCCTTGGGCAGCACCTGCCGGGCGACGCTGCCCACCAGGATCTCGGCGCCCGCGTCGTCGGCCACGATCATCTCGGGCGTGACGAGCGATTCGCCGACCGCCATCCGCCCGAGCTGCTCGGGGCGGAGGATCGATCCGGCGGCCAGTTCGACCGCCGGAACGAAGACTTCCTTCGTCTTCGGGGCCTGGGCGACAGCCGGCATGTCGACCGCCTGCACCGGCGCTCCGAGCTGCTGGAACAGGTAGAAGCCGGTTCCGCCCGCCGCGACCAGGGCCGCGAAGATGAAAAGGAAGATGCGCATGGGAAGCGACCCCTCGGTTAGGAATTGGCCGACCTAGTGTCGCGATTACTCCTCCGCGACGACCTCGCCACCGCCGTCAGGGGCCGCGGCCAGCTCGGCGCTCACTTCACCGAAGGTGCCGATCAGGCCTTCGCCGAGCGTCGTCACGGCACCGATGATGGCGACGGCAATGAGCGCGGCCAGCAGGCCGTATTCGATGGCCGTCGCACCCTCGTCGTCGGACCAGAGGCGCTTGGCAAAGTTCAGCGTATTCATCATCTCTTCACTCCTGTACTCAGCTACTCCAGGCGTGTGATCTTCACACGCCGCCTTGTTACCACAACTCTCCCATAAAACAAGACTTCAATACTGATATTTTTCTAGAAACTTGCAGAGTGTAGGGATGAAATCATTTATAGAGCGTTAAATAGCGAAATCGCCGATACTGGCAACGAACTGGCGACGCCGATCAAGACTGGAACGGGCCGGGCGGGCGGTCCGGCAGACGGTCGGTTCCGATCCCCGCCGAAGGGGCTTCGGCGGGTTAAAACGCGGGGCGGGATCGCGCGCTTACGGCGCGGGCGCTTCCATCGCCACCAGGCCGTCTTCGACATCGTTGAAGGTGGTCGCCAGTTCGGTGCCGATGGCTCGCAGCGATACGACGATCGCCATGGCGAGAAGCGCGGCGAGGAAGGCGTATTCGATCGCGGTGGCGGCATCCTCGTTGCGAATCAGGTGCCAGGCGCTCTTCGGGAAGCCTCTCATTTCCGAATACTCCGACGTTACGATTGCGGTGCATGCGAATTGCAGTCGCCCGAGCGTAGGGTCTCGGCATTTAGTCCGCGTTAAGAATTTCCCGCCGATTCAACTCGTATTGTTGGCGACCGAGTTCGGCCGGCGCCTGCCAGGCTTCCGGCAGCCGGCCCGCGGCCGCGACCCATTCCCCGTCCGAGGGAATGTCCTGCCTCCGGGCCGAGGCCACCCGTTCCTGCGGCTGGCGCGGCTCGACCGCCTTCTCGAGGCGCTCGGTGCGCAGCGCGGCCATGCGGTCGGATCCGGTCAGGTGCGGGCCCGCTTCGGGCGTCCGGTCGATGCGGATGATGAGCGGGCCGCGCGACATGCGGACCCGGCTCCTGCGGTTCGGATCCGGCCCCGCCTCGGGTTCGACGGCCGCGGCCACCAGGGGCGAGCCGCCGATGTCGTCCAGGATCCGGTCGAATCGGGCGCGATAGACATTGGCGTATTGCGGCGTGCGCGAGTGATAGGATCCGGCCGCGCGCGACCAGCTGCCGCTCTCGGCATAGAGGTCCTGCAGGAACCGCGCGGCATAGGCCGCGCCGGCCTCGGGGTCGAACATCGCCTCGACGGACGGGAAATTCGCTCCGTGCCAGTGATAGTTGATCTGGAAGCAGCCCACGTCGAAACTGTGGCGCCCTTCCGCGACGCTCTGGCGGGCGAAGGCGAGGGCTTCGTCGCGCGTCCTGAACCAATGCCCCTGCCCTTCGCGGTTGATCGCCCAGGGCCAGGGCCGCAGCCGGCCGCCGTCGCGCCGCCCCGTTTCGGTCAGCGAGATCGCATGGAGCACCTCTTGCGGCACGCCGGAGCGCTGGGAGCCGAGCACGATCGCCCGCTCGCAGAGCGCCGAAGGGTCTGAAGCGCCTGCCGGAAAGGCGAGAAGATGCGCCGCGAGGCATGCGAGAATCGCGAGGCGCGGCCGAAGACCGTACCGGATAGCCATGCGAACCGCCTCCGAATGAACCTGGGTGTTCCCGGTCTACCCCAGCAGGGTTAGCGCGGCCTTATCGCCCGGCGCGGATTCATCGCCCCGCTGCCGAAAGTCCGTAAAATTAGGCGCTTAACGCGCCGTTCAGACAATCCGCGCGAAGGGCGCTGCTCCGGTCCGCGGCCCCGCGATCCCGCATGCCGAACCGATGCCCGGGGCCATGGACCCAGCCTCGGGACAGGAAGAAGGCCGCACCCCGCGCGGCCCGCAGCGCCTCCCTCCGGAGGCGCAAGCCGCAGGGCGAGGGAGGTGTGGCGTCGCCGTCCGCGGCGGATCGGGCCTGGGCGGCGGGCCGGGTTTCGCCAGGCGATCAGGCCGTGCCGCATTTCGCGAGCACGGGCGGGACGAACGGAACAATGCCAGCCATTTCAGTGACTTATACTGTCGTCAAACCGTCAAGGAACTGAAATATAAAGGTCAACAGCGACTTCTATGATGCGGCGAGAGACGGGGAGAGCTTTGCCCCTCTTGATATCGTGAACGCAATCGAACCAGAGTCTCGAGAGGAATTCCCATGAGAACCGGCCTCCACGCAGGCGCAGCGATCGCCGCGCTCATCGCCGTGTCCGCACCCGGCGCCTTCGCGCAGTCCCGCGACCAGATCCGCATCGTCGGCTCCTCCACGGTCTTTCCCTATACCCAGGCCGTCGCCGAGCAATTCGCGGGCATGACCGGCATGAAGGCGCCGGTGGTCGAATCCACCGGCACCGGCGGGGGCATGAAGATCTTCTGCGGCGGCGTCGGCCCGGACCATCCGGACATCACCGGCGCATCGCGGGCGATGAAGGAATCCGAATTCGAGGCCTGCACCGCGGCGGGCGTGGACAGCATCACCGAGGTGCTGATCGGCTACGACGGGCTCTCGATCGCCCATGCCATCGACGGCCCGGACCTCGACCTGAGCAAGGCCCAGCTGTTCCAGGCGCTGGCCTCGGAGGTGGAAGTCGACGGCGAGATCGTCGCCAATCCCTACCAGAACTGGAGCGAGATCGATCCCGCCCTGCCCGACAGCCCGATCCAGGTCTTCGGGCCGCCCCCGACCTCGGGCACGCGCGACGCCTTCGTCGAGCTGGTGATGCACGAGGGCTGCGCCGAATTCGCCGCGATCGAGGCGCTCGACGAGACGCGCAAGGCCGAGGTCTGCGAGCGGATGCGCCAGGACGGCCCCTTCATCGAGGCCGGCGAGAACGACAACCTGATCGTCCAGCGGCTGAACGCCGATCACAACGCCCTCGGCATCTTCGGCTATTCCTTCCTCTACGAGAACACCGATGCGCTGAAGGCCGTCGCGATTGACGGCGTGCTCCCGGAGACCGACACGATCGCCGACGGCTCCTATGCCGTCTCGCGGCCGCTCTTCGTCTACATCAAGAACGCCCATCGCGGCGTCATCCCCGGCCTCGACGACTTCGTCGCCGAATATGTCTCCGAGGACAGCTTCGGCCCCGGCGGCTATCTCGAGGAGCGCGGCCTGATCCCGCTCTCCGACGAGGAGCGCGAGCAGGTGCGCGCCGCGGTCGAGCAGGGCTCGCAGATGGACCGGTTCAACTGACGTCCCGACCGATGCCGCGGCGCGCCCCTGCGCGCCGCGGTCGCCTGAGTCGACCAAGCCTGCGGGGGTCCGGTGTTCTCCTATCTCTTCCTGACGATCATCGTGATGTCCGCGGTCGCCTTCTTCGTCGGCCAGGCCACGGGCAAGCGCTTCGCGGCCGTGGGCGACGCGCCCGACATGCATTCGCTGCCGAGCTACCACGGCGCCTATGTCGCGGTCTGGGTGGGGATCCCCTCGCTGGTGCTCGTGCTCCTCTGGGCGCTCTTCCAGTCGAGCGTCATCGATTCGCTGCTCTGGAGCAGCCTGCCCGACCACCTGACCTCCGGCGCCGACGCGGCCAACCGCAGCCTGCTGCTCTCCGAGATCCGCAACGTCGCCGAGGGGCGGATCTTCTCCGAACCGACGCCCGAGGTCCTCGCCGCCGCCGAGCGCCTGAACGGCTGGCAGGCGATCGTCCGGATCGCGGGCTTCGTGGTCGTGCTCGCCCTGATGGTGGCCGGCCTCTTCTTCGCCCGCGCGCGCCTCGCGCCGAGGTTCCGCGCCCGCAACAGCGTCGAGCGCTTCCTCGACGGCTTCATGGTCCTCTGCGCCCTGGCGGCGATCGTCACCACGATCGGCATCGTCGTCTCGCTGGTCTACGAGGCCTGGGCTTTCTTCAAGCTCGTGCCGCCGCAGGATTTCTTCTTCGGCACGAAATGGGAGCCGCAGATCGCCATCCGCGCCGACCAGATCGCCGGCCAGGGGGCCTTCGGCGCCCTGCCCGTCTTCCTCGGCACCCTGGTGATCTCGGTGATCGCCATGCTGGTGGCGATCCCGACCGGCATCTACACCGCGATCTATCTCAACGAATACGCCTCGAAGCGGGTCCGCCAGACCGTCAAGCCGATGCTCGAGATCCTCGCGGGCGTGCCGACCGTGGTCTACGGCTTCTTCGCCGTGCTGACGGTCGCGCCGGCGATCCGCGAGGCCGGCGGGCTCCTGGGGCTCGCGACCTCGCCCAATTCCGCGCTGGCGGCCGGGCTCGTCATGGGCACGATGATCATCCCCTTCGTCTCCTCGCTCTCCGACGATGCGCTGAACGCGGTGCCGCGCTCGATGCGCGACGGCTCGCTCGCCATGGGCGCGACGCCCGGCGAGACCATGCTGCGCGTCATGCTGCCCGCCGCCCTGCCCGGCATCATGGGCGGCGTGCTGCTCGCGCTCTCGCGCGCGATCGGCGAGACCATGATCGTGGTGATGGCCGCCGGCCTGATCGCCTCGCTCAACGTCAATCCGCTCGATTCGGTGACCACCGTGACGGTGCAGATCGTGACCCTGCTCACCGGCGACACCGAATTCGACAGCCCCAAGACGCTCGCGGCCTTCGCGCTCGGCCTCGTCCTCTTCCTCGTGACGCTCGGGCTCAACGTGATCGCGCTCGGCATCGTGCGTCGCTACCGCGAGCAATACGAATGACCCCGGGCCCAAGGGAGCTCCGACCATGACCGATACGGCCGTCCCCTCCCCGGGTCACGCCCCCTCCGCGGCAGCGCTGGCGCAGCGCCGCCGGCGCTACGCCGCGGACCGCCGGCTCCGGGCCTATGGCATCATCGCGATCACCTTCGCGCTCGGGCTCTTGGCGACCCTCGTCGTCTCGCTCGTGGTGAGCGGCTATCCGGCCTTCACCCAGACCTTCGTGCGCGTCGATTTCCCGATCTCCGAGGATCTCGTCGATCCCGCGGATCCGGGCGAGGGCAATTTCCGCAAGATCATGCAGGAGGGGGTCTCGACGCTGATCCCGGGCGAGCATTCGCCGCGCGAGCTGCGCGCCATGGCCGGCATCCTGACCGACAACACCCAGTTCCTGCTGCGCGACGCGGTGGTGGCCGACCCTTCGGTGATCGGCGGCACGCTCACCATGAAGGTGCCGGTCTCCGACCCCTTCGACCAGCTGAACAAGGGGCTCGTCGACCGCGACACGCCCGAGGACCGGCGGCGGCTCAACGACACCGAGATCGGCTGGTTCGACGCGCTGGTCGACGAAGGCCGGGTGTCGCGGTCGTTCAACTGGGGCCTCTTCACCCATGCCGACAGCCGCTTTCCCGAGATGGCCGGGCTCAAGGGCGCGATCGTCGGGTCGTTCTATGCGCTGCTGGTCTGCTTCCTGATCAGCTTCCCGGTGGGGATCGCGGCCGCGGTCTATCTCGAGGAATTCGCGCCGAAGAACCGCGCCACCGACATCATCGAGGTCAATATCAACAATCTCGCGGCGGTGCCCTCGATCGTCTTTGGCCTGCTCGGCCTCGCGGTCTTCATCCAGATCTTCGGCCTGCCGCGGTCGGCGCCGCTGGTCGGCGGCATGGTGCTGAGCCTCATGACTTTGCCCACCATCATCATCGTGACCCGCAACGCGCTGAAGGCGGTGCCGCCTTCGATCCGCGAGGCGGGCTACGGCGTGGGCGCCTCGCAGCATCAGGTGACGATGCATCACGTGCTGCCGCTGGCCATGCCGGGCATCATGACCGGCACGATCATCGGCCTCGCCCAGGCGCTCGGCGAGACCGCGCCGCTCCTGCTCGTGGGCATGAACGCCTTCATCACCAGCCCGCCGGGCGGGTTGCTCGACGCCTCCACGGCGCTGCCGACGCAGATCTTCATCTGGGCCGACAGCCCGGAGCGCGGCTTCGTGTCGCGCACCTCGGCGGCGATCCTCGTGCTGCTGGGCTTTCTGATCGTGATGAACGCGATCGCCATCTTCCTGCGCCAGCGTCTTGAGCGCACGTGGTAATGCATTGAGGGGACTGGACATGGGAATGCTGGCCGATCCGATGGAAAAGGTGAAACCCGTAGGCGACGCACGGGCCGCGAGCGGCTCCAACAAGGTCTCGACCCGGGACGTCTCGGTATTCTACGGCGAGAAGCAGGCGCTCTTCGACGTCTCGGTCGACATTCCCGCCAATCAGGTGACGGCCTTCATCGGCCCCTCCGGCTGCGGCAAGTCGACCTTCCTGCGCTGCATCAACCGCATGAACGACACGATCCCGATCGCCCGGATGACGGGCGCGATCACCCTCGACGAGATCGACATCTACGATCCGCGCATCGACGTGGTCGAGCTCCGCGCCCGCGTCGGCATGGTGTTCCAGAAGCCCAACCCCTTCCCGAAATCGATCTTCGAGAACGTCGCCTACGGGCCGAAGATCCACGGCATGACCCGCAACAAGTCCGAGCTCGAGGCGCTGGTCACGTCGTCGCTCAAGCGCGCCGGGCTCTGGAACGAGGTCAAGGATCGCCTGCACGAGCCCGGCACCGGCCTCTCGGGTGGCCAGCAGCAGCGGCTCTGCATCGCCAGGGCGATCGCCACGCGCCCCGAAGTCGTGCTGATGGACGAGCCCTGCTCGGCGCTCGATCCCATCGCCACCGCCATCGTGGAGGAGCTCATCGACGAGCTCCGCTCCAACTACACCATCATCATCGTGACCCATTCGATGCAGCAGGCGGCGCGCGTCAGCCAGAAGACGGCGTTCTTCCATCTCGGCAAGCTGATCGAGCACGGGCGCACCGAGGACATCTTCTCCAACCCGCGCGAGAAGCAGACCGAGGATTACATCACCGGCAAGATCGGCTGACACGCGGACGCTCCGCCCGCTTCGCGAAGGGTGCGAGCGGCGCGGCAGGATTTCGACCGCCCTCCGCCGGGCCGAGGCAGTTCCGGGGGCGGGCATGAAGAGAAGGCCACGCTCCGCGCGGCCCGCTGGGCATGCCCCCGGACCGATGACCGCAAGGGCCGCTCCGCCGGCCTTCGGGACGCTTCTCCGCACCCATATCCGCCGGCCCGGGTTCAGGCGAATTGCATCGAAGGCCATCTTGGGAAAAGCTGAACGCAGCAGACCCGGAGATTCGCATGGTTGCCCGCTCCGACGGCGAGATCGCTCGCCGCTCGAACCTGATCGCCGCCATGCCCTCGGACGTGGCGCATGCGATCCTGTCGCAATCGGTCATCCGCACCTATGACCGCGGCGAGACGATCTTTCTCCAGGGCGAGCGCTCCGAGACCTTCTTCATCGTGATCGAGGGCTGGATCAAGCTCTACCGCATCGCCCAGAACGGCGCGGAGGCGGTCGTGGCCTGCTTCAGCGAGGGCCAGAGCTTCGGCGAGGCGGTGGCGCTGCAGCGGGCGGCCTTTCCCGTCACCGCCGAGGCGGTGACCGATTGCCGGCTGATGCATGTGCGCGCCGCCGTGCTCTTCGAGATGATCCAGA
Source organism: uncultured Paracoccaceae bacterium (assembly GCA_937872465.1). Lineage (GTDB taxonomy): Bacteria > Pseudomonadota > Alphaproteobacteria > Rhodobacterales > Rhodobacteraceae > Amaricoccus. Next base: position 165,122 of record CALMSR010000051.1, read on the forward strand.
ACCGGCCCGAGCTCGTGGTCTCGATCATGGCGACGCTCTACCAGCACTTCCAGGCCCTCGTCGCCCAGATCGAGCAGCTCAAGGCCCAGACCGGATCGCAGCGGGTCGCGGAATTCCTGCTCGAGCTCTGCAATTGCGAAACCGGCAGCGCGACGGTGCGGCTGCCCTATGACAAGATCCTGATCGCCGGCCGCCTCGGCATGAAGCCCGAGAGCCTGTCGCGCGCCTTCTCCCGCCTGCGCAAGGTGGGGGTGGCCGTCAACCACAGCAACGCCGCCATCGCGGACGTGGAGCGGCTGCGCGCCTTCGCGGCCCAGGATCCGGCGGAAGCCTGGAGCCGGGTGCAATGACCGCGCGCCTCGCGACGGTGCTCGCGGCGATCGACGCCGCCAATGCCGCCGATCCGACCTTGGAGCGCGATGGCGCGGCGGAGCGGCCCGCGGCGCTGCTCTACGGCGAGCGCATGTCCGCGGAGACGGCGCGGCTCTTTCCCGATGCCTCCGAGCATCTGCGCATCGCCGCGCGCGGGCAGCATGTCGAGCGCTGGCGCATGCCGAGGGCGAGCTATCCCGAGGGCCGCGCCGGCTATCTCGCCTGGCGCACCGCCCAGGCCGCCTCCCATGCCGAGCGGGTCGGCGCCATGATGGCCGAGGCCGGCTACGGTGCAGCGGACATCGACGCCGTCGCCCGCCTGCTGCGCAAGGAGGGCATCAAGCGCAATCCCGAGATGCAGCGGCTCGAGGACGTGATCTGCTTCGTCTTCCTGCGCTGGTACTTCGCGGATTTCGCCGCCCGGCACGACCCGGAGGCCGTGCTGCGCATCGTCGCCAGGACCGCCCGCAAGATGTCCGCCGAGGCCCGCACCCGCGCCCTGGCCGAGTTCGGCGACCTGCCCGCGGATCTCGCCGAGGCGATCCGGGGCTGATCGCCGGCCCCGGGGTCACTGCGCGTCGGGAAGGGGCGGAAGCGTCCGCAGATAGGCGACGACGGCGTCGAGATCCCCGGGCGTCATCTTCGCGAGATAGGGGAAGGGCATCGGCGGCCTGAGCGGCTCGCCCTCCGCGCCGATGCCTTCGGTGATCATCCGCTTGATCTGGTCGTCGCTGTAATGCGCCAGCCCGTCCTCGCTCGAGGTGATGTTGGCGGCGACCGAGACGCCCCAGGGCCCGGGAAACTCGAACCCGCCGCGGCCGAGATCGGTCTCGATCATCGGCCCCTCCGGGCCCATGGGCGTGTGGCATTCGAGGCAATGGGCCACCGGCCCGGCGAGATAGGCGCCGTATTCCGCCGTCGGCCCGCGCGGGATGTCGGCGACATGTTCCACCGGCGGGCCATAGGCCGGCGGCAGCGGGATGCGGTATTCCGACTTCGGATTGTCGCTCGGGATCGCGGGCAGGGTGCGCAGGAAGGCGACCACCGCCGCGAGGTCGGTGTCGCTGAGATGGCGGTAGAAGGTGAAGGGCATCGGCGGTCCGATCAGCGAGCCGTCGGGCCGGATGCCCTCGCGGATCGCCCGCGCGAGCTCGGCGTCGCTCCAGCCCGCGATCTCGCCGGCCGGGGTGATATTGGCCGACCAGGCCGTGAAATCGGGCCCGTCCCAGATCAGCGTCCCGGTGAATTCCTTGTCCATCTCCGGCCCGTCGGGGCCGGTCGGCGTGTGGCAATTGCCGCAGCCCATGGGCCCCCGCACGAGATATTCGCCGCGCTCCACCGGCGTTTCGGCGCCCGCCAGCCCCGCGGTGCCGCAGAGCGCGGCCGCCAGCAGCCCAAATATTCGCGTCACGATTACTTCCCTCCCTCGAGTTGCCGGCTATCCCGACCCCTCAGAAAAGAATTCATACCATTGCGCCCAATTACGGGCAACAAGACTTCACCGCACGACTTTTCGGAAGTGCGGGAAACGCCGAATACTTGCCTTGCGGGACCCGCGGCCCCGGTCCACGGGGGAAGTGGTCGCGTTCGGCGGCGGCAAGGTCTTCCGCGACGGCATGGGCCAGGCCCGGGCCACCCGCCCCGGGGGGGGCCGTTCGCGTCGGCCTTGCCGCAGGCACCGCAGGGCCTCCGTTCCCGCCCTGCCCCGACCGCGCCTCGCGCAACCGTGAAGCGCGGACGGATCGACTTCCGAGGATGTGCCATACCTTGCCTCCGGGGAGGTCGCTCCCCCTGAACGGGACCATCATCATGCGACTTGCGGCAATCCTCGGCGCCTGCGCGGTTCTCCTCACGGCCTGCGCCGGCGCGTCGACCGGCAGCGCCGACCTCATCCCCAGCGGCGGCGCCGCCGGCAGGATGGGACCGGGCTATTGCCATACCGTGCCCGGCAATCCCAACGACCGGCTGCAATGGGACCGCCTCTGCAACCCCTTGCATTAGCCTTCCTGCCCCGGTCCGGACGGACCGGCCGGGCGGCGCCGGAGCGATTGGGCGGTCACCAGCCGAAGGTGCTCGCCCCTGCCCGAGGCGCGTGGCCGCTGGCACGGCGCCGGCCGGAAGCGGCGCCGATCCGGTGGCGCCTGACGAAAGCGGGAGCCTCGATGGCAGAACCGTCCTGACTGTGGCAGGCTTCGGGGCGGAGCAATCGGCTCTTCTCCGAGGGGACAGGTAACTTGCGACTCATGACCAGCCTTGGCGCCTGCGCGCTCGTTCTTGCGGCCTGCGACGGGTCTTCGACCATCGATCCGGATTTCATTCCATCCGGCGGCGCGGTCGGCAGGGAGGGATCGGGCTTCTGCCACACCGTCCCGGGCAACCCGAACGACCGCCCGCAATGGAACAACCTCTGCAACAACGCCGAGGCGGTGATGGACCCGGACGATGACGAATAGGGTGGTTGAAACCGATTGCGCGTCGGTTTGCGAGATCGAGAACAGCCTCTGATTTTAATGGCCTCTCCGGATGTGCGCATGCGCACATCCGGCTGGGATCCGCTTCAGGCGCTCGCCGCCAGCAGGCTCGCGTTGCCGCCCGCGGCCGTGGTGTCGATGCAGAGATGCCGCTCGGCGGCATAGCGCTCCGGGGCGACCGGCGCGGTTTCGAGCGGCACGATCGCACCCGGTCGCGCGGCCAGCGCCCGGCGCAGCGCGCGCAGCCAATCCGCCGGACCGCGTGCGGCCACGAGCGCGAGATCCGGCAATCCGGTCAGCGCCTCCGGCGCCACATGGCCGTCGAGGGCGGCCAGCGGCAGGCCGGACTTCAGGAGCGGCCTGAGCGCCTCGACGGCGCCGGGCGCCACGACCAGCACCGGATTGCCGAGCGCCAGCGCCTGCAGCGCCTGGGCGAGCGCCGCCGCGCCATCGGCCCCGAGGCAGAGCACGCGGCCCCGGGGATGCAGGCCGAGCCGGTTGCTCTCGCCGGTCGGCCCCGGCAGATCCATCGGTGCCGCGGGCAGCCCCGCCGCCGCGCTCAGGGCGGGATGGTCCGCGCCGAGGGCGGCGCGCAGGGCCGCGATCCGGTCGCCCTTGGCCGCCCATGCTCCGGCATCGAGCGTGCCGAAGACCTTCGTCAGCGTCGTCGCGGGGACCTCCGCGCCGCCGGGCGCCGCCGGCTCGGGCGCCTCGGCCGGGCGCTGCAGCCGCGCGAGATAGAAGGGCCCCCCGGCCTTGGGGCCGGTGCCCGACATCCCCTCGCCGCCGAAGGGCTGCGAGCCGACGATGGCGCCGATCTGGTTGCGGTTGACATAGGTGTTGCCCATATGCAGCCGCGCCGTCACGCGCTCGACCCGGTCGTCGATGCGGCTGTGCAGCCCGCAGGTCAGCCCGAAGCCGCGCCCGTTGATGGCGTCCACCACCCGGTCGAGCTCGGCCGCCCGGAAGCTGGCGAGATGCAGCACCGGGCCGAAGACCTCGCGCTCCACCGCGCCGATGCCGTCGACCGCGATGATCGTCGGCGGCACGAAGCGCCCCGTCTGCGGCACTTCGAGCGTCTTGAGCACCTTCTTCGCATTCGCGGCGAGATAATCCCTGATGCCCGCCTCCGCCTCGGAATCGATCACCGGCCCGACATCGGTCGCGATGTCCCAGGGATCGCCGATCGCAAGCACCTCCATCGCCCCCGAGAGCATCTCCAGCACGCGGGCGCGGGCCTCGTCCTGGACGTAGAGCACCCGCAGCGCCGAGCAACGCTGTCCGGCCGACTGGAAGGCCGAGGCGAGCACGTCGCGCACCACCTGCTCGGTCAGCGCGGTGGAATCGACGATCATCGCGTTGAGCCCGCCGGTCTCGGCGATCAGCACCGCGTCGGGTGCGGCATGCTCGGCCAGGGCGCGGTGGATGATCTGCGCCACCTCGGTCGAGCCGGTGAAGACGACCCCGGCGATGTCCGGCGATGTCGTGAGCGGCCCGCCCACGGTCGGCCCGTCGCCGGGCAGGATCTGCAGCGCCGCGGCGGGAACGCCGGCCGCCTGCAGCAGTTCCACCGCCCGCAGCGCGATCAGCGGCGTCTGCTCGGCGGGCTTGGCGATCACGGCATTGCCGGCGCCGAGGCAGGCGGCGACCTGGCCGGTGAAGATCGCGAGCGGGAAGTTCCAGGGCGAGATGCAGACCATCACCCCCCGCGGGCTGCCGGTGGCGGCCTCGGCCGCATCGGCGTAGTAGCGCAGGAAATCCACCGCCTCGCGGATCTCGGCCGTCGCGTCGAGCAGCGTCTTGCCCGCCTCGCGGGTGGCGAGCGACGTCAGCTCCGCCGCGTTCTCCTCGTAGAGATCGGCGGCCCGGCGCAGCACCGCCGCGCGGTCCCGGGCCGGGGTGGCCGACCAGACCGCGAAGCCCTCCTGCGCCGCCGCCAGCGCTGCCGCGACCTCGGCGGGTCCGGCCTCGCGCACATAGCCCACGATGTCGTCGGGGCGGGCCGGGTTGCGCACCGGCTCGCCCTCGCTGCCCCAGACATGGCCCCGCCAATCCTCCCGCGCCGCGATCAGCGGGATGATCGAGGCCGGCTCGTTGACGTTCCAGCCCATGGCGTTCCGCCGCGGCGCGAAGACCGCCTCGGGCGGCGCGATGATCGGATTGGGGATGGAGGAGAGCGCCTCGACCTCGGCGACCGGATCGGCGGCGATCTCTTCCGCCGGAAGCGACTTGTCGACGATCTGGTTCACGAAGGACGAATTCGCGCCGTTCTCCAGGAGCCGCCGCACCAGATAGGCGAGCAGGTCGCGATGCGCCCCCACCGGCGCGTAGATGCGGCAGCGCGTCCTCTCGGTCTCGTGCACGATGCCGTGCAGCGCCTCGCCCATGCCGTGCAGCCGCTGGAACTCGAAGCTGTCGCGATCGCCCGCCATGGCCAGCACCGCCGCCACGGTATGGGCGTTGTGCGTGGCGAATTGCGGATAGATCCGGTCGCGCTTGTCGAGCAGCCGGCGCGCATTGGCCATGTAGCTGACGTCGGTGGAGGGCTTGCGGGTGAAGACCGGAAAGCCCGGCAGCCCGCGCTCCTGGGCGATCTTGACCTCCGCGTCCCAATAGGCGCCCTTGACCAGCCGGACCATGATCCTGCGATCGTGCCGCGCCGCGAGGTCGTAGAGCCAGTCGATCACCGCGCCCGCGCGCCGGCCGTAGGCCTGGATCACCACCCCGAACCCGTCCCAGCCCTTCAGCGCCGGATCGGGCAGCATGGCCTCGATCACGTCGAGCGAGAGATCGAGCCGGTCCGCCTCCTCGGCGTCGATGTTGAAGCCGATGCCGGCCTTCGCCGCGGCGCGCGCGAGCTCCAGCGCCCGCGGCACCAGCACCCGCATCACCTCCTCGCGATGGGTCCATTCATAGCGCGGATGCAGCGCCGAGAGCTTCACCGAGATGCCGGGGCTCGAGCGCACGTCGCCCTTCGCCCCCTTGGCGATGGCGGCGATCGCGGCGGAATAGGCCCTGGCATAGCGGATCGCGTCCGCATCGGTGCGGGCCGCCTCGCCGAGCATGTCGTAGGAATAGGTATAGCCCTTGGCCTCCATCCCGGCGGCGCGATCCATGGCCGCGCCGATGGTCTCGCCGAGCACGAAGGAGCGCCCCATCAGCTTCATCGCCTGGCCCACGGCGGTCCGCACCACCGGCTCGCCCAGCCGGCGCACCATGGCGCGCAGGGCCTTGGCCGGCCGCGAGGGATCGTCGTCGAGCACGCGGCCGGTCAGCATCAGCCCCCAGGTGGCGGCATTCACGAGGCTCGAGGTGGAATGCCCCAGATGCGCGCCCCAGTTCGACGGCTCGATCTTGTCGGCGATCAGCTCGTCGATCGTCTCGGCGTCCGGCACACGCAGGAGCGCCTCGGCGAGGCACATGAGCCCGACGCCCTCGTCCGTCGAAAGCCCGTATTCGGCGAGGAAGGCCTCCATGACCGTGGGCGACGAGCGCTTGCGCACCTGGACCACCAGCTCGGCGGCGCTGCGCACGATCGCCTGGCGCGCCGCCGCGTCGAGGCGGATCCGCTCGATCAGCCCGCGCACCAGCGCGGTCTCGTCGGCATAGGTCAGGGCGCGGATCGTCGCGCGCGCGTCGGGCGGGGTGGCGGTGAGCTTGTCCATGGCGCAATCCTAACTATGGGTCGACGGAATGCGCCGCTTGGCCGGCAGGTCGCCGCGATCGGCGCGGTGTTGCTCGACGCAACATCGCATTACATGGCAAGAGGCGCCGGGGAGATCCACCAAGAAATGCTCGAAGTCGCCTCCGTGTCGAAGTCCTACGCCACGGCCCTGGGTCCGCTGGCCGTGCTCGACGGGGTCACGCTCGCCCTCTCGCCCGGGCGCTCGCTGGCGCTCACCGGCGAATCGGGCAGCGGCAAGAGCACGCTCCTGCACCTGATCGCCGGGCTCGACGCGGTGGACGCCGGCCGGATCCGCGTCGGCCCCGCCGAGGTCACCGCCATGGGCGACGCGGGCCGCTCCGCGCTGCGCCGCGAGGCGATCGGGCTGGTCTTCCAGCAGTTCAACCTGATCCCGAGCCTCGACGTGGCCGCCAACCTCGCCTTCCAGGCGCGGCTCGCCGGCCGTCACGACCCGGACTGGCAGGCGGCGCTGACCCGGCGCCTGGGGCTCGAGGACCTGCGCGCGCGCTATCCCGAGGCGCTCTCGGGCGGCCAGCAGCAGCGCGTGGCCATCGGGCGGGCGCTCGCGGGGCGGCCGGGGCTGATCCTCGCCGACGAGCCCACCGGCAATCTCGACGAGGCGACCGGCGACGCGGTGCTCGACCTGATGCTGGAGCTCGTCGCCGCGAGCGGGGCGAGCCTCCTGATGGTCACCCATTCGACCCGGCTGGCCGCCCGTCTCGACGCGCAGGCGGTGCTGCGCCAGGGCCGCATCGCCCGATGAGGGCCTGGACGACGCTCCGGGCGCTTATGGGCCATTGGCGGCGCCATCCGGTGGAATGCCTCACCCTGCTCGCCGGGCTCGCGGTCGCCACCGCGCTCTGGAGCGGCGTGCAGGCGCTCAATGCCGAGGCCCGCGCCAGCTACGCCCGCTCCGCCGCGCTGCTCGGCACCGGCTCGCTGGCGAGCGTGGTCGCCGAGGACGGCGGCCGCTTCGCCCGCGAGGATTTCGTCGCGCTGCGGCTCCTCGGCTGGCCGGTGACGCCCCTGCTCGACGGCAGGCTCACCCGGGACGGCGAGAGCCTGCGCATCATCGGCGTCGATCCGATCACCCTGCCCGCTTCGGCTTCGGCGCTCCGGATCGGCGAAGGCGACGAGCGGCTGACCGACTTCCTGCTGCCGCCCCATCTCGCGCTCGCCGCACCCGAGACGCTCGCAAGGCTCGGCGCGCCGGCCGACCTGCCGCCGCTCGCCGCCTCCGAGACGCTGCCGCCCGACACCCTCGTGGTGGACATCGGCGTGGCCGAGCGGCTGCTCGACGCCGAAGGCCGGGTCTCGCGCCTGCTCCTGCCGCCCGAGCGCGCCGGCGAGCCGCTGCCCGCACCCCTGGCCGCGCGCCTGCGCATCCAGCCCGAGGATGCCGAAAGCGATCTCGACCGGCTCACCGCGAGCTTCCATCTCAACCTCGCCGCCTTCGGCTTCCTCGCCTTCGTCGTCGGCCTCTTCATCGTCTATTCCGCCATTGGCCTCGCCTTCGAGCAGCGCAAGCCGATGATCCGCACCCTGCGCGCCTGCGGCGTCTCGGCGCGGTTGCTGACCGGCGCCATGCTCGCCGAAACGATCGGCTTCGCGCTCCTCGGCGGCGCGCTCGGGATCGTCGCGGGCTACGGGATCGCGGCCGCGCTGCTTCCGGACGTGGCGGCCTCGCTCGAAGGGCTCTACGGCGCCACCCTGCCCGGCCGGCTCAGCCTCGATCCTGCCTGGTGGCTCGCCGGCATGGCGCTCTGCCTGGCCGGCGCGCTGGCGGCGGCGGGCGGCAGCCTCTGGCGCGCCGCACGCCTGCCGGTGCTGGCGCCGGCGCAGCCGCAGGCCTGGCTCGCGGACCAGCGCCGGGGGATGCGGCGCCAGCTGGTCGCGGCGGCGCTGCTCGCCGCCGGATCGCTGGCGGCGCTGGCGCTCGGATCCGGGCTCGCCGCCGGCTTCGCGGTCCTGGGCGGGCTCCTCGTCTCGGCCGCCCTGGCGCTGCCCGCGCTGCTCGCCTCAGTCCTCGCCTTCGGCCATCGCCGCGCGCGCCGCCCGGTGGCGGAATGGGCCTGGGCCGACGGCCGCCAGCAGCTTTCCGGCCTCTCGCTGGCCTTGATGGCGCTCCTGCTCGCGCTGGCGGTCAATCTCGGGGTCGGCACCATGGTCGAGAGCTTCCGGCGGACCTTCGACGCCTATCTCGACCAGCGCCTGGTCTCGGAGCTCTACGTCACCGGCCGCGACGGTGCCGAGGCCCGCGACATCGCCGCCTGGGCCGCGGCGCGGCCGGAGGTCGCGGCCGTGCTGCCGATCTGGCGCGCCGAATCGCGCTTCCGCGACTGGCCGCTGGAGATCTACGCCTTCGCCGACCATGCCAGCTACCGCGACAACTGGCCGCTCGTCGCCGGCCTCCCCGACGCCTGGGATCGCGTCGCCGCCGGCGAGGCGGTGCTCGTCTCCGAGCAGATGGCCCGTCGCTTCGGCCTCGGGCCCGGCGACCGTCTGACCCTGCCGACGCCGGGCGGCGGCTGGGAGGTCGGTCTGGCGGCGGTCTATCGCGATTTCGGCAACCCCGAGGCCCAGGTCATGGTTTCCCGCGAGGCCTTCGCGCTGCACTGGCCCGAAGGCGACCACCGACGCATGGGCCTGCGTGCGGCGCCGGAGGCGGTCCCTGGACTGGCCGCGGCACTTGCCGCAAGCTTCGGACTCGGGGACGAGCAGATCGTCGATCAGCGCGCGCTCAAGGCCCTCTCGCTGCGCATCTTCGAGAAGACCTTCGCGATCACCATCGCGCTGAATGCGCTGACCCTCCTCGTCGCCGGCGTGGCACTGCTGACGAGCCTGCTCGCGCTCTCGGATCTCAGATTGCTCCAGCTCGCCCCGCTCTGGGCGCTCGGGCTGACCCGCGCGCAGCTCGCGCTGCTCGAAATGGGCAAGCTGCTGGGGCTCGCGGCGCTGACCGCCTGCGCCGCCCTGCCGCTCGGCCTCGCCGTCGCCTGGGTCCTGACCGCCGTCGTCAACGTGCGCGCCTTCGGCTGGCGCCTGCCGGTGGAATTCCTGCCGGGGCAATGGGGGAGGCTCTTCGTTCTGGCGCTCCTCTGCGCCTTCGTCGCCGCGCTCTGGCCCATCTGGCGGCTGCGGCGCGCCTCGCCGCTCACCTTGCTCCAGGGCTTCAGCAATGAGCGCTAAGACCCTCGTTCTTTCGGCCTTCTTTCCAGTTGCCGCCCTTGCCCAGAGCTATGCCGGCCTCGGCGGCGAGGCGGGGGGGTTTCTCCCCGCCACCCCCCCCGCCGCGCTGGCATTCCCGCGCGACCACGGGCCGCATCCGGGCTTCCGCATCGAATGGTGGTACCTGACCGCCAATCTGAGCGACGCCGACGGGACCGATTTCGGCATCCAGTGGACGCTCTTCCGCATCCCGCTCTCGCCCGCGCCCGAGGCGCCGGGATGGCAGTCCAACCAGATCTGGATGGGCCATGCCGCGCTCACCCATGCGGACGAGCACCGCTATGCGGAGACCTTCGCCCGTGGCGGAATCGGCACGGCGGGCGTTCAGCTTGCCCCCTTCCGCGCCTGGATCGACGACTGGCGCATGACCGCCCTGCGCGGCCCCGGCGATGCGCTCGCCGCGATCGCGCTGACCGCCGGCGGCGAGGGCTTCGCCTACGACCTCCAGGCCTCCGCGGACCTGCCGCCGGTGCCGCAGGGCGAGGAAGGCTACAGCCTGAAGGCGCCGGGCGGAGCGGCCTCCTATTACTACAGCCAGCCGTTCTATGCCGTGGAGGGCAGCCTCGAGCTCGATGGCCGCAGGATCCCGGTGACCGGACAGGCCTGGCTCGACCGCGAATGGTCGAGCCAGCCGCTCCGCCCCGACGATGCCGGCTGGGACTGGTTCTCGCTGCATCTCGCGACCGGCGAGAAGGTCATGGCCTACCGCTTCCGCAAGACCGACGGCAGCGCCAACCTCGCCGGCACCTGGATCGACGCCGGGGGCCGGCCGAGCCCGCTCGGCGACGCCGAGATCGCCATCACCGAACGCGCCCGCAGCACCGTCGCCGGGCGCGCGGTCCCCACCGCCTGGCATGTCGAGATACCCTCCCGCGGCTTCGCGGTGGACACCGAACCCCTGAATCCGCAAAGCTGGATGGGGACGACCTTCGCCTATTGGGAAGGGCCGATCCGCTTCGAGGGCAGCCACGACGGGCGGGGATACCTGGAAATGACGGGGTACGAATGATGGATGCCGACCTTGAGCCGAGCCTGAACGTGCTGGGCGGGCCGCTGAAGCCCTGCTCCTTCGATCCGATGACCGGCTTCTTTCGCGACGGCTGCTGCAACACCGGCCCCGAGGATCGCGGCCGCCACACCGTCTGCGTCCGCCTGACTGCGGATTTCCTCGCCTTCAGCCGGGCGCGCGGCAACGACCTCTCGACGCCGCGGCCCGAATACGGCTTCCCCGGCCTGCGCCCCGGCGAGCGCTGGTGCCTCTGCGCCGAGCGCTGGATGGAGGCCTGGCGGGCCGGCAAGGCGCCGATGGTCGTGCTGGCCAGCACGCATCAATCGATGCTGCGCCATGTCTCGCTCGAGATCCTGAGCGAGCACGCCGTGCCGGGCACCGCGCCGACCCGGCACTGAGCCGTCGCGGGGTCAGAGCATCCAGGAGGCCGGCCGCCTCTCGAGGAACGCCGCGATGCCTTCCGCGGCCTCGGGCGTCTCCCAGGTCGCGACCAGCCGGTCGATCGAGGCCTCGATGACGCTCGCGTCGATCCGCGGCCCCAGGGAGCGCGCCAGGCGCTTGGCCGCGGCGACCGCGGCGGGCGCGGCGGCGAGATAGGGCGCGACCTCGGCCTCCACCGCGGCATCGAGATCCGCCGCCGCCACGACCCGCGTCGCGAGATGGAGCCTGAGCGCCTCGCCGGCATCGAAGACCCCGCCCGAGAAGAACACCGACCGCGCCGGCCCCTCGCCCATGCGCGCGATGACATAGGGCGCGATCGTCGCCGGGATCAGCCCCAGCCGCGTCTCCGTCAGCCCGAACCGCGCGCCCTCCGCCACCACCGTGGCGTCGCAGACCGCCATGAGCCCGACGCCCCCGCCATAGGCCGCCCCGTGCACGCGCCCGATCAGCGGCTTCTCGAGGGTGTTGAGGGCGGCGAGCATGTCCGCCAGCCGCCGCGCCTCGACCCGGCGCCCGGCGCCGTCCGCCGCGACCTGCGCCCGCATCCAGCCGAGATCGCCGCCGGCGCAGAAGCTCGCGCCGTTGCCGCCGAGCACCACGACGCGGATCGCGGCATCGGCATTGATCCTGCCGGCGGCGGCGGCGAGCGCGTCGCAGGTCTCGCCGGCGAGCACGTTGTGCCGCTCGGGCCGGTCGAGCGTCAGCCGCGCGACCCCGCGCGCATCGGTCTCCAGAGTGAAATGCGGCCGGTTCATCGCCGGGCCGGCCCGCCGGGACCGGCACGACCCCCTTTTCCGGTCAGGCGGAGCCCACGTGACGGCGCAGGACCGCGGCGACCCGCGGGTCGCGCACCAGCCGGTCCGCCCCCCAGAGGCGCAGCGCCTCCTTCGATGCAAGCGATTCGCCGGTCGCCTCGCGCAGGATCGCGCCGAGGCTCGGCCCTTCCATCGGCGCCATGCCACGGGCAATAAGGCGTTCGTTGATGCGGGCGTCGGTCGCCAGTACGACGAGAGCGCGGTCTTGCATCGTGCTTCCTCCCAGAAGTCGTCTCGTTGCTTGGGAAGCACAATAGCTCAACTCCCGGTAGTTTGAAAGCTTGACATTGACGAAGTTTGAATCGACCTGTGCGAATCGAGGAAACCGGCCAAAATCCGCCCGCGCCCGCCCGCCGGGCGCTCATGTCGCGGCCCGGAACGACCGTGCGAAACCCGCGGTCTCCGCGAGCCTCTCCGGGTCGAGCCCGGTCTCGAACCCGAGCGCCGCCAGCCGGGCCGCCACCGCCTCGCTCGCCACGTTCCCCGGCGCTCCCGGCGCGAAGGGGCAGCCGCCCAAACCCCCGACCGAGGCGTCGAAGACCCGCAGGCCCCGCTCCAGCGCGACCTCGATATTGGCCATGGCCCGGCCGCCGGTATCGTGGAAATGGCCGGCCAGCCGCTCCGGCCCGACCACCCCGAGCACCGCATCGAGCATCGCGCCGATCCGCTGCGGCGTGCCGCGGCCGATGGTATCGCCCAGGCTGATCTCGTGGCAGCCGAGGGCGAGCAGGCTGCGCACCACCGCCACCACCGCCTCCGGCGCGATGCTTCCCTCGAAAGGACAATCGGTTATGCAGGAAACATAACCCCGCAGCGGAACGCGGTCGCGCCGCGCTGCCTCCGCGACCGGGGTGAAACGCTCGAGGCTGCCCCCGATCGAGGCATTGACGTTGCGCTGGCTGAAGCTATCCGAGGCGGAGGTGAAGATCGCCACCTCGTCACAGCGTGCGGCATGCGCGGCGCCATAGCCCTGGAGATTCGGCACCAGCGCCGAATAGGCGATGCCCGGCCGGCGCTCGATCCCCGCCATCACCGCCGCGCCATCGGCCATCTGCGGCACCCGGTCGGGGCTGACGAAGCTCGCCACCTCGATCCGCGAAAACCCGCAATCGCTCAACCGATTGATCAGCTCGATCTTGGAATCCGTCGGAATCGGCCGCGTCTCGTTCTGCAGCCCGTCCCGAGGGCCGACTTCATAGATCGTTACGCGATCAATCATCCTGCGATCCGAGCCGGATCATAACCGTTCCCTCCGTGACCTGCTGGCCCGCGGCAACGGCGACCTCCGCCACGGTGCCGTCCCTTGGCGCGGTCAGCGCATGCTCCATCTTCATCGCCTCGAGCACGACTAGGACGTCGCCGGCGGCCACCTGCGCCCCGGTCTCGACCGCGAGATGGCGCACGAGTCCCGGCATCGGCGCGCGGATCTCGTCGCCCGACCCCTGGACCTCTCCCGCTCCCGCCAGCGGATCGGGGCGCCGCAGCCCATGCGCCTCCGCACCCTCGAAGATCGTGAGGCTGCGCCCCGCGCGCGCGAGGCCGAAACGCCGTGCCACCCCATCGATGCGGCAGGCGAGTTCGCCGCCCTCGCAACGATCGACCGCAACCTCCTGTCCGGCCGCGAGAAACCGGCCCGGACCGCGCACCTCCAGCGCGACCGTCTGGCGCTCCCCCTCCGCCTCCAGCACCACCTGGCGCCGCAGCGGCGCCCAGAGCGCAAAGCCGGCCAGCGGATCGGCGCAGGCCTCCAGCCCCTCGGCGGCGATCGCCGCGACGGCGAGCAGACCGGCGTCACGGGCCGCCGGCGGGGTCAGCGCGTCGATGTTGCGCTCGATGAGCCCGGTATCGACCCGTCCCGCCACGAAATCCGCCTGCCGCGCCAGCCGGGCGAGAAAGCCGAGATTGGTCACCGACCCGGCGACGCGGCTCGCCTCGAGCGCCCGGGCGAGCGCGCCGAGGGCGGTCGCCCGCGTCGGCCCGTGCACGATGAGCTTGGCGATCATCGGGTCGTACCAGGGGCTTATCGCATCCCCGGCGCGGATGCCGGCATCGACGCGGACCCCGGGCGGAAAGGCGAGATGCGTGAGCGTCCCGATGGCCGGCAGGAAGTCGCGCGCCGGATCCTCGGCATAGAGCCGCGCCTCGAAGGCATGGCCCGAGATCGCGAGCGCCTCCTGCCGCAGCGGCAGCGGCTCCCCGGCGGCGACGCGCAGCTGCCATTCCACCAGATCGACCCCGGTGATCGCCTCGGTGACGGGATGCTCGACCTGCAGCCGGGTGTTCATCTCCATGAACCAGAAGCCGTCGGGATGCAGCGCGCGGCTGCCGTCGACGATGAACTCGACCGTCCCCGCACCGGAATAGCCGATCGCCTGCGCCGCCCTGACCGCCGCCTCCCCCATGGCCTCGCGCATCACCGGCGTCATGCCCGGCGCCGGCGCCTCCTCGATCACCTTCTGGTGGCGGCGCTGCAGCGAGCAGTCCCGCTCGAAGAGATGCACGGCGTCGCCGAAGCCGTCGCCGAAGACCTGGATCTCGATATGGCGTGGTGCCGTGACGTATTTCTCGACCAGCATCGCTTCGTTGCCGAAGGCGCCCTGCGCCTCGCGCCGCGCCGAGGCCAGCGCCGCGGCGAAATCGCGCGGATGCCCGACCCGGCGCATGCCCTTGCCACCGCCGCCCGCCACCGCCTTGATCAGCACCGGATAGCCGATCAGCGCCGCCTGTTCGGCGAGATAGCCGGGATCCTGCTCGGCGCCGTGATAGCCCGGCACCACCGGCACGCCGGCCTCCGCCATCAGCGCCTTGGCCGCGTCCTTCAGCCCCATGGCCCGGATCGCCGCCGCCGAGGGCCCGATGAAGACGAGCCCCGCCGCCGCGACCCGCTCCACGAAGTCCGGATTCTCCGACAGGAAGCCGTAGCCGGGATGGATCGCTTCCGCGCCGGTCTCCAGCGCCGCCGCGATGATGCGCTCGCCGTTGAGGTAGCTCTCCGCCGCCGGCGCCAGGCCGATGCGGACCGCCGCATCCGCCATCGCCACGTGCTTCGCGCCGGCATCCGCGTCGGAATGGACCGCCACCGTATCCACCCCGAGCCGCCGGCAGGTCGCCATCACCCGGCAGGCGATCTCTCCCCGATTGGCGATCAGCACCCGCTGGAACATCACCGACCTCCAGGAAGCGTTAGCACCAGCCCCCACGCAGGGATCCGAAGTACCGGCGCCCGTTTCCGCTCTTCACCATGGCGGTCGCCACCCGTTGTCCCCCGAGACGCATGTCCGCGAGCCACCGCCCGAAGTGGTCGTGTCCTTGGAAGCCCACCTCCACCGGTGTCTGCCGGGCCAGGTTTCTCAGGGCCTGCGTCGCTCGCAGAGCCGCGGCATGTTCCGCCTCGCACATGGGCGAGAAGAGTTCCGGTGCATCGTAGCCCACGATCCGCACCCGCATCGTCCCGCGCCCCGGACAAGCGAGATCGACGGTGTCCCCGTCGATCGCCCGCACCATACGGCAGTCCGAACGCATGGCCCGCATCGACGACATCCTGTCGTCCACGGCCGGCGCCAGCAGCGCGTAGCCGCCCGAGAGGAGCGCAAAGGCCGCGATCCAGAACAGCGCGGC
Source organism: uncultured Paracoccaceae bacterium (assembly GCA_937872465.1). Lineage (GTDB taxonomy): Bacteria > Pseudomonadota > Alphaproteobacteria > Rhodobacterales > Rhodobacteraceae > Amaricoccus. The sequence goes on from CALMSR010000051.1 coordinate 180,761, forward strand.
CTGCAATTCCGTCCTGCCGCGCCGCCAGCGCCCGCGGGAAATCCGGCGAGGCCGCCTGAAAGGCACGACCTTCCTTCTCATGCCGCGCTGCGGCTTCGGCGGGGTCCAATGGGTCCGCGATTCTTCGCCATGTCGCGCCTCCGGGCGCCCAGCCTGCCCCCGCCTTGGAGAAGAAATTCTTAACGCTCACATCCGGAACACGCCGAAGCGCGTCTCCCCGATGGGCAGGTTGAGCGCCGCCGCCAGGCTCAGCGCCAGCACCGCCCGGGACTTCCTCGGGTCGATCACCCCGTCGTCCCAGAGCCGGGCGCTGGCATAGAGCGGATGCGACTGGCGCGCGAACATCTCCAGCGTCGGCGCCTTGAACGCCGCCTCCTCCGCCGCGCTCCAGCTGCCGCCGCGCCGCTCGATCCCCTCGCGCCGCACCGCGGCGAGCACGCCCGCCGCCTGCTCGCCGCCCATCACCGAGATGCGGCTGTTGGGCCAAGTCCAGAGGAAGCGCGGCTGGAAGGCCCGCCCCGCCATGCCGTAGTTCCCGGCCCCGAAGGAGCCGCCGACCAGCAGCGTGACCTTCGGCACCGCCGTGGTCGCCACCGCCGTCACCAGCTTCGCCCCGTGCCGCGCGATGCCCTCGTTCTCGTAGCGCCGCCCGACCATGAAGCCGGTGATGTTCTGCAGGAACACCAGCGGGATGCGCCGCTGCGAGCACAATTCGACGAAATGCGCGCCCTTCACCGCGCTCTCCGAGAAAAGCACGCCGTTGTTCGCCACGAGCCCGACCGGAATGCCCGCCACATGCGCGAAGCCGCAGACCAGCGTCGCCCCGAACCGCGCCTTGAACTCGTCGAAGCGCGAGCCGTCCACCAGCCGCGCGATCACCTCGCGGATGTCGTAGGGCGTGCGCAGATCCGCCGGCACCACGCCGAGGATCTCGTCCGGATCGCAGGCCGGCTCCTCGGGCGCCTGCATCGCCACATGGGGGCGCCGGGGCCGGTTCAGCCCCGCCACCGCCTGCCGCGCCAGGGCAAGCGCATGCGCGTCGTCGTCGGCGAGGTAATCCGCAACGCCCGAGAGCCGCGTATGCACGTCGCCGCCGCCGAGGTCCTCGGCGCTCACCTCCTCCCCGGTCGCGGCCTTCACCAGCGGCGGGCCGGCGAGAAAGATCGTGCCCTGGTCGCGCACGATGATGCTCACATCCGCCATCGCCGGAACATAGGCCCCGCCCGCGGTGCAGGATCCCATCACCACCGCGATCTGGGGGATGGCGCGGGCCGACATCTGCGCCTGATTGTAGAAGATGCGCCCGAAATGCTCGCGGTCGGGAAAGACCTCGTCCTGGTTCGGCAGGTTCGCCCCGCCGCTGTCCACCAGATAGATGCAGGGCAGCCCGTTCTCCGCCGCGATCTCCTGGGCGCGCAGGTGCTTCTTCACCGTCAGCGGATAATAGGTCCCGCCCTTCACCGTGGCGTCATTGGCCACGACCATCACCGGCTGGCTCTCCACCCGCCCCACCCCGGCGATCAGCCCCGCCCCCGGCGCGGCGCCGTCGTAGAGCCCATGCGCCGCCAGCGCGCCGATCTCGAGAAACGGCGCGCCGGCATCGAGCAGCATCGCCACCCGTTCCCGCGGCAGCATCTTGCCCCGGGCGACATGCCGCGCCGAAGCCTCCGCCCCGCCCCCGTCCGCCGCGGCGGCGGCCGCCGCCTCGATCTCGGCCAGCGCCGCCAGATGCGTCGCCTGGTTGGCGCGGAACGCGGCCGAAGCCGGGCTGGCCGAGGAGGCGATCACCGCCATGCGCGAGGCTCCGGAGCTTGCGGACCGGGCGCGATGGCCTCCACCCGCTCCTGCAGGACCCGCGCCGTGCCGCCGCCGGAGCTCGGGGCCTTCATTCCGTCGCCGTCATCAGTTCCCGCCCGATCAGCATCCGCCGGATCTCCGAGGTGCCGGCGCCGATCTCCATCAGCTTGGCGTCGCGCATGATCCGCGCGAGCGGGCTCTCGGCGAGATAGCCCGCGCCCCCCATCGCCTGCACGCCCTGCACCGCCGCCTTCATGCCCTGCTCCGAGGCATAGAGCACGCAGGCCGCCGCATCGGCCCGCCGCACCGCGCCCCGGTCGCAGGCCGCGGCCACCGCGTACATATAGGCCCGCGCCGTGCTGAGCGCGGTGTAGAGATCGGCGACCTTGCCCTGCATCAGCTGGAAATCGCCAATCCTTTCACCGAACTGCCGCCGCTCGTGCATGTAGGGCATGATATGGTCGAGCACCGCGTGCATGAGCCCGACATTCACCCCCGAGAGCACCACCCGCTCGTAGTCGAGCCCCGACATCAGCACCCTGACCCCGCGCCCTTCCGCGCCGAGCACGTTCGCGAAGGGCACCTCGACATCCGAGAAGATCAGCTCGCCGGTGTTCGAGCCGCGCATGCCGAGCTTGTCGAAATGCTTGCTCGTCGAGAACCCCGCCATGGTCTTCTCGATCAGGAAGGCGGTGATGCCCTTCGCGCCCGCCTCCGGGTCGGTCTTGGCATAGACCACCAGCACATCGGCGTCCGGCCCGTTGGTGATCCAGTATTTCGTGCCGTTGAGCACGTAGCGGTCGTTCCGCTTCTCGGCCCGGAGCTTCATCGAGACCACGTCCGAGCCCGCGCCCGCCTCGGACATCGCCAGCGCCCCGACCTGCGCACCGGAGATCAGCCCGGGCAGATAGCGCGCCTTCTGCTCCGCGCTGCCGTTGAGCGCGATCTGGTTGACGCAGAGGTTGGAATGCGCCCCGTAGCTCAGCGCCACGCTGGCGGAGGCGCGCGCGATCTCCTCCACCGCCACGCAATGGGCGAGATACCCCATGCCGGCGCCGCCCTCGGCCTCCGGCACGGTGATCCCGAGGATGCCGAGATCGCCCATCTCGCGCCACAAGGCGGCGGGAAAGAGGTTGCTGCGGTCGATCTCGGCGGCCATGGGCGCCACGCGCTCCTGCGCCCAGGAGGCGACCAGATCGCGCAGCGCCGCGATGTCCTCGCCGAGCGCAAAATCCATCGACGCCAGAAACATCGCGATTCCTTCCGAGCCGCCGCGACGAGGCCCTTCCCGGACACGCCGCCCGCCGGGCTTGGAACGGCTCCGACGGCGGTCTATAGACCGCCCGAGCAGCATTCCAAGGAAAGCCCCCCATGCGCAAGGCCGAAGTCAGCCGCACCACCGCCGAGACCGCGCTGACCGTCGCGCTCGATCTCGACGGCACCGGCGCCTACGACAATGCCACCGGCGTCGGCTTCTTCGACCACATGCTCGACCAGCTCGCGCGCCACGCGATGATCGACATCAGGACCAGGGCCACGGGGGACCTGCATATCGACGACCACCACACCGTCGAGGACATCGGCATCGCGCTCGGGCGGGCGCTCGCCGAGGCGCTCGGCGACAAGACGGGGATCCGCCGCTACGGCTCCTGCCTCCTGCCCATGGACGAGGCGCTGGTGCGCGCCGCGCTCGATCTCTCGGGCCGGCCCTTTCTCGTCTGGAAGGTCGATTTCCCGAGCGCGAAGATCGGCAGCTTCGACACCGAGCTGGTGCGCGAGTTCTGGACCGCGGTGGCGATGAACGCACGCATGACGCTCAACGTCGCCTGTCTCGACGGCGCCAACAGCCACCACATCGCCGAGGCCAGCTTCAAGGCGATCGCCCAGGCGCTGCGCATGGCCGTCGAGCCCGATCCGCGCGCCGCCGGCATTCCCTCGACCAAGGGCGTGCTCTAGGCCCATGACCTGCGTCATCGTCGATTACGAGAGCGGCAACCTGCATTCGGCGCTGAAGAGCTTCCAGCGCATGGCCGCCGAGACCGGCGCCGGCCCGGTGACGATCAGCGCCGATCCGGCAGCGGTGCGCGATGCCGAGCGGATCGTGCTGCCCGGCGTCGGCGCCTTCGCCGATTGCCGCGCCGGGCTCATGGCCCGGCCGGGGCTCTTCGCGGCGATCGAGGCCCGCGTCATCGGCGAGCGCGCGCCCTTCCTCGGGATCTGCGTCGGCGAGCAGATGATGGCCACCTGGGGCCGCGAGCACGGGCTCGACACGCCCGGCTTCGGCTGGATCCCCGGCGAGGTCCTGCGCATCGCGCCCTCGGACCCGGCTTTGAAGATCCCGCATATGGGCTGGAACGCGCTCGAGGATCTGGCGCCCCACCCGCTGCTCGAGGGCATCGCCGCCGGCGATCACGCCTATTTCGTGCATTCCTACCATCTTGTCGCCGAGAACCCCGCCCATGTGCTCGCCCGCACCGACCACGGCGGCACGATCACCGCCATGGTCGGGCGCGACAATCTGGCGGGCACCCAGTTCCATCCCGAGAAGAGCCAGAAGACCGGCCTGCGGCTGATCGCCAATTTTCTCCACTGGCGGCCTTGAACCGCTCCGGGGGCGACGGAAGCCGGAGCGCCGCCCGTGCGGACGCCGGAGTGATCGCATTGGAGCCGATTGTTCCCGGTGCGACCGCCCCGCTGCCCGGCGGTGCCTGGCCTCGGCCGGATGGCAACGCTCGGCGCGCCCGGATGCGGTCCTTTTGCCGGATGCGCTTCTTCTTTCGATCACGATGTCACGTCGTGCAGCGTGAAGATCCGGTAAACGTGAGAATCTTTATCGTTTAATTTCATACGATTACCACGATGTGCGCGCGCGCACATCGGGCCCGGATCCGGATGGATGCCACCCCGGCACGACAGCAGCGGGGCTTGCCGCGCGATCGGGAAAGGCCGGGGCGCTCCTGAGCGAAGCCCCGATCGCGACCCGCACCCCGCCCCGGAGCCTGCGGCCGCTATCGGCGCGCGATCTCCACCTCCAGCCGCTGGAGATAGGGCTGCTCCGGGGTGCGGATGATGCTCGGCCAGTCCGGATTGTGCAGGCTGTCGGGAAAATGCTGGGCCTCGAGGCAAAGCCCGGCGAAGGGGCCGTAGATCTGGCCCTCGTGGCCGGGAACCGCGACCGAGGCGCCGGCCCCGTCATAGATCTGGAGCGCAGGCTCGGAGGTCCGGAGCCTCAGGCTGACGCCGCTGCGCGGGCAATGGACCCTGGCCGCGGGCTCGCCCGGATCGCGGCCGGCGCGCAGCACCAGATTGTTGTCGATACCGGCCCCATCGGGATCCGCCTCCTCCAGGCTGCGCGGCGCGGTGAAGTCGAGCGCGGTGCCCTCGACGCTCCGGATCACGCCCCTTGGGATCAGCTCGGCATCCACGGGGGTGAAATCGGGCGCATCGACCTCCAGCACATGGTCGCGCACCGTCCCGGTGCCGGCGAGGTTGTAGTAATTGTGCTGGGCGAGATTGATCGGGGTCGGGCGGTCCGGCCGGCCGGACATCTCGCAGACCAGCCGCGCGCCATCGAGGCGGTAGCTCACCGCGAATTCCACCCGCCCCGGATAGCCCTCCTCGCCGTCCGGGCTCAAATAGGCGAGACGGACGGTCTCGGCCGCGGTATCGACCTCCATCGCCCAGACCCGCCGGTCGAGGCCGACGGCACCGCCGTGCAGATGATGCAGGCCGTCGTTCTGCGCAAGCTGCCAGGTCCTCCCGTCCAGCTCGAAGCGGCCCTTCGCGGTGCGATTGGCCACCCGGCCCACCACGGCGCCATGGGCGCGGGCGTGAAGCACGTAATCCTCGAGCCGGGGAAAGCCGAGCACCACGGGCAGGCTGCCGCGCGCTCCGTCGATCCGCCAGTCGCGCACCGCGCATCCCAAGCTCAGGATCGAGACGGCGGCGTCAGGGCTTTCCAGCGTGACCTGCTCCACCGGACCGAAGTCATGTCGTCCGAACGGGCGTTTCTTCATGGTCCGCTTCCGAAGCTCGGGCCGCCGGCCTTTGGCGGCCCCGGCGATCGTCAGCCGAAGGAGTTCTTCAGGCAGGCACAGGCACGGGCGAAGTCCATCCGACCCGTGTGATGCGCCTTGAGATGCGCCATCACCTTGCCCATGTCGCGGATCGAGGCGGCGCCGGTGTCGTGGATCGCGGTGGCGATGGCCGATCTCACTTCCTTTTCGGAAAGCTGGCGCGGAAGATAGCTCCGGATGATCTCGATCTCGGCGCGTTCCTTCTCGGCCATGTCGACCTGTCCGGCCTCGTCATAGGCGTCAGCGCTCGACTCGCGCTGCCGTATCATCTGGGCGAGGATGCCGAGGATCTCGGATTCCGGCATGCCGCCGCTGCCTTCGTCGGATCGGGTGTTGAGGTCGCGATCCTTGATGGCCGCACAGATCAGGCGCAAAGTCGAAATTCGGGTCGGATCCTGCGCCTTGATCGCTTCCTTCAAGTCTCCGGAGAGTCTCTCTCGGATCATCCTGCACCTTTGCGTAACGCCGTTCCGAGGCAGCGAGGGTTAATTATATAGTGCGACACACCTCTATCCGCAAGCCACGCCGGCCTGTTCAAGTCTCTGTTATTGTTATATTTTCATTCAGGTCAGCATGCTTGACCCGCCCGATCGGGCGGCCTAGGTTCCACCCGCCGCCAACAGGATTCGCACCATGACGCAGATAGCCGCCGACACGGATCGAGCGCCGGGCGCCCGGCACGACGACCGGCCGCCGCCGACGGCCTGTCTCGTGCTCACCGACGGCCAGATCTTCTACGGCGAGGGATTCGGCGCGACAGGTCAAGCGGTTGCGGAGCTTTGCTTCAACACCGCCATGACCGGCTACCAGGAGATCATGACCGATCCCTCCTATGCGGGGCAGATCGTCACCTTCACCTTCCCCCATATCGGCAATGTCGGCGTCAATCCCGAGGACGACGAGACTGCGGAACCGGTGGCGGCCGGCATGGTCGTCAAATGGCGTCCGACCGCGCCGTCGAACTGGCGTTCGGCCGAATCGCTCTCGGCCTGGCTGGCGCGGCGGGGCCGGATCGGCATCGGCGGGCTCGACACGCGCCGGCTCACCCGGGCGATCCGGCTGCAGGGCGCGCCGCATGTGGCGATCGCGCACGATCCTTCGGGGAACTTCGACATCGCCGCGCTGCGCACCAGCGCCAGGGCGTTCCGCGGCCTCACGGGCATGGATCTCGCCAAGGACGTCACCTGCGCGCAGAGCTACCGCTGGGACGAGATGCGCTGGGCCTGGCCTGCCGGCTACACGCGCCGGGAGGGGCCGGCCCGGCGGGTGGTGGCGGTCGATTACGGCGCGAAACGCAACATCCTGCGCTGCCTCGCCTCGGCGGGCTGCGACGTGACCGTGCTTCCGGCGAGCGCCACGGCCGAGGAGGTGCTGGCGCATGATCCCGAGGGCCTGTTCCTGTCGAACGGCCCGGGCGATCCGGCGGCGACCGGCGCCTATGCGGTGCCGATGATTCGCGAGGTTCTCGACCAGAGCGACATTCCGATCTTCGGGATCTGCCTCGGCCACCAGATGCTGGCGCTGGCGCTCGGTGCGCGCACGATCAAGATGAACCACGGCCACCACGGCGCGAATCATCCGGTCAAGGAACTGGCGACGGGCAAGGTCGAGATCACCTCGATGAACCACGGCTTCACCGTGGACAGCCAGACCCTGCCGGCCGGCGTGATCGAGACCCATGTCTCGCTCTTCGACGGGTCGAACTGCGGGATCGCGATGGCCGATCGGCCGGTGTTTTCGGTGCAGCATCATCCGGAAGCCTCCCCCGGACCGCAGGACAGCTTCTATCTCTTCGAGCGCTTCGTCGCATCGATGGCGGCGCGTCAATCGGGCGCGTGATTAATGGTTACATTTCAATAACCTTAAGCTTTTCTTAAACTTCATTTAACAATCTCGCAGTTCTTTTCGAGTGCGAGTTTCGTGATGGCTCAGGTCCTGCCGTTCACTCCGCTGGTCGACGAGGAATCGCCGGGCAAGGATACGGCGAAACGGCGCGTGTTGCTCGGAGACCTCCTGGTGCGGGCGGGCGTGCTGGAAGCGGAGGGCCTGGCGGCGGCGCTGGACCAGCAGGCGGGGCAGGACCAGCGGCTGGGCCGGATCCTGATCGCCAACCGCAGCATCTCGCCGGAGGATCTGACCGCGGCGCTGTCGCGGCAATCCGGGCTCGGGCGTGTGGATCTGCGGGACACGCCCCCCGACCCCGAGCTGCTGGCCGGGATCGACCCGCATCTCTGCCTGCGGATCGGCGCCGTGCCCTGGCGGCAGATCGGCGGAACGCGGGTCGTCGCGATCACCCATCCCGACGCCGCCCCGGAGGCCGAGGCGGCCTGCAGCGGCCCGGGGCCCGGCCAGAGACTCGCCTTCGCCCTCGCCGCGCCCGACGACATCCGGCGGGTGATCATCGAGGCCCATGCGGCGCGGCTGCGCGACGATGCCCGCGACCGATGCCCGGAGCCATTCAGCTGCCGCGGCTGGCCACCGGCGGCGGGGCACTGGCGGCCGCTCCTCGCCCTGCTGGCGATGGCCGGCGCGGCGGTGGCGGCGCCGGTGACGGCGCTCATGGTGCTGATGCTCTGGATCCTGCTCGCCAATACCATGACGACGGGCCTGCGGCTGGTGGCGATCCTGGCGCGATTCCGGCGCGGCCGTCGGAGCGCCGGCCCGGAGACGCCGCGCATCGCCGATTACAAGAAGCTGCCGCGGGTCTCGATCCTGGTGCCGCTCCTGCGCGAGGAGGCGGTGGCGCGCAGGCTGCTCGATGCGCTGGCGGCGATGGACTATCCCGCGGCCCTGCTCGACATCAAGCTGGTGCTCGAGGAGGACGACGCCATCACCCGCGCCGCCATCGAGCGCGCCGGCCTGCCGTCCACGGTCGAAGTCGTGACCGTGCCCTTCGACGGGCTGAAGACCAAGCCGCGGGCGATGAACTACGCCCTGCCCTTCTGCGAGGGCGAGATCGTGGGCATCTACGACGCCGAGGACCGGCCGGATCCTTCGCAGATCCGTGCGGTGGTCGAGCATCTGATGCATGCCCCGCCCGAGGTCGCCTGCGTGCAGGCCTATCTCGATTTCTACAATACCGAGCGCAACTGGCTCGCGCGCTGCTTCACGCTGGAATACGCGATCTGGTTCCGGGTGATCCTCCTCGGGGTGCAGCGGCTCGGCATCCCGATCCCGCTCGGCGGCACCAGCGTCTTCTTCCGCCGCAAGGTGCTGGAGGCGATCGGCGCCTGGGACGCGCACAACGTCACCGAGGACGCCGATCTCGGCATGCGGCTGGCGCGCTTCGGCTACAGCTGCGACATGATCGACTCGACCACCTGGGAGGAGGCCAATTGCCGCGTGGGCCCCTGGATCCGCCAGCGTTCGCGCTGGCTCAAGGGCTATGCGATCACCTGGGCCACCCATATGCGCCGGCCGCGCAGCCTCTTCGCCGACCTCGGGCCGCGCGGGTTTCTCGGCTTCCAGGTGCTGTTTCTCGGCGCGATCACCTCCTATCTCTCGATTCCGCTCTTCTGGGTGATCTGGGCCGGGGCGGTCGGGCTCGATCTGGAGTTCTGGCACAGCTTCCCGGCACCGCTGATGCACGGCTTCCTCGCCTCGATGTACCTGGGCCAGGCGGTGATGCTGACCATCGCGGCGGTGGCGGCGCGGGATTCCGGCCGGCCGCGGCTCGTCGCCGCGGTGCTGATGCTGCCTCTCTACTGGCCGCTCGGCGCCGTCGCCGCCTATCGCGCCATCGCCGAGGTCTTCACCCGGCCCTTCTACTGGCACAAGACCGAGCACGGCGTCGGCGAGATCCTCGAGACCTGATCCGCCTCACCTTTCGCCGCGCTGGGTGTCGGACATGAGCCGGGTCTCGAAGGCCCGGGAGATATGGTTGCGGATCGCGGCATCGGCGGCCACGCCGTCGCGGGCCTCGATCGCGGCCACGATCTCCGCGTGCTCGTCGAGCGCCTGCGCCCCGCGGCCCTCGGCGGCGAGCGAGGTCGTGGCGAGGAGGACCATGGAGCGGTGCACCATCTCGAGCTGGGCGACCAGATAGCGGTTGTGGCTCGCGAGATGGATCTGGCGGTGGAACCGCTTGTTGGAGCGTGCCAGGATCTCCGGACGGTCCATGATCTCGCGGTCGCGGCGGATCATGTCGTGGAGCACGCGGATCTCTTCCGGTGCCGCGTGCTGGGCGGCGAGCCGCGCGGCGAGGGCCTCGAGCTCGGCGCGCACCGCATAGAGCTCGCCGAGCTGGTTGTGGTCGAGGCTCGAAACCATCAGGCTGCGGCCATCGCGGGTCAGGACGCCTTGGGTTTCAAGGCGTTGCAGCGCCTCCCGGATCGGGGTCCGCGAGACGCCGAACCGCTCGGCGAGCTCGGATTCCACCAGCCGGTCACCCGGGCGGTAGTCGCCCTGATCGATGGCTTCCAGGACCAGGAAATAGGCGTCCTTCTGGGATGATCCGGATGGCGGCATGGGTCTGCGTCTCCCGTTGGGCGGGATCGGGATCCTAGCGTCCGGGCACGAAAAAGGCGATGCACAAGGCATGCGCGACCCATGCACCGGGACTCCGGCTGGAGGGCCATCGTTGCGTGGCGGCCACTTGGCCATGCGGCGGCATTGCGGCGGCACGGGACCGGCGCTAGACCGGTGCCATGCCGCGCCAGTTCTTCGCCCATGTCGAGGCCTGGGTCTTCGACCTCGACAACACGCTCTATCCGCCCGAGATCCGGCTCTTCGACCAGATCGAGCGGCGGATGACCGATTATGTCGCCGAGGCGCTGGGGGTGGCGCCCGACGAGGCGGGCCGGCTGCGGCGGCATTACTGGCGGCGCTACGGCACGACGCTCGCCGGGCTGATGGCCGAGCACGGGCTCGCCCCGGAGCCCTATCTGCGGCATGTGCACGACATCGACCTGAGCGGCGTTCCCGCTGATCCCGGGCTCGGCCGGGCCATCGCCGCCCTGCCCGGCCGCAAGCTGGTCTATACCAACGGCTCGCGCGAGCATGCGCGGCGAGTGACCGCGGCGCGCGGCCTCGACGGCGCCTTCGACGGGCTCTACGGCTTCGAGGACGCGGGCTATCTGCCGAAGCCGGAGGCGGCGGCCTTTGCCGCGGTCTTCGCGCTGGCGGATCTCGCGCCGGAGCGCGGCGCGATGTTCGAGGACGATGCGCGCAATCTCGCGGTGCCGCACGGGCTGGGCATGCGCACGGTGCTGGTCGGCGCGGCCGGGAACGCGCCGCATGTGCATCACAGCACCGACGACCTGGCGGGCTTCCTCGCCGCGCTGGTCTGACGGGCCGGGGCGTGGAGCGCATCGAGACCGACATCCTGATCGCCGGCGGCGGCATCGCCGGCCTGACGGCGGCAGCGGCCTTCGCCAGCGCGGGCTTCCGCGTCACCTGCGTCGACCCGGTGCCGCCGGTGACCGAGCGGGATGCGGCGGGGTCCGATCTCCGCTCCACGGCCTTCCTGATGCCCTCCGTCCGGCTTCTGGAGCGGGCGGGCCTCTGGGAGGCGCTGGCGGCGGAGGCCGCACCGCTCCGGGTGATGCGCATCGCCGATGCGGGCGGCCCGGATCCCGCGATCCGCGAGACGGCGGATTTCGAGGCGGGCGAGCTCGGCGAGCCGGTCTTCGGCTACAACCTGCCCAACTGGCTCCTGCGCCGCGCGATGGTGGCGCGGCTGGCCGAGCTCGAGGGGGCGGAACTGCGCGCGGGTTTGCGGCTGACCGATGTCACGCCACGCACGCGCGAGATCATCGCGCGGCTCTCGGACGGGCGGCAGCTGCGGGCGGCGCTGCTGGTGGCGGCGGACGGGCGCGACAGCTTCGTGCGCGAGACGCTCGGCATCGGCGCCCGGCGCTGGAGCTACGGGCAGAAGGCCCTGGTCTTCACCGTGGCGCACGACCTGCCCCATGAGGGCGTCTCGACCGAGATCCACCGCTCGGGCGGCCCCTTCACCCTGGTGCCCCTGCCCGACCACGGCGGGCGACCGCATTCGGCGGTGGTCTGGATGGAAACCGGGCCCGAGGCGGCGGCGCTCGCGGCGATGGCGGAGCCGGACTTCACTGAAGCCCTGAACCGGCGCGCCTGCGGCGTGCTGGGGCGTCTGGCCCTCGCGAGCCCGCGCATGCTCTGGCCGATCATCGCGCAGGTTGCCGGACGGCTCGACGGGCCGCGCACGGCGCTGGTGGCCGAGGCGGCGCATGTGGTCCCGCCGATCGGGGCCCAGGGGCTCAACATGAGCCTGCGCGACATCGCCGCCCTGCTCGATCTCGCGGTCGAGGCGCGCGCCGCTGGCGCGGATATCGGCGCCCCGGAGCTGCTCGCGCGCTACCACCGGGCGCGGTACGGCGACATCCTCGCGCGCATCGCCGGGGTGGACCTCCTGAACCGGGCGGCCATGGCAGGGCTCCCGGCGCTCCGGGACGCGCGGAGCGCCGGGCTGCGGCTGCTCTTCGGCCTGCCGCCGCTGCGCCGCGCGGCCATGGAGCTGGGGCTCGGCGCCGGGCGTGGGACCTGATCGCGAGCTATGCCATGCTTTCCGGTTCGGCGCTTCGGGGAAACACGGCCCGGGCGATGGACGGCGGCCCGGGCGACCCGTCCCGTCTGGACACCGCCGTGGGGCTCGCCTAGAGGGGCTGCGCGCCGGCAAACGGGGGAGAACACACCATGCGGGTCTATTACGATCGCGATTGCGACATCAATCTCATCAAGGACAAACGTGTCGCCATCGTCGGCTACGGCAGCCAGGGCCATGCCCATGCGCTGAACCTGCGCGACTCCGGGGCGAGGAACGTGGCGGTGGCGCTGCGCGAGGGCTCCCCCAGCGCGAAGAAGGCCGAAGCCGAGGGGCTGACGGTCATGGGCATCGCCGAGGCGGCGAAAAGGGCCGACGTGATCATGATGACCATGCCGGACGAGCTCCAGGCCGACACCTACCGCAAATACATCCACGACAACCTCCGCGAGGGGGCGGCGATCGCCTTCGCCCACGGGCTCAACGTGCATTTCGGGCTGATCGAGCCGAAGCCGGGGGTCGATGTCATCATGATGGCGCCGAAGGGGCCGGGCCACACGGTGCGCGGCGAATTCGTGAAGGGCGGCGGCGTGCCCTGCCTGGTCGCCGTCCACAACGACGCCTCAGGCAATGCGCTGGAGATCGGCAAGTCCTATTGCTCGGCGATCGGCGGCGGCCGCTCGGGGATCATCGAGACCGACTTCCGGCAGGAATGCGAGACGGATCTCTTCGGCGAGCAGGCGGTGCTCTGCGGCGGGCTGGTCGAGCTGATCCGCATGGGATTCGAGACGCTGGTCGAGGCGGGCTACGACCCGGAGATGGCCTATTTCGAATGCCTGCACGAGGTGAAGCTGATCGTCGATTTGATCTACGAGGGCGGCATCGCCAACATGAACTACTCGATCTCCAACACGGCCGAATACGGCGAATACGTCTCCGGCCCCCGCATCCTGCCGCGCGAGGAGACCAAGCGGCGCATGAAGGAGGTGCTGGAGGACATCCAGACCGGCAAGTTCGTCTCGGCCTTCATGGCCGAGAATGCGGTCGGCCAGCCCTCGTTCAAGGCGACCCGGCGGCGCAACGATGCGCATCAGATCGAGGCCGTCGGTGAGAAGCTGCGGGGGATGATGCCCTGGATCTCGGCCGGCAAGATGGTCGACAAGTCCAAGAACTGAGGCAACGGGTTAGCGCGTTTTCTTCGACGCGTGAGCCATGCGCGGCGCTGCAGGATGAAAGCTTGGAATGGCCCTTGGCCGTCTCCGCCGGACCTGGCGGTCCGGGGGCGACGCGGTCGCGCTCGGGCGCTGCCGTGACGGTCAGGCGCTGCGGATGCCGGACTGGCGTTCGATCATCCAGCCCGGCACGCGCCGGCCCGGCACGGAGGGTGAGTCGGCAGAACGGGCTTCGGCCCGGCGCCAGCGCATGTTAGACGCAACGCCATGGTGCGCTTCGAGGATCTGCGGGCGATGGTGCTGGCGCTGCCGGATACGGTGGAGACCACCTCCTGGGATTCGCGCTCGTTCAAGGTCAACGGCAAGGTGATCCTCTACTGGAACGCCGGCCACGACTGCCCGGTGTTCAAGGTCCCCGTGGAGGAGCGCGACTTCCTGATCGAGGCGGATCCGGAGACCTTCTTCACCACCGACCACCACCGGCCCTGGCCGCTGGTGCTGGCGCGGCCCGACCGGCTCGACCCGGACTGGGCGCGGGCCAATATCGAGCGGGTCTGGCGGGCGCAGGTCAAGAAGCGCACGCTGAAGGCCTGGGAGGCGCGACAGTGAGCGCAGACCGGGGTGCGCTTTCGCTGGCGCGGCGCGAGGGCCTGCCGGATGCTTTGCGGGTGCTGGTGGCGGAATATCCGCGCGAGTGCTGGGAGAACCATCGCAACCTGACCGCGCTGACGCGGTTCTGGCTGGAGCGCCATCTGATCTTTCGCGAGCTCGAGGCCGCGCTGCTCGCGGAGACCCGCGGGCTTCTGGCCGGAGACCGCGAACCGCGGGACTTCGCCACGCAGCTCGCCCGGCTCGGCAATGCCTTCCTCGGCGACCTGCAGGCCCATCACGGCATCGAGGATCTGCATTTCTTCCCCCGGCTGCAACGCCTCGACACCCGCATCGCCGCGGGGTTCGACCTGCTGGAGGCCGACCATCACGAGATCGAGCCGCGGCTGCAGGCGCTGGCCGAACGCGCGAACGCCCTGCTCGCGGCGATCCGCGAGGGCAGGCCGACCGCCGACGGGGCGGGCCGGCTGGAGGCGGAACTGCTCCGCCTGCAGGGCTTTCTCGACCGGCACCTGACCGACGAGGAGGAGCTGGTGGTGCCGGTGATCCTCGCCAATCCCGATGCCGATCTGGACTGAGGTGCGCCGGGATTTCACGGTCGACAAGGCCGGCGCGAGGGTCTAGAGAGCCCGCTGATCCGAGGGACCGAATTTTCGCCATGGCCAATGTCGTACTGACCATCCACCTGCTTCTCGCCCTGTCGCTGATCGTCGTCGTGCTGCTCCAGCGTTCCGAGGGCGGCGGGCTCGGGATCGGCGGCGGTGGCGGCGGCGTGATGACCGGCCGCGGCGCCGCCACGGCACTCTCCAAGCTCACCTGGGCGCTCGGCGTGGCCTTCGTGGCGACGAGCCTCGCGCTCACGATCATCGCGGCACGCGATTCCGCGCGGGATTCGGTGATCGACCGCGCGCCCGCGGGTGCGGAGGCCCCGGCCGAGGATCTCACGGCCCCGCCCGCGCTCGGCGAGGATCTGCTGCCGCCCGGGCCTGCGGAGGGACCCGCGGCGCCGCCCGCGGCGGAGTGATCGCTGCCGGCGCGGGCTGCGGCAATTCTTGGTTGCAGCGCCGCAGGTCACCACGAGATGTTGCGCCGTTCGTCTTGCCGGCCACGGGATCTTCCCGTATAGATTGAGTCCCGTGGAGCATCCGCTCGCAGCATTCGAGACCAGGAATCGACACGGGGACAGCGAAGATGGCACGCTACGTTTTCATCACCGGCGGCGTGGTGTCGTCCCTCGGCAAGGGCCTCGCCTCGGCGGCGCTCGGGGCGCTTTTGCAGGCGCGCGGCTATTCGGTGCGGCTCAGGAAGCTCGACCCTTATCTTAACGTCGATCCGGGCACCATGTCGCCCTTCGAGCACGGCGAGGTCTTCGTGACCGACGACGGGGCCGAGACCGACCTCGACCTCGGGCATTACGAGCGCTTCACCGGGGTGGCGGCGCGCCGGACGGATTCGATCTCCTCGGGGCGGATCTATTCCAACGTGCTGGAGAAGGAGCGCCGCGGCGACTACCTGGGAAAGACCATCCAGGTGATCCCGCATGTCACCAACGAGATCAAGAACTTCCTCCATATCGGCGAGGAGGAGACCGATTTCATGCTCTGCGAGATCGGCGGCACGGTGGGCGACATCGAGGGCCTGCCCTTCTTCGAGGCGATCCGGCAGTTCGGCCAGGACAAGCCGCGGGGGCAATGCATCTACATGCATCTGACGCTCCTGCCCTTCATCGCGGCCTCGGGCGAGCTCAAGACCAAGCCGACCCAGCATTCGGTCAAGGAACTGCGTGCCATCGGCATCGCGCCCGACGTGCTGGTCTGCCGCTCGGAGATGCCGATCCCGCCCAAGGAGCGGGAGAAGCTCGCGCTCTTCTGCAACGTGCGGCCCGAGGCGGTGATCGCCGCGCAGGATCTCGCATCGATCTACGAGGCGCCGCTCGCCTATCATGCCGAAGGGCTCGACCAGGCGGTGCTCGACGCCTTCATGATTTCGCCCGTCCCGAAGCCGAACCTGGCGAAATGGGAGGATGTGATCGACCGCATCCACAATCCCGAGGGCGAGGTGAAGGTCGCGATCGTCGGCAAGTACACCCAGCTCGAGGACGCCTACAAATCGATCGCCGAGGCCCTGACCCATGGGGGCATCGCCAACCGGGTGAAGGTGCGGGCGGAATGGATCGACAGCGAGCGCTTCGAGAACGACGACGACATCCCGCCCCTGCTCGAAGGCTTTCACGCCATCCTGGTGCCCGGCGGCTTCGGCGAGCGCGGCACCGAGGGCATGGTCCATGCGGCCCGCTTCGCGCGGACCCGCAAGGTGCCCTATATGGGCATCTGCCTCGGCATGCAGCTGGCGGTGATCGAGGCCTCCCGCGACCTTCTCGGGCTCGCCGATGCCGGCTCGGAGGAATTCGACCACGATGCGGGCAAGCGCCGCTTCACCCCGGTCATCTACCACCTCAAGGAGTGGCTGGAGGGCAACCGGACGATCAAGCGCGAGGTCACCGACGACAAGGGCGGCACCATGCGGCTCGGCGCCTATGACGCCATCCTGAGCGAAGGCAGCCAGGCGGCGGAGATCTACGGCCGCACCACGATCTCCGAGCGGCATCGCCACCGCTACGAGGTCGATATCGCCTATCGCGACAAGCTCGAGGGCTGCGGGCTGCATTTCTCGGGCCTGTCGCCGGACGGGCGGCTGCCGGAGATCGTCGAGATCCCCGGGCATCCCTGGTACATCGGCGTGCAGTTCCACCCCGAACTGAAGTCGAAGCCCTTCGCGCCGCATCCGCTCTTCGCCGATTTCATCCGCGCGGCGCTGGAGCAATCGCGGCTGGTCTGACGCGCGCAATCGGATATACCTCGGCCATGCTGACCGATCTCCTCCGCCGCCTGGCTGGCGAGCCTTCACCGCAGCCGCTGCACCCCGACGACGCGCGCCTCGCCATGGCGGCGCTGATGGTGCGGGTCGCGCGCACCGACGGGAACTATACCGAGAACGAGCGCAACCGGATCGACCGGGTGCTCGCGGTGACCTACGGGCTCGATGCCGGCGCGGCGGCGGCGCTGCGCGGCGAGGCCGAGGCGGCCGAGGCCGAGGCGCCGGACACGGTGCGCTTTACCCGGCTGGTGAAATCCGCCGTGCCCTACGAGCATCGCGAGGACGTGGTCGAGGCGCTGTGGCGCGTCGCGGCCGCCGACGGCATCAATGCCGACGAGCACGGTTTCCTGCGGCTGGTGGCCAATCTCGTGGGCGTCTCGGATCTCGACAGCGGGCTCGCGCGCCAGCGGGCGCTCAAGGACCGGGAATAGCCGGGCGGGCGTCGGGCTAGAAGTCGAGGCTGATGCGCCGGGTCAGGTTCAACCGCACCTCGTACTGATCCGCCGAGCCGAGCGCGGTGATCGGCGAATCGGCCGCGTCGTTCAGCAGGCGCTCCCAGGACGCCTCGCCCTCGAGGCCCCAGCGCTCGTTGAAGAGGTAGCGGGCGCCCAGGACCACGCCGCCGCCGAGCAGACCGCCGGAGGGATCGTATTCCGGCAGGCCCGAGGCCGCCGATTCCGCGGCGCTGACGCCGAAATAGGTGTTGGTGAAGAGCGTGCTGCCGAAGTTCAGCCGCGGCCCGAGCGTCAAGGTCAGGCCGTCCACGGGATAGGCGATCGCATCGGCGCCCAGGTCGCCGACCCAGGCATTCGATCCGATGATGCCGTAGCGCACATCGCCGAACACCCGGTAGTTGCGCTGCTCGTAGCCGAGGCCGAGTCCCGCCTCGAAGGCCCAGGGGACGTTGTCGAGCCCATTGATCTCGGAATGATGCGACGAGTTGCGGTTGGAGATGTAGCGCATCGACCCGCGCAGCCCCAGGCCCGTCCGGAAGCCCACCGCCCGGCCGGAGCCGTATTCGAAGCCGTTGGGGAAACGGAGATAGTCGATCCGCGCGATGCCGGTCGGCCCGGTCTCGTATTCGTCCGATCCGAAATAGGCGGGGCTGACCTCGATGCCGGCCCCGAGCGTGATCACGAGGTCGGGCGTCGAGGAATCGAAGGCGCCGCCCGCAGCGAGGAAGGCCGGAAGCGGCAGTTCGGCATCGGAATAGCCCGCCGTATCGGCCGGATAGCTCGTCTGCTCGAAGGGCACCACCCCGCCCGGAATCGAGGGCTCGGTGACGGCGCCCTCGGGCAGCGCCGCCGGCGCGTCCTGCGCCGACGCCGGCAGGCCGGCCAGGGCCAGCGCGAGCGTTGCGGCGGATGCCAGGAGCGGCGAGCGGCGAAGCATTTGCGACTCCGGAAGAATCGGTTTGGGCACGTTGTTCATATTTTAGTTGAGCTGGTTAACAATGTCTAAGTCGCATTGAGCGTTTGGCCACCCGATACCGGCCGGAACCGCGATTCCCGCGAAATCGTGACCGATCGGCTTCACTTTCATGGCTGCGCCCGCGCGGCGAGTTCGGCCGCGAGCACTTCCCGGACCACCGCGAGATCGGTTTCGCCCGACACGAAGGCCGCGCCGATGTCGCGGACGAGCACGAAGACCGGACGGCCGTCTCGCACCTTCTTGTCCTGCGCCATCAGGGCGATCAGGCCGTTGGCGTCGGGCAGCGGGCCGGGAATGTCGCGCAGGCTGCGCTTGAGCCCCATCGCCGCGAAATGCGCCGCGACCCGGCTCGGCGCCTCCTGCGGGCAGAGCCTGAGCGCGGCGCTGGTCTGGAAGGCGAGCAGGCAGCCGATCGACACGGCCTCGCCGTGGAGCAGCCTGTGCGAATAGCCGGTGGCGGCCTCGAGCGCATGGCCGAAGGTATGGCCGAGATTGAGCAGCGCGCGATCGCCCTGCTCGGTCTCGTCGCGCACCACCAGATCCACCTTCATCTCGCAGGAGCGCCGCACCGCCCGGGTCCGCGCGGCGCGATCGCCCGCGGCGAGGCGGGTGCCCTCCGCCTCGAGCCATTCGAAGAAGCCCGCGTCCCCGAGCAGGCCGTATTTGACGACCTCGGCATAGCCCGCGCGGAAATCGCGCTCCGCAAGGGTGTCGAGCAGGTCGATGTCGGCGAGCACCAGCTTCGGCTGGTGAAAGGCGCCGACCAGGTTCTTGCCCAGGGTCGAGTTGATCCCGGTCTTGCCGCCGACGGAGCTGTCGACCTGGGCGAGCAGCGTGGTCGGGATCTGCACCAGCCCGACGCCCCGGCGCAGGATCGCGGCGGCGAAGCCGGCCAGATCGCCGATCACCCCGCCACCGAAGGCGACGACGAGGTCGTCGCGCGCGATCCTCTCCGCGATCAGCCATTCGACGGTCTGCTGGAGTGCGGCCCAGCACTTGCTCGCCTCGCCCGGATCGAGGGTCAGCACGGCGGGGGCGATGCCCTCGGCGCCGAGCGCGGCCTCCAGCGTGCCGAGGTGGCGTGCGGCGACATTGCGCTCGGTCACGATGGCGATCCGGGGACGCTGCAGCAGCGGCGCGATCTCGGCGCCGGCGCGCTGCAGGAGCCCGGCGCCGATCCGGATGTCGTAGGCGCGGCCCCCGAGCGGGACGTGGACGGTTTCCATGCTCATTCGGTGCTCATTCCTCTGCGACGCCGATCGTCGGCGGGCGGGCCGGATGGCCCGCGTCGAACCGGCGCACGGCGGCGGCGATGCCGCGCGCCATGCTCTCGTGGCTGGCGCCCCGCCGGCTGTCGACGGTGACGTCGGCCAGCGCATAGACCGGCGAGCGGCGGCGGTCGAGATCGGCCAGGACCGCGCGCGGATCGGGCGCATCGAGCAGCGGCCGGCCGGGCCGGTCGCGCACCCGGTCCCAGAGCAGGTCGAGGCTGGCCCGGATCCAGACCGAGGTGGCCTGCGCCGCGATCTCCTCGCGGGTGCGCGGCTCGATGAAGGCGCCGCCGCCGGTCGCGAGCACGCAGGGCGCCTCGGAGAGCAGTCGGGCGATCACCCGGCGCTCGCCGTCGCGGAAGGCGGGCTCGCCGAGCGTGGCGAAGATCTCGGGGATGCTCATGCCGGCCGCGGCCTCGATCTCGCTGTCGGAATCGACGAAGCGCACGCCGAGCAGCGTCGCGAGCCGCTTGCCGACGCTGGTCTTGCCCGCGCCCATGAGCCCCACCAGCACCAGCGTGCGGCAGAGCACGAGGGCCTCGGCGGGGGGGTCGGAGGCGCGTCTGGGTCGGTCGATCATGCCAATTGCCGTCGGATCGCACGGAGGGTAGACTGGCTCGAGGCAGTCGCGGTGCGCGAGCCCCGTGATTGAACAGCACAAGACGCGGCGGTCAAGCCGCACAGACCGAGCAGGTGATCATGCGCTTTGTTCTCAAGGCAGTCCTCTTCCTCGTGGTGGCGGCCGGGATCGCCCTCCTGGGACTTGCGATCTTCTCCGATCTGCCCGCGCCCACTCGCGAGATCAGCGTCCCGGTGGAGGCGAAGTGATCCGGCGGGCCGCGGGGCTCGTCGCCGCCGGCCTCGTCGCCGCCTCGGGCGCGGCGGGCGCCGCCAGCGAGCCGCGCAGTGCCATACCCTGGCTCTCGGAGAGCATCCGCACCGATGTGCCCGCACCGCCGCCGCGCCCCGCGGAGCCTGCGCCGACGCGCGGCAGCGAGGAGATCACCGTGACGCCGCTCGGCACGGTGCGGCGCGACAGCGTCGGGCTGCTCCCGCCGGAGCGGAGCGGGCTCCCGCGCGCGCTCTGGGGCCCGACCCCGACCGGCCAGGCGGAAAGCCTGATCCGCGACCATCCCGACGCGGGCGTTCCGGCCGCGCGCGCGCTCTTCCGCAGGATCCTGCTCGCGGAGACCGATCCGCCGCAGCCCGCCGCGGCCGACGGCGCGCTTCTGGTGGCGCGCGTCGACCGGCTCCTGGAGATCGGCGCGCTCGAGGAGGCGCGGGCGCTGATCGAGCTGGCCGGTCCCGAGACCCCGGAGCTCTTCCGGCGCTGGTTCGACGTGGGGCTGCTGCTCGACGCCGCCGCGGCGCCCTGCGACGCGCTGCGGCAGAATCCCGCGCTCTCGCCCACCCTGCCGGCGCGGGTGTTCTGCCTCGCGCGCGGCGGCGACTGGAACGCCGCCGAGATCACGCTGGTGGTCGGCGAGGACGTGGGCTCGATCGGCGCCGACCAGCAGGCGCTGCTGGCGCGCTTCCTCGATCCCGAGATCTTCGAGGGCGAGCCGAATCCGCCGGTGCCCGAGCCGCTGACCCCGCTCGACTTCCTGATGCGCGAGGCCACCGGCATGCCGCGCCCGGCGGGCGCGCTGCCGACCGCCTTCCTGCACCACGACCTGGTGGAGCATGCGCCGATGCGCGCCCGCGTCGCCGCGGCCGAGCGGCTGGTGCTCTCGGGCGGCGTCGCGCCGCAGCTGCTCTTCGAGGCCTATCGCGCCGGCATCCCGCCCGCCTCGGGCGGGATATGGGATCGGGCGGCGGCGGTGCAGGCGCTCGACGCCGCGCTGGCGGAGGGCGCGGATCCGGCGACCCTCGGCGCGGCGCTGCTCGGTGCGGAGGAGGCGCTGCGCGCCCGCGGCCTCGAGGTCGCCCTCGCCCGGGAATACGCGCCGGCGCTGGCCGATGCCGACTGGAGCCGGCTCGACGGCGCGGCGCGCGAGCGCCTGGTCGCGGTGCTGCTGCTCGGCGGCGAGGCTCCGGCGGCGGCCCGGCTCGCGGGGGAGGCGCCGGACGCCTTCACGCGGACCCTGCTGACCCTGGCCGCGCAGGGCGGCGATCCCGCCCCGGCCACGGATCTGCAGCGCGCCGCCCTCACCGGCCTCGTCGCCATCCTGCCCGCCGACGAGCGCGAGGCGCAGCTGGTGCGGCTGGTGAACGACGGCCGCAGGGGCGAGGCCGTTCTCGCCGCGCTGAGCCTCCTCGAAGGCGGCGCGACCGTCGATCCGCCGGCGCTGCATGCCGCGCTTCTGGTGCTGCGCCGCGCCGGGCTCGAGCCCGACGCCCGCGCCATCGCGATCCAGTCCGTGCTCCGCGCGGGCGCGGGCCCGGCGGAATGAACGCGCGCTGGCTTTCCCGCTTCCTCGAGGCGATTCAGGCCGAGCGGGACGCCTCGCGCAACACGATCCTGTCCTACGGGCGCGATCTGCAGGATTTCGCGGACTTCCTGGAGAGGCGGGGCAAGGATTTCGCTTCGGCCGGGCGCAGCGACGTGGAGGCCTATCTCGGCGATCTCGCCGACCGCGGCATGGCGCAGGCCACCCGGGCGCGGCGGCTCTCGGCGATCCGCCAGCTCTACCGGCTGGCCTTCCTGGAGGGCTGGCGGGCGGATGATCCGGCGGCATTGATCCGCGGCCCGAAGCGGGCGCGGCGGCTGCCGGGGACCCTGAGCGAGGCGGAGGTCGACCGGCTGCTCGACGCGGCCGGGACGGCGGCGCGGAGCGAGGCCGAGGCGCTGCGCGACACCTGCCTGATGCAGCTTCTCTATGCGACGGGGCTGCGGGTGAGCGAACTCGTGGCCCTGCCGGTGGCGGGCGCGCGCGGCGATCCGCGCATGATCCTCGTGCGCGGAAAGGGCGGGCGCGAGCGGATGGTGCCGCTCTCGCCGCCGGCGCGCGAGGCGCTGACGCGCTGGCTGGCGCAGCGCGACCGCGACGAGGAGGCCGCACTCCGGGCCGGCAGGCCGCGCTCGGCCTTCCTCTTCCCGGCGCGCGGGCGCAGCGGCCACATGACGCGGGAGGCCTTCTTCCTGCTCGTCAAGCAGCTGGCGGGGGCGGCGGGGCTCGATCCCGCCGGCATCTCGCCCCACAGCCTGCGCCATGCCTTCGCCACGCATCTGCTCGCCAACGGCGCCGATCTGCGGGTGATCCAGACGCTGCTCGGCCATGCCAGCATCGCGACCACCGAGATCTACACCCATGTGCTCG
>CALMSR010000052.1 GCA_937872465.1 uncultured Paracoccaceae bacterium
CGTCGGGATCACCGCCGGCGTCGACAGCCGACGGGTTCTTGCGGGTGTTCAGCTCCGGGGCAGCCTCGGGGCCGAGATCATGGGCCTGCCGGGGATGCGGCATTTCCCTTACGCCATGGCCGAGGACGGCCCGGGCTGGATCGTGTCGCCGTTCGAGCCCGGCGAGGTAACGCCGGAGAACGCCGAGCGGGTCAGGGCGATCCGGGCGAACTTCTCCGACCTCTTGGAGGGGATGCCGGCGCCGGAGACCTTCGAGGTGATCGCCGACTGGGGGAAGTAGGTCGGCCAGCGGGCCTGTCGATCAGCGGCACGGAATTTGCTTCACCGGGGCGTAGGCGCTGTTCACCGCCGATGACTTCGCGCGGATGGTCGCTGCGAAGCGACAGCGACGCTGATCGATCTCGATGGCACTTGCGGTGCCACGGTATACCAGCCGGTGCTCGCCGGTTCGCGGAGGCGGCCCCGCCCCTCTCGAAAGACGACGCACGGGCAGCCGTGGCCGCTTTCGAGTGCTATGGAAACGGAAGGCAGGGGGCGGGACCGAACCTCGGGGATTCTATGGCCTATGGAGTGGCGACGGCGGAGGGCGTGTCGGCGCCGCTGCCGCTCACGGGCGAGGATCGCGCGAAACTGTGGATCGCTGGGCCGGCCGATGCTCTATTCGATTGGCGTGGCGCGCGATTTGAGCGTGACGGCACGAAGTAGTCCGGCTTCGATCGTAGGGATAAGCATGTACTCTTTTCTATAGTTTTCCGGCGATCCACCGATAGGTGATACAATCAATTGATCAGAAAACGAACGAAGTACAATAAAGTCCTGATTGTCTACAGAAATCACATAGAATTCTCTCTGCTTGGCGGCACTAATCGCTCCACTACAATAGAACATCATAGGAAACATAATTAACAATACAAGAAATAATAGCAATGGGTCAAATCCAAGTTTACGAAGGAAGAAATGCGCAATTGAGTTATCTGGAACCGAGGCACGCCTGTCGTAGACATTAGGTACATAGCTGGACGCATTTCCCCCTTGCCTTCGATGCACATCACGCAAGATGGCGGAAAAGCCGATTGCAGCAAAAAACGCAAGTATGGTCCACCTAGGAAAGAAATTATACAATGCAACGTATATTGCGTAAAGCACCATGCCTCCCCACAATAGACGAAATACATTCTTATGATTGTTTTGTATGTATTGAAGGCTTAGTTGAAGAAATCCAAACGCATATAATAAAAAGAAGAAGTTGGATGGATATTGATTCTTGATAATGGAGAACGATACTGGTATAAATGCCGAAGGATATCCAAATATAGAGGCATGACCGGCTTCTGTCGCAAAGGAGAATAAGTAGGAAAAGAAAATCACAATAGGTATTAGGCCGAGCAGCCGGGTGATAGGGCGCCCCGGTGGCGTCTCTGACGCTTCTGCCGTCACTGATCCAGGAAGCTCCGAAGCTTCCGGCTCCGGCTCGGGTGCTTGAGCTTCCGCAGCGCCTTCGCCTCGATCTGGCGGATGCGTTCGCGGGTGACGGAGAACTGCTGGCCGACCTCTTCCAGCGTGTGGTCGGTGTTCATGCCGATGCCGAAGCGCATGCGGAGCACGCGCTCCTCGCGCGGCGTCAACGACGCCAGCACGCGGGTGGTGGTTTCCTTCAGGTTGAGCTGGATGGCCGATTCCAGCGGCAGGATCGCGTTCTTGTCCTCGATGAAGTCGCCGAGCTGTGAATCCTCCTCGTCGCCGATCGGGGTCTCGAGGCTGATCGGCTCCTTGGCGATCTTCATCACCTTGCGGACCTTCTCGAGCGGCATCTGCAGCTTCTCGGCCAGCTCCTCGGGGGTCGGCTCGCGGCCGATCTCGTGCAGCATCTGGCGCCCGGTGCGCACCAGCTTGTTGATGGTCTCGATCATATGCACGGGGATGCGGATGGTGCGGGCCTGGTCGGCGATCGAGCGGGTGATCGCCTGGCGGATCCACCAGGTGGCGTAGGTGGAGAACTTGTAGCCGCGGCGGTATTCGAACTTGTCGACCGCCTTCATCAGGCCGATGTTGCCTTCCTGAATGAGATCAAGGAACTGCAATCCGCGGTTGGTGTACTTCTTGGCGATGGAGATCACCAGCCGGAGGTTCGCCTCGACCATTTCCTTCTTGGCGATCCGGGCCTCCTTCTCGCCCTTCTGCACCTGGTTCACGATGCGGCGGAACTCGGAGATGTCGACGCCGACATACTGGCCGACCTCGGCGATCTCGTAGCGCAGCTCCTCGGCCTTGTCGCGCAGGCGGGTGGTCAGGTCCGACCAGCCGCGCGAGCGGATGGTGGCAACCCGGTCGAGCCAGCCGGGCTCGAGCTCGCAGCCGCGGTATTCGGCGATGAACTCGGCGCGGTTGATGCGCGCCTGGTCGGCGAGCTTCACCATGGCGCCGTCGAGCGTCATGATGCGGCGGTTGATGCCGTAGAGCTGGTCGACGAGCTGCTCGATGCGGTTGTTGTGCAGGTGCATCGAGTTCACCAGCTCGACGATCTCGCCGCGCAGGCGCTGGTACTCGCGCTCCTGGGTGGTGGTGAAGCTCTCGCCGGTGTTGAGCGTGGCGGAGATGCGGTCGTCCTGCATCTCGGCGAGGCGCGTGTAGTCGGAGGCGATGCGGTCGAGGGTCTCGAGCACCTGCGGCTTGAGGGCGGCCTCCATCGCGGCGAGCGAGAGATTGCCCTGGTCGTCGTCGTCCTCCTCCTCGGGCTCGGCCGCGGCGCGGGGTTCGCCGTCCTCGTCCTCTTCCTCGTCGGACGCGCCCTCCTTTGCCGGTGCGGCGGCGGCTTCGGTCCGGGGCGCGGCCGCATCAGCCGCGGGCGCCGGCGCGACGGCGGAGAGCACGCTGTCGACCTCGTCGGTCTCCATCTGTCCGGAGAAGGTGGTCTCGAGGTCGATCACGTCGCGCAGCATGATCTTCTCTTCGAGCAGCTCGTCGCGCCAGACGGTGATGGCCTGGAAGGTCAGCGGGCTCTCGCAGAGCCCCGCGATCATGGTGTTGCGCCCCGCCTCGATGCGCTTGGCGATGGCGATCTCGCCCTCGCGCGAGAGCAGCTCCACCGAGCCCATCTCGCGCAGGTACATACGCACCGGGTCGTCGGTGCGGTCGAGGTTCTCGTTGGAGGTGGAGGTGAGCGCGACCTCGCGCGAGCCGCTCTCCTCTTCGGCGGCTTCCGCCTCGGGCGGGCGGCGGTCCTCGTCGTCGACGTCGTCGCCCTCGATGACGTTGATGCCCATCTCCGAGAGCATCGCCATGACGTCCTCGATCTGCTCGGAGGTGACCTGTTCGGGGGGCAGGACCTGGTTGAGTTCCTCGTAGGTGATGTAGCCACGGGCGCGGGCGGTCGCGATCATCTTCTTGACCGCGGCCTGGCTCATGTCGAGCATCGGGCCGGCGCCGTCCTGGGAATCCTCGGGTTTCTTGTTGTCGGTGTCCTTGGCGGCCATGAAGTCTCCGTCGGGGCTACGGGGCGGATCGTCGCCCGGGGGCGTTGCGGCGATCCTGGGTTTTCTAGCACGAATCACTGATTCGCAACGAGAGTCTGATTCGATTCGCGGTCAGGTCTTGCGCGGTTTCTTCCAGATCTGGCGGTCGAGCAGGTCCTGGAGCCCGGCGGAGAGCATCTCCTCGGCCTCGGCATCGACCTCGGCGCTTTCCGAGATCGGCCGGCTGGCGGCCTTATGCGCGGCTTCGGCGGCGTCCCTCAGGCGCCAGCCGACGCTCTCGGCGGTCTCGGCGTTGAGCTCGCGGGCGGCGTCGATCAGCTCGGCGCGCCAGCCGGCGACGGCGGCGTGCCGGGTCAGTTCCTCCTCGATGGCGCGGGCGGCGAGCTCGGGGTCCGCGCCGGGGCCGAGATGGCGGTTGGCGCGCACCTGGCCGGGGGCGAGCAGGTCCGGCATCGGGTCGCGGCCGATCCGCTCCGCCACGGCGTCCCGCAGCCGGGTGCCTTCCGGCGCCCCGGTGACCGCGGACAGGAGGGCATCGCGGATCTCCGCGAGATCGGCGCAGGAGAAGGGCATGCGGTCCAGCCGCTCCTCGAAGGCCGCGGCGAGGCCGGGGTTGTTCAGGCAGCCCGCGAGGATCGCGCATTCGCGGATGCGCGCCTCGGCCTCGACGCCGGGGGTCGGCCGCCCGAGCAGCGAGGCGCGGGTGGCCGGTGCGGCGGTGGCGATCGTCGCCGGCCGGGATCCGGGCCTGGTGCCGGTCCGGTCGGAACGGGTCGGGCGCGGCGGCGGCGCGAAGAGCGCGGCGCGGCGGCTGCGGATCTCGGCCTGGTAATGGGCGCGCAGGCCGGGATCGGCGATGCGCGCCAGATGCGCCTTGAGCCTGCCGTCGAGGGCGGCGCGCCGCTCGGGGCTGTCGAGCACCGCGCCCTCGGTCTCGCGGCTCCAGATCAGCTCGACCATCGGCAGCGAAGCCGCGACGAGCGCCTGCATCGCCGCGGCCCCGCCGGCGCGCAGGACGTCGTCGGGATCCTGGTCCGCCGGCATGACCGCGAAGCGCAGCGCATGGCCCGGCGTGAGCAGCGGCAGCGCGAGGTCGATCAGGCGCTGCGCCGCCTTGCGGCCGGCGGCATCGCCGTCGAGCGCGACCACCGGCTCGGGCGCCAGCCGCCAGAGCAGTTGCAGCTGCGTCTCGGTGATCGCGGTGCCGAGCGGGGCGACGGCATGCTCGATGCCGGCCTGGGCGAGCGCGATCACGTCCATGTAGCCCTCGCAGACCAGCAGCTCGCCGGACTTTCCGGCGGCGGCGCGGGCGGGCGCGATGTTGTAGAGGGTGCGGCCCTTGTCGAAGAGCGGCGTCTCGGGGGAGTTCAGGTATTTCGGCTGCTGGTCGCTCGTCAGGGCACGGGCGCCGAAGCCGATGGCGCGGCCGCGCGCGTCGCGGATCGGGAAGGTGATGCGGCCGCGGAAGCGGTCGTAGGCCGAGCCGCCCGCCTCGGGCAGGCCGACGAGCCCCGCTTCGGCGAGAAGCGCCGGCGCGAAGCCCTTGGCCTTGAGATGGTCGAGCAGGGCGGTGCGTCCCTCGGGCGCATAGCCGATCTCGAACCGCTCGCGGGTCGCGGGGGCGAGGCCGCGGCGGTCGAGATAGGCGCGGGCCTCGGCGGCGCGGGCGGTGTTGAGCTGCAGGCGGTAGAATTGCACCGCCGCCTCGACCGCCTCGGCGAGGCCCTGGTTGGCGGCGGCCTTCGCGGCGGCGGCGGGATCGCGCGCCGGCATCGTCATTCCCGCCTCGCGGGCGAGCAGTTCCACCGCCTCCATGAAGCCGATGTTCTCGGTCTTCTGCACGAAGCCGAAGGCGTCGCCCTTGGCGTGGCAGCCGAAGCAGTAATAATAGCCCTTGGCGTCATCGACGTGGAAGGATGCGGTCTTCTCGTTGTGGAACGGGCAGGGCGCCCACCAGTCGCCGCGGGCCGCATTCGACTTGCGGTTGTCCCAGGTCACCTTGCGGCCGACCACCTGCGCGAGCGAGACGCGGCCGCGAAGTTCGTCGACGAAGCCTGGGGGGAGCGACATGAGCGGGAATATCGGGATGGCAGGGTGAATTGGCAAGGGCCGGCGATGCGGGGAGATGCCCGGTCCCGGCGGCCCGCATCGCCACGGCCGGGGCGGGCTTTGCCGCGAGGCTCAGTTGTCGATGAGAAGGCTCGCGCGGTCGGCGCCGGTGGTGCGGTCGAGCAGGCGGATGCGTTCGCGCCCCTCGCCGTCCACGGTGACCACCGCGATCCAGTCGCTGCCGAGGGTCACCGCGCGGGCGCTCTCGCCGGGGGGCAGGCGGATCGCCTCGGGCAGGTCCGGCGCCCGGGCGAGCGGCGCCAGGCGGATGACAAGCAGAGCGACGATCGTTATCACCCCGAGGATCAGGGTCGCGGTGAGCGCCGTCACCAGCCGTCGCAGCTGGCGCAGGCGGCGCGGCTCCGGAATTTCGTCGCCCGTGGCAATCGGATGGCTCTCGCCCATGAATCCGCCTCGTCTTCCGATTCGGGTCACGCTGGGGTCCGCGACCGGCCAGCGCCTTGATAAGGCGCTGGCGGCCGCGGTGCCAGAGGGGCTGGGCCTGAGCCGGTCGCGGCTGCAGGGGCTGATCGAGCAGGGGGCGGTGGCGCGGGCCGATGGCGCGGTGGTGACCGACCCGCGGCTGCGCATGGAGCAGGGCGCGGAGCTGGTGCTGACGCTGCCGCCGGCGCTGCCGGCGACGGCCGCCGCCGAGCCGATCCCGCTCGTGGTCGTCCACGAGGATGCGGATCTGATCGTCATCGACAAGCCGGTCGGGCTGGTGGTGCATCCCGCGCCGGGCGCGCGGGAGGGCACGCTGGTCAATGCGCTGCTGCATCATTGCGGGGCGAGCCTCTCGGGCGTCGGCGGCGCGCTCCGGCCGGGCATCGTGCACCGGATCGACAAGGATACCTCGGGGCTTCTCGTGGCCGCCAAGAACGATGCGGCGCATCAGGCGCTGGCGGCGCAATTCGCGGCGCATCGCCTGGAGCGGCGCTATCTCGCGGTGGTGCGCGGGGCGCCGGACCCGGCCGATCCGCGGCTCGCGGGGCTGGCCGGCGTGTCCTGGGAGCCGGGCGGCGTTCTGCGCATCGAGGGCCGCATCGGCCGGCATCCCGGCGACCGCAAGCGCATGGCGGTGCTCAACTCGGGCGGCAAGCCGGCGGTCACGCGGGCACGGGTCCTCGAACGCTTCGGCCCAAGGGGCGCGCCGGTCGCGTCCCTCGTCGAATGCTGGCTGGAAACCGGGCGGACCCATCAGATCCGGGTGCATCTGACCTTCGCGGGGCATCCGCTCGTCGGGGACGGCGTCTATGGGCGGCGCGGCGGCCCGGGGCCGCTGGCGGCCTTCCCGCGCCAGGCGCTGCATGCGGCGACGCTGGGCTTCCGGCATCCCCGGAGCGGCGAGGCGATGCGCTTCGAGGCGCCGCCGCCCGAGGATTTCGCTGGCCTGCTGGCGGAATTGCGGGAAATTTCGTCCTGACGGCGCGGGACCGCTCAGGCCGCCGTCCAGTCCATCACCACCTTGCCGGAATTGCCAGAGCGCATGACCTCGAACCCGGCGGCGAAATCGTCGATGCCGATGCGATGGGTGATCAAGGGCGCGAGATCGAGCCCCGATTGCACGAAGGCGATCATCTTGTACCAGGTCTCGAACATCTCGCGGCCGTAGATGCCCTTGAGCGTCAGCATCTTGAAGATGACCTTGTTCCAGTCGATCTCGAACCCGGCCGGGGCGATGCCGAGGATGGCGATCTTGCCGCCGTTGTTCATCTTGTCGATCATGTCGCGGAAGGCCGGCGCGGCGCCGGACATCTCGAGGCCGATGTCGAAGCCCTCGGTCATGCCGATGCGCGCCATCACGTCGGCGAGGTTCTCCGCGCCGGCGTCGACGACGGTCTCGATGCCGAGGCTCCGGGCGAGATCGAGCCGGTAGGGGTTGACGTCGGTGATGACGACCTTGCGCGCCCCGGCGCGCGCGGCCACGAGCGCGCCCATGATGCCGATGGGACCGGCGCCGGTGACCAGCACGTCCTCGCCCACGAGATCGAAGCTGAGCGCGGTATGCACCGCATTGCCGAAGGGGTCGAAGATCGCGGCGATCTCGTCGGGCACGTCCTCGGGGATCAGGACGACGTTGTCCTCGGGGATGCAGACGAATTCGGCGAAGGATCCGGGCCGGTCGACGCCGACGCCCCTGGTGTTGCGGCAGAGATGCCCGCGCCCGGCGCGACAGTTGCGGCAGGCGCCGCAGACGATATGGCCCTCGCCCGAGACGCGCTGGCCCACATGGAAGCGCCGCACCGCCGAGCCGGTCTCGGCGATGGTGCCGCAGAATTCGTGTCCCGTCACCATCGGCACCGGCACGGTCCGCGCCGCCCAGGCGTCCCAGTTCCAGATATGCACGTCGGTGCCGCAGATGGCGGATTTGGCGACCTTGATCAGCACGTCCGTGGGTCCGGGCTCGGGCACCGGCACCCGCTCCATCCAGAGACCGGGCTCGGGGCGGGATTTGACCAGCGCCTTCATCTCGTTGCTCATGCGATGACTCCCAGCTCCCGCCCGGTGGCGGCGAAGGCGGCGATGGCGGCGGCGACATCGTCGTCGGAATGCGCGGCGGACATCTGGGTGCGGATGCGCGCCTTGCCCCGGGGGACGACGGGGAAGGAGAAGCCGACGACATAGACGCCGCGGTCGAGCATCCGCGCGGCGAAATCCTGGGCGCGCTGGGCGTCGCCGAGCATGACCGGGATGATCGGATGGCCGGCGCCGGCGAGCTCGAAGCCGAGCGCCGTCATCTCGGCGCGGAACCGGGCCGAATTCGCCGTGAGGCGCGCGCGCATCTCCGCGCCGGTCTCGATCATCTCGAGAACCTTCAGCGAGGTGGCGGCGATCACCGGGGCGAGGGTGTTGGAGAAGAGATAGGGGCGCGAGCGCTGGCGCAGCAGGTCGACGACCGGGCCGCGCGCGGCGGTATAGCCGCCCGAGGCGCCGCCGAGCGCCTTGCCGAGCGTGCCCGTGAGGATGTCGACGCGATCCGCGACGCCGCAGAGCTCCGGCGTGCCGCGGCCGCCGGGCCCGACAAAGCCGACCGCATGGCTGTCGTCCACCATCACCAGCGCGTCGTGGCGCTGGGCGAGATCGCAGATCCCCGCCAGATCGGCGATGATCCCGTCCATGGAGAAGACGCCGTCGGTGGCGATCAGGCGGTGCCGCGCGCCGGAGGCCTCCTTCAGGCAGCGTTCGAGATCGCCCATGTCGTTGTTGGCGTAGCGCAGGCGCCGCGCCTTGCAGAGCCGCACGCCGTCGATGATCGAGGCATGGTTCAGCGCGTCGGAGATGATCGCGTCCTGCTCGCCGAGCAGGGTCTCGAAGAGGCCTGTATTGGCGTCGAAGCAGGAGCCGTAGAGGATCGCGTCCTCCATGCCGAGAAAGCCGGCGAGCCGCGCCTCGAGCGCCTTGTGCTCCTCCTGGGTGCCGCAGATGAACCGCACCGAGGCCATGCCGTAGCCGTATCGCTCGAGCGCGGCCTTGGCCGTCTCGACCAGCTCGGGGTGGTCGGCGAGGCCGAGGTAGTTATTGGCGCAGAAGTTGAGCACCTGCCCGCCGGGGTCGGCCTCGATGCGGCCCGATTGCGGCGAGGAGATCACGCGCTCGCGCTTGTAGAGGCCGGCGGCCTCGATCTCGCCCAGCTCCGCCTCGATCCGGTCGATGAATCTCGCTGTCATCGCTGCCGCGTCCTTCTCTGCCGGGGGCCGGTCCCGGCAAGGGGCGGGGCCGCGGCCCAATCTGCGCGGATCCCGGCGCCAAGTCCAGCGGTCGGGGGACGCGCGCCCGAGGGATGGACATTCCCGTGCTGCGCTGCAATATGGGCCGCCAGTCGCGGGGCGATCACCCTTCGCTTCGTCGCGGTGCGGCCTGGGGACGCGGGCGCGGCCCGGTGCGTTTTCGACGGAAATCCGCGACGTGTGCGTTATATTGTATGGAAAGTGACGTGACGCGGGCCCTCGCCATGGCGAGCGACCGCGGAAGGAGGAGGCGGGATGAACTATGCCAAGCTGCCGGCGCCGTCCCCGGAACAGGGGCTGTCGCGCTACATGCAGGAGATCCGGAAGTTCCCGATGCTGGAGCCGGAGCAGGAATACATGCTGGCCAAGGCCTGGGTGGACCACGGCGATACCGAGGCCGCGCATCAGCTGGTCACGAGCCATCTGCGGCTGGCGGCCAAGATCGCCATGGGCTACCGCGGCTACGGGCTGCCCACGGCCGAGGTCATTTCGGAGGCCAATGTCGGGCTGATGCAGGCGGTCAAGCGCTTCGACCCGGAGAAGGGGTTCCGACTCGCGACCTATGCCATGTGGTGGATCCGGGCGAGCATCCAGGAATACATCCTGCGGTCCTGGAGCCTTGTGAAGATGGGCACGACCGCGGCGCAGAAGAAGCTCTTCTTCAACCTGCGCAAGGCCAAGAACAAGATCGGCGCCATCGAGGAGGGCGAGCTGCGCCCCGAGAACGTGGCCAGGATCGCCCATGACCTGAGCGTGACCGAGGAAGAGGTGATCTCGATGAACCGCCGCATGTCCGGCGGGGACGCGAGCCTCAACGCCCAGGTCAACAGCGATGGCGACGGATCCGCCGAATGGCTGGACTGGCTGGAGGACGAGGAGGCCGATCAGGCCACGGCGCTGGCCGAAAGGGACGAGCTCGAGAGCCGCCACGCGCTCCTGCTCGAAGCGATGCAGGCGCTCAACGAGCGCGAGCGGCACATCCTGACCGAGCGGCGGCTGAAGGACGAGCCGGTGACGCTGGAGGATCTGAGCCAGGAATACGACGTCAGCCGCGAGCGCATCCGCCAGATCGAGGTCCGCGCCTTCGAGAAGCTGCAGAAGAAGATGCGCGAACTCGCCGCGGAGCGCGGGATGGTGCCGGAGCTCAACTGACCGGCCCGAACCGGCGCCGCCGGGCTGCGGCCGGGGGGGCATCGCCGGATGCGGGGATTCCCGCATCCGGGCTTGACCTCGCTCAAGTCCGGCCCCAATCCGTCATGTCATAGAATCGTCACACATCTGGCGCCGTTGCGCGCGGGGAAGCCTGTGCGCGGGAGGGGCGGGCGGATGGAGAGCGATCCGGTCAACGTCAAGAAGCTGGAGGCCGCGCTCCTGGTGAACCGGGGCGAGCTCTTCCGCTTCGGCAGCGCGCTGCTCTTCGTGGTGCTGATCATGCTCTTCACCATGGCGAACAGCCCGGGCGGACAGCACGGCACGCTGCTCGTGGCCGCGGCGATGATCGGCGGCTACATGGCGCTCAACATCGGCGCCAACGACGTGGCCAACAACGTCGGCCCGGCGGTGGGGTCGCAAGCGATCACCCTGGCCGGGGCCATCACCATCGCCGCGATCTTCGAGGCCTCGGGCGCGCTGATCGCCGGCGGCGAGGTCGTGGGGACCATCAAGAACGGCATCATCGACCCGGGCCTGATCGCCGATGCCGACACCTTCATCTGGCTGATGACGGCGGCGCTGCTCGCGGCCGCGATCTGGCTCAACCTCGCCACCGCCATGGGCGCGCCGGTGTCCACGACCCATGCGATCGTCGGCGGCGTGCTGGGCGCGGGCATCGCCGCGGGCGGCTGGGGCATCGCCGATTGGGCGGAAGTGCTGCGCATCGCGGCCTCCTGGGTGATCTCGCCGGTCCTGGGCGGGCTCATCGCTGCGGGGTTCCTCTATCTCATCAAGCGCACGATCACCTATCGCCCCGACCTGATGCGGGCGGCGCGCACCATGGTGCCGCTCCTGATCGCGGTGATGGCATGGGCCTTCACGACCTATGTCGCGCTCAAGGGCCTCTCGCATGTCCTGGCCTTCAGCTTCGTTTCCGCGAGCCTCCTGGGCGCGGTCGTGGCGGGCGTGATCTGGCTGATGATGCGGCGCTACGTCGCCGAGAAGGCGCCGGATCTCAGCAACGACAAGGAGGGCGTGAACGAGCTCTTCACCGTGCCGCTGATCTTTGCGGCGGCGCTGCTGAGCTTCGCCCATGGCGCCAACGACGTCGCCAATGCGGTGGGGCCGCTCGCGGGGATCAATGACGCGGTGATGTCCGGCGGCGTCACCGAGAGGGCCGCGATCCCGCTCTGGGTCATGCTGGTCGGTGCGGTGGGGATCGCGCTCGGCCTCGCGCTCTACGGGCCGAAGCTGATCCGCACCGTCGGCTCGGAGATCACCGACCTCGACAAGGCGCGCGCCTATTGCATCGCCATCGCCGCGGCGATCACGGTGATCCTCGCCTCGCAATTCGGCCTTCCGGTCAGCTCGACCCATATCGCGGTGGGCGGGGTCTTCGGCGTGGGTTTCCTGCGCGAATACCTCAAGGTCAGCTATGCACGGAAGATCGAGGAGATCCGGTCGCACCACCACGATGCCGACCAGGCCACGGTCGAGGCGTTCCTGGAACGCTTCGACGCGGCCAGCGTCGACGAGAAGGGCAGGATGCTGGCGGAGCTCAAGGCGGCGAGGGCGGGCAGCACCCTTCACAAGGCCGAGCGCAAGGATCTGCGGCGGCTGCACCGGATCGAGCTGGTCAAGCGCTCGCTCCTCCTGCGCATCGCCGCGGCCTGGGTGATCACCGTGCCGGCCACCGCGCTGGCCAGCGCGATGTTCTTCTTCATGATCCGCGGCGCGTTGCTGCCATGAGCGGCGAGCCGGGCCCGGCCTCCCGCGACACCATCCTCTGCGCGGTCGATTTCTCGGGCGATTCCGCAGCCGCACTCGGCTGGGCCTGCCGCCAGGCGGTCCTGACCGACGCGCGGCTGGTGCTGCTCCATGTCGTGCACGATCCGGCGTCGAGCCCGGGCTTCTATCGCCGCGTGGGATCGGCGTGGCTGGAGCCGATGATCGCGGTCGCCGAGGACATGATGGCCGAGTTCCTCGCGGCCTTCCGGGCGGAGGACCTGCCGGCGCCGGCGGGGCTCGAGACCCGGCTGGTGCGCGGGCTGCCCCCCGGGCGCATCGTCGAGGTCGCGCGGGAGCTGGGCGCGGATCTGGTGGTGGTCGGAAGCCGCGGCCGGACCGGTCTGCCGCATATCCTGCTCGGATCGGTGGCCGAGCGGGTGGTGCAGACGGCGCCGATGCCCGTGACGGTGGTCAAGCGAAGGGACGCGGCCCCGGCATGACGGCCGAGCTCGACCAGTTCGACCTCTGGGCCGGGCTGGCCGGCGGGCTGGCGCTCTTCCTCTTCGGCATGGATCTGATGACCGCCGCGGTCAAGCGCGCCGCGGGCGAGCATCTCAAGACCCTGCTCGGCCGGGTCACGCGCAACCGCTTCCTCGGCGCGCTGGCGGGCGCCGCGGTCACCGGGCTGGTGAATTCCTCCACCGTGACGACGGTGATCCTCGTGGGGTTCATCTCGGCCGGGCTGATGTCCATGGCCCAGAGCGTCAGCGTGATCATGGGCGCCAATATCGGCAGCACGGTGACGGCGCAGATCCTGGCGTTCAACGTCACGCGCCTCGCGCTGCCGATGATCGCGCTGGGGTTCCTCCTGGCCTTCCAGACCCGGCGGGAGCCCTGGAGGGACTATGGCCGGATGCTGCTCGGGCTCGGCTTCGTCTTCTACGGGATGGGGCTGATGAGCGCGGCGATGGTGCCGCTGCGGACGAACGAGACGTTCATCGACTTCATCGCCGCGCTCGCCAATCCTGTGGCGGCCATCCTCACGGGCATGATCTTCACCGCGCTGGTGCATTCCTCGGCGACGACCACCGGCATCGTCATCGTGCTGGCCGGGCAGGGGATGCTGACGCTCGAGACCGCCATCGCCGTGGCCCTCGGCGCCAATGTCGGAACCTGCGCGACCGCGGGCCTCGCCGCGGTCGGCAAGCCGCGCGAGGCCGTTCGCGCGGCGCTGGTGCATGTGCTCTTCAACGTCGCGGGCGTGCTGATCTGGGTCGCCTTCATCCCGCAGCTGGCGGCGCTGGTCCGCCATGTCTCGCCTGCGGGCGACGTGCCGCGGCAGGTGGCCAATGCCCATACGATCTTCAACGTGGCCAATACGCTCGTCTTCATCGGCTTCACGACGCAGATCGCGCGGCTGGTCGAATGGATGGTGCCCGACCGTCCGATCGCCGCGGACGAGCCGCTGAAGCCGCTCTATCTCGACGCGGCGCTGCTCTCCACGCCGGCGGTGGCGATGGAGAACGCCCGGCGCGAGCTCGGCCGGATGGGGACTTATGTCGCGGACATGCTCGACCGCGCGCTGCCGGCGGTGCTGGGGAACTCGCGCGGCGCGCTTCACGCGCTCGAGGCCATGGACAAGCCGGTGGACCGGCTGCACCAGGCGATCATCGCCTATCTCGGCCGGGTATCGCTCAACCGCCTCTCGGAGGACCAGGCGCAGACCCTGATGCAGCTCGTCGCCATGTCGAACGATCTGGAGCATGTGGGCGACCGCATCGCCACGGATCTGACCACATCGACACGCAAGCGGCTCGACGAGCATGCCCCGATCAGGCCCGAGGCGGCGCGGCGGATCACCGCTTATCACGCCGATGTCGCGAAGGCTTTGCGGCAGGCGGTCCGGGCGGTGATGGAGGAGGATGCGGCGCTGGCGGCGGAGGTGCGGGGGATGAAGCGGGAGGTGACGGGGCTCTCCCGGGACATCGCCCGCGAGCGCTTCCGCCACGTTCCCGATCGCGTCGATGGCGCGCTGATGGCCTATGTCCGCGAGGTCGAGATCGTGGAGATCCTCGACGGCATCTTCAAGATCGCCCGCCGCATCGCCCGCGGCGAGATCGAGACCGGAGCGGAGCCGGAACCGGATGCCCCGCCGGTGGCGGCCGCGGCCCGCTGAGGGGCGGGGCGCGCGCGCGGGGGTCTTCACGGAACCGTGTGTGGGCGGAGCGCGGCGGGGCGCTAGCCTTGAAAGGCCGGTCGGCGGACATCAGGGAGGAACGACATGCACAGGGCAGCGGGCATCGCGGCGGTGGTACTTGCGGGCGGCCTCGGGGCGGCCGCGGCGCAGGAGGGGACGATGAGCTTCTTCGTCACCAGCCAGAACCCCGGCCAGGGCGCGAATTTCGGCGGCCTCGCGGGGGCGGACGCGCATTGCGCCAGCCTCGCCGAAGCCGCCGGCGTCACCGGCAGGACCTGGGCGGCCTATCTCTCCACGAGCAGCGTCGATGCGCGCGACCGGATCGGCAGCGGGCCCTGGGTCAATGCCGAAGGCGTGGTGATCGCCGAAAGCGTCGAGGCGCTGCACGGCGAGGGCAACAACATCACCAAGGCGACGGCGCTCGACGAGACCGGGGCGATGGTCAACGGGCGCGGCGACGATCCCAACCGGCACGACATCCTGACCGGGTCGATGCCGGACGGCACCCGGGCGGCGGAGACCTGCGGCGACTGGACGCTCGGCGGCGAGGAGGGGGCCGCGATCGTCGGCCACCACGATCGCATGGGGCTCGACGAGTCCGCGGCGGCGATGTCGTGGAATTCCTCCCATGCCTCGCGCGGTGGGTGCAGCCTCCCGGCACTGCGCGGGACCGGTGGCGACGGGCTGCTCTACTGCTTCGCCGTCGACTGAGGTATTCGGGCGCCTCGGGGCCTCGCCGCCGCGGCGCCCGGGCAGGCATTCCATCCCGTAGCCCCTCTCGAAGCCGCCGAGCGTGCAAGGAAGGCGCGCGGGGGGCGCGCAGCGCGCGTTCCGGAAGCGATGCTCGGTGCCGTGGGCGCGCTTGGTGGCGCTGCCGCGCCGGGCTCGGCGACAGTTTTGCGCGAATTGCCCGGGCTTTTCCGTGCCGTGGCGATCCCGCGCACCGGGATCTTGGGAAAGCGTTAAGGAACGCGGCCCAGAATCCGGTGCTTGGGAGAGCTTCGGGGGAGCTGGGATGAGTCTCGACACGGATGGCGAGTTCGAACGGCTGAACGCGCTCAGGCGCTACGCGATCCTCGACACGCCGCCCGAGGGGGCCTTCGACCGCATCACCGCGCTCGCGGCCGAGATGCTCGAGGCGCCGGTCGCCATGGTCAGCCTCGTCGACGCCAACCGGATCTGGTACAAATCGGTGCACGGTCCCGCGGGGCTGCGCGAGATCGCGCGCGGCCCGACGCTCTGCGGCGCGGCGATCGAGGAGGACGGCGTCTACATGGTCGAGCAGGCCAGCGCCGATCCGCGCACCCAGGAGCATCCGCTGGTCACGGGCCCCTTCGGGCTGGAATTCTACATCGGCGTGCCGCTGAAGACCCACGAGGGCTATGTGCTGGGCACGCTCTGCTGCATGGACACCCGGCCGCGCAGCGCCGATCTGCGCCAGCGGCGCTATCTCGAGACGCTGGCGGCGATCGTGATGGACGAGATCGAGCTCCGGCGGTCCGCGGCGCAGATCTCGCGGCTGAGCGAGGCCCTGGCCGCCGCCTGCAGCGATCTCGAGCGCCGGGCCTGCTTCGATCCGCTCACCGGCGTGCTCGCGCGGGCGGCGATGCTCGACCGCACAGGCCGGCTCCTGGAGCGCGCGGTCGCCGGGGCGAAGGGGGCGGCGCTGCTGGTGGTCGACGTCGATCGCTTCAAGGGGATCAACGACACCTATGGCCACGGGGTGGGCGACCGGGTGCTCAAGGAGGTGGCCAGCCGCATGGCGGGAAGCTGCCGCGGCGGCGACCTTCTGGGGCGCATCGGCGGCGAGGAGTTTCTCGCGGTCTTCGCCGAGGTCACCCCCGAAGAGGCCCTGACCATCGCCGAGCGGCTCCGCGAGGCGGTCTGCCGCACGCCGGTGCCGCTTCCCGGCGGTGCGCCGCTGGAGGTCACGGTGAGCGGCGGCCTGCGGGCGGTCCTCCCCGGCGACAAGCCCGCTCCGCTGGGCGATTCCATGGCCGAGGCCGATGCCGCGCTCTATGCGGCCAAGTCCGGCGGGCGGAACCGGATCGTGCTGTCCGACGGATCGCAGATGCCGCCGCCGGCGGCCTGAGCCCGCCCGCGCGTTTTCCTTGGACCCTGCGGCGCGGCGCGGCTAGGCTCGCGGGCAAGGAGCAAGCGGCGGAGGGACGCATGGAGAAGGGTCCGGTGCGCTGGGGCATCCTGGGAGCCGCGAAGATCGCGCGGGAATGGGTGGCCCCGGCGATCCATGCCAGTGCCCGCGGGGTGGTGGCGGCGGTCGGCAGCCGGGACCGGGCCAAGGCCGCGGCGATGGCGGCGCCCTATGGTGCCCGGGCGGTGGAGGGATACGAGGCGCTGCTGGCCGATCCCGGGGTCGATGCCATCTACATCCCCCTGCCCAACGGCGACCACGTGGCATGGACGCTGAAATGCCTCGAGGCGGGCAAGCACGTGCTCTGCGAGAAGCCGATCGCGCTCGCGGCAGGCGAGATCGACGATCTGATCGCCGCGCGCGACCGCACCGGGCTCGTGGCGGCGGAGGCCTTCATGGTCACGCATCACCCGCAATGGCTCCGGGTGCGCGAGCTGCTGCGGGAGGGTGCGGTCGGCCGGCTGCGCCATGTCCAGGGCGCCTTCAGCTTCTTCAACGAGGATCCGGGCAATATCCGCAACCAGGCGGATCTCGGCGGCGGCGCGCTGCGCGACATCGGCGTCTATCCCAGCGTCGTCACCCGCTACGTCACCGGCGCCGAGCCGGAGCGGATCGCGGCGGCGATCGACTGGGACATGGGGATCGACGCCACGGCGCGGGTGCAGGCGGCGTTCCCGGAGTTCCATCTCGATTTCTACGTCTCCATGCGCATGGCGCCGCGGCAGCTGATGACCTTCCACGGCGACGGCGGCTGGCTCTCGGTCCATGCGGCCTTCAACGCCGGCGCCTATGGCGACGAGGTCATCGAGATCCGCGCGAGCGACGCGACGACCATCCTCGAGCGCTTCCCGCGCGCCGACCAGTACCGGGCGCAGGCCGATGCCTTCAACGCCTCGGTGCTGGACGGCGCGCCCTTCGCCTGCCCGCTCGAGTTCTCGCGGGGCAACCAGCGCATGATCGACATGATCTATGCCGCCGCCGCCGCATGAGGGGAGCGTGGGCGCAGGCCGGGATGCGGCGGCGCTGTTCGACGAGGTGATCGAGAGCCCGGAGAGGCTGCGCGCGCTTTTCCCGCCGGTGCACGAAAGGGCGGCGGTCAAGGTGATCGACCATATCGATCCGATCTGCCGCCGCTACATCGCCGCCTCGCCCTTCGTGCTGATCGCGACGCGCGGCGCGGACGGGCGGCTCGACGTCTCGCCCAAGGGCGACCCGGCCGGCTTCGTGCAGGTGCTCGATGCGCATACCCTGGCGATCCCCGACCGGCCGGGCAACAACCGCCTGGACAGTTTCGGGAACCTGCTGGCGCATCCGGAGATCGCGCTCCTCTTCCTGATCCCCGGCAACGGCGACACGCTGAGGGTGAGCGGCACGGCGCAGCTCGTGCAGGACGCGCGATTGCAGGCGCAGATGGCGAGGAACGGTCGCGAGCCGGCCCTGATCCTGATCGTCCATGTCGAGGAAGCCTATACGCATTGCCCGAGATGCATGGTCCGCTCCGGCCTGTGGTCGCCCGACCGCTGGCCCGATCTCGGCGAGGTGCCGACGCTCGCCGAGGCCCTGTCGGCGCATGTGGCACTGGCGACGGGGCAGCGGGACCCGGAATCGCCGCCGCGTCCCGCCGGGGACGAGGGCGGGAGCCCGCCATGACGGAAACGGCCGGACGAGGTCCGGCCGTCGCTGCGTTCGGATTGGCGAGCGGACGGCGTCAGACCGGCGCGCGGCGGCGCCGGAAGACACCGAAGCCGGCAAGGCCGCCCATCAGGAGGAGCCCCGCACCCGGCAGCGGAACCGGCGCGACCCGGGCCACCGTGACGTCGTCGATGCCGAAGCCGTCGTTGAGATTGCTCGTCAGCGTCACCTTGGCGCCATGCACGAAATCGTCGAACAGGATCCTGACGAAATTGATGTTGCCGTTGGGCTGCCGGGGGATGGAGGCCAGGGTGGTGGAATAGCCCGCCGCCTCGACCTTGATGCTGAACTGCGTTCCCTTGATGTCGCCGACGTCGCCGAGCATGAAGGCGAGGCTGTCAAAGCGGCCGAAGCCGGTGCTCGCGCCGATCGTCCAGACCATGGAGGTCAGGTCGTTGCTGTCGAGCCAGTTCTCGCCGCCGTCGGTGCTGTTCTGGCGGCCCCAGAGCGTCCCGTCGGGGCTGTTGCCCACACCGTTGTCGGCCCGGATCTCGAGCCCGCTTCCGCCATTGACCGACGAGCCCCCCGGCCCGCCGTTCGACGCGCTGATCGCCTTGAAGGTCCCGGCGTTGGTCTCGACCGGATTGTCGGTGCCCACGAGGCCACCCCAGGGCGTGAAGCTCTCGAAGTCCTCGACGACATTGGCTCGGGTGCCGGTCAGGTAGGTGGCATAGGCCGCCTGCGCCCCGGAAAGGTTCGTCATCCCGAAGGTGTCGATCGAGATGTTCACGCTTGCCGCGCTCGCACCCTGGGCGAGTCCGGCAAGCAGGATGGCTGCGCCAAAGAGGCGCTTGGGTACTAGGTACATGCTACTCACTCCACTCGCTTGTACGGGTGAGACATGAACCGGCATCGAGATGCTTTCAAATCGAATCAAACTTAACGGCAATGCCCCCGATCCGCCCCGCTGCGGGGCCGGGTGTGTCCGGATACGCGCAGAACGATACGATCCACGGCAGAAACAACCTGGGGCCTATGCGAACGCCCCAGCGGCCCGTCTGGAGGCCGGTCAGCTGGGATCTGCGCCCTCAGGGAAGGCTCGGGTTTCGTGGGGGATCCCGACGCGCGCCCGTTAACCATGGCCGCTGTTTCCGCCCGCCGGAAAGCTTCCGCTAAGCACGACGGCACGGCCTGCGCCCGGATTCAACCTCCGGCAATGCCCGCGCGCTATCGCTGGCGGGACCGGGGCGAATCGGCCGGGAACGGCCGCCGAGCACCGGATCTTGCCTGAGAACGGTTTTGCGGTCAGTTTGTGTAACAGGTGGGCTTGACATGACGATCTTCGTGCGATCGGGGCTTTCACTGCTGCTTGGCGGCTTCCTGCTGGCGGGCTGCCTGCCGGTGGAGAACGGCGTCACGGTGGCGGCGCCGCAGGCATCCGACCTGCCGCAGCCGGCGGATCCGGCGGTCTATGCCGCCCGGGCGGACGGGGAGAGGATGCTGCCGGCGATCGACGTCGCCGCCTTCCATCCGGCGCTGCTGCGCAATCGGGTCGCCTATGCCACCGCGGAAGCGCCGGGCACCATCGTCATCGATACCAAGGGCCCGTTCCTCTATCTCGTGGAGCCAGAGGGCATG
Source organism: uncultured Paracoccaceae bacterium (assembly GCA_937872465.1). Classification (GTDB taxonomy): domain Bacteria; phylum Pseudomonadota; class Alphaproteobacteria; order Rhodobacterales; family Rhodobacteraceae; genus Amaricoccus. The sequence continues at coordinate 19,810 of CALMSR010000052.1, forward strand.
GCGACCCGCTACGGCATCGCCATCGGCCGCGAAGGCTTCGGATGGACGGGAACGGGCTATATCGCGCGCACCGCGCGCTGGCCGGGCTGGACGCCGCCGCCCGAGATGATCAAGCGCGATCCCTCGCTCGCGAAATGGGCCGGCGGCATGCCGGGCGGCGTGAGCAACCCGCTCGGAGCGCGCGCGCTCTACATCTATTTCGGCGGTCGCGACTCCGGCTACCGCATCCACGGCACGAACACCCCCAAGAGCATCGGCTGGGCGGCTTCCTCGGGCTGTTTCCGGATGCTGAACCAGGACGTGATCGACCTCTACGACCGGGTCGGCAAGGGCGCCAAGGTCGTGGTGATGTGAGCCCGGCCGAAAGGCCGGCCGAGTCTCCTGACCCGATGACGGGAAGACGGCGCCGGCAGGACCGGCGCCGCCGTGGCCGTGGCCGCGGCCTGGCTCGGCCGGGTCTTGCCGCCGGCGCGCCCGGCGCTCTTCTCCCGCCTCCGCCGCTTCAGAAATGCCTCCATACGTGCTATGGAAAGCAGCGCTCCGGCGACCCGACGCCGGACGGGGCATGATGCCGGTCCGGGCGAGCCGGATGGTCAGGCACGAGGGGGAGACATGAACCTAACCCAGATGATTACCGGCTTCGCGACGCCGATGATCGCGAGCAAGCTCGCGGGCGCGCTCGGTCTGCCCGAGGGCGTGGTCCGCAAGATCGTGAGCGTCGGCATCCCGGTGGTGCTCGCGGCGATCATGAAGCGCGGCTCCGCGCCGGGAGGAACCGATGCGCTCGGCGGTGCCCTGTCAAGGATGGGGGACAATCCCCTCGACGCGCTCGGCGCCGCGCTCGGCGGCGATGCGTCGCAGGTGAAGACCGCATCCAGCGCCGGTGGCGATCTGCTCTCCTCGATCCTCGGCGCCGATTCTGCCGGAACGCTCGCCTCCAAGCTGGGGAGCTACGGCGGCGTCGACGCGAAGGCGGCCGCGCCCCTGCTCGGGACGATCGGCTCGATGGCGCTCGGCGGGCTGAAGAAGACCGCCGACGATCAGGGACTCGACGCCGCCGGGGTGATGAAGCTCCTCGAAAGCGAGAAGGGCGACATCGCGAAGGCGATCCCGGCGGATTTCGCCAAGATGCTGCAGGGCACCGACCTGGTGGGTGCGAATTTCCTCCAGAGCGCCGCGAGCGCGCCGGCGGCGCCGAAGCCCGCACCGCCACGGCCCGCGCCGCCTCCACCGGCACCGCGCAAGGGTGGGATGTCGCGTTGGATCATCGGCCTGATCGTGCTCGCCCTGCTCGTCTGGCTCGTCAGCAAGTTTCTCGGCGGCCCGCCCGAAGAGCCCGCACCCGTGGAGCCCGCAGCCACGGAGGAGCCGGCACCGGCCACCACCACCGAAGCCGCTCCGGCCGAGCCGGCCGCGGAGCCGGCGGAGACCACAGCCGCGGAAGTCCCGGCGGCAGACGCTCCGGAAGTCGGCGAGGGCATCGACGTGACCGCCGACATGCAGCAGGTGCTCGACAGGATCACCGGTGCCCTGACGGGGATCACCGACCAGGCCTCCGCCGAAGCCGCCGCGCCAGCGTTGGCCGAAGCGGATGCGGCGCTCGAAGGCATGACGGCGACGGTCGAGGCTCTCCCGGCGGAAGCGCGCACGAGCCTGCAATCGGCGATCGCCGCGGCGCTCCCGGCGATCGAGGGGGCCGCGGAGAAGCTGACTTCGGACGCCACGATCGGTCCGATCGTCAAGCCTGCGATCGACGGCATCCTAGCGAAACTGAGGGCCTACGCCGGCTGAAGCGGATCGCGCCGGCGGCAACGCCGGCGCGAAAGCCGCCGCACCGATTTCCCTCCTGCATGGCCGAGGTCTGTGCACGTGCGATATGCGTGCTATCTTCGGTCCGACACGGAAAATCGGGCGCATGTGGACCACTCGCTTCGCGGTGGCCGGATCGGAGCAACAGGGGGAACTACCATGAACATCGCGAGCGGAAACGGCGGCGTGCTGCGCAGCACCAAGGGACGCGGGCGGCTCTTCGACAGCATCATTGAGACCATCGGCGACACGCCCTGCGTGCGGATCAACCGGCTCGCGCCCGAGGGGGTGACGATCTATGCGAAATGCGAGTTCTTCAACCCGGCGGGCTCGGTCAAGGACCGGCTGGCGATCAACATCATCGAGGCGGCCGAGCGCGACGGGACGCTGAAGCCCGGCCAGACCGTGGTGGAGGCGACCTCGGGCAATACCGGGATCGGGCTTGCGATGGTCTGCGCGGCGAAGGGCTATCCGCTGGTGGTGACCATGGCCGACAGCTTCTCGATCGAGCGCCGGCAGATGATGCGCTTCCTCGGCGCGCAGGTGGTGCTGACGCCGCGGTCGCAGAAGGCGGTGGGGATGTACATGAAGGCCAAGGAGCTCGCGGATGCGAACGGCTGGTTCCTCGCGCGCCAGTTCGAAACCGAGGCCAATGCCGACATCCACGAGAGCACCACGGCGCAGGAGATCATCGGCGATTTCGCGGGGTCGAGGCTGGACTATTTCGTGACCGGCTACGGCACCGGCGGCACGGTGTCGGGCGTGGGGCGGGTTCTCAAGAAGCATTGGCCCGAGGCGAAGATCATACTCTCCGAGCCGGAAAACGCGCAGCTCGTCGGCTCGGGCCAGCCGCAGGAACGCTCGCCCGACCACGGCCCGGCCAAGGGTCATCCGGCCTGGGAGCCGCATCCGATCCAGGGATGGACGCCGGATTTCATTCCCCATGTCCTGCAGGAGGCGATCGACGGCGGCTATTACGACGCGCTGATCCCGATCGCCGGGGCGGAGGGCATCCGCTGGGCGCGCGAGCTGGCGGCGAAGGAGGGGATCATCACCGGCGTTTCCGGCGGCTCGACCTTCGGGGTGGCGATGGAGATCGCGAAGAAGGCCAAGGACGGTAGCGTGATCCTCGCCATGCTGCCCGACACCGGCGAGCGATACCTGTCGACGCCGCTCTTCGAGCCTTTCGCCGCCGACATGAGCGAGGCGGAACTCGCGATCTCGCATTCAACGCCCGGCTATCACATGCCATGACGCGGGCGGCGCCGGGGCGCCGCTTCCGGGCGCTGATCGTGCTCGCGCTGCTGCTCGCGGCGCCGATGGCCTCGGCCTGCGGCGTCGAGAGCGATTGCCGGGTGGGCGCGCGCAGCTACCGGCTGATGCTGCCCGAGGGCCGCGACGGCAGCGCGCCGACCGGCGCGCTCTTCTTCCTGCACGGCTATCGCGGGACGAGCGAGGGCGTGATGGCGAATGCGGCGCTGCGGGCGCTGGCCGAAGAACTGGGCATTGCCTTCGTGGCGTTGCAGGCGGCGGGCGACGAATGGAATGCGCCGGGGGCGCCGGCGCAGGATCGGCCGATGAATGCGGACGAGGCCGCCTATCTCGATGCGGTGGTCGAGGATCTCGGCCGGCGGATCGCGCTCGACCGCGACCGGATGCTGGTGGCGGGCTTTTCCTCGGGCGCGATGATGGTCTGGGGCCTCGCCTGCGCGCGGGGCGACGCCTTCGCCGGCTATGTTCCGGTTTCGGGCACCTTCTGGGCGCCGATCCCCGAGGCTTGTCCCGCCGCGCCGCTGAACCTGATCCACTACCACGGCACCGCGGACGAGGTCGTGCCGCTGGCGGGCCGCGCGATCGGGGAGGCCCGGCAGGGCGACGTGCCGGCGGCGATCGACATGCTGGCGGCGGCCGGCGGCTACGGCCCGCCCGAGCCGGTGGCGGCCGAGGGTCTGGACTGCACCCGGCGGGTCGACCCGGCCGGGCATCTGCTGGAGCTCTGCCTCTTCGACGGCGGCCACGGCCTGAACCCTGCCTTCATCGCGCGTGCCTGGGACCTGCTGGTCGGGCCGGTCCGCTGAGCGCTGCCGGCGGATGGGCGGAGCCTTTGGAACGTGCGCGCGCGCACAAGCTGCAACACTTTGATTTCATGTGGATATTCTCGCCGTTATGTTTCGGGCGCTTCGCGCGCGCCACCAGAGCCCGCGTTTTGCCCTATCGGGCGAGGCGCAGGAGGGCGCCGCCGAGCAGGGTGACCATCGTCGAGGCCACCTTGGCGAGGTCGAGCCGCTCGCCGAGCAGGAAGACGCCGATCAGCAGCGCAAAGACGATGCTCGTTTCGCGAAGGGCGGTCACCAGCGCGATGGGCGCCTGGGTGAAGGCCCAGATCACCATGGAATAGGCGACGAAGGAGGCGCCGCCGCCGAGGAGCATCGCGCGCTTGCCGCGCCGGAAGACCTGCGTGAGCAGCCCGGGCCGGGTGAGCGCCATCAGGCCCGAGAAGACGGCGGCATTGCCGATCGAGGCCCAGCCGAAATACCCCAGCGCCGTGCCCGCCAGCCGCGCGCCGGTGCCGTCGACCAGCGAATAGGCGGCGATGAAGCCGCCGGTGGCCAGGGCGAGCAGGGCGGCATGGCGGTTGCGCAGCCCGTCCCGCTGGCGCACGAGGCTCATGCTCATGATGCCGGCGCCGATGGTCAGGACGCCGAGAAGCTCGAGCGGCGCCAGATGGACGCCGAGAAAGGCGACCGAGACGCCGGCGACGAGCAGCGGCGCGGTGCCGCGGGCGATGGGATAGACCTGGGTCAGGTCGCCGATCCGGTAGGACATCATCAGGAAGAGCTGGTAGCCGGTATGCAGGAGCAGCCCCGCCAGCAGCCAGGGCCAGCTCTCCGGCGCCGGGAAGGGCACGAAGGGCAGCACGACGAGCGCGATGGGCACATGGCCGATCACGACCGCGGTCATGCCGAGATGCTTGTCCGCACCCTGCTTGACGAGCGCGTTCCAGGCGGCATGCAGGAGGGCCGCCGCGAGGACGGCGAGGAAGACGGGCGTGGACAAGGGCGGACGGCCTTCGCGGAACGGGCGGGCAGCATCCGATGCGGGGCGGGGAATGTCGAGGCGGAAACCGGCCCCGTGCGGAACCGGTGCCCGGCCCCCCGCGGGGCCGCCGCCGACATGGTTCCGGCCCGGGACCCGAATGCGGGGAAGGGCGCGCCTTCAGGCGGCGATCTCGTCGATCCAGACCCGGAAGCCGCTCAGGGTATTGGGCCCGAAGGTGTGGGTGAGCGGCACGTCGGCCGCGTCACGGCCCCGCGCGATCAGCACCCGGCCCCGGCGCGGCGCATTGTTGCGCGGATCGAAGGCCCACCAGCGCCCGCCGAGATAGACCTCCATCCAGGCGGCGAAATCCATCGGCTCATAGGGCGGCGGCAGGCCGATGTCGCTGATGTAGCCGGTGCAGTAGCGGGCGGGGATGTTCATGCAGCGGCAGAAGGTGACCGCGAGATGGGTGAAGTCGCGGCAGACCCCGCGCCCCTCGGCATAGGTCTCGGCGGCGGTGCGGGTGGGCCGGGAATTCTCGTAGCCGAAGCGCACGTGGTCGTGGACGAAGTCGCAGATCGCCTGGACCCGGCCCCAGCCCGAGGGCCCGTGCTCGAAGAGCCGCCAGGCCTCGTTGGAGAGCAGGTCGGTCTCGCAATACCGGCTGGCGAGCAGATAGCCCAGCGTCGCGGCGGGCAGGTCCTCCACCGGGTGCTGGATCGCCGTGAGATCCACCGGATCGGTCTCGCCGTCGTCGAGGATCACCCCGTCGGTGCGCAGCACGAAGCGACCGCGCGGGCCCACCAGCCGGCAGCACCAGTTCCCGAAGAGGTCGCGGTAGCTCTCGACCGGTACCGGCGGATCGGTGATGAGCTGGTCGGGGCGTTCGAGATAGCCGACGCGCGAGTAATGCACGTTCAGGAGCACGATCATCGGCGTGTCCTTCGGCAGGTCGTAGGTCAGTTCGCAGCCCAGCCCGATCCGCATGCCATGTCCTCCGTTTCCGCCACTTGTGCCCGCCCGCCCGGCGCATCCGGGCGGCGGATTGTCACCGCGAGCTGTCCGGCCTCGCGGTGTCGTCAGCCCTCCATGGCCTCCAGTTCGTCGATGAGGCCCGCGATGACGCCGAGGCCCTTGTCCCAGAAGGCGGGATCGGTGGCGTCGAGGCCGAAGGGTGCGAGAAGCTCCTTGTGGTGCCGCGAGCCGCCGGCCTTCAGCATCTCGAAATAGCGGTCGGCGAAGCCCGGCTCGCCCTCGCGATAGACCGCATAGAGCGCGTTCACCAGCCCGTCGCCGAAGGCATAGGCATAGACGTAGAAGGGCGAGTGGATGAAATGCGGGATATAGGACCAGAAGGTCTCGTAGCCCTCCATGAAGTCGAAGACCGGCCCGAGGCTCTCGGTCTGCACGCTCATCCAGAGCGCGTTGATGTCCGCGGGCGTGAGCTCGCCCTTGCGGCGTTCGGCGTGGAGCCTGCTCTCGAAATCGTAGAAGGCGATCTGGCGCACCACCGTGTTGATCATGTCCTCGGTCTTGGAGGCGAGCAGGATCTTGCGCGCGGCCCGGTCGGGGGCGGCGTCGAGCAGCTTCTGGAAGGTCAGCATCTCGCCGAAGACCGAGGCGGTTTCCGCCAGCGTCAGCGGCGTGGAGGCGAGGAGTTCGCCCTGGCCGGCGGCGAGCACCTGGTGCACGCCATGGCCGAGCTCATGAGCCAGCGTCATCACGTCGCGCTGCTTGCCGAGATAATTGAGCAGGACATAAGGGTGCACTTCGGTGATCGTGGGATGGGCGAAGGCGCCCGGGCTCTTGCCCGGCTTGACCGGCGCGTCGATCCAACCCCGCTCGAAGAAGGGCGCGGCGATCTCGGCCATGCGGGGATCGAAGCCGGCATAGGCCTCGAGCACGGTGGCCTTCGCGTCCTCCCAGCCGATCTTGCGGTCGTCGTCGCGCGGCAGCGGCGCGTTGCGGTCCCAGATCTCGAGCCGTTCGAGGCCGAGCCATTTCGCCTTGAGCGCGTAGTAGCGGTGCGAGAGCTTCGGATAGGCGGCGACGACCGCGTTCCTGAGCGCCTCGACCACCTCCGGCTCGACGTCGTTGGCGAGGTGGCGGGCGGATTGCGGCGCCGGAAGCTTGCGCCACCGGTCCTCGATCTCCTTCTCCTTGGCGAGCGTGTTGGTGATGCGCGCGAAGAGCGGCTGGTGGGCGCGAAAGACCTCCGCGAGCGCCTCGGCGCCGGCCTGGCGCCGGCCGCGATCCTGCTCGCTGAGCAGGTTGAGCGTGGCCTCGAGCGACAGGGCCTGGCCCGCGACGTCAAAGGTCATCCCGGCCAGCGTCTCGTCGAAGAGCCGGTTCCAGGCCGCGGCGCCGACCACGGATTGGTCGTGCAGGAATTTCTCCAGCTCGTCGGAGAGCTGGTAGGGCTTCATCTTGCGGATGCGGTCGAGGATCGGGCGGTAGCGGGCGAGATCGGCGTTCTCCGCGAGGCGGGCGTCGAGTGCGGCATCCTCGACGCGGTTGAGCTCGAGTGCGAAGAAGACCAGCGGCGCCGAGAGGTCGGTGATGCGGGTCTGCATGTCGCCGAAGAACTTGCCGCGCCCGGCATCGGTGGTGTTCTGGAAGTGCCGGAGCCCGGCATAGCTCATGATCCGGCCGGAGACGGTCTGGATGCGCTCGTAGCGGCGGATCGCCGCCAGCAATCCGGCGGCGTCGAGATCGGCGAGCCGGCCTTCGTGATCGGCGGCGAAGGCGGCGCATTCGGCGGCGAGCCAGTCGAGGTCGCGGGCGATCTCCGGCGCGTCGGGGGCGGAATAGAGGTCGCCCAGATCCCATTCGGGCAGGGGGCCGAGCGCCGCGGCGGCATCGGGCTCGCGGGCGTCTTGGGCGGAGGTGGCGGGCATGGGGGCTCCTCGGTTCGGGTCGAGGGTGAGATAGGCGCTCGCGCCGCCGCTGTCGAGGCGGCGGCCGGGGAAGCGGTCGTGCGTCCCTCCCGGCCGGCGGCCGGCCATGAGCTGCGGGCGGTCAGTGCAGGCGCTGGCCGGGCGCGACGGCCTGCTCGGGCTGGACCAGGACGATCTCGCCCTCGGCATCGGCGAGGCCGAGGGTGAGCACCTCGGAGCGGAAGGGGCCGATCTGGCGCGGCGGGAAGTTGACGACCGCGAGCACGAGGCGGCCGATCAGGGTCTCGGGCGCGTAATGCGCGGTGATCTGCGCCGAGGACTTGCGCTCGCCGATCTCGGGGCCGAAGTCGATCCAGAGCTTGAGCGCGGGCTTGCGCGCCTCCGGGAACGTCTCGGCGCGGGTGACGCGGCCGACGCGGATGTCGACCTTGAGGAAATCGTCGTAGGTTATGGTGCTCATGCGGGCCTCGCTGGGTCCGCACAAAGAAACCGCCTGCCCGGTCGGGGGCAAGCGGTTTCCGTCGGTCGATCGCGCCGGATCAGCTGCGGGTGGCCTTGGCGGCCATGTCGCGCAGTTCGGTGAGGCTCTCCTGGATGCGGGCGGAGACGATCTCATAGGCCTCGGAATTCGCCTTCTGGGCGGATTCCGCGAGCGCCTGCATATTGGCCAGCGCCTTCTCGAAGGCGGCCTTGGCGAGCTCGCCCTGGGCCTTGGCCTTGTCGGCGTCGAGCTTGGTGGCGTCGAAGGCCTTCATCTGCTTCTGGGCTTCGGCCATGGTCTCCTCGAAGATCGCCATCTGCTTCTTGAAGAGGTCCTGGTAGCCGGCGGCCGCGGCCTTGTTGGCCTCCACGAGCGCGTCCATGTTCTTCTTCTGCGCCTCCATGATCGCCTCGCCGTCGAGGCCGGGCATCTTCATGGTCGAGAGCGCCTTGGTGAAGTCGTTGCTGCGGAAGAACTCCGACATCTTTTCAGCGTCGAAGGAAAACGTCTTGGGGTCGAACATCGCATTGCCTCCTGCGGTTAAGATCATCCGATGGCCGTCATATTGTGCGCTGCAACATGGAAATCAAGGGCGAATGTTGCAGTGCAGCAAAAATCATCGCGCGAGCTCCCTGCTGCGTCGCGCGGCGGCGTTCACGGCCTCCCGAAGCAGCGGGCCGAGGCCGGCCTCTTCGTGCATCAGCACCTCGAGCGCCGCCGCCGTGGTTCCGCCCGGGCTCGTCACGTTGACGCGCAATTGCCCCGGTTCCTCCGGCGCGGCATCGGCGAGCGCGGCGGCGCCCGTCACGGTGGCGCGGGCGAGGCGCCGGGCCAGATCCGCGGGCAGGCCCTCGGCTTCGGCGGCGTCCGAGAGCGCCTCGATCATCAGGAAGACATAGGCCGGCCCCGATCCCGAGACCGCGGTGACGGCGTCCATCTGATGCTCGGATTCGAGCGTGACGGTCGGTCCGACCGCCTGCATCAGTGCTTCGGCCAGCGCCATCCGGCCGGCATCGACCCGGGAATTGCCGATGAGCGCGGTGATGCCGCGACCGATCGCGGCGGGCGTGTTGGGCATCGCGCGCACGATCGGCGTCCGGGCGCCCAGCGCGGCTTCGAGGGTGGCGATCGGCGTGCCGGCGGCGATCGAGAGAAAGAGCGTATCGCCATTTCCGAGTGCTGCGAGCCGCGGCAGGGCCGCGCCCATCATCTGCGGCTTGACCGCGAGGAGTGCCACGGCCGGCCGCGCCGGAAGCTCCCCGTTGAGGTTCAGCCCCTCGCCGGACAGGACCTCCAGGCGCGGTCCCGGCGCCGGATCGAGCACGGTGAAGGCCCCGGGCGGGATGCCGCGCGCCAGCCAGCCTTCGAGCAGCGCCGAGCCCATCTTGCCGCAGCCGAGAAGAACGAGCCCGCGCGATGCGATTTCCGACAGCGCCATGCATCCCCCTTCCCGGCCCGCAACCGGAAAGGGGGGGCCGGTGTCAGGCTCGACCGTAGGCCTCGGCCATGGCGATTCCAAGCGCCTTTTCGGCGGTCTCCCCGCCCCAGGCGACGAGCTGGAAGGCGGGGTAGAAGCGTTCGCAGGCGGTGACGGCCTTGCGCACCATGTCGTTGATCTGGGCCGAGGTGGCCTGGGCGCCGCCCGTGAGGTTGAGGCTGTAGCGATAGGCCATGAGCTTCTGCTCGCGCCAGAGCACGAAGGCACCCGACCAGCAGCGGTCGTTCGCCAGCGCCATGGCGGCATGGAAGGCGCCGAGCCGGCGTGCCGGCGGGGCCATGTCGAAGGCCGAGATCAGCCGCAGGGTCTCGTCCTGCGCCGACCAGGCGAGCGTCACGGAATAGGTCCGCCAGGTCCCCTCGATCGCCATGGCGATCTGGTCGGCCGCGATGCGGTCGAAGTCCCAGGACCGCTCCTCGGCCAGCGTCTCGACGATGTCGATGGGGTGGAGTTCCTCACAGTCAAAATCACGCTCGACAATGCCCATGCCCGGTGCCTCTGGTTCTGGCCACCGAACGGGACATCCCCCCGCTCGGGGGCGGTGAGGTTAACAACAGGTCAGCGCACACATTTGCTGACCTACCAGATATGGTGGTGCAGCGCTCCGAGTCTGTAAAGGGACAAAATGCGGAAGTTTATCTGAATTTGTCCCGAAGGTTAACGTCGCGCGGCGGCGTCAGGCCGGATCCGCGTCCTTCGGCGCGGCGGCGGCGGCCTCCAGCGCGTCGAGCCTCGCCTGAAGGGCGGCGTTCTCCTCGCGGGCCTTCTGGGCCATGGCGCGGACCGCGTCGAATTCCTCGCGGGTCACGAGATTGCGATCGGCGAGCCAGCGGTCGACGAGACCCTTCAGCGCCGTCTCGGCCTCGGATTTGGCCCCATGCGCGACGCCGAGGGCGTTCTGCATGAGCTGGGCAACGTCATCGAGAACCTTGTTGCGGGTCTGCATCTTCGTCTCCTGTTCGGACGTGACCTATATGGCGGCGGAGGGCGGTCTTGCCAAGCGGGTGCCTGGAGACGGGCGGGCGCTGCGCGGCGCTCCCCGCCGGGTGGGATGGTGGCAAAGACGCGCCGGGAAGCCGGACGGGAGGGTCGCGTTGCCGGATGCAATCCCCTTGGGAGATCTCGCGCGCGTGCCATGCGCACGGCTTGCACCGTGCTCCGACATGCCGCCACGGGCGGCTTGACACCGGTACGCCGCGCCCCGATTCAGGGGCGCCCAGCCGCGCCCGGAGCCCGCATGCCGCCCTTGCCCTTTCCCGACATCGATCCGGTGCTGGTCTCGTTCCGGGTCTTCGGGGTGGAGCTGGCGATCCGCTGGTATGCGCTGGCCTATATCGCCGGGCTGCTGCTCGGCTGGCGCTATGTCGCGGCGCTGATGCGGCGGCCGGCGCTCTGGGGTGGGACGGCGCCGATGCGCCCCGAGCAAACCGACGACCTGCTGACCTGGATGATCCTCGGGGTGATCCTCGGCGGGCGGCTCGGCTACGTGCTCTTCTACCAGCCGGGCCATTATGCGGCGCATCCCGCGGAGATCCTCGCGGTCTGGCAGGGCGGCATGTCGTTTCACGGCGGCTTTCTCGGCGTCTTCGCCGGGGTGGTCGGCTTCGCCTGGCGCAACGGGCTCGACTGGCTGCGGGTGGGCGACGCGGTGGCCGCCGCGGCGCCGATCGGGCTCTTCTTCGGGCGGGTCGCCAATTTCATCAATGCCGAGCTCTGGGGACGGCCGACGACGCTGCCCTGGGCGGTGGCCTTTCCCGGCGAGGCGGCCTCGACCTGTCCCGCCGGCTGGGAGGGGGCCTGCGGGAGGCATCCCTCGCAGCTCTACGAGGCGGGGCTGGAGGGGCTGGTGCTCTTCTGCCTGCTCGCCGTCGCGATCCGGCGCGGGGCGCTCAGGCGCCGCGGGCGGGTCTTCGGCATCTTCCTGATCGGCTACGGGCTCGCCCGGATCCTGGTCGAGCGCTACCGGGTGGCCGATGCGCAATTCGTCACGGCGGAGAACCCGCTCGGGCTCGTGCTGCGCTTCGGAGAGACCGGGCTGAGCATGGGGCAGCTCCTCACCCTGCCCATGCTCGGGCTTGGGATCGCCTTCCTCTTCTGGCCCTGGCGGCGGCGTGACCCCGCTTGAGGCGCGGATCCGGGCGCGGATCGCATCCGAAGGCCCGATGCCGGTGGCGGAATTCATGGGCCTCTGCCTCGGCGATCCGGAGCATGGCTATTACATGACCCGCGATCCCCTCGGCAGGGCGGGGGATTTCGTCACCGCGCCGGAGATCAGCCAGATGTTCGGCGAATTGCTCGGCGCCTGGGCCGCGCAGGTCTGGGGCGATCAGGGCCGGCCCGATCCCTTCCTGCTGGTCGAGCTCGGGCCGGGGCGCGGCACGCTGATGCGCGATGCCCTGCGGGCGGTGGCGGGCGTGCCGGGCTTCCGCGCGGCGGCGCGCATCGTGCTGGTCGAGACGAGCCCGGTGCTGCGCGCCCGGCAGGCGGAGGCGCTCGAGGGCAGCGGGGCGCGCTGGGCGGGCTCGCTGGCGGCGCTGCCGGAGGTGCCCCTGATCGCCATCGCCAACGAATTCTTCGACGCCCTGCCGGTGCGCCAGTTCCAGCGGCTGGGCACGGCCTGGCGCGAGCGGCTGGTGGTGCTGGAGGGCGGGCGGCTCGCCTTCGACTGGGGGCGGCCACGGGCGGAGGCGGTGCTGGAGGCGCGGTTCGCCGCGGTGCCGGACGGGGCGGTGGTCGAGCTCTGCCCCTCGGGCGAGGCGGTGGCGGCGGCGCTGGGCGCGCGGATCGCGGCGCGGGGCGGGGCGGCGCTGATCGTGGACTACGGGTGCTGGGACGGCATCGGCGACAGCCTTCAGGCGCTGGCGGGCGGGGCCCATGCCGATCCGCTGGCGCGGCCGGGCGAGGCGGATCTGACCGCGCATGTGCGGTTCCGGGCGCTGGCCGAGGCGGCGGGGGCGGGCCTGCGCGCCTCGGGGCCGGTGCCGCAGGGGGTGTTTCTCGAGCGCCTCGGCATCACCGCGCGGGCGCGGGTGCTGGCGCGGGGCGCGGCCGGCGCCGAGGTGGCGGCCGCACATCGCCGCTTGACCCATCCGGAGGAAATGGGAAACCTCTTCCAGGTGCTCGCCCTCACGCCGCGGGGCGCGCCGGTTCCGCCGGGGTTCGATCCATGACGCTCGAGATCCTGACCAGCGATCTGCTCGGCCCGGTGCGCCACGGGTTCTTCACCCGGCGCGGCGGCGCCTCCTCGGGCATCTTCGCCGGGCTGAACTGCGGCCCCGGCTCGGGCGACCAGCGCGAGGCGGTGGCGATGAACCGGATGCGCGTGGCCGGAGCCATGGGCGTGGCGCCGCCGCGGCTGCTCTCGCTGCACCAGATCCATTCGGCGGAGGTGGTGGTGGCCGGGCCGGAGGGCTGGGTCGAGCGTCCGCGCGCCGATGCCGCGGTCACCGCCGCGCCGGGGATCGCGCTGAGCGTGCTGACGGCCGATTGCGCGCCGGTGCTCTTCGCCGACCGCGCCGCGGGGGTGGTCGGCGTCGCCCATGCCGGATGGCGCGGCGCGCTCGACGGCGTGCTGGAGGCGACGCTGCTCGCCATGGAGCGGCTGGGTGCCACGCGCGGCGCGATCGCCGCGGCGGTGGGGCCGACGATCAGCCAGCGCGCCTACGAGGTCGGGCCGGAATTCGCGCATCGCTTCATCGATGCCGATCACGCGCATGGGCGGTTCTTCGTCAACGGGGAGGGCGACCGCTACCGCTTCGACCTGCCGGGCTTCGTGCTCGAACGGCTGCGCGGCGCCGGCGTGGGCGAGGCGGGCTGGATCGGCACCTGCACCTATTCCGAGCCGGAGCGGTTCTTCTCCTACCGCCGCGCCACCCATGCCGGCGAGCCGGATTACGGGCGGCTGATCTCGGCGATCCGGCTGTGAGGCCGGCGCCGCGCCGCGCGGGCGCCGGCGCGGGTCATGGGGGGCGCTAGCCGGGGCCCTCGGTCCCGGCGCCGGGCACCCGCTGCGATTGCGACCGCACCGTCACCAGCTCGACCGCGACGGGGTGGCCGATCCTGCCTTCGAGGGCGATCGCCAGGGCCGGAAGCGGCGGGGGCTCGTCGGGGCCGTTGATGGTGATCTTGATGCTGTCGCCCCGCACCTGCACCGCATGCAGGGCGAAATCCGTGCCGGCGAGCCATTGCTCGGCTTCCTCCCGCGCCTGGCTCCTGGCCCGGGCCTCGCCGTCCAGCGCGACGCTGGTCGCCGCGAGCGGCACCGCCACCAGCACCACGGCAGCCGCGATCACGACGAAGGCATTGCGGCGGGCGCGGCCTCGGAGCTTGACTGTGGCGGCGGCGGAGAGCCCGAGCGCCGCCAGCAGACCGCCCCCCGCGAGCAGGATCGCCAGCATGTTGGTGACGAAGAGCAGGAGCGCGCCCTGCGCCGCCTCCGCTTCCCCGGCGGAGAGGGCGATCCCGACCACGCAGAGCGGCGGCACCAGCGAGATGGCGATGGCGACGCCCGGCAGCGAATCGGCGATGTCGTCGCGGCTCATGCAGAAGGCGCCGGCCGCCCCGGAGGCCAGCGCCGCGGCCAGGTCGGCGATGCGGGGCTGGATCCGCCCGGTGATCTGGCTGTTGCCGTCGAAGGACAGCTCGCCGCTGTAGAGCGTCGCGAGCGCCCAGGAGAGCGCGACCACGCCGAGCGCGCCGGCGACCACCAGCGCGAGCGAGCGCGCGGCGCGGTCCATGCGCCCCGTCACGATCGCCGCCGCCGCCGCCATGATCGGCGTCATCAGCGGCGCGATGATCATCGCGCCGATCACCGCGGCCGTGGAATCGCTGAGGATGCCCATGGTGGCGATGACCGCCGAGAGGAACAAGAGCACGCCGAAGCGCTCGAGATAGAGCCGGCGGCGGCCGTGCTCGAAGAAGAGCTTCCGCTCGAAAGGCGGCACCAGTTCCGGGGTGAAGCGGTTCTCCCGCAGGAGGTTCGGTAGGATCGTCATGGCCCCCATCGCTGCAGACGTGCAATTCCGGCGCTGGTCGAGGATGCTGCGCTTCCGCCGCTCCGCCCGCGGCCAAGGTGACCGCGCGGGGGCGGCGCATGTGCCAGGTCAGTCCCGTGCGCTCGCCCGGGCCTCGAAGACGTCGAAGGGCACCGCCGGCTCGTCCTTGGCGCAGCGGATGACGAGGCTGGTCTTGACGCTCGCCACGTTCGGCGCGGCGGTGAGTTCCTCGGTGAGGAAGCTCTGGAAGGTGGAGAGGTCGGGGGCGACGCATTTGAGGATGAAGTCGATCTCGCCGTTCAGCATGTGGCATTCGCGCACCAGCGGCCAGTCGCGGCACTTGGCCTCGAAGGCCGAGAGGTCGCGCTCGGCCTGGCTCGAGAGGCCGACCATGGCGAAGACCCGCACCTCGAAGCCGAGGTCGCGGGCGCTGATGCGCGCGTGGTAGCCCTCGATCAGCCCCGCCTCCTCGAGCGCCCGGACCCGGCGCAGGCAGGGGGGCGCCGAGATGCCCACCCGCCGCGACAGCTCGACATTGGTCATCCGCCCGTCGCCCTGCAGCTCGGCGAGGATCCTGCGGTCGATGGCGTCGAGCTTGTGATCGGTCATGGCACGGGGGGTCTCGGCTGCAGCGCCATTCTTCCATAGGCTGAAGCACCGCTGGAAACAATCAGCTTCGGCGCGGCGGCGGGCGCGCGGCGATCGCAGGAACCGCTTGATCTCGCGGTGCGGAAGGGCAAAGTGCGCCACGGCCGTTCGCCTTCGAGGCGATCGGCGTAGCGCGTATGCCGGCAGGGCCGGCGCGGCATTTCATGCGAGGTTCGGACATGCATCTTGGTAACGTGAGTTTCGGGAACTTCCTCCTGGACATCCTCTTCATCGTCTTCTTCGTGGTCTGGTTCTGGATGATCATCACCGTGCTGGTGGATCTGCTGCGCCGGCACGACCTGTCGGGCTGGTCGAAGGTGATCTGGGTGATCTTCCTGGTCGTCCTGCCCTATATCGGGGTCTTCGCCTATCTGGTGACCCAGAGCGGCAGCATGGCGCGGCGCAGCGCCGAGCAGGCCGAGGAGGCGCGCGAGCAGCTGCGCAAGGTCGTGGGCTTCAGCGTCGCCGACGAGATCGAGAAGCTCGACCGGCTCAAGGCGTCCGGCTCGCTCAGCGAGACCGAATACAAGGCCCTGCGCGCCAAGCTCGTCTGACGGCCCGGCGTCGCCCCGCCGGGGCGGCGCTTCACACCGCCGGGCGGCGGGCCTATATGTTCGCCGCAAACCGGAAGGGGTCCCGACCATGTCCCATGCGCGTCACACCAGGCTGCTCATCATCGGCTCGGGGCCGGCCGGCTATACCGCCGCCGTCTACGGCGCGCGGGCGATGCTCGCGCCGATCCTGATCCAGGGCATCCAGCCGGGCGGGCAGCTGACCATCACCACCGAGGTGGAGAACTGGCCCGGCGACACCGAGGTCCAGGGGCCGGATCTGATGCTGCGCATGGAAGCGCATGCCAAGGCCACGGGCGCGGAGGTGATCGCCGATCACATCAATGCGCTCGACCTGTCGCGCCGGCCTTTCACCGCCACCGGCGACAGCGGCACCACCTATTCCGCCGATGCCGTGGTGCTCGCGACGGGGGCGCAGGCGAAATGGCTCGGGCTGCCGAGCGAGGAGAAGTTCAAGGGCTTCGGGGTCTCGGCCTGCGCCACCTGCGACGGCTTCTTCTACCGCGGCCAGGAGGTGGTGGTGATCGGCGGCGGCAATTCGGCGGTCGAGGAGGCGCTGTTCCTGACGAATTTCGCCGCGAAGGTCACGCTGGTCCACCGCCGCGACGCGCTGCGCGCCGAGCGCATCCTGCAGGACCGGCTGTTCAGGAACCCCAAGATCGAGACGATCTGGTTCCATACCCTCGACGAGGTGCTGGGGGGCGAGAACCCGCCCGGCGTGACCGGCGTGCGGCTGCGCGACCTGCGCGACGGCAGCCAGCGCGAGATCCCCTGCTCCGGCGTCTTCGTCGCCATCGGCCATGCGCCGGCCTCGGCGCTGGTGGCCGACCAGCTCGAGACCCATCACGGCGGCTATGTGGTGACCAAGCCCGATTCGACGGCCACGGGCATCCCCGGCGTCTTCGCCGCCGGGGACATCACCGACCACGTGTTCCGCCAGGCGGTGACATCGGCCGGCATGGGCTGCATGGCGGCGCTGGAGGCGGAGCGGTTCCTGGCGGCCGAGGACGCTGTGGCGCCTGCCGCGCCTGACGTCGCCGCCGTCGGCGCGGGCTGATCACGGGCCGAGAGTCACGGGCCGGGTAACGGGCCGGGTAACGGGCCGAGGGCGCCCGGGCGGCGGGTGGGCGCCGCCCGCGCCGTCAGTGCACGCTCACCGGCGAGAATTCGTTCTGGCGGGCGACGATGAAGGCCTGGTTGCGGTCCCGCACCAGCGCGAGCACGTCGCCGCTGTCGGAATGGATCGCATAGAGGTGGTCGAGGCCTTCGGTCTGGGCGCGGATCGCCTCGGGGAGATCGGCGGTCTTGACCTCGCGCACATAGACGATGCGCTTGTCGCCGCCGGTGGGGAAGCTGGGAAAATCGGTCATTGCTCGGGCCTCCTTCAGGTCTTCTTGCCGTTGATCGGGATCGTTCGGACGATCGCTTCGGGCGGGTTGCGGCGCAGCTCGATGTTCAGGAGCCCGTTCTCGAGCCCGGCCCCGGTGACCTCCACGCCATCGGCGAGCACGAAGCTGCGCTGGAACTGCCGCGCGGCGATGCCGCGATGGAGGTAGACGCGCCCCTCGGCCTCTTCCGACTGCCCGCCGCGCACGGTGAGCTGGTTGGCTTCCAGCGTGATCTCGAGGTCGTCCCTGGCGAAGCCCGCCACCGCGAGGGTGATGCGATAGGCGCCCTCGGCGGTCTGCAGGATGTTGCACGGCGGATAGCCGTCGCTGCCGGCCTTGGCGGTGCGCTCGACCAGGCGATCGAGCTGCTCGAACCCCAGCAGATAGGGATGCGAGGCGAATGTGACCTTCGTCATGTCGTCTAAGCCCTTGTTTCAAGCGACTTGCCGCGGAACCCCGTTTCGGCGGTTCCCTTGAGCAAATGGGGGCGAGGGCGGTGAATGGCAAGGGCGCGCCGGGACTAGGCGCGCGGGGCGCGGCGGCGTATAACCCATGCCCGGGACCTTTGGATGTGACGCCATGACCGAACCGCCCACCATGTCGCGCGAGGAGGTGCTGCGCATCAAGATGGGCCTCCTGCAGCGCGAGCACCGCGATCTCGACGAGGCCATCGAGGCGCTGCACAAGGATGGCAAGGTGGACCAGCTGACGCTCCGGCGGCTGAAGAAGCGCAAGCTGATGCTCAAGGACCAGATGACCAGGCTCACCGACGAGATCGAGCCGGACATCATCGCCTGAGCGACCCGGCGCGCACGGCTTGCACGCCGGGCACCCGCGGCTATAGTCGCGCGCCTCGCCATTCCGGAGCCTGCCCATGAACCTCTCCCCGACCGGCCCGCGGATCGGCATCGTCATGGGAAGCCAGTCCGACTGGGCGACCATGCGCGCCGCCGCCGAGGTGCTCGAGGCGCTGGATCTGCCGTTCGAGGCGCACATCGTCTCGGCGCATCGCACGCCCGACCGGATGTTCGTCTATGCCGAGGAGGCCGCCGGGCGCGGGCTCGCCGCGATCATCGCCGGCGCGGGCGGGGCGGCGCATCTGCCGGGCATGCTGGCGGCCAAGACCCGGCTGCCGGTGCTCGGGGTTCCGGTGCAGAGCGCCGCGCTCTCGGGGCTCGATTCGCTCCTTTCCATCGTGCAGATGCCCCGCGGCGTGCCGGTGGCGACCTTCGCCATCGGGCCGGCGGGCGCGGCCAATGCCGCGCTCTTCGCCGCCGCGATGCTGGCGGTCGGCGATGCCGCGCTGGCCGGGCGGCTCGAGGCCTGGCGGGCGGCGCAGACCGAAGCCGTGGCCGAGATCCCCGATGCCTCCTGAGCCGCTGCCCGAGGGAGCCCGGATCGGCATTCTCGGCGGCGGGCAGCTCGGCCGGATGCTGGCGCTGGCGGCGGCGCGGCTGGGGATGCGCGCCCATGTCTTCGAGCCGGCGGCGGAGCCCTGCGCCGGGCAGGTGGTCGAGCGGGTGACGCGGGCGGAATACGACGACCGCGCCGCGCTCGAGGCCTTCGCGGCATCCGTCGACGTGGCGACCTACGAATTCGAGAACGTGCCGCTGGCGGCGGTCGATGCCGTGGCGGCGCGCGTGCCGGTGCGGCCGGGGCGGCGGGCGCTGGAGGTGGCGCAGGACCGGCTGGCGGAAAAGGAGTTCCTGCGCGGGCTGGGCCTGTCGGTGGCGCCCTATCGCCCCGTGGACGGGCCGGAGGATCTGGCGGCGGGCTTTGCGGCGCTGGGGGTGCCGGCGATCCTCAAGACGCGCCGGTTCGGCTATGACGGCAAGGGCCAGGTCCGCATCGAGGCCTCCGGCCCATCCGCGCCGGAGGCCTGGGCGGCGGTCGGGGCGGCGCCCTCGGTGCTCGAGGGTTTCGTATCCTTCGAGCGCGAGGTCTCGGTGATCGGGGCGCGCGGGCTCGACGGCGCGGTGGTGGCCTTCGATCCGGGCGAGAACCTGCACCGCGACGGCATCCTGCACTCGACCTCGGTGCCGGCGGCGATCGCGCCGGCGCTGGCGCAGGACGCGGTGCTGATCGCCGGACGCATCCTCAACGCCCTCGACTACGTGGGTGTGATCGGCGTGGAGATCTTCGCGACCGAAACCGGCCTCGTGGTCAACGAGATCGCGCCGCGGGTGCATAATTCCGGGCACTGGACCCAGGACGCCTGCCTCACCGACCAGTTCGAGCAGCATGTGCGCGCGATCTGCGGCTGGCCGCTCGGCGACGGGCGGCGGCATTCGGATGCGGTGATGGTGAACCTGATCGGCGAGGCGGTGGCGTCGGCCCCCGGCGAGACCGGGGCGGCGGTGCATCTCTACGGCAAGGGCGCGGCGCGGCCGGGGCGCAAGATGGGGCATGTCACCCGGATCGCGCCACGCCGGCCATGAGCGGGGTGCGCCTCGCGGTCCGGGCGGTGGTCCTGGACGCCGGGCGGCTGCTCCTGGTCAATGCCTATCCCGGCGAGCAGAGCGACCTCTGGTGCACGCCCGGCGGCGGCGTCGAGGCCGGGACGAGCCTCGAGCACAACCTGCGGCGCGAGGTGCTCGAGGAGACCGGACTCGCGGTCCTGCCCGGGCGGCTGCTGGCGGTGTCGGAATTCCACGACCCCGCGAGCGGCTTCCACCAGGTGGAGCTGCTCTATCGCGCGCGCCTGGGCGGGGCGGCGGCGGGGGCGAGGCTCGCCGATCCGGCGGGCGTGGTGAACCGCCTGGCCTGGGTCGATGCCGGCGCCATGGCGCGGCTGCGCTTCAAGCCGGACTGCCTCGCGCGCATCGCCTTCGGCCCGGATGGGCCGACGGTCCACGATCCGCTGGAGGCGATGGTGCGCTGAGGCCGGCCGCCGCGCTCAGGCGTAGACGCTCTCCCGGCCGAAATGCCTGGTCAGCAGGTAATAGACCACGGCGCGGTACTTGTTGCGGTTCGCGCGGCCGTAGGTTTCGAGCACGGCGTCGATCCCTGCGGTCAGCGCGGGGCCGTCGGCGAGGCCCAGCTTCTTGATCAGGAAGTTGTTCTTCACCGTCTCGATCTCGCTCTCGCTGGTGCCAGCGACGGTCGAGGAATCCGCGTTGTAGATCGCCGGGCCGCAGCCGATGGTCACCTTGGTCAGCAGGTCCATGTCCGGGTTCACGCCGCATTTGTCGCGCAGATCCGCGGCATAGAGGGCGATCAGGTCGTCGCGCTTGCTCATCTGGTCTCTCTCCCCGGGAGATACGGCCGGCGTTCCGCCCGGCCCCGTCGGAGCCTAGGCGGCTGCGATCCGGCGCGTCAAGGACATGCCGCGGAGGCGCCGCCTCAGCGCGTCGCGACGAAGAAGAGCCGCGGGAAGGCGAGGAGCACCTTGCCGTCCGCCGCCGCGGGATAGGCCTCCGCCAGCGCGGCGCGGTAGCGGTCGAGGAAAGCCGCGGCCCGGCCTGCGTCGAGCGGCGCGAGGAAGGGGCGCAGGCCGGTGGATTTCAGCCATTCCACGATCGCATCGACGCCGTCGAGCGGGTGGAAATAGGTGGTGCGCCAGAGATCGACCGAGGCCGCCCCCGCCTCCCGCAGCAAGTGCCAGTACCAGCCCGGCGCCTGCCGCGGCACGCGCGCGGCGGCGGCGCCGGACAGCGCGGCGCTCCAGGGCCCCGCCGCCGCCACCTCGCGCATCAGCCGGTGCGAGGGCTCGTCGAGGTTGTCGGGCATCTGCACCGCGAGGCTGCCGCCGGGCGCCAGCCGCGCCAGGAGCGCGGGCAGCAGCCGGTCGTGGCCCGGCACCCATTGCAGCGCGGCATTGGCGAGGATCACGTCGAAGGGCCCCGGATCGGCCCAGCGGGCGATGTCGGCCGCCTCGAAGCGCGCGTCCGGCAGGCGGCGGCGGGCGGCGGCCAGCATGTCGGGAGAATTGTCGATCCCGAGCATGTCGGCATCGGGGAAGCGGTCGCGCAGCAGTTCGGTCGAATTGCCCGGGCCGCAGCCGAGATCGACGGCGCGGGCGGCCCGGGACGCGGGGATGCGGGCGATCAGGTCGCGGGCGGGCCGGCTTCGCTCGTCCTCGAAGCGGAGATATTGCGCCGACGACCAGTCGGGACCCGGGCTCAAGGCCTGCCGCTCCCGGCCGAGGCGGTGCCCGCCGCGCTCCGCCGCCGCGGCTCCGGCGCCCCTTGCGGGTCGTTCCTGCTCTCGGCCATGGCGTTCCCCCGGATGCCTGCCAACGGGCCCGCTCTGCGCCCGGGCCGCGGGCCTGTCAAGGCGCCGGGCGCGGCGGGTGCAGGCGCTCCGCCCGCATCGTCGCCGCGACCGGCCCGGCAGAAGAAAAGGGGGCCTCGCACGAGGCCCCCTCCGGATTGCTCAGCCCTGCGGCTGGATCACATCATGCCGTCCATGCCGCCCATGCCGCCCATGCCGCCGCCGGGCATGCCGCCCTGGCCCTTCGGCTCGGGCTTGTCGGCGATCATGGCCTCGGTGGTGATCAGCAGGCCGGAGACCGAGGCGGCGTCCTGCAGCGCGGTGCGCACGACCTTGGCCGGGTCGATCACGCCGAACTTGAACATGTCGCCATAGGATTCGGTCTGGGCGTTGAAGCCGAAGGTCTCGTCGGTCGATTCCATGACCTTGCCGGCCACGACCGAGCCATCGACGCCGGCGTTCTCGGCGATCTGGCGCAGCGGCGCCTGGAGCGCCTTGCGGACGATCGCGATGCCCGCGGTCTGGTCGGAATTCGCCCCGGTCATGTCCTGGAGCTTGCGGGAGGCGCGCACCAGTGCCACGCCGCCGCCGACCACGACGCCTTCCTGGACCGCGGCGCGGGTCGCGTTGAGCGCGTCGTCGACGCGGTCCTTGCGCTCCTTCACCTCGACCTCAGAGGCACCGCCGACGCGGATGACCGCGACGCCGCCGGCGAGCTTGGCCAGGCGCTCCTGCAGCTTCTCCTTGTCGTAGTCCGAGGTGGTCTCCTCGATCTGCTGGCGGATCTGGGCGACGCGCGCCTCGATCTCGGCCTTCTCGCCATGACCCTCGACGATGGTGGTCTCGTCCTTGGTGATGGTGATCTTGCGGGCCTTGCCGAGCATGTCGATGCCGACGTTCTCGAGCTTCATGCCCAGATCCTCGGAGATCACCTGGCCGCCGGTCAGGACGGCGATGTCCTGCAGCATGGCCTTGCGGCGGTCACCGAAGCCCGGCGCCTTGACGGCGGCGATCTTGAGGCCGCCGCGCAGCTTGTTGACCACGAGGGTCGCGAGCGCCTCGCCGTCCACGTCCTCGGCGACGATCAGGAGCGGCTTGCCGGACTGGATCACCGATTCGAGCAGCGGCACCATCGGCTGCAGCGAGGAGAGCTTCTTCTCGTGCAGCAGGATCAGCGCGTCCTCGAGCTCGGCCACCATCTTGTCGGCGTTGGTGATGAAGTAGGGGCTGAGGTAGCCGCGGTCGAACTGCATGCCCTCGACGACCTCGGTCTCGGTCTCGAAGCCCTTGTTCTCCTCGACGGTGATGACACCCTCGTTGCCGACCTTCTGCATCGCGTCGGCGATCTGCTGGCCGATCTCGGTCTCGCCATTGGCGGCGATGGAGCCGACCTGCGCCACTTCCTCGGAGCCGGAGACGGTGCGGGCCTGCTTCTTGATGTCCTCGACCACGGCGGAGACCGCGAGGTCGATGCCGCGCTTGAGGTCCATCGGGTTCATGCCGGCGGCGACCGACTTCATGCCCTCGCGGACGATCGCCTGGGCGAGCACGGTGGCGGTGGTGGTGCCGTCGCCGGCCTCGTCGTTGGTGCGGCTCGCGACTTCGCGGACCATCTGCGCGCCCATGTTCTCGAACTTGTCCTCGAGCTCGATCTCCTTGGCGACGGTGACGCCGTCCTTGGTGATGCGCGGCGCGCCGAAGGACTTGTCGATCACCACGTTGCGGCCCTTGGGCCCGAGGGTGACGCGGACGGCGTCGGCGAGCATGTCCACGCCCTTGAGCAGGCGGTTGCGCGCGTCGGTATCGAATTTGAGCTGCTTAGCGCCCATCGGATGTTCTCCTTGAATTCTGCTGACTGAGGATCGGCGTGCGGGATCAGGCGGCCTTGGCGGCCTTGGAGCCGCTCTGGATGATGCCGAGCACGTCGCTCTCCTTCATGATGAGGAGATCCTCGCCCTCGATCTTGACTTCGGTGCCGGACCACTTGCCGAAGAGGATGCGGTCGCCGGCCTTGACCGACATCGGGATCAACTCGCCCGAATCCTTGCGCGCGCCCTCGCCGACGGCGACGACCTCGCCCTCGGAGGGCTTTTCCTTGGCAGTGTCGGGAATGATCAGGCCGCCCTTGGTCTTCTCTTCGCCCTCGATGCGGCGGACAACCACACGGTCGTGCAGAGGCGTGAAGTGCATTTCGGTTCGCTCCTTGATTCGCGTTCCAGCCTGTGAAGGTGGCTTCCGGTGGGATTAGCACTCGCCACCAGTGAGTGCTAACACACGCGCTGAGGTATTGAGCGCGCTCGGGCCTGTCAAGGGGGCGGGGGCCGGGAAATCTGCCGCGGCATGGCTTTGCGCCGGGCGCGATATCGGCTAGGAGCGCGCACCGCAACCCGGGGCCGCCGCCATGACCGAGATCATCCAGACGTTCGATTCCATCGACCGTGGCTACAGCCTGCTCTATTGCGACCTCTGGGGCTGCCTGCACGACGGGCAATGCGCCTTCCCCGAGGCGGTGGCGGCCCTCGAGCGCTTCCGCGCGCGCGGCGGCAGGGTGGTGCTGCTGACCAATTCACCGCGGCCGGGCCGCGACGTGGCGGTCCAGCTCGAAGGGCTGGGGGCGCCGCGGTCCTGCTACGACCTGATCGTGTCCTCGGGCGACGCGGCCCAGGCGGCGATGGCCGCCGGACAGTTCGGGCGCAGGGTCTATCACATCGGCCCGGAGCGCGACCTGGGCTTCTTCCGCGACGACGCCGGCCGGCCCTACGACATCGAGCGCGTGCCGCTCGGGGAGGCCGAGGGGATCGTCTGCACCGGGCTCTTCGACGACCGGGCGGAGACGCCGGCCGATTATCGCGCCACGATCCTCGAGGGCAAGATCCGGGGGCTGAGGCTGCTCTGCGCCAATCCCGACATCGTGGTGGACGTGGGCGACCTCCGCATCTTCTGCGCCGGCGCGATCGCGGCCGCCTACAGCGAGGCGGGCGGGCAGAGCTACTATTTCGGCAAGCCGCATCCGCCGATCTACGCTCTGGCGCGCGCGAAGATGGCGGAGATGCTGGGCTTCGAGACGCCGGCGGACGAGATCCTCTGCCTGGGAGACGGCATCGCCACCGACATCCTCGGCGCCATGGGCGAGGGGCTCGACGCGCTCTTCGTCGCCGGCGGGCTCGCCGCGGAGGAGACCGGCACGAGCCGCGCCGCCGGGCCGGATCCGGCGCTGCTGCGGACCTATCTCGCGGCGGCGCGGCTCGCGCCGAAGCTGGCGATCGCCTATCTGCGCTAGACGGCCGGGCGCCGGCCCGCCCTTGAATGCCGCCGCGCCTTCGGCGATACGGGCGGAGGTGGCGCGGCAGGTTCCTGCGGCGCGTCTGGACGCCGCCCGGCCCGGAGGCCCATGAAGAGACATCTGAGCCATCACGGGCTCGATCCGGCGGACCGGGGCGCGGCGGCCGCGATCGGCAATTTCGACGGCGTGCATCTCGGCCACCAATCGGTGCTGGCGCTGGCGCGGGCGGCCGCCGCGGAGCATGGCACGGCCTTCGGGGTGGTGACCTTCGAGCCGCATCCGCGCAGCTTCTTCGCCCCCGACGGCCCGCCGTTCCGGCTGATGACCGCGGATGCGCGGGCGCGGCGGATGGAGAAGCTCGGGGTCGAGCAGCTCTACGAGATCCGCTTCGACGCGGATCTCGCCGGCCTGTCGGCGGAGGCCTTCATGCGCGAGGTGCTTGCCGGGGCGCTGGGGCTGCGGCATCTGGTGGCGGGGGCGGATTTCCGCTTCGGCAAGGGGCGGAGCGGGGATACCGAACTGCTGCGGCGGCTGGGCCCGGCGCTCGGCATCGACGTCACCATCGCGCCACTGGTGGCCGATGCGGAGGGCGATTTCTCGTCGACGGCGATCCGCGCGGCGCTGGGCGAGGGGCGGCCCGAGGAGGCGGCGCGCATCCTCGGCCACTGGCACCGGATCGAGGGGCCGGTGCGCGAGGGCGACCGGCGCGGCCGGGAACTGGGCTTTCCCACCGCCAACCTCGGCCTCGACGGGCTGCATCTGCCGCGGCTGGGGGTCTATGCGGTGGGCGTGGACGTGCTCGACGGCCCGCACCGGGGCCGCTACCTGGGCGCCGCCTCGATCGGCACGCGACCGACCTTCGGCGAGAACCGGCCCAATCTGGAGGTGCATCTGCTCGATTTCGACGGCGATCTCTACGGCGCGCAGGTGTCGGTGGCGCTGATGGCCTTCCTGCGGCCGGAATGGCGCTTCGAGACCGCGCCCGCGCTGGTGGCGCAGATGCGGGCCGACGTGGACGCGGCGCGGGCCCGGCTCGGGGAGCTTCAGCGCGGCTGACCCTCGGGCGCCCGGGCGGCGGCCGAGGTCGCGCCGAGCCGGTCGCGGTAGTTGAGGAACGGGCGCTCCACGGCGAGATGCAGCGCGATCGCCGCGAGCGTCGAGAGGCCGAGATAGGCGACCCAGAAGCCCGCCAGCGGATGCGGAGTTGTCTTGCCCAGCGCCATCGCCAGCGGGATCAGCGGGAAGTGCACAAGGTAGAGCGTGTAGCTCAGTGTCGCGAGCATCTGCGCGGCCGGAGCGAAGGGCAGGGGCCTGCGGGCCGACAGCACGGCGCCGAGCACCATCGCGGCGCAGAGAAGCGCGATCAGCGCCGGTTGAAGGACCACGTCGAAGGCGACGATATGCGCGAGGAGATCGTGGCTCGCGAGCCAGATCAAGAGAGCGAGCGCTGCGGAAGCGAGAATCGCGCCACTTGAAGACGCGAACCGGCTCAGGCCACCCGCCCGCTCGGCGAGCGCGATCGCGACGCCGGCGGCCAGCGGTTCGAGACAGGCATGGAAGGGCCTGCGGAAGCCGTGGAAGTAGGTCGGATAGTCGAGCGGCAGGGGCGTGCCGGCGAGCGTGAGGGCGCGCAGGAGCGGGGAGGCGACGAAGACGAGCGCGAGGATCATCAGGCGCGTCCTGAGCGGCCCGGCGCGCAGGCAAAGGGCGATCAGGAGCGGGGCGACGAGATAGAACTTCTCTTCGACCCCGAGCGTCCAGAAGACGATGCTGATGTTGGGGGGCAGGTAATCCTGAAGAAGGAGAAGGTGGTAGAATCCCCGAAAGGCGAGCGCCTCGCGGGGAAATACGTAGAGCGGGAAGGCGCCGAGCATGACGAGGGCGAGCACGGCGACATAGCTCGGGACGATGCGAAATCCCCGCCGCATCAGGTAGGCGGGCCAGTCGAAGGCGGCCGTGTCCTGAAGGCCGCGCAGGAGCTGCCGGCCGATCAGGTAGCCCGAGAGCACCAGGAAGAGATCGACGCCGACCCAGCCGTTCAGCATCGCATTGCCGGCGGGGCCGGAGGCGAGACCGAATTCGTTGAGGGCCGAGCGATGGCCGTGGCGCAGGAGGACGAGCACGATGGCGAGGGACCGCAGCAGGTCGAGCCATGGGTTGTGCGCCGATCCCGGCGGCGCGCCGGACGGGCCGGAGCCGTGGGCCATCGCCGGTCAGTCGAGGCCGAGAGTCGTGCGGATCGGCGCCTTGCGCTGTTTCCAGATCATGCTGTCGACGAGGTAGTGGTGGAAGTTGACGATCTGGTAGAGCACCACCGTCCCGGCCATGCCGGCAGCGAGCGCCGCCTCGAGCGTGCCGAGGATGCCGACATAGACCACCCCGGTGATGGCGACGCAGGTCAGCAGGTAGAGCCAGAGCCGGCCCGGCTGGCTGATGTAGGAGAGAAACCGCGCCTCGGGGTCGATGCCGTCCTTGAAGCGGCGCGTGTTGAACAGCCAGACGAAGAGGATGTACTGGGCGTTATGCCAGATGTTGACGCCGAGCCAGCCGAAGGTGACGTCCGCGACGGCGATGTAGAAGGTGCCGAAGACGAGGAAATGCGTCGCCATGTAGAGGGTGTGCAGGGGCGCGAGGCGGCCGGCGCGCCAGGCTTGGACGCGGCGAACGATCCAGATCACGGTAAGTGCGATTGTGGCGATCGCCGCCAGCGTTACCGCGACCTGTGGCACCGGGATCACCTTGATCGGCAGGCCAATGAAGGTTCCGGGATCCTGGGCGGAGCGGTTGAGGATGCCCAGGACCGGCCAGGCATAGAAGATCGCGATGTCGAGCCGGCCGGATTCGTAGAGCGCGGCGCGGTCCTTGCCGCGGTAGGCGCGGCTGATGCCCCAGCTCTGCCGGGTGTAGTGCCACCACTGCCAGTAGAAATAGACCGAGACGATGATCCAGATGCCGGCGACGGCGGCCACCGCGAGCGTGGCGATGGCCACGATCGGCAGGAGGCCGAAGATCAGGAAGTGCGACTGGGCGAAGCTCTTCCGGTCGAAGCAGAGCCGCGTGTAGGTGGAGATGACGTGGTGGTAGCCGAGGATCCAGAGGTCGATCGCGAGCACGTACCAGAAGAGGTCCGGGACGCTGAGGATCAGGGCGACCGAGGCGAAGCTCAACGCCGGAATGCCGAGGATGAAGCCGAGATCGAATTCCCGGCTGCGCAGCCATTTCCATTCGGGCGCGGCGGCGCCGCCGGTCGTTTCCACCAAGATCCCGGTCCTTCGCTGGTTCGGGTCCGCGCGCGGGGCGGGACTCCTTGCCAGATCGTTAGGACGCGGCGGTTGACAGCGGGTTAATCCGCGCGGAAGCCGGCGGGCGACGGAGGGGCGACGCATGCTGGAAACCGAACGCCTGATCCTGCGGAACTGGCGGCCGGAGGACCGCCCGTCGTTCGCGGCGATGAACGCGGATCCGGAGGTGATGGACTTTCCCGGGCCGCTCGATCGGCGCGAGAGCGACGCCGAGATCGACGACTTCCTGCGGCGATGGCGGCTCGACGGCTTCTGCTTTGCCGCGATCGAGCGACGGGAGGATGGCGTCTTCCTCGGGATGGCGGGCATTGCCCGCTGCGACATGGACCTGCCGTTCTGTCCCTGCGTCGAGATCGGCTGGCGCCTGGTCCGCGCGCATTGGGACCGGGGCTACGCAACCGAGGCGGCCCGGGGCTGGCTCGATCACGGGTTCATGACGCTCGGTCTCGACGAGATCGTCGCCTTCACCGACGTCGCCAACCGGCGGTCGCTGGCGGTGATGGAGCGGCTGGGGATGCGGCGCGACACCAGCCGCGATTTCGAACATCCTGCCCTGCCTACGGGCCATGCGCTGCGCCCGCATGTCCTCTGTTCGGCGCGACGGGACGACTGGGCTGCCGGCTGACGTCGGGTCTTTCGCCCGGCCGAAAATGCGGCCATAGATCCGGCCATGACAACGGACCCGATCGACCGCGCCGGGCTGCGCCCGGACTTCTGGAAGCGCTTTCCGCTCGAGGAGCTTCCCCGCAACGAATGGGAAGCGCTCTGCGACGGTTGCGGCAAATGCTGCCTCGTCAAGCTCGAGGACGAGGAGAGCGGCGCGCTGGCCTATACCAACATCGCCTGCCGGCTGCTCGACCGCGACACCTGCCGCTGCGGCAACTATCCCTTGCGCCGGCAGCTGGTGAAGGCCTGCGTGATGCTCGACCGCGACAATCTCGACGCCACGCTCGCCTGGATGCCGCGGACCTGCGCCTATCGGCTGGTGCGCGAGGGGCGCGACCTCGAGCCATGGCATCCGCTGCTCTCGGGCGATCCCGAGAGCGTGCATCGCGCCGGGATCAGCCTGCGCGGCCGGATGGTGGCGGAATACGACGTCGACGAGGAGGATTGGGAGGATTTCGTGATCGGCGAGGACGTCTGATGTGGTTCGCCTCCGACAATGCCGGCCCGGCGCATCCATCGGTGATCGCGGCGCTCTCCCGCGCCAACGAGGGCCATGCCGCCTCCTACGGCGCCGAGGCGGCGATGGGCCGGGTGACGGCGGCGCTGCGCGCGCTCTTCGAGGCGCCGGAGGCCGCGGTCTATCTGGTGGCCACCGGCACCGCGGCGAATGCGCTGGCGCTGGCCTGCCTGGCGCCGCCCTGGGGTGCGGTCCATTGCCACCGCGAGGCGCATGTGGCCGTGGACGAATGCGGTGCGCCGGAATTCTACACCGGCGGCGCGAAGCTCGTGCTCATGGAGGGGGCGCACGGGCGGATCGATCCCGAGGACCTCGCCGCGGCCCTCGCCGGTGCCGCGCCGCGCGGGGTGCATGGCGTGCAGAATGCCGCATTGTCGCTGACCAATGCCACCGAGGCGGGCACGGTCTATGCGCCCGCGCAGATCGCGGCGCTGGCGGAGGTCGCCCGCGCGCAGGGCATGGCGGTGCATCTGGACGGGGCGCGCCTCGCCAATGCGCTGGCGCATCTCGGCTGCAGCCCGGCGGAGCTGACCTGGAAGGCGGGTGTGGACGCGCTCTCCTTCGGCGGGACCAAGAACGGGCTCGTGGGGGTCGAGGCGGTGATCCTCTTCGATCCGGCGCGGGCCTGGGAGTTCGAGCTGCGCCGCAAGCGCGGCGGGCATCTCTTCTCCAAGCACCGCTATCTCTCGGCGCAGATGGAGGCCTATCTCGAGGGCGACCTCTGGCGCGATCTGGCGCGCTGCGCCAATGCCCGGGCAACGGCGCTCGCGCAGGGGCTGGCGGCGCTCGATTGCGTGCGGCTCTTCCATCCCACCGAGGCGAACCTGGTCATGGCGGCGGCGCCGCGGCGGGTGCATCGCGCCCTCAGGGCCGCGGGCGCGGTCTACGGGTTCTGGCCGCACGAGCTGCCGATGGAGGGTCCGGAGGAGGAGATGCTGCCGGCGCGCTTCGCCTGCAACTGGGCAACCTCGGAGGCCGAGGTGGCGCAGCTGGTCGCGCTGACCGCCGCCGCCGCCGGGGCGCGGGGCTGAGGGCGATCCCCGGGTCGTCGATCCGGGCGCCGGGATCCGTTCTCACGGACCGGCCCGGTCCGGCGGCCGCCCATGGCGACGCCGCATTTCCCTCGCGGATTGCCCGCGTATGGTGGACCCCGTCCCCCCCTCGGCCTCCGCGCTCGCGCGCTCTGGCCGGAGAACCGGCGCGAGACAATGCCTCGCCTTTTCGGCCCGGGGCCATGTGGTGCGGGCCGCGGGGGGCGCGCGGCCTTTTCCCTGTCCCGGGGCTCGGCCCAGAGGCCAAGGTGTCGGTCCGGCGGAAGGACCAACGGCATGAGAACCTTCGAGACGCGCTCAGCCGAGTTCTGCGAGATGCGCGTCGAGATGCGCGAGCCGGTCCTGGCCCCAGAAGACCTCCTCGCCCACCACATAGCTCGGCGCGCCGAAGACCATACGCGCGAGCGCCTCGTCGGTGTTGCGCTGGAGGGTCTCGACGCCGGTGAGCATGCCCCGGTCGGCGAGGCCCGGATCGAAGCCAGCCGCGGCGAGGCAGTCGCGGATCACCGCATCCTCGGCGATGTCGCGCTCCTCGGCCCAGACCGCCCGCAGGAGCCCGTGCAGCAGCGCGCCGACATCGCCGCCGCCGGCGTTCTGCGCGGTGATGATGGCGACGCTGGCCGGGACGGCATTGGTCGGCCAGTGCCGGGGCTGGGGATTGACCGCCAGGCCGGTCGTCCTCGCCAGCCGCGCGATGTCCTGCAGCCGGTAGCGCCGCCGGGATTCGTGGCGGTCCTTGACCGGCGGCGTGCCGGTCTCGGCGAAGATGCGGGGAAGCTCCACGGGCTTGTAGGTGATCTCCGCGCCGTGGCGGGCGGCGATCTCCTCGAGCCGCAAGCCCGCGAAATAGCTGAAAACCGAGAGCGGGAAGCAGTAATAGTCGATCGTGGCCAAGGCCCGGTCCTCCCCATGGCGGATGGGACCGAGCATCGGGGAATTGCGGGGCTTTGCAAGCCCGACCTGCGGTGCTAGGCCACGGCGCGAGCCGGGGATGCACGCGAAAGGCTGCCGCCATGAACCCTCTCTTCAAGCCCAAGCTCATCGCGGGCAATTCCAACCATCCCCTGGCCCAGTCGATCGCACGGCGCATCTCGATCCATCGCGGCGAGCCGGTGGAACTGGTCAGGACCCGCGTGGAGCGGTTCAACGACCAGGAGATCTTCGTCGAGGTCTACGAGAACGTCCGCGGCGAGGACATGTTCATCATCCAGTCGACGTCGAACCCGGCGAACGACAACCTGATGGAGCTCCTGATCATGTGCGACGCGCTGCGCCGGTCCTCGGCGGCGCGGATCACCGCGGTCATGCCCTATTTCGGCTATGCGCGGCAGGACCGCCGCTCCAAGGCGCGCACCCCGATCAGCGCCAAGCTGGTGGCGAACCTGCTGACCGTCGCCGGCATCGAGCGGGTGCTGACGATGGATCTGCATGCCGCCCAGATCCAGGGCTTCTTCGACGTGCCCGTGGACAACCTCTATGCCTCGCCGGTCTTCGCGCTCGACATCATGCACCGCTTCGCCAACCTCGCAGAGGTGACCGTGGTCTCGCCGGACGTCGGCGGCGTGGCGCGGGCGCGCGAGCTCGCCGAGCGCATCGACGCCGATCTCGCCATCGTCGACAAGCGCCGCTCGGCGCCGGGCGAGGTCGCCTCGATGACGGTGATCGGCGACGTCAGGGACCGGGTCTGCGTCATCGTCGACGACATCTGCGACACCGCCGGGACGCTGGTGAAGGCGGCGGAGCTGCTGACCTCGCAGGGCGCGAAGGAAGTGCATGCCTATATCACCCACGGCGTGCTCTCGGGCCCGGCGGTGGAGCGGGTGACGGGCTCGGTGATGAAGAGCCTCGTGGTGACGGATTCGATCGAGCCGACCCCGGCGGTGCGGAAGGCCGAGAACATCCGGATCGTGCCGGTCGCGCCGCTCTTCGGCCAGGCGATCCTGAACATCGCCAACGGCACCTCGGTCTCCTCGCTCTTCGACAGCACCACGCTGGGGCCGATCTACGAGGCGCTCTATCCCAACGCCGCCTGAGCGGCGGCAGGAATCTCCTTGGCTTCGCGCGCCGCCCCGGCCTAGTCTAGCGGGCATCGACGCCCCGGGGCCCCGCCCCGGGCGACTTCGAGACAGGGGGAAAAGACATGAAGATTCTGGTGCAGGGCCTTGCGACCTTCGCGGCCGCCATGGGACTGGCGGCGGCAGCGAACGCCTTCGAGCCCGAAGCGACCGAATGCATCGCGCCGGCGGCGCCCGGCGGCGGATGGGACTTCACCTGCCGGCAGGTGGGAAAGACGCTGCAGGATCTGGGGCTCGTCCCCGGCACGATGCAGGTCACCAACCTCGCCGGCGGCGGCGGCGGGGTCGCCTTCGCCGAGGTCGTCAACAAGCGCAACGATTCCAACGACCTGATCGTGGCGGCTTCTTCGGCCACCTCGACGCGGCTCGCCCAGGGCGCGTTCCCGGGCAATACCATGGACCAGGTGCGCTGGCTCGCCTCGGTCGGGGCGGATTACGGCATCATCGCGGTCGCCGCGGATTCGCCCATCAACACGCTTCCCGAGCTGATGGATGCGATCAAGGCCGATCCCTCCAGCGTCTCGGTCGCCGGCGGCTCGGCGGTGGGCGGCTGGGATCACCTCAAGGTGCTGATCGCGGCCAATGCCGCGGGGGTCGAGGACGTGCGCACCGTCAAATACGTGGCCTTCGACGGCGGCGGCGAGGCGGTGACCCAGCTCCTCGCCGGCTCGGTGCAGGCCTTCACGGGCGACGCCTCCGAGGCCAAGGGCTTCGTCGATTCGGGCGACATCAAGGTGATCGCGGTGCTCGCGCCCGAGCGGCTCGAAGGCGATTTCGGGGAATTCCCGACCGCGGCCGAGCAGGGCATCGACGCGGTCGGCGCCAATTGGCGCGGGTTCTACGCCCCCGGCGGCATGTCCGACGAGGCCTATGCCTACTGGGTGGACGCCATCGGGAAGGTCTACGATTCCGAGGAATGGAAAGCGACGATGGCGCAGAACGGCCTCGCGCCGCTCGACCTGCGCGGCGAGGCGTTCCAGGGCTTCGTCCAGGAATCCGTGACGCAGATCAGCGATCTCTCCAAGGAAATCGGCC
Organism: uncultured Paracoccaceae bacterium; assembly: GCA_937872465.1. Lineage (GTDB taxonomy): Bacteria > Pseudomonadota > Alphaproteobacteria > Rhodobacterales > Rhodobacteraceae > Amaricoccus. Next base: position 53,278 of record CALMSR010000052.1, read on the forward strand.
TGATCCAGTAGCCAGGGCGGCGCGGCGCGGCCATCGGGACCGCGCCGCGAATTCCACTCCAGCCAAGGGAGCGTCTCCATGGGCGACCGGCTCTTCGGCGGCATCGGCATCGCGCTGGCTGCCTTCTTCATCTGGCAGGCGACGACGATCCAGGAGAGTTTCATCCAGGATCCGGTGGGGCCGAAGACCTTCCCGATCATCATCGGGATCATCCTTGGCCTCTCGAGCCTGGCGATCCTGCTCAGGCCCGACCCCAGGCCGGAATGGCCCGCGGCCGGGCGGCTCGCCGAGATCGCCGCGGCGGTGGTGGTGCTGCTCGCCTATGCCTATGCGCTGCCGCAGGTCGGTTTCCTCATCGCCACCGCCTTCACGGCCGCCTATCTCTCCTGGCGGCTCGGCACCGCGCCGCTGCATGCCGCCGCGGCGGGGATCGCGATCTCCATCGGCATCTATGTCGTGTTCCACCTGATCCTCGGCCTGTCGCTGGCCAAGGGTCCCTTCGGCTTCTGAGGAGCACCGGCCATGGACGCGCTCGCTTCGCTCGCCGACGGCTTCGCCGTCGCGCTCACCTTCCAGAACCTCTTTCTCGCGCTGGTCGGCTGCTTTCTCGGCACGATCATCGGCGCGCTCCCGGGCCTCGGCCCCTCGAACGGGGTCGCGATCCTGATCCCGCTCGCCTTCTCGCTCGGCCTCGCGCCGACCCCCGCGCTGATCCTGCTGACGAGCGTCTATTACGGGGCGATGTACGGCGGCCGGATCTCCTCGATCCTCTTGAACATCCCCGGCGACGAGCCGGCGCTGATGACCACGCTCGACGGGTACCCGATGGCCAAGCAGGGCCGGGCCGGCGAGGCGCTGGCGCTTTCGGGCGTCGCCTCCTTCGTGGGCGCCTTCTTCGCCACCTGGGGCCTCGTCTTCCTGGCGCCGCTCCTGGTGAAGGTGGCGCTGCTCTTCGGGCCGGCGGAGTATTTCGCGCTCTTCGTGCTCGCCTTCGCCACGCTCGGCGGCATCTCCTCGACCAACCAGGCCAAGGCCGCGCTCGCCGCGGCGCTCGGCCTCGGCATCGCCATGATCGGCGTCGACGGCCAGACCGGCGTGCCGCGCTTCGCCTTCGGCGAGGTGCATCTCTACGACGGCATCGATTTCCTGGTGGCGATCGTCGGGCTCTTCGCGCTCTCGGAGGTCTTCATCTTCCTCGAGCATCGCGGCGACGGCTCGGGCGAGGGCAAGGAGGCCAAGGTCGGCGTGGGGCGCATCACGCCCTCCTTCGCCATGCTGCGGAGTTGCACGCCGACGATGATCCGCTCCACCGTGCTCGGCTTCGTGGCGGGCGTGCTGCCCGGCGCGGGCGCCTCGCTCGGCTCCTTCATGGCCTATTCGGCCGAGAAGGCGATCTCCGACAAGGAAGGCACCTTCGGCAAGGGCGACCCGCGCGGCGTCGCGGCGCCGGAGGCCGGCAACAATGCCGCGGCCGGCGGGGCGCTGGTGCCGATGCTGGCGCTCGGCGTGCCGGGCTCGGGCACCACGGCGGTGCTGCTCGCCATGCTGCTCGCGCTCAACATCACGCCCGGACCGCTGCTCTTCCAGCAGAACCCGGACGTGGTCTGGGGCCTGATCGCGGCGCTCTTCATCGCGAACTTCATGCTGCTCGCCATGAACATTCCCATGGTCGGGCTCTTCGTGCGGGTCCTGCTCATTCCGCCGAAATACCTGATGCCCATCGTCGCCATGGTCAGCTTCGTCGGCATCTACGGCATCTCCGGCTCCACCTTCGATCTGATCGTGATGGTGATCTTCGGGGTGCTCGGCTGGGTGCTGAGGAAGCTCGACGTGCCGATGGTCCCGGTCATCCTCGGCGTGCTGCTCGGCAACCTCATGGAGGCGAACCTGCGCCGGGCCATGACCATCTCCGACGGCGACTGGACCGCACTCTTCGCCTCGCCGCTCTCGCTGACGCTCTGGGGCATCGCCATCGTCGGCTTCGTGCTGCCGATCCTCTTCGGCAAGGCGCTCAAGCGGCGGATGCACATGGCCAAGGACGAGCCCGGCGCGGTGGTGGATTAGGATGCTTGCGTTTGACCTGGGCCGGTTCTAGCCGAATATGTCATTCGGGTGTGTTCTGGCAGGGATGGAAACCGGATGATTCCAGCTAGCGGATTGGCGAGACTCGGCATCGCATCGGCGTTCGCGATCCTGATGTTGTCGGGCATGGCGCTTGCGCAGTCGAGCGAGCGCGTGAACTTCGCCGCCGGCAAAGACAACGCCGCCGTGGAGGCCGAAGTCATCGGTGGCGGATACAAAGATTACATTCTCGGCGCGGCCGCGGGCCAGACGATGGGCGTCTCGCTCATCACCGATGGGACCGCATATTTCAACATCCTTCCGCCGGGCAGCGACGGCGAAGCCATCTACATCGGCTCGATCGACGGGAACGACGCCAGCATCAAGCTTCCCGCTGCGGGCGACTACACTATCCGCGTCTACCTGATGGGAAATGACAAGGACAGCGGCCGGACCGTGCCGTTCACGCTCTCCATGACGATCATGTGAGGCTGGCACCATGGCCGGTTGTGGGTGACGTGCGATGTCCCGTCCGATGAGGTCGATTTTTCCCCCGGGAGCGGATGTGCGAGGTTGCGTGCAGTATTCGACGGGAATGCTTGGGCGAGTGCCGGCGCCATTGCGCCTTTCTTGAACGAAAATATGAAAGGGACTGAGATGACACATAAGAAGACACTGGCCGGCCTGGCCCTCTGCGTCGCCGGCCTTGCCGCCTGCGACGCGGATACCGGTGCCGACATGTCGAGCATCGCGGCCGCACCGAGCATTCAGGAACAGGCTTGCCTCGCGGGCGTCTCGAACGAGACCAACAACGGCGAGGTCACGGTGCTGAGCAACGAGTTCTCGGAGGCCAATTCGCTGGTGATGATCGGCGTCGGCCCGGACCGCGCGCCCTGGCGCTGCCTGGTCTCCAACGACGGTGTCGTCGCCGAGATCTCCTCCGCGACCGACGAAGGCGCGCTCTGACGGAATGCCGGGGCCCCTCCGGTCCGGGCGATCTGCCTGGGTGGGCAGGAAAGGGAGCCGCATGACCGACAGGCCAGGACCGTGACGCGATTCTGCCGGATCGTGACGGTGGGATTCGGTCTCCTCTACCTGGCAGCGCTGGGCCTGTTCCTGGTCGGAACCTTCGGCCTTTTCGGCAGCGAGCGGGGGCCGCTCGCCGGCGTCTTCCTCGTGCCGCTCGGTCTTCCCTGGACACGCTTGCTGGACGGCGTCGCGCAGCCTTTGCTGCCCTGGCTCGCGGCGCTTTCCCCGCTCGTGAACCTCGCCATCCTGGTGGCAATCTGCCGTCTCGCCACGGCGAAGCGGCGCTGATCGTGGGCCCGGGCGGGGGGGGACGCGCCGCGCGGGAAATGGACAGCACGGATCGGTGCTGGCACTATGGCCTCCCGTTGGCGGGAGGCCGGCATGAAGTCATCCACTCTCGCCGTGGCGGGGTGCCTCCTGCTCGGGCTTCCCGCTTCGGCCGAAATCGTGTCGAGCGTCGATCCCGATGCTCTGCCGGCCGGCAAGCAGACGCGCCTCGAGCTCTATCTGACGGCGGAAGACGCCGGCGCCGCGCTCGCGGCCGACCCGGGCATCGTCTTCGTCGATGCGCGCGATCCGATCGAGGTCGCCTTCGTCGGCCATCCGGAGCCCATCGATGCCATCGTGCCCTTCCAGACCGCCACGCTGGATTTCGACGCCGGGAGCGGGGAATACCGCATGGCGCCGAACCCCGGCTTCGTCGCGCAGGTGGATGCGCTGATGGCGCGCGAGGGCCGGGGCAGGGACGACCCGGTCTTCTTGATCTGCCGTTCCGGCAACCGGTCGGCCGAAGCCGCCGACGCCCTGGCCGCGGCCGGCTACACCAATGCCTGGAACCTCGTCGAAGGCTTCGAGGGCGACAGGGACCCCTCGGGCAAGCGAACGCTCGACGGCTGGCGCAACGCGGGGCTTCCCTGGAGCTACGCCCTCACCCCGGAGCAGGCCTGGCCGCGCGCGGAGTGACGGCGCGCGTCAGGCGAGCGCGCCCTCGGGTCCGATCATCCCGGCGCCGCGCAGATAGGGCGCGAGCGCCTCGGGGATCGCCACCGATCCGTCCTCCTGCTGGCCGTTTTCGAGAACCGCGATCAGGCAGCGGCCGATGGCGAGGCCGGAGCCGTTCAGGGTGTGCACGAATTCCGGCTTCGCGCCCTCGCCCCGGCGGAAACGGGCGTTCATGCGGCGCGCCTGGAAGTCGCCGCAGACCGAGCAGGAGGAGATCTCGCGATACTTGTCCTGGCCGGGCAGCCAGACCTCGATGTCGTGGGTGCGCCGGGCGCCGAAGCCCATGTCGCCTGTCGCGAGCACCACGGTGCGATAGGGCAGCGCCAGCGCCTCCAGGATGTGCTGGGCGCAGCCGGTCATGCGGTCGAGCTCGGCGCGGCTGTCCTCGGGCCGGGTGATCGAGACCATCTCGACCTTCTCGAACTGGTGCTGGCGCAGCATGCCGGCGGTGTCCTTGCCGGCGCTTCCCGCCTCGGAGCGGAAGCACTGGCTGTGCGCGGTCATGCGCATCGGCAGGCGGTCGTCGTCGAGGATCTGGCCCGCCACCAGATTGGTCAGCGTGACCTCCGAGGTGGGAATCAGCCACCAGCCGTTCTCGGTGCGATAGCTGTCCTCGGCGAATTTCGGCAGCTGGTTGGTGCCCAGCATCGCCTCGTCGCGCACCAGCACCGGGGTCCAGTGCTCGGTGAGCCCGTGCCGCTCGATATGGGTGTCGAGCATGAACTGGGCGAGCGCCCGGTGCAGCCGGGCGACCGCGCCGCGCATCACCACGAAGCGGCTGCCGGAGAGCCGGCCCGCGGCCTCGAAATCGAGCCCGGGAATCGCCGCCGGAATCTCGAAATGCTCCAGGGGCTTGAAGGTGAAGTCCCGCGGCGCGCCCCAGCGGTGGATCTCGACATTGGCGGTCTCGTCGGGGCCGTCGGGGACATCGTCATAGGGCAGGTTCGGCAGGCCCATGAGCAGATCGCGCAGCGCGGCATCGGCATGGGCGGCTTCGGCTTCGAGCCGCGCGATCTCGTCCTTCTTCTCGGCGACGAGCGCGCGGAGCCGCTCGAATTCGGCATCCTCGCCGCGCGCCTTCGCGGCACCGACCTCGCGGCTCGCGGCATTGCGCTCGGCAAGCGCCTGCTCCGCCGCGGAAATCCGCTCGCGCCGCCGCTCGTCGAGCGCGAGGATCTCGTCCGTGACCGGCGCGAGGCCGAGGCGGGCGAGGCCGGCGTCGAAGGCATGCGGGGTCTCGCGGATCAGGCGGATGTCGTGCATCGGGGCGTCCCTCGGGCGTGTTCGGGTGGCCTTATGCCGGATCGCCGGGAGGGGTTCAAAGCCTGATTTCGCGGAAGCAACGGTTCGGCATCGACGATCTCGACTGGGTGATCGGACCCGCGCCGGATCGCATGCAGGACCTGCAATCCTTCCTGTCGCCCAGGGACGGACCGGGCGCGTCCTTGCGCTTCGATCCATCGCGGCCGGGGGAGGCCGGATCCTTTGCCAGGGTCTCCGGGGCGACACCCGCATTCGGCTTCTCCGTGGCAACGGCCGCGATCCCGGTACAGCGCTTCGGCGCAATGTCGAACGCCTTGATGCTCTCGAGGTCCGGCGCCCTGGTCCGGCCGATTGCCTTCGCGCCGTCCTCCCCATATCCGGCGATTGCGTCGCCAGGCGCCACGTCACGGCGACGGGTCTCTCCGACGGGCATGCCTTCGAGCTCTCCGGGCCTGGCGAGGTCCTGCTCGCGCTTCTCGGTCCGGGCCGCGGCGGTGGCGCGCATCCCGGCGGTCCGGTCCGCCCGCCGCCCGGGTTTCCGGACCGCCGAACGGCGACCGGGACGAGCCAGGCGGTGGAGCGGTCTTTCCGCTCGCGCCTGATGATGCTACCCATGGGATGCGACACGAGAGACAAGATCGAGACGAGTGGCCGGACGGTAAGTGGCTGACAAAGATAAAAGATACAGTGAGCTCGATGCGTCGCGCCTCTCCGTCGCGCCGATGATGGACTGGACGGACCGGCATTGCCGGATGTTCCATCGCGGCTTCACGCGACGGGCGCTGCTCCATACCGAGATGGTCACGGCCGCGGCGGTGCTCTGCGGGGACCGCGAGCGGCTGCTGGCGCATCACCCGCGCGAGCGCCCGCTCGCGCTGCAGCTCGGCGGCTCGGATCCCGCGATGCTGGCGGCAGCGGCGCGCATCGGCGTCGCGGCGGGATACGATGCGATCGACCTCAATGTCGGCTGCCCCTCGGACCGGGTGCAATCGGGCTGCTTCGGCGCCGCGCTGATGCGGGAGCCGCGGCTCGTGGCCGAATGCGCGGCGGCGATGATCGCGGCCGCGGGCCCGGTGCCGGTCTCGGTCAAATGCCGCATCGGCGTCGACGAGCAGGATCCGGAGGCGGTGCTGCCGGCCTTCCTCGCGACCCTTGCCGGCGCTGGGGTGCGCCGTGTCGCCATCCATGCCCGCAAGGCCTGGCTCCAGGGCCTCAGCCCGAAGGAGAACCGCGAGATCCCGCCGCTCGACCACGGCCTGGTGCTGCGCATGAAGGCCGCCTTCCCCGATCTCGCGATCGTCATCAACGGCGGCATCACGGATCTCGACATGGCGGGGGGCTTCCTCGAGCGCGGGCTCGACGGGGTGATGATCGGGCGCGCCGCCTATCGCACGCCGGCGCTGCTCGGCGCCGCCGACCGCCGCATCTTCGGCGCGCCGGGGCGGGACGTCGAGCCGGAGGCCGCGGTGCTCGCCATGCTGCCCTATATCGAGGCGGAACGGATGCGCGGCACCGGGCTCCAGGCGGTCACGCGCCACATGCTCGGCGCCTTCCAGGGCCGGCCGGGCGCGCGCGCCTGGCGGCGGCGGCTCTCGGAGAACGCGCACCGGCCGGGGGCGGGGCCCGAACTGGTCGAGGCGGCGCTGGCCTTGGTGGGGGAGAGGGCCGCCGCCTGAGCGGGTGAGGAGGGGCCTCGTCCCGCCGTGGCGTCATCGTCGGGCCCGCGCCTGGGATCCGCCGAGGCGGTCAGCCGGAGGCGGGGCCGTCCCGTCTGGCGATGCGGGCCGCGCGGCCGCCGCGGCGGGCGGGGGCGACCAGCGGGGCGCGGGAGGGGAGCTCCGCCATCACCGCGCGCCGCGCCTCGGGGCTCATCCGGCTCCAGCCGGTGATCTCCTCGATCGAGCGGTAGCAGCCCATGCAGAGCCGCGCCTCGGGATGCACCACGCAGACCTTGATGCAGGGGCTCTCCACCGGCTCGCGGCGCCAGACCTCGTCGCTCATGCGCGCTCCGCCGCCAGATGGCCGAGCCGGTCCAGCAGACCCTGCAGGATATAGCCCGCCGCCACATGGTCGATCACCTCCGCCCGGCGCCGGCGCGAGGCATCCGCCGCAAGCAGCGCGCGCTCGGCGGCGACGGTCGAGAGCCGCTCGTCCCAGAAGGTGATCGGCATCCCGGTCAGGGAAGCGAGGTTGCGCGCGAAGGCGCGGGCCGACTGGCAGCGCGGGCCTTCGCTCCCGTCCATGTTCCGCGGCAGGCCGATCACCAGCCCGCCGATGCCGCGCGCCTCCGCCCGGGCGAGCAGATCCGCGGCATCGGCCCTGAAGCCGCGGCGCCGGATCGTGGCCAGGGGCGAGGCGATGCGCCGGCCGGTGTCGGAGACCGCGAGGCCGATGGTCTTGGTGCCGAGGTCGAGCCCCATCAGCGCCGCCCCGGGCGCAAGCGCCGCGGCGAAGGCCGCGACGTCCTCGTGGATCGCCGCCGTCACGGGGCGAGCCCCGCGTCGCGCGCCGCCGCCGCGATCTGCGCCAGCGCCGCCGGATCCCCGGCGAAGGCCTCGCCGGCCTCGTCGCGGATGCGCCCCGCCTCGTCTGCGCGCCCGAGCACGCCGAGCGAGCGGATCAGCTGCGCCCAATCCTCGGGCGGCCCGCCCTCCGTCGCCAGCCGCTCGGCCAGCCGGTCGACCATGCCCTCGATCATCGCCTGGCGCTCCCCGGCCGGCATCGCGCCGGCCGCCTCGACCTCCGCCGCGCCGGGGCCGCGCGCGGGCGCCGGCGGCGGCCGGCCGGCCTCGGCGGCGAGACCCTCGATCACCGGCGCGATCGCCTTGACCCAGGGCGCGTCCGGCGGTCCCTCCTCGAGCAGCCGGCTCCAGATCGGATAGGCGCGCTCGGGCTGGCCGTTCTGGAGGAAGAGCAGGCCGGAGAAATAGCGCCCCGAGGGATCCTCGGGATCCTTCGCGAGCCCGGCGGCCAGCGCCGCCTCCGCCTCGGGCGAGATCCGGCCGTCCTCCGCGGCGATCATGAGCCCCGCCAGCGACACGAGCTCGTGGCCCGGAACCGCCTCGCCCTGGATCCCGATCACCCGCCGCTGGGCGTCGACCGCCTCGGCCATGCGCCCCATGCCGGCGAGGCTCGTCACCAGCAGCCGGTGGCCCTGGAGGTCGTCGGGCCGGTCTTCCAGCACCTTCTGCAGCTGGGCGATCAGCGCGGCCCCGTCGTCGCGCTCGGCCTCGATCGCGGCGATCTGCGCCTGGCGCTCGCGCAGGGGCCGGTCCGGCATGCCCGGGGCGCCGAGCTGGAGATAGGCCGCGCCCGCACCCGCGCCCGCCAGCACCAGCGCCGCCAGCGCCGCGGCGCGCGACAGGCCCCGGGGGGCGGGGCCGGCGGAGGCCTCCGCACCTTCGGCATCGGCGGCGGCGAGCAGGCGGCGCGAGACCTCGATGCGCGTCGCCTCCGCCTCCTCGGCGCTGAGGATCCCGCGCGCCCGGTCGGCATCGATCTCGCGAAGCTGGTCGCGGAAGACCTGCATGTCGTGGCTCGCGCGCCGGGCGAGCCGGTCCGAACCGCGCAGGAGCGGCGCCAGGACGAGCGCGAGGCTGCCCAGCACCAGTGCCGCCGCGATTCCAAGGAACACCATCAGGCAAGCATCCGAGTCAGGCGATTTCCGCGCCGGACCCTAGCTTCGGCGACGGTCGGGCACAACGGCGCATGAAAGGGGTCCAAAGTGATCGCATTCGGAGTCCGATCCTTGTTCTTCGGCCGCGCCACCACAAGACGAGGGCAGTGCCACTCCCCGAAGCGGCCCCGTCGCGCGGTCCGTTCCGCGTCAGTCCTCGGCCGGCATCCGGTAGGGCCGGTCGCCGGCGAGGCTCGGGATCCGGGCGCGCACCGTCTCCACCTCGGCGAGATCGACGGTCGCCAGCACCAGGCCGGGCGCGTCGCCGCCCTCGGCGAGCACCTCGCCCCAGGGGCCGACGATCAGCGAATGGCCGTGGCAGGCGCCGCCGCCCTCGACCGGCCCCACCGCGCCGGGGGCGACCACGAAGGCGCCGTTCTCGATCGCGCGCGCCCGGTTCAGCACCCGCCAAGGCGCCCCGCCGTCGCGTCGCGTGAAGGCCGCGGGCACCGCGAGGATCTCCGCGCCCGCCCTGGCGAGATCGCGGTAGAGCAGCGGACAGCGCAGGTCGTCGCAGAGGCTCATGCCGATGAGGCCGAAGGGCGCCTGCGCCAGCGCCGCCACGCCGCCCGGCCCGCCCCGGTCGCTCTCGCGACAGGTCTCGGCTCCGGAGAGCGCGACGTCGAAGCGATGGATCCTGTCGTAGCGCGCCCGGATCCGGCCGGCGTCGTCGAGGACCATGCTGCGGTTGCGGATCCCGCCCTCCGGCCCGGGGATCGCCAGCGAGCCGATCAGCATCCAGACCCCGTGCCGGGCGGCGAAATCCGCGAGGCCGGCCAGCACCGGATGCTCCGCCTCCGCCGCGGCCGGGGGCACCACCGAGGCGCCTTCGCTGCGCAGGCCGCCGCAATGTTCCGGCAGGGCGAGCAAGCCCGCGCCCTCGGCCACCGCGGCCTCCGCCAGCGCGAGCGCCTCGCCCAATGCGCCGGCAAAATCGGGCCGGGGCCGGGTCTGGAGGCAGGCGATCCGGAGGGGGCGTGCGCTCATGGCGCGATCCTGCCGGTTCCCGGGCCTTAAGATCAAGCCGGGATTGCGGAGCCGGCCGATGGCACGCTCAGCGCAGCGCGGGCTCCAGCGCGCTGACCGCGCCCACCCCGAGCTCGCGCAGGAGCTTCATCCGCATCGCCCGCTCGAAATCGGTGTAATCCACCGCGCTCATCACGAAGGCGCCGGGCCCGGCGATCACGTAGCTCGCGTAATAGCGCTTCAGCGTCTCGCGGGTCGCGCCCACCACCAGCCCGTTGACGGTCACGCCCTCGAAGGGGAAGACGCGCCGCGCCATGTCCGGCGAGAAGCCCTCGTTGTTGGTGCCGTCCCCGGAGATGTCGAGGGTATGCGCCCAGCAATCCCGCCGCGTCTCCAGCGCCCGCGCCCCGAAGCCCATGGCGAAGCCGAGCGCGGTGGGATATTCGGTATGGCTGCGCCCCAGCCCCCGGATCCGCGCCGCCACCGCCGCGAGATCGCGCTCCGAGCCGATCGCCACCCAGGGCTGCCGCACCGATTGCTGCCCGCGCCCGCTCCATTCGTAGATGTGCAGCGCCACGTAATGCCCCGGCACCGCGAGGAAGGCCTCCACCACCTCGGGCGCGGTCAGGGCACGGGCGAGGCCGTCGTTCTGCAGCCCGTATTCCCAGGCATCCACCGAGGAGGAGACGTCGAGCGCGAGGCTGAGCGCCAGCCGGCAGGTCTGCGCCGCCGCCGGTACCGCCGCCAGCGCCGCCACGAGCCCGGCGGCGAGCAGCCGCCCCAGGAAAGATCCACGCGAGCGGCCCCGAGCGCAATCAAGCCGTCTCGTCCGCCCCCATCGCAGGACACCCCCTGCCGCCCGAGCCCCGAGCGCGCCTAGCGCAACCACCCCGCCCGGCGGCACCGCCGGGCAGCGCCCGCCCCGCCCCGTCACGCCGAAGGCGTGCCTCCGGCACGACGCGGGCGCTTCGCACCCGCCGGGCCAGGCGCTGCCCTCATCTTCAGGCGGGACGGTCGTGCCAGAAGAGACGAGCTCCAGAAGTGCCCTCACCAATGCCCGGTGTTTTCCATGCTCTTCCACGGTTCCGCCGGCGCCAGCGCGTCGCCCATCTGGAGGATCTCGACCGAGACATTGTCGGGCGAGCGCACGAAGGCCATGTGCCCGTCCCGCGGCGGCCGGTTGATCGTCACCCCGTTGCGCGCGAGATGATCGCATGTCGCGTAGATGTCCTCGACGCCATAGGCGAGATGCCCGAAATGCCGGCTGTCGGAGGGCAGGCCCTCGTCCCCGTCCCAGTTGTAGGTGAGCTCCACCGGGCATTCCGGCTGGCCCGGGGGCGCGAGGAAGACCAGGGTGAAGCGGCCGCGCTCGTTCTCGATGCGCCGGGTCTCCTCGAGCCCCAGCAGCCTCCAGAAGCGCAGCGAGGCGTCGAGGTCCTTCACCCGAACCATGGTGTGCAGATATTTTAGCTTCATCTTGGGGATGCCTTCCGTCAATATGCTATATCTGGTTGCGGCGAATCCCTCTCTGCCGCCGGATCGAAGGATTAACATATGCCGCTGACCGAGGAACAAAAGGCCGCGATCGCCGCCCGGCGCGCCCATCCCGCCCAGACCCTGCGCGCGGTCTCGCCCGGCATGGAGGCCTGGCTCTTCCACGCCATCCCGGTGCTCGACCACGGGTTGATCCGGGTGGTCGACTACATGGGCGACGACGGCGCCATCGTGCAGGCGGCGCGGGTCTCCTACGGCGAGGGCACGCGCACGACGCGCGACGATGCCGGGCTGATCCGCTACCTGATGCGCCACTGGCATTCGACGCCCTTCGAGATGTGCGAGATCAAGCTGCACGTGAAGCTCCCCGTCTTTGTCGCCCGCCAGTGGATCCGCCACCGCACCGCCAACGTGAACGAATATTCCGCGCGCTACTCGATCCTCGACCGCGAATTCTACATCCCCGCCCCGGAGCATCTCGCCGCCCAGTCCACCACCATGAACCAGGGCCGCGGCGCAGTGCTGGACGCGGCGGAATCCGCCCGCGTGCTCGAGATCCTGCGCGAGGATTCCGCCCGCGCCTACGACCATTACGAGGCGATGCTCTCCCAGGAGGGCCAGTCCGGCCTCGCCCGCGAGCTCGCGCGCATGAACCTGCCGGCGAACGTCTATACGCAATGGTACTGGAAGGTGGATCTGCACAACCTCTTCCACTTCCTGCGCCTGCGCGCCGATCCGCACGCCCAATACGAGATCCGCGCCTACGCGCAAGCCATCGGCGAGGTGGTGAAGGACTGGGTCCCGGCCGCCTGGGCCGCCTTCGAGGATTATAGGCTGAACGCGGTGCAGTTCTCGGGGAAGGGGATGGAGGCGCTGCGGCGGATGCTGAAGGGCGAGACCGTCACCCGCGAGGATGTCGGCATGAGCGCGGGGGAGTGGCGGGAGTTTCAATCGTGTTTGTGAGAACTTTTGCACTACAGGTCAGCGCGGTCTTAGACGCGCTGCCTTCCTTCTAAGCTCTGGAGGTATCGGTGCAGCACCTTAGCATCATATTAGCCGTGCTAGGAATATTGCCGGGGGTGCTTGCCTTATCAGATCGCTTTGAAAGTTGGAGAAAGTATCTATTCCCGCTATCTTCTGGTATACTCGGAATATTACTTGGAATTATTATCGCAAATTTTATAGAGGCTGACCTTAAATTCGATCGAAGTGATTTATTTACAATAGTATTGATATTTGTGTTTTCGTATTTTACACATGTACTTATCAATGGTTTGGTGGACGAGAAGTTAGACGCCAATGTAAGATCCTTCTTTGCGTTATGTTTGTCAGTTATAGGTATCGCAACAATTATTTATGTATTTTCAATTGGCGACCTCGATTACTCCGACCAAGAGATCAATGAAATTGTCTCTTTGAATGTTCAGAATCGGAACTATGAAAGGGCCATAAACCTTCTGAATGAAATGAAAGTTCGTCATCGGCAAGACGATGAATACAAAGGGGCGATAGATATAAGGATAGATAGTATACGGAAGATGGCTCTAGGCGCGCAGTCTAACTAGAACAATCTTCTTGTACGGCTCGGTGACCTTCCTGCTGTGCATGACGTGCGCTCGGTCTATACGTTTGGGAGTGCGCCACGAAATGTGGCGCAGGCACGTTTCAACTGTTTTCACATTGTTTCATAAATATATTTGCAAATATACGTCACGCGACGGCGTCATGGCCGTCCGCCGCCCCGACATCCGGCGCCTCGCCCGGTCCGCCGCCCTTGGGCCCATGGCGGCGGGCATGACTGCCGCCTTCCTGCCGTGAAGCTGCAGTCATGCCGGTGCTCCCGCACCGGTCAGACGGTGAAACCTCCGCTTCCATGAGGCGACAGCGTGCCGCGCGGCGGGTAACGTCTCGTTAAGAGAATTATCAAGCCATATCAATGACCTGTAGGCTGTCCCCATGGGGACAGGTTTCAGCCCGGGCAGATCCGGCCCCAGAGGTCGTAGTCCGAGGCCTCCTCGACCGCCACCGTCACGATGTCGCCGGGGGCGAGGCTGGCGAAATCCTCGTCGATGAAGAGGCTGCCGTCGATCTCCGGCGCGTCCCCCTTCGTGCGGCAGGTGGCCCCCTCGTCGTCCACCGCATCGACGATCACCTCCATCCGGCGGCCGACCTTCGCGGCGAGCCTGGCGGCGCTGATCGCCTGGGCCTTCTCCATGAAGCGGGCCCAGCGTTCCTCCTTGACCGCCTCGGGCAGGTGGCCGGGCAGGGCATTCGCCCGCGCCCCCTTCACGTCCTCGTATTTGAAGGCGCCGACCCGGTCGAGCTGCGCCGCCTCCAGCCAGTCGAGCAGATGCGCGAATTCCGCCTCCGTCTCGCCGGGAAAGCCGACGATGAAGGTCGAGCGCAGCGCCAGATCCGGGCAGACCGCCCGCCAGCCCGCGATCTCCTCGAGCGTCCGCGCACTCGCCGCCGGCCGGGCCATGCGGCGGAGGACGTCCGGGTGGCTGTGCTGGAACGGCACGTCGAGATAGGGCAGCACGAGGCCCTCGGCCATCAGCGGGATCAGGTCGCGCACATGCGGGTAGGGATAGACGTAGTGGAGCCGCACCCAGGCGCCGAGCGAGCCGAGCTCGCGGGCGAGGTCGGTGAGGTGGCTCCTGACCTCGCGCCCGTGCCATTCATGGCTGTCGTGCCGCCGGTCGAGCCCGTAGGCGGAGGTATCCTGGCTGATGACCAGCAGCTCCTTCACCCCCGCCGCCACCAGCCGCTCCGCCTCGCGCAGCACCGCATTCACGGGGCGCGAGACCAGCTTCCCGCGCATGTCGGGGATGATGCAGAAGCGGCAGCGGTGATTGCAGCCCTCGGAGATCTTGAGATAGCTGTAGTGCCGCGGCGTGAGATGCACCGCGCTGCCCGGCAGCAGGTCGATGAAGGGATCGGGCGCCGGCGGCACCGCCGCATGCACCGCGTCGAGCACCGCCTCGTATTGATGCGGCCCGGTGACGGCGAGCACGCTCGGATGCGCCCCGGTGATGAATTCCGGCTCCGCCCCGAGGCAGCCGGTCACGATCACCCGCCCGTTCGCCCCCAGCGCCTCGCCGATCGCCTCGAGGCTCTCGGCGCGGGCGGAATCGAGGAAGCCGCAGGTATTGACGATCACCGCCTCCGCGCCGGCGTAGTCGGGCGAGATGGCATAGCCCTCGGCGCGCAGGCGGGTGAGGATGCGCTCGCTGTCCACCAGCGCCTTGGGGCAGCCGAGCGAGACCATGCCCACGCGCGGCTGGCCCGGCCGCGGCGGCTCGGCCTGGCGGGGTTCGGGCGCGCGGTCGGGCCGCAGGTCGGGCGGGTTGAGGCTCATGGAGCGCGCCTATAGGCGCTTTCGGTCCCTTTGCAAATGGGGCAGGGCGTCGCCCGCCTCAGCCCTGGCAATCGTAGTAGCGGGTCTCGAGCGTGGTCAGGCAGCGGCCGTAGCGGTCCCAGGCGGTGCATTTCTCGCGCCAGCCGGCAAAGGTCGGCGCGGCGTCATGGCCCCAGGACTGGCAGCGCTTCGCCGCGCCCTCCTGGCCGACGCGCCAGTCCGGGCCGGAGGGCGAATAGAGGCTGGTGGTCGAGGACATGGTCACGATGCCGTCGGCGCGGTTGCCGCCGCTCTCGCTCGGCCGGACCACCGGGTCGCCGCCGGCGCAGGCGGCAAGTCCGAATAGGGCGATCGCCCAGAAACCGGCACGCATGTCGCCCCTCACCCCTTGCTCTCCACGCGATCAGACTGCGGGAACGGGCAATTTGGGTCAACTTCAACGTAATCGATCGGTTAACCGCCCGGTGGCCCCCCTCCGGTCAGCCCGGGTGGCTGAGCAGGTAGATCGCCAGCGCCCAGAAGGGCAGGGCGAGGAAGAAGGCGAGATAGGCGTGGCGGCCGTGGCGGTACTTGGTGCGCGCGATCCCGGCGGCGGCGTGGCACTGATCGGCCAGGTCCGCGAGATAGGCCTCGCGGGTCAGCGCGAGGGCGCGGGCGCGGAACTCGGCCGCGTCCTGGGCGGCGATTCCGCCGAAGAAGACCAGCGAGTCCGACCGCTGTCCACGCAGCCGCGGGATCACCGACAGGGCCATGAAGGCATAGGCGACCACGATGGGGATCGTGCTCAGCAGCACGTAGGCCGTGGGCAGGGCGCCGAGATCGGCGCTGCGCAGCAGGGCCGCGACCACGCCGATCATCGCGGTGCAGGTCGGCACCAGCAGGGTGATCTTGACGTCCGAGGCGCGGATCGCCTCGATCTGGCGCGCGAGGTTCTCCTCGAGCGCACGGGCGCGGTCGAATGTGTCGCTCATGCCCGGGATCCGCCTGCGTTGGCCGCAACGGGGCGAGTATCGCCCGCCTGGCCGGGGCAGGCAATGGCGGCATTCCGCCGTCCCGCCGGCGCGGGTCGCCATCGGCCGCACGCGGTCTGGCGGGCGGTGGCCGGCCGCACTAGATTGCAGCGGGCAGAGCAGGACGGGATCGGGGCGGATGGACGAGAAGTTCAACATGTCGATGCGCAAGTATCTCAAGCAGGTCGGGGTGACCTCGCAGCAGGCGATCGAGGCCTTGGTGCGCGAGCGGGGGCTCGATCGGGGCAGCCTGAAGCTGCGCACGGTGGTGACGGTCGAGGGACAGGATTTCGAGCATGTGGTCGAAGGCAAGATCGATCTTGGCTGATGCGGGCAGGCCCGCCCGCGGCCGTGCCGCGGCGCTGGCGCTGACCCTGATGACGCTCGTGGCCTGCGCCGGCCAGACGCCGGCTCCGGAGGTCGGACGCGCGGGGCTCTATCCGAACGAGACGCCCGAGCTTCGCGCCCTGATCGAGACCACCTCCCGCAGCTACGGCGTGCCGACCGATCTCGTGCAGCGCGTGGTGATCCGCGAGAGCCGGCACATTCCGGCGGCGCGCAACGGCCCCTATTACGGGCTCATGCAGATCCTGCCCGAGACGGCGCGCACCATGGGCTATCGCGGCCGGCCGGAGGGCCTGCTCGATGCCGAGACCAACCTGACCTACGGGGTGAAGTACCTGCGCGGCGCCTGGCTGGTGGCGGACGGCGACCCGGACGAGGCGGTCGGCTGGTACGCAAGGGGCTATTATTACGAGGCCAAGCGCCTGGGGCTGCTCGAAGCGACCGGTCTTCGGTAGCACGGACGCGGGGCACGCTCCCTCCCGCGCGATCCCGGCCCCGAGGGCCATCCCGCACGAAATCCTGTGCCGATCCACCCGCCCTGCCGCCGGCGGGCGGGCGGTTCGTCATGGTAGTTCCGCCTTGACACAACGGGGTCCGAGCCATTTGTTACCAGTTGGTAACAACGGGGAGGAAGAAGATGCAATCCAAGAGCATGGGACTCGCGGTGGCAGGCCTGGCCCTTGCGGCCTGCGCGCCGGCCTTCGCGCAATGGGTGCCGGACCGGCCGATCAACATCATCGTGCCGTGGTCGGCGGGCGGGTCGACCGATCAGGTGACGCGCGTGGTGGCGCCGATCCTCGAGGAGGCGCTCGGTACCCAGATCGTCGTGGTCAACCAGCCCGGCGCCTCGGGCTCGACGGGCACGCAATCCGCGCTCGACGCGCCGCGCGACGGCTATACCTGGACGGCGAACGCCATCGCGAACAACGCGACCTATGCGGTGACGGGTCTCGTGGAGGATACCTCGATCGACGATTATCGCATCTATCTGCATGTCGCGAACGTGCCGGTGGTCAGCGTGAACGCAGATTCCGCAATCGAGGATTTCGGCGGGCTGCTCGACGCGGTCAAAACGGGCGAGATCACGGTCGGCACCGCGGGGGTGAATTCCTCGGGCGGCATGGCGCTCGCGGGGATCTCGGAGGCGGCGGGCGAGCCTTTCAACGCCCGGATGATCGCCTATGACGGCGGCAACCCGGCGGTGATCGCGGCGGCGAGCGGCGAGGTGGAGGCCACGACGCAGCTGGCCACCGAACAGGCCGAGATGATCCGCGGCGGCAAGATCCGCCCGCTGGCGGTGCTCTCCGACGAGCCGCTGGTGATCGAAGGGCTCGATCCGATCCCGCCGATCACGCAATGGCTGCCGGACATGCCGGTCGCGCCGGATTATTTCGGCGTCTTCATCCCGGTCGGCGCGCCGCAGGAAGTCTATGACACCGTGGACAAGGTCTGGGCGGAGAAGGTGATGACCTCGCCAGAGCTCCAGGCCTATGCCAACGAGCGCGGGGCGGTCTTCGCGCCGAGCTACGGCGACGAGGCGCGCGAGCGGGCCATGCCGGTGGTGATCTCGGAGGCCTGCGCGCGGGTGACCCGCGGCGAGGCGGTGCTCGATCCCTCCGAGATCGGCATCACCTGTCCGGCGGAATGAGCGTTTCGGCTGCGGACGGGCCAGCGGCTCCGCCCGCAGCCGGATCGGCCCGCCGGCCGTTGCCTGCGGCAATCCGGGATTGTGACGATGCAGCTTGAATCCGCGCGGGCGGACCGCGTCGCCGCGATCGTGCTCTTCGCGATCGGCATGGCTTCGCTCTACGGCGGCTGGGCGATGGACCGTCTGGAGGTGCGGCGCATCCATCCGGCGAGCATTCCCGGCCTCGTGCCGATGATCCTGGGGCTGCTGCTCGCCGTCTGCGCCGCGCTGCTCTGGCTCTCGGCGCGGCGGGAGCGCCCCGCGGCCGAAGGGGGCGCGGGCATGGAATCCTGGCGCGACGCCGGCGTGGCGCTCGGCCTCTGCCTCGTCTACGCGCTGGTGCTGGTGGGCAACCTGAGCTTCTTCTGGGCGACGGCGATATTCGTCGCTTCCTTCGTCGCGGTCTTCGGCGGCGAGGGTGGCCCGGGCGGCAAGGCGCTTCTTCTGCGGCTGGCGGCGGCATCCGGCTTCGGGCTGGCGAGTTCCGGCCTGATCGCGGTGCTCTTCCGCTATGCCTTTCTCGTGCGGCTGCCCTGATGGAGCGGCTGACGGAGTTCGTCTCCGCGCTGGCCGGGTTCGCCACCCTCGCCGCGCTCTTCCATGTCACCTGGGCGACGCTGCTCGGGATCTTCGTGGGCAGCCTGCCGGGCCTGACGGCGACCATGGGCGTGGCCCTGCTCACGACGCTGACCTATACGCTCGACCGCGACACGGCGATCCTCGTGCTGATCTGCATGTATGTCGGTGCGATCTACGGCGGCTCGCGCACGGCGATCCTGCTCAACATCCCCGGCACGCCGGCCAGCGCCGCCACGGCGCTCGACGGCTATCCGCTGGCCCAGCGCGGCGAGGCGGCCTATGCGATGGCGCTGGCGACGGCCGGATCGGCGCTGGGCACGGTGGTCGGCATCGTGCTCCTTGTGCTGCTCGCCCCACCCTTGGGCGAGGCGGCGCTGAAGTTCGGATCCTTCGAGTTCTTTTGGCTCGCGGTCTTCGGGATCGTGATCTCGGGCCAGCTCACCGGCGGCGCCGCGCCGATCAAGGGCTATATCGCCGGGATCCTCGGGCTGATGGTGGCGATGGTGGGATCGGACGGGATACACGCCCATGTCCGCTTCAACTTCGGCCTGAGCGAGCTGAACGGCGGCATCGGGCTGATCCCGGCCATGGTCGGGGCTTTCGGCTTCGCCGAGGTGCTCACGGTGATGTGGCGGCGCCGGCCCGACATCGCGGATCTCAGGCGCGGCGCCGACCGGGTGCTGCCGCGGCTGGCGGACCTCTGGCGCTACCGCTGGACCATCGGGCGCTCGGGGGTGATCGGCACGATGGTCGGCATCATTCCCGGGGTGGGTGAGGATATCGGCGCCTGGGCCTCCTACGCAGCGGCGCGGCGGCTGAGCCCCGAGCGCGACCAGTTCGGCTACGGGTCCAAGGAGGGGCTGACCGCCGCGGAGACCGGCAATTCCGCGGTCGTGCCGGGCGCGCTGATCCCGGCTCTGACCCTGGCCGTGCCCGGCTCGGCCCCGGCGGCGGTGCTGATCGCTGCGCTCTTCATCCACGGCATCCGGCCGGGGCCGATGATCATGCTCGAGCAGCCGGATTTCATCTATTCGGTGGCCGCGATGCTGTTTCTCGCGACTATCGCCATCGCCGTCTACGGCCTGGCACTGGCGCGGGTCTTCGTGCAGGTGCTCAAGGTGCCGCGGGAATATCTGATGCCGGTGGTCTTCGCGCTCTGCGTGATCGGACCTTTCGCGCTGACCCAGCGGCTCTTCGACGTCTGGGTCATGGTGGGGTTCGGGGTGGCGGGTTTCGTGTTGCGGCAGATGAACTTCCCGATGCCGCCGCTGGTGCTTGGGATCATCCTCGGGGATCTGCTCGACAAGAACCTTCGCCGGGGCCTGACATTGAGCGACGGCGACCTGACGCCCTTCTTCACCCGGCCGATCTCCGCGGTCTTCGTGGCGCTGATCCTGCTGACCATCCTCGCGAGCCTGCCGGCGGTACGGCGGGCGCTCGGCAGGCTGCTGCCGGCGGGCCGGAGGGCCGATCGATGACGCGCGCCGTCCGTCCGCCCCAGCGCCGCGACGCCGAGCGCTCGCGCCGGGCGATCCTCGACGCGGCGCTCGAGGAATTCTCCGAGCTCGGCCATGCGGGCGCCCGGATCGACGCCATCGCCGCTCGCGCAGGCGTCAGCAAGCCGCTGATCTACAGCTATTTCGGCGACAAGGACGCGCTCTACATGGCGGCCCTGCGCGAGGCCTATGTGCAGATCCGCTCGGGCGAGAACGGGCTCGACCTCGAAAGCAAGGATCCGGAATCGGCGATCCGCGCGCTGGTCGCGTTCACGCTGGAGCATTTCCGCTCCAAGCCCTGGTTCGTCTCGATGCTCAATACGGAGAACCTGCGCGGCGGCGCCACGATCCGCCAGATGCGCGACGTGAGCGAGATCCAGTCGCCGCTCGTGGTGCAGTTGCAGAAGATCCTCGAACGCGGGGCCGCGGCGGGCGCGTTCCGCAGCGGCGTCGATCCTGTCGATCTCTATATCGCCATCGCCTCGCTCTGCTATTTCCCGATCTCGAACCAGCACACGTTGCGCGTGGTGTTCGACTGTCCCATAGATGCCGAATGGCTGGCCCGGCGCGAGCGGGATACCGCGGAGATGGTGCTGGGGTTCCTTCGGCCCAGGGAGTCTGTGAATGTCTGAACGCTCGTCCTGCAGTGATGCGCCGGCGCCCGGGTCGGCGGGGGGCAGGCGGCCCATCCTGACGGCGGTCCTGGGGGGGCTCGCGGGCCTCGTGCTGCTGGCACAGCCGATGGCGACGGAGGCGCAGACGATGGAGGCGGAGGGGGGCGCATCCGAGGGCGGCTGCGTCGTGCTGCTGCACGGGCTGGGGCGCAGCGAGACATCGCTCCTCGTCATGGAGGAGATGCTCGGGGCGGCCGGATTCCGGCTGGTCAACCTGGGCTATCCCTCGACCGAGACGACGATCGAGGGGCTGATGGATCATGTGACCTCGGCGGTTGCGGAATGCGGCGAGGAGCGCGTCAATTTCGTCACGCATTCGATGGGCGGCATCCTGCTGCGCGGCTGGATGCGCGAGAACCGGCCCGAGAACATGGGGCGCGCGGTGATGCTCGCGCCGCCGAACCAGGGCTCGGAGGTGGTGGATACCTTCGGGGATCTCGCGATCTTTCCGATGCTGACCGGGCCGGCGGGAACCGAGCTCGGCACGGAGGGGATCAGCGCGAAGCTCGGGCCGGTCGATTTCGAGCTCGGCGTGATCGCCGGCGACAGGTCGGTCAATCCGCTCTTCTCGGCCTTCCTGCCGGGTCCGGACGATGGGGCCGTGTCGGTGGAGAGCACCCGGGTCGAGGGCATGACGGACCATATCGTGCTGCCGGTCACCCATACCTTCATGATGAACAACCCGCTGGTGATCGCCCAGGCGGTAATCTTCCTGCGCACCGGCGCCTTCGATCACGAGATGAGCTACGGTGACCTGCTGCGGCGCATTACCGAGCGCTGAGCCGTTCAGGGCGTCGCCTGCATGCGGGCGGCCGCGGCGAGGCGCCTGCCCAATGCGGCGATGCGCTCGGGGTAGTCGGTGGGGAAGGTCCAGTAGCCGGTGCCGGAGGTGCCGGTGCCGGGCTCGAGGCCGCGCTCGGCCGTGCCGAGGTTGAAGAGAAGGGCCAGCAGGAGATCGTTGCTGACCCAGGGGTCGTCGTACCAGAAGGTATGCGATGTGGCGGCGAGGTCGGGCATGTTCTCCGGGTGCACCTGCAGGATGTCGACGCCGTCGTCCTCGGCGGCGGCGGCGAGCAGCCATTCGGTGGCCGCAGGCGACAGTTCGGCGAGGTCGGGCCGGCCGGCGCGGGAGGCGCGGTTGACGGCGCCGGCGAGCCGCAGCGCGGAATCGCCGAGGTTCACGGCGGTCGTCACGCGCTCGGCATATCCCGAATAGCGCTGGAGGTCGTCGACGAAGCCGCGGAAATCGGCATCGGGAGCGGCATGGTAGATCTCGCCCAGGCGTTCCGCGGCCTGGGGCGCGTCCGTGGCCAGGCGCGCGAGGCCGTCGCTGCCGATGGTCGCGCCGGCGCTGTAGGTGAAGACGTCGATGTTGCGGGCGTTCGTATGCGCCGCGAGCAGTTCGAGGAATTCCGCGAGATGCGGCGAGGCGCCGAAGGCGTTCTCGATGTCGCGGGAGTAGCGCAGGAAGTTCTCGGCGGTGGGCCAGACATAGAGCACCACGACCGAATCGCGGCCCGCGAAATGCTTCAGCTGCGCGGCCTGGCCGGCGGCGCGCTCCACGGTCGTGTTCGCCCCGTGCACATAGACCAGGACGTCGCGGTTGCGGCTGGCCGCAAGCGCCGCATCGACCGATTCGAACCACGCGAGCGTGTCCGCATCGGGTTCGGCGCCCTGCGGCAGCGTTGCGGCCTCCTGCATGCGCTCCAGCCGGATGAAGGGCCGGTCGCCGGTATCGGCCCGCTTGCTCCATTCGAGGATCTGCTCGATCGGGGTGTCGTCCTCGCCGATCCTGAGCGTGGCGGTGCCGAAATGCAGGCGGCGATCCGGCGCGACGGTGTAGATCCGCGACCCCTGCGTTCCGACCGGCAGGCGGTTCGTCACGTAGAAGAGATCGATCCGGCTGTCCACCTCGAGCGCGGGGCTGGCGTCGAAGATGCGCTGGCCGTCGGTCTGGTAGAGAAGCGGCGGCGGCATCAGCCGCATCGGCGGGTGATGAAAGACGAAGAAGGCCGTGACCCCGCCCGCGACGACGATGAAGAGAAGGGCCAGTTTGCGCAGCATGACGTCCCCGATCCGGGCCTCGTGACCGAAGCTTCATAGGCGACCGGCGGCAGCCCGTACAGGGGCCGGCCGGGACGGGAACCCCGGCCGGCCCGGGGCGCGCCGTCTGCGGGGCAAAATATCGCTCTGGGGCTTCAAGCGCGCCGCCTGCGCCGGTAAGACGGGAGCGGCCAGCGGAGAAGGGTGCGGGCATGACGGATTTCTTGGGCGAGGATGCGGCGGGCAGTTGCCTTCTCGGGCGGGTGTGGACGGAAGCCGCCGGCGGGCCTTCGGTGGTCACGATCCGCGACGGGCAGGTCATCGACATCACGTCGCGCGAGGCGCCGACCGTGCGCGATGTCTGCGAGATGGCGGACCCGGCGGCCTATGTCGCCACGGCCGAAGGTGTGGCGATCGGGAGCATCGGGGAGATCGCGGCAGCGGTGCCGGGGCAGGGAGGCGCGCATTTCCTCGCGCCCTGCGATCTTCAGGCGGTGAAGGCCTGCGGCGTGACTTTCGCGAAATCCATGGTCGAGCGGGTCATCGAAGAGCGCGCCGCCGGCGATCCGGCCAGGGCGGAGGCAGTGCGGGCGCGGATCGCGGCCGCGATCGGCGACAGCCTGCGCGACGTCAGGCCCGGCTCGGAGGGCGCGGCGCGGGTCAAGGCGGCGCTGATCGCCGAGGGTCTCTGGTCCCAGTATCTCGAGGTCGGGATCGGGCCGGATGCGGAGGTCTTCACCAAGGGGCAGGTGCTCTCCTCGGTGGGTCCCGGCGCGGCGGTGGGGCTGCACCCGTCTTCGACGTGGAACAATCCCGAACCCGAGATCGTGCTCGCGGTCGCCTCCGACGGGCGGATCGTGGGGGCGACGCTCGGCAACGACGTGAACCTGCGGGACGTGGAGGGGCGCTCGGCACTGCTTCTGCCCATGGCCAAGGACAACAACGCCTCCTGCGCGATCGGGCCGATGATCCGGCTCTTCGATGCGGGATACGGCCTCGACGACGTGCGCCGCGCGGAGCTGACGCTGGAGGTCGAGGGCGAGGACGGCTACCTTCTGACCGGGCACAGCTCGATGCGCGAGATCAGCCGCGACCCGGAGGATCTGGTGCGCCAGACGCGGGGGCGCCACCACCAGTATCCCGACGGCTTCATGCTCTTCCTCGGAACGCTCTTCGCGCCGACCGAGGATCGCGACGTGCCGGGCGAGGGCTTCACCCACAAGGTGGGCGACCGGGTGAGCATCGCCGCGCCCGGCCTCGGCCGCCTCACCAACATCGTGCGCCTGTCGACGGAATGTCCCGAATGGACCTTCGGGATCGCGGCGCTGATGCGCAACCTTTCGCAGAGGAACCTGATATGACCGAGATCGTCGCGGAACGAGCCACCATCACGGGCAAGCACCTGATCGCCGGCGAATGGGTGGGGGCGGAGGCGGAATTCTCCTCCGACCCGGCGCATGGCCCGGCACATCGCTTCGCGGTGGGAACGCCCGATCTGGTCGATCGCGCCGCCCGGGCCGCCGAGGCGGCCTTCGAGACCTATGGCGCGACCAGCCGGGCGGAGCGGGCGGCCTTCCTCGACGCGATCGCCGAGGAGATCGAGGCGCGGGGCCCCGCGATCACCGAGATCGGCACCCAGGAGACCGGGCTGCCCGAAGCCCGGCTCGAGGGCGAGCGCGGCCGCACGGTGGGGCAGCTGCGGCTCTTCGCGCGCCATATCGAGAAGGGAGAGTATCTCGACCGCCGGCACGACGCGGCGCTGCCCGATCGCAAGCCGCTGCCGCGGCCGGATCTGCGGATGATCCAGCGTCCCATCGGCCCGGTCGCGGTCTTCGGCGCGTCGAACTTCCCGCTCGCCTTCTCGACCGCCGGCGGCGACACCGCTGCGGCGCTGGCGGCAGGCTGTCCGGTGGTGGTCAAGGGCCATTCCGCGCATCCCGGCACCGGCGAGATCGTCGCGCAGGCGATCGACGCGGCGATCCGCGCGACGGGCATGCCCGCGGGCGTCTTCTCGCTGATCCAGGGCGGCAAGCGCGACGTGGGCCATGCGCTGGTGCAGCATCCGCTGATCAAGGCGGTGGGCTTCACCGGCTCGCTTGCCGGCGGGCGCGCGCCCTTTGGTCTTCGCGCGGGGCGGGCCCCGGCGAGCCCCCTCTTTCGCGGGCCCCGCCCCGTGCCACCCCTGGTTTTCTGTGCCCCC
>CALMSR010000053.1 GCA_937872465.1 uncultured Paracoccaceae bacterium
GCCGAGTGAATCACGGTTCGACGAAAACTGACAGGTAAATGCGGGTGCCCAGCTTGCGGGCGGAATCGACTGGACCGGGCTTCCTCTCATGGCGCGTGACGCGGGCGTGCATGAGCGCCTCCCCCTGCCGGCGTTTCTGCATCGTCCCTGCGGGACCCGTCAGCCGACCATGATACCGGCCACGATTCACCCGACCCCTTTCCCCGCCGCCGCCGGATGCCCTATGATCCGCCCCGCGCCTCAGGCCGCCCGAAACACCTCAGCCGGAGTCGAACCGATGTCCCTCCTCTCGCGCCTCTTCGGCGGTTCCTCGGCCCCGAAGCCCGAACCCAAGCCGGAGATCTACAAGGATTTCAGGATTTACGCGGATCCGGCGAAGGAGGGCAGCCGGTTCCGCATCACCGCCCGGATCGAGAAGGAGATCGCGGGCGCGCTCAAGGCCCACACAATGATCCGCGCCGACACCTTCGAATCCGCGGAACTCGCGCAGGAGATGACGCTGCGCAAGGCCAAGCTGCTGATCGACGAGCGCGGCGACAAGCTCTTCGAGTGACCGGGCGCGACGAGACCCTGACGCCTGGCCTCGCGGGCCGCGGCCGGCCGCACCCCCTGCCCCGTCCCGAGGATCCGCCCCATGCCGCAGACGAGCTTCACGATCGCGACCCGGGGCCCGGGCTTCACCGAGATCACCGCCGAGGTCGCGCGCTGGGTCGGCGGCAGCGGCGTCGCGGAGGGGCTGCTCACCCTCTTCCTGCGCCATACCTCCTGCTCGCTGCTGATCCAGGAGAATGCGGACCCTTCCGTGCGGGACGACCTGGAAACCTTCTTCCGCCGCCTGATCCCGCCCGCCGACGCGCCCGCGAGCCGCTGGATCACCCACCGCTCCGAAGGCCCCGACGACATGCCCGCCCATCTCCGGGCCGCCCTCCTGCCGGTGTGCCAGAGCATCCCGGTCGCGGATGGCCGCATGGCGCTCGGCACCTGGCAGGGCATCTATCTCTTCGAGCACCGCAGCGCCCCGCACCGGAGGCAGATCGTGGCGCATCTGGCCTGACCGGCCCGCGCCGCTGGCTCTCTTTCCAGGCGGGGGCCATCGGAATGATTCGGCGGATGCCGGGACCGCCTGAGGACAGACGGCGCCGGACGTCAAAAAGGGTGCGGGACGTCGAGGCCCCGCACCCGGTCACGATTTACAACCTACAATCCGTCGGAGCGGCGATCAGGCCGCTCGAACTTCCTCGCCGCCCAGATCCAGCCAGGGCGCGATCGCCCGGGTGATGCGCACGGCCATGGCCTCGATCTCGGTCGCCGGCAGATCGGCGAATTGCACGAAGCTGCCGAGCTCCTCTTCGATCGTCTCGCGGACCTTCTCGGCCCTATCCTGTCTCATCATGCCTGTCTCCTTGAACGCCCTCACTCCCGGGCGCTTCGAGAGGCAAAGATAGAATGCTGCACCGCAACATCAACCCCCATTTCGCGCGACCGGCAGTTTGCCGCCGCGGCTGTTGCATGTCTGCCCGCGCGCGCCGGATCGCATCCCGGACCGCGCCCCGTGGCGTTTATCATAACTCTTCATAAGATTTTGGGGATCGGAGCGGCGGTGCTAGCCTCGCAGCGGGGAACGGGGTGCGGCGATGCGGAAGATCCATCCATTGTTTGCGGCGGCGGCCTGCGCGCTCGCCGCGGTCGGGGCTGCGCCGGCCGGGGCCGGGGAGGCGCTCTACGCCGGCTTCGACCCCGCCGCGCTCTCGGGCTCCGACCTGCGGTTTCTCGAAGCGGCGCTGGCGGCGGCGGGGGATCTCTCGGCGGCCCCGGACGAGGTCTGGGACCGCGTCAGCGACGGCGCGCTGGCCGGCTATGCCGCGCGGGAATTCGAGGATCGCCCGCGCAACCTGCATGCGGCGGCGCTCGCCATCGCCCTGCTCGCCCGGATCGAGGACCAGGACTGGCGCCTCGGCTTCGACGCCGATCTCGGCCTGTCGATGGCGCTTCCCGAGGCCCTGCTCGACGCCCCCGAGGCCGAGGACGGCGGCACGCGCCGCTGGAGCACGCAAGGGTCGCTGACCGTCCTGACGCATCGCTTCTCCGACGAGGGCGCCTTGGACTGGCACGCCGCGGCCGAGACGACGAATGCCGCGCCGGCCGCGCTCGAGACCTATCGCGATGCCGATACCCTGATCACCCGCGGCAAGCTCGAAGACGGCCGGGCGTTCCATACCCGCTCCGACCGCATCCAGGGACAATGGTCGACGGTCTTTCTCGCCGCCGGCCCGGAATCCCTCGCGGAACTCGACCTGATCGCCGCCAGCATCGCGCCCGGCGCGGCCAAGGACTGGCACTTGTCCCGGGACGGGGCGCTCGCCGGCCTCCTGACGGAAACCCTCGCCCTGCTCGAGGCGATGGACCGCGGCCTGCCGGGGCTCATGCCCGCCTCCGCGCAGCTCCTGCCCGGTGCGATCAGCCTTCCCGAAGCCGGGCCGGCGGCCCAGGGCACCGGGACGGGATTCTATGTCGGCGCCCGCATCCTCGTCACGGCGGACCATGTCGTCGGCCAATGCGACCGGGTCGCCCTGGCGGACGGGACCGAACTCCTGCCGCTCGGCGCCGATGCCGAGCTCGACGTGGCGGCCTTCGCGAGCCCGGTCCCCGCTCCCGCCTGGCTCGCGCTGGCCCCGGAGGCCAAGGCGCGGCTCGGCCAGCGCGTGCTCGCCGCCGGCTTCCCCTATTACAGCATCGTCGGCACCTCGCTGAACCTGACCGGCGGCAATGTCAGCGCGCTCGCGGGTGTCAACGACGATGCGCGCTTCTTCAGCTTCACCGCTCCGGTCCAGCCGGGCAACAGCGGCGGGCCGCTGATCGACGCCGCGGGCCAGGTCACCGGGCTCGTGGTGTCCCGGCTCTCGGAGCAATTCATCGTCGAGGAGACCGGCTCGCTGCCGCAGAACGTGAATTATGCGCTCAATGTGTCTGAACTGAAAGGGTTTCTCTCGTCCATCGGCGTTGCGCACAGCCAGGGCGGGCTCGCGGGATTCGACCCCGATTCAGGCGCCCCGAAGGGGTTCGACCGCGCCGTGGTGCCCGTGCTCTGCCTCTGAACCGCTCCCCGGCGCCGGGCGCCGGCGCCACGCCGACCCGCCGGCGACACGGGCGCCGACCGCCGCACCGAAGGCCTGGAAGAGCGACCGCGAGACCGGATCCTCCGCCGCGCGCCATTCCGGGTGCCATTGCACTGCCATGGCGAAGCCCGGCGCCTCCTCGATCACGATCGCCTCGGGCGTGGCATCGGGCGCCCAGCCCTCGATGACCACGCGCGCGCCCGGCTCGAGGATGCCCTGGCCGTGCAGCGAATTGACCATGACCTCGCTCGCGCCGAGCAGCCGGTGGAACTGACCGCCCGGCTCGAGCCGCACCACGTGGCGCAGCTCGAACTTCTCCTCCAGCGTGCCGTCCGGTGGCATCCGGTGGTTCTGCCGCCCGGGGATCTCGCGGATCTCGGGATGCAGCGTGCCGCCGAAGGCCACGTTGAATTCCTGGAAGCCGCGGCAGATGCCGAAGACCGGCACGGCGCGCGCGACGCATTCGCGGATCAGCGGCAGGGTCACCGCATCGCGATCCGGATCGAAGGTGCCGTGCCGCTCCGTGGCTTCGTGCCCGTAATGGCTCGGATGCACGTTCGGCCGCCCGCCGGTGAAGACGAACCCGTCGCAGGCGTCGATCAGATCGGCGATCGAGCCCACCGCCGGCAGCGCCGGAACCATCAGCGGCAGCGCCCCGGTGACCTGCGCCACCGCCTCGATATTGGATACGCCGACCGCCTGGACGGGATATTCGCCGTCGATCAGATGCGCATTGCCGATGATGCCGATGACGGGCCGTGCCATGCCTGCAAGTCTATGCCTCGCCGGGTAAATGACAAGTTGATTCAGGGTGCAAACTGCCCATGCGATCGCCCGGCCCTTGACCGGTTTCGCCGCCGCATGGGACCTTGCGCCGCCGAGTCAACCGGAGAGAGCTGCGATGTCCCGCGTCGAGGCCGAAACGCCGAAGGTCCGCCTGTCGGATTATGCGCCGCCGGATTTCCTCGTGGACCGGGTCGCGCTGCGCTTCCGGCTCGATCCGGGGGCGACCCGCGTGACGGCGCGCATCGCCTTCCGGCCGAACCCCGACCGCCGCGAGGCCCCGGCCCCGCGCGACCTCCGGCTCGACGGCCGCAACCTCGTCCTCCACGCCGCCCGGATCGACGGCGCGGCCCTTCCGCCGGAGGCGCTCCGCCAGGGGCCCGAGGGACTCACCGTCGCCGCCGCCTGGCTGCCGGAGGGGGGTTTCGTCTGGGAGGCGGAAACCGAGATCGCCCCGGAGGCCAATTCCGCGCTCGAAGGGCTCTACATCTCGCGCGGCATGTATTGCACGCAATGCGAGGCCCAGGGCTTTCGCAAGATCACCTTCTACCCCGACCGGCCGGACGTCATGGCGCCGTTCCGGGTCCGGATCGAGGGTGACGCGCCGGTCCTGCTCTCGAACGGCAACCTGCTCGGACAGGGACCGGGCTGGGCCGAATGGGAGGATCCCTTCCCCAAGCCCAGCTATCTCTTCGCGCTGGTGGCGGGCGACCTCAGGGCCGTGGAGGACCGCTTCACGACCCGCTCCGGCCGCGACGTGCTGCTGCAGATCTGGGTGCGCCCCGGCGACGAGCCGCGCTGCGGCTACGCCATGGACGCGCTCAAGCGCGCGATGGCCTGGGACGAGACCGAATACGGCCGGGAATACGACCTCGACCGCTTCATGATCGTCGTGGTCGACGATTTCAACGCCGGGGCGATGGAGAACAAGGGCCTCAACGTCTTCAACTCGCGATACGTCCTGGCGAGCCCGGACACCGCCACCGACAGCGACTACAAGTCGATCGAGGCGATCGTGGCCCATGAGTATTTCCACAACTGGACCGGCAACCGCATCACCTGCCGCGACTGGTTCCAGCTCTGCCTCAAGGAGGGGCTGACGGTCTTCCGCGACCAGCAGTTCTCCTCCGACCAGCGCGGCGCCGGCGTCAAGCGCATCGAGGACGTGATCCGCCTGCGGGCCACCCAGTTCCGCGAGGACGCGAGCCCGCTCGCCCATCCGGTCCGGCCGGAGGAATACATCGAGATCAACAACTTCTACACCGCCACCGTCTACGAGAAAGGCGCGGAGGTCATCGGCATGCTGCGCCGCATCGTCGGCCCCGAGACCTATGCCCGCGCGCTCGACCTCTATTTCGACCGCCACGACGGCCAGGCCTGCACCATTGAGGACTGGCTGCGCGTCTTCGAGGATGCCTCGGGCCGCGACCTGACCCAGTTCGCGCGCTGGTATTCCCAGGCCGGGACGCCGCATGTGACGGCGCGCGAGACCTGGGAGGGCGGCCGCTTCACGCTGGCACTCGCGCAATCCACGCCGCCGACCGCCGGCCAGCCGCGCAAGGCGCCGCTCCTGATCCCGGTCGCCTGCGCGCTCTTAGACCCGGAGACCGGCGCGCCGCTGGCCGAGGCCGTGCTCGAACTCGCCCGCGGGCGGCAGGACTTCACCTGGGACCTGCCCGCGCGGCCGGTCGTCTCGCTCCTGCGCGGCTTCTCCGCCCCGGTCATCCTGACCGGCCCGACCGGCGGGAACGGCGGCGCCTTCCTGCTCGCCCACGAGACCGACCCGTTCAGCAAATGGCAGGCCGGCCGAAGCCTCGCCCTCGGCATCCTCGCCGCGACGAGCGCCGATCCCAGGCTCGCCCCCGATCCGGACTATCTCGCCGCGTTGGCGCGCGTCGCCGAGGATCCCGCGCTCGCGCCGGACTACCGGGCGCTCCTGCTCGACCTGCCCTCGCTCGAAGAGGCCATCGCCCATCTCGCCGAATCCGGCAGGCTTCCGGATCCGCTCGCGCTCCATCACGCCCGCCGCAGGCTCGAGGCCGCGATCGCCGATGCGCTCGGCCCGCGGCTCCGTCGCCTCTACGACGCGCATGGGCTCGACGGCCCCTACAGCCCGGACGCCGCCGCGGCGGGCCATCGCGCCCTGCGCGGCCGCGCGCTCGCGCTGATCACCGCGCGCGATCCCGAGGCCGCCCTCGCCGCGGCGCATTTCGCCGGCGCGGACAACATGACCGAGCGCATGGCCGCGCTTTCCCTGCTCGTCGGCCGGAACCGGGCCGAGGTCGCCCTGGCCGAGTTCCGCGCGGCCTGGCGCGACGACCGCCTCGTGCTCGACAAATGGTTCGCCGTGCAGGCGGCGCATTCGCCCCCCGAGACCGCCGTCGCGACGGTCGAGGCGCTGACGCGGGACCCGGATTTCGACTGGCGGAACCCCAACCGCTTCCGCGCGCTCATCGGCACCTTCGCCAACGCCAATCTCGCCGCCTTCCACGCCGCCGGCGGCGCCGGCTACCGCCTGCTCGCGGACTGGCTGATCCGTCTCGATCCGATCAACCCGCAGACCACCGCCCGGCTGACCTCGGCCTTCGCCACCTGGCGCAGCTTCGACGCCGGCCGCCAGGCGCTGATCCGCGGCGAGCTCCAGCGCCTCGGCGCCCGCCCCGCGCTCTCCCGCGACACCGGCGAGATGGTGGAGCGGCTGCTCCGGGAGGCGGACGGCTGAACTCCGCCGGAGGAACGCCGCCGCTTGTCACGCGTTTGTCGAACTGGCACGATAGGATCCGACCATGCGGGGCACGATCGACGAGCTCATCGAGGAACGGGCGCCCTGGCTCCGTCGGGGCGGCCCCGGCGTCTGGCTTGCCCGCCGCCTGCTCAAGCGCATCCTGAGCTACGAGCGAACCGTCCGGATCGGCGAGGCGCTGGAGCCGATGCCGGGACCGGACGTGATGCAGTCGCTGGCGGAGATGATCGCGCTGCACGTCGAGATCAGCGGCCTGGAGAACATCCCCGAGACCGGCCCGCTGATGGTCGTCTGCAACCATCCGACCGGCATCGCCGACGGCATCGTGCTCTTCGGCGCGCTCGCCCGGAGACGCCCGGATCTCTTCATCTTCGCCAATGCGGACGCGCTGCGGGTCCTGCCCCAGCTCGGGAGCCTGATCGCGCCGGTGGAATGGCGGCCCGAGAAGCGCACCCACAAGCAGAACCGCGAGACCATGGCCTATGCCCATAGGGCCTTCGAGGCCGGGCGCATGGGCGTGCTCTTCCCCTCCGGGCGGCTGGCCAAGCGCCGCTGGCTCTCGCTGCATGAACGCCCCTGGATGGCCTCGGGCGCCATGCTCGCGCGGCGCTTCGACCTGCCGGTGGTGCCCTTGCACATCACCGCGCGCAACTCGGCGCTCTTCTATCTCTTCGACCGCATCCACCCGACGCTGCGCGACATCACCATCTTCCACGAGGTGCTGAACAAGCCCTATCAGCCCTACCGGCTGACGGTCGGTGCGCCGATCGACCCGGCGACCCTGCCCTCCGGATCCGCGGAGGCGACCGAGGTCCTGCGCGCCCGAACGCTCGAACTGGGCGGCCAGAAGCCCCAGACCGTGCTCACCGCCCCGCGCTATTCGCGGCCGCGCCGCCTGAAGCCCGCGCGCCTGATGGTCTGACGGTCGGCCGGGGAATGGCATTTCGCAACGCAACCCCGCCGCCCGAGTTCCGGGCGCGCCTGGCGTCACCATCCCGCCTGGCGGGCACCGCCGGGCAGCGCCCGCCCCGCCCCCAGGCGGGCGCTGCTCTCGTCTTGGAGCGGGGCGGTCGGGGAATGCACGGGCGCCAGGTGCAATAGCATAACCGGTGACAGTCTGAACCGGGCCTTGCCGCACCGTCGCCGCCCCGGTAAGAGGGCGGCCTGCATCACCGACGGACGAGCGCATGGCCGAGCTAACCTATCGGGAACCGGACCCCAAGGTCATCGCCGGCGCGAAGGGCGACTGGGAAATGGTGATCGGGCTGGAGGTCCATGCCCAGGTCACCTCGAAATCCAAGCTCTTCTCCGGCGCCTCCACCGCCTTCGGCGCCGAGCCCAATACAAACGTCAGCCTGGTGGATGCCGCGATGCCCGGCATGCTGCCGGTGGTGAACGAATTCTGCGTCGAGCAGGCGGTGCGCAGCGGGCTCGGGCTCAAGGCCGCGATCAACCGCTACTCCCGCTTCGACCGCAAGAACTACTTCTATCCCGACCTGCCGCAGGGCTACCAGATCAGCCAGCTCTACCACCCGATCGTCGGCGAGGGCGAGGTGCTGGTCGATCTCGGGCCCGGCCTCGCGCGCAAGGTCAGGATCGAGCGTATCCATCTCGAGCAAGACGCGGGCAAGTCGATCCACGACCTCGACCCCGCGCTCTCCTTCGTCGATCTCAACCGCACCGGCGTGGCGCTGATGGAGATCGTCTCGCGCCCCGACATCCGCGGCCCCGAGGAGGCGGCGGAATACGTCCGCAAGCTGCGCCAGATCCTGCGCTACTTGGGCACCTGCGACGGCAACATGCAGGAAGGCAGCCTGCGCGCCGACGTGAACGTCTCCGTCCGCCCGGCGGGCTCCACCGATCTCGGCACCCGCTGCGAGATCAAGAACATGAACTCGATGCGCTTCATCGTGCAGGCGATCGAATTCGAGGCGCGCCGCCAGATCGCGATCCTCGAGGACGGCGGGCGCATCGAGCAGGAAACGCGCCTCTACGATCCCGCCCGGGGCGAGACGCGCTCCATGCGCTCCAAGGAAGAAGCGCATGATTACCGCTACTTCCCCGATCCCGATCTGCTGCCGCTCGAACTCGACCAGGCCTGGATCGACGCCATCGCCGCGGGCCTTCCCGAGCTTCCGGACGCCAGGAAGGCGCGTTTCGTGCTCGACTACGGCATGACCGAATACGACGCCGGCGTGCTGACCGCGGAGGTGGCGAGCGCGGATTACTTCGAGGCCGTGGCGCGCGGCCGCGACGGCAAGGCGGCGGCGAACTGGGTGATCAACGAGCTCTTCGGCCGGCTGAACCGCGAGGGCCACGGCATCGAGGCGAGCCCGATCGGCCCGGGCCAGCTCGGCGGCCTCCTCGACCTGATCGCGAGCGGCGAGATCTCGGGCAAGATCGCCAAGGACGTCTTCGAGATCCTCTGGACCGAGGGCGGCGAGCCGGCGGCGATCGTCGCGGCGCGCGGCCTGCGCCAGGTGACCGACAGCGGCGCGATCGAGGCGGCGGTCGCCGAGGTGGTGGCCGCCAATCCGGAGAAGGCGGCGCAGGCGCTGGCCAAGCCCGCGCTCGCCGGTTGGTTCGTCGGCCAGGTGATGAAGGCGACCGGCGGCAAGGCCAATCCGCAGGCGGTGCAGGCGGCGGTGCGCCGAAAGCTCGGGGTGGAGTGAGCGCCGGGCGGGCCAGGGCGGCCATCAGGGGGAAGCGATGACCTACTTCGACTACAAGGCGGTTCCGGCGCCGCGCCGGGCGAAGAAGTCCCGGGGGGTGAAATCCGCCTCGGACCTCTTCGCGCTCACCATCACCGAGGCGATCAACGAGCATGCGCGGCAGGGCTGGGAATACCTGCGCGCCGAACGGCTGCCCTCCACGCCCTCCGGCGGCTGGTTCCACAAGGCGGTGGAACAGGACGAGACGCTGCTCATCTTCCGCCGCCCGCGCGAGACGCTCGGCCCGCAGCTCGCGGCACTCGCCGACCCCGCCCCCGATGGCGCGATCCGCGAGATCACCGGCGAATCGCGGCCGGCGAGGTCAACACGCGAACCGATTACCGGCAGCCGCGTCGAACCACAGATCGCGGACCCGTCCGCCGATCCCACGGCGCGCCCGGCATCCCCCCTGCGCGCCGCACCGCAGCTCGGTCCCGCCGAGCGCGGCTGATCAGCCATCGCGGCCCGAGAGGGTCAGCGCGAGCGCATGGATCGGGCCGTCGAGCTCCTCGCGCAGCACGCGATGCACCGCCCGGCTGCGCGCCAGCCGCCCCATGCCGTCGAAGGCGGCGCTGCGCATCTCGACGCGGAAATGCGTGCCGCCCCCCTCGCGCCAGCCGGCATGGCCGCGATGGGTCTCGCTCTCGTCGATGACCGCGATGTACTCCGGCTCGAAGGCCAGGCTCAGCTTGGAATGCAGCCTCTCGGCCATTATTTTCCCTGCATTCGCCACCGGATCCTCCCTCGCTACGGGGCTTGGCCCGCCCCGACAAATCACTAAACTCTAGGCCCCGAGTCGCCCAGATGAAAGGATCGGCTGCCGATGAGCCGCCGCACGCCCTTCGAGTTCGACATCTCCGCCGCCGCCGACAAGAAGCGGCGCGCGCGCTCGCGCAGCCAGTCCGGCGCGGTCGAAAGCTCCGGGCGCATCTGCGACAAGCCCGGCTGCGACAAGCCGGGGAAGTTCCGCGCGCCGAAATCGCCCGACAGCCTCGACGATTTCCACTGGTTCTGTCTCGACCATGTTCGCGAGTACAACCTGAAGTGGAACTTCTTCGAATCGCATTCCGACGACGACCTGGAGCGGCAATTCGCCGCCGACCGGGTCTGGGAGCGGCCGACCCGGCCGTTCCGGCAGAGCGTCGACCGCAACGGCACCCAGCCCCATGCGGAAGGCCGGGCCTGGCAGCGCTTCGGCTTCGACGACCCGACCGAGCTGCTCGGCGACAAGGCGACCCTGAACCCGGGCGCCGACCGCAAGTCGCCGCGCGCGCGACGCCTGCCGCCGACCGAGCGGCGGGCGCTCGAGATCCTCGACGCGCAGGACAACCAGACCAAGCAGGAAATCCGAAAGCAGTACAAGGCCCTGGTGAAGGACCTTCACCCTGACATGAACGGTGGCCGCCGCGACGACGAGGCGCGGCTGGCCGAAGTGGTCTGGGCCTGGGAGCAGATCAAGGTCAGCCGAAGCTTTCGCGACTGACGCCGGCCGTCAGAAGCCGCAGATGCCAAGAAGCCTCAGGAAAAGCGGGTCGATCGCCAGCGCGCGGGTGAGGTCCTGGCCGAAGAGGGCGAGCCAGCGAGCCTGCGCCTCGTAGGCAAGCGCCTCGACCTCGGCCGGGCAGCCGGGCTCCCATCCTGCGCTCGCCTGGAGATGGTGCACCATCTCGTGCACGAGCATCGACATTTCGACTGCGCCGGTGCCTGTCCATCCTTCGGGCAGATGGATGGTCGCCTGCCGCTGGTCGTAGAGCGCCACGACCCGGCGCGCATCCGTCCCGTCGGCCAGCGTCGCACCACCGCGATAGAGTGCGGCCATCGCAGCGGGCGACGAAAGGCGGATCGCCGGGAGCGGCGCGGGCGGGAGGTCGAACTCCGCCGCGAGCCACGCGCCGACGGCGGCCGCGGCGGCGTTGACGGGGACCTGGACGTCGCCGACGAATTCCGCCCTGCCCGCGTCCTCCGGCGGCAGCGAGCGTTCGGCGCCGACGGCGGCAGCCGCGGTCGCGGCAAAGACGGTCAACAGGAGCCTGGTCCGGAGATCCATGTCGGAAGCCTGGCACCGGCCCCCCCCGGAGTCCTGATCGCCCGACGATGGCCGCCCGATCGGGCGCCGATCTTTTACCGGACTCCCGTCCTGATCGGCCACGTGCTACGCTCGCGGCAAGACCCAGGGGGGGGCGCGTGGGCGACGCGGCATCTTTCCTTTCCGTGAACGGGCGGGTCGTCGATTTCCGCCGCGAGACGCTGCGCGACGCCGCGGGTGCGCCCATCGCCCTGCGTCCCCAGGCCTTCGCCGTGCTGCGCCACCTCGCCGCCCATCCCGGCGAGGTCGTGACCAAGCAGGAGCTGATCGACGTGGTCTGGGAGGGCGTCGCCGTCACCGACGACAGCCTCGTGCAATGCATCCACCAGATCCGCCGCGCGCTCGGCGACGAGGCGCATGCGGTGCTGCAGACGGTTCCGCGGCGCGGCTACCTCCTCGAGCCGCCGCCGACGTTGCGCCGTCGCGGCCGTACCGCGCCCCTGGCTGCGCTCGTGCTCGTCCTGATGCTTGCCGCAGCGGGGTTTGCGCTCTGGCGACCGGGGCCGCCGCCGCACGACATCGGCATCGCCGTCCTGCCGCTGCAGACCGACCTGGGCGATCCGATTCGGGCTGGTGTCGCCGAGGCCCTGACCGACGACGTGGTCACCGAGCTCTCGCGCGCCCGCTCGCTCCGCGTCCTCGCCCGCAACACCGTGGCGGGCGTCGAGGGAGACGACGCGATCGATCGCCTGCGCGAGCTCGGAGCCGACTACGTGCTCGAGGGCCGGCTCGAACAAGGGGAGGATCGCCTTCGCGTGGCGGTGCGGCTGGTCGATTCGGAATCGCACCTCAATGCTTGGAGCGGCCGTTTCGAGCAGGCGTTGGACGATATCTTCGCGATCCGCGATCCGCTGGTCACCGAAATCGTCGGCACCTTGTCGGGCTACAGCGGCGTGATCTGGAAGGAATGGCTGGCGCGAGCCGAGCGGTCGAGGCCGCGGAACCTCACGGCCTTCGAGCTTCTGATCCGGGCGAAGGCGCCCTACGGCAGAAACGACGAGGCGGGCATCCGGGAGGCCCGGGCGCTGATCGAAGAGGCCGTCGCCCGGGACCCGGAGCTCTTGATCGGATGGATCTTTCTCGCAGGAACGCACCTACAGGAGGCATTTTCTGATTGGGGAAGCCGGGCCGCCGCCTGGGAGCGATTCGAGGCGGCGGTGGACCGGGCCGCTGAACTCGACCCCGACCACGGCCGCGTGCTGATGGCCCAGGGATTGAGCTATTTCCGCCGCGGCGATGCGGATGCGGGGCGTGCAGCCTTCGAACGGGCGCTCGCGACCTATCCAAACGATTCGGTCATCCTCGGCAAGGTCGGGGCGATCAGCCCGATCGCGCTCGGCACGGAAGCCGCCGGGAACGGGCTCGCGATCCTCGACCGCCTGGCCGAGATCGACCCGCTCCACCCGCCCTACTACTGGTTCCAGCGCGCCTACCCGCTCTATTATTCCGGCCGCTACGCCGAGGCCGCCGCGGTGCTTCGCAAGCTCCCGCACCGATGGTTCGAAGCACGGCTCATGCTCGCGCTGGCGCTCGCGCAGGCGGGCGACGCGGCGGCGCGCGCCGAGGTCGCCGAGCTCCTGCGCCTCGATCCGGAATTCAGCGCCGAGGCCTGGATCGCCAACGACTTCTACCAGCCGGGCAGCAGCTCGGTCGCTCTCTTCGTCGACGGCGCGCGAAAGGCGGGCCTGCCGATCTGCACTGCCGACGCCGCCGCGATCCCGCCGGCGCGACGCCTGCCGGACTGCGAGGCCGAGCGCGGCGGCTGAGTCATCGACGCATCGGCAGGGCGTTCGCCACACACATTCCTCGTGAGCGGCCGCCGCGACGACGAGGCGCGGCTGGCCAAAGTGGTCTGGGCCTGGGAGCAGATCAAGGTGAGCCGAAGCTTCCGCGACTAGACCCTTGGATCCGCAGGACTCGCCCCCGAACGCGCCGCCCCCGGAGTCGCGGTCTCGACCGCAGCATCCGAATCCAGCGCGCCGATCGCCATGTCGCCCACCGCCCAGAGCAGGTTGGCGACGGCGAAGCTGACGCCGGCGGCGGTCCCGGTCGAGAGCGCCAGCGTGCCGGTGATCACGCGCCAGGGCAGGCGCGCGAGCATGCTCGTCCGGAACGGCTGCGCCTGCTTCGTGCCCTCGGAGATCCAGAAGAGGCCCGGATGCACCATCGCGCGGATCGTCCATTCGATGGCCGGATCGAGCGTCCGGGCCATCGCCCCGGCGAGCGGCCCCT
Source organism: uncultured Paracoccaceae bacterium (assembly GCA_937872465.1). Lineage (GTDB taxonomy): Bacteria > Pseudomonadota > Alphaproteobacteria > Rhodobacterales > Rhodobacteraceae > Amaricoccus. The sequence goes on from CALMSR010000053.1 coordinate 13,672, forward strand.
GCACCGACAAGAGCGACCGCAGATCGCCGGCGCCGAAGGACACACCGCCCTCGTCGCCCCGGCCCTCGCCCCCCGCCTGCGCGGCCTCCACGGCCCGGCATCCGCCCTGGTAGGTCAGGAGCCCCGCGCCGGCCACGAAGACCCCGGACAGGAAGGTCGCGGCGCTGAGCAGGATGCCCGTCCCGCCGGAGCCGAACAATTCGACCGCCAGCACCATGACGCCGGCACCGGCGAGCGCGAGGCCGCCGACGCTCAGCGCCAGCCCGCCGAGCTTCAGGAGCAGCGGGAAATGGCCCGCCCCGCGCAGCAGGCAGGAGCCGACCACGAAGGCGCAGGCCGCGACGGTGAACAGATTGGCCTCGCGAACGAGCGCGAAGGCCAGGAGCGCCAGCGCCAGCGGAACGGCGAGCGCATTGACCGCATCGGCCGCCCGCGGTCCGAACCGCCGCTCCACCGCCGAGCCGAGCGGAAAGGCGATGACGACGATGGCCATCACGCCGAGGGTGGCGAAGGCCTCGGGGTGCTCCCGGGCGAGCCAGAAGGCCACCGCGACGGGCGATGCGCCACCGGCCCGGTAGGCGTCGACCAGGCTTTCGGCGAAGACCCGGATTCCGCCCGCACCGGTCAGGGAGGCGATGATGTTGCCGATCTCGTAGCCCCAGAACTGGATCTCGAGACTGTTGCGCTTCATCCAGGGCGCGACGGCCATGAATTCTCCCTCCCTCCTCGCTTGATCCTGCTTCGATGCGGACGCCGGCCCGCGCAAGGACGCAGCGGCGGCTTGAAAATGCCTTGATCGCAATAGTAGCAGGTTCGGCCGAACTTGTCGCGCGCGAGGTGCGCGGGCATCGCCGCGCTCCGCTTTCGCTTGCCCCCCGCGGTCAGATATGATGCAGAAGCACGGAACGCACCGGCGGGGAAAACGATGGCGGACGGCAGGATGGAGATGAGCTCAGAACCGACGATGGATCTCAGCGTCCGCGACGTCTTCGGCATCGACACCGATCTGACCGTGCGCGCTTTCGCCGAGCCGAGCGAACGCGTGCCGGACATCGACCCGACCTACCGCTTCGACCCGGACACCACGCTGGCGATCCTCGCGGGCTTCGCCCACAACCGCCGCGTCATGATCCAGGGCTACCACGGCACCGGCAAGTCGACCCATATCGAGCAGGTGGCGGCGCGGCTGAACTGGCCCTGCGTGCGCGTCAATCTCGACAGCCACATCTCCCGCATCGACCTGATCGGCAAGGATGCGATCCGCATCCGCGACGGCATGCAGGTGACCGAGTTCCAGGAGGGCATCCTGCCATGGTGCCTGCGCAACCCGGTGGCGATCTGTTTCGACGAATACGACGCCGGGCGGCCGGACGTGATGTTCGTCATCCAGCGCGTGCTCGAGACCGACGGCAAGCTGACGCTTCTCGACCAGAACAAGGTGATCCGGCCGCATCCCTATTTCCGCCTGTTCTCCACGGCCAATACCATCGGCCTCGGCGATACCACCGGGCTCTACCACGGCACCCAGCAGATCAACCAGGGCCAGATGGACCGCTGGAGCCTCGTGGTCACGCTCAACTATCTCGCCCATGACGCCGAAGTCGGGATCGTGCTGGCGAAATATCCGCATTACGACACGCCCGAGGGCCGCAAGACCGTCAGCCGCATGGTCACCGTGGCCGATCTCAGCCGCGCGGCCTTCATGAACGGCGACCTCTCCACCGTCATGAGCCCGCGCACGGTGCTGAGCTGGGCCGAGAACGCGCGGATCTTCGGCGACATCGGCTTCGCCTTCCGCGTGACCTTCCTCAACAAATGCGACGAGCTCGAACGGCAGACGGTGGCGGAATTCTACCAGCGCTGCTTCGACAAGGAGCTGCCGGAGAGCGCGGTGAGCATGAGCCTGGGCTGACCCGGGGCTGCAATTTGCCGAACCCTTCCCGCGCAAATGCGTTGGAGGGTCTTCTGGGTAGGGAGGTCAGACCATGGGACTCTGGAATTTCGTCAAGGAAGCGGGCAAGTCGCTCGGCTTCGGCGGCGCCGAGGCGGCCGAGGCGCCCGCGGCGGAGGCGCTGAAGAAGGAGATCGACGATCTCGGGCTCAAGTCCGAGGGGCTCGAGATCGAGGTCGAGGGCGACACCGTGAAGGTGTCGGGACGCGCCCCGACCGAGGAGGAGCGCGAGAAGATCATCATCGCCGCCGGCAATGTCGCGGGCGTCGCCCGGGTCGAGGATGCGATCGAGACCCCCGAACCCGGCGCCGCGCCGGTCTTCCACACCGTGGTGAAGGGCGACACGCTCTGGAAGATCGCGGAAAGGACGCTGGGCAAGGGTGCGCGCTACAATGAGATATTCGAGGCGAACCGGCCGATGCTCCAGGACCCCGACAAGATCTATCCGGGACAGGTCCTGCGCATCCCGAAGGGCTAGCGCGCGCCGGAAGCTGCGGGAGCCGGTCTTGCGCCCGGCTCCCATCGGGATGATCTATCGGTGATGAGCAAGCCAGTCGACAACCCCGCCGACCCCTTCAAGAAGGCGCTCGCCGAGGCGACCCGCGCCATGGCCGGCGAGGGCGAGCTGACCGTGGCCTATTCCGTCGACCCGCCGGGCGTCTCGGCCGGCACCATGCGGCTGCCCCAGGTCACCCGGCGCATGACGCGCAACGAGGTGCTGCTGGCGCGCGGCACCGCGGATGCCTATGCCCTGCGCCTGCGCTTCCACGACGACGCCACCCACCGCCGCTACGCGCCGGAGGGCGAGGTCGCCGCCGCCCTTTTCGAGGCGATGGAGACCGCGCGCTGCGAGTCGGTCGGCGCGCGGGCCATGCCCGGCACCGCCGGCAACATCGACGCCCGGATCGGCGACGAGGCGCGGCGGCTCGGCTATGCCGAGATCACCGATCCCGAAAAGGCGCCACTCGCCCAGGCCGCCGGCTATCTGGTGCGCCAGCTCGCCACCGGCCGGCCGCTGCCCGCCGGCGCCCAGAACGTGCTCGACCTCTGGCGCGGCGTTCTCGAATCCCAGGCGGGCGAGACGCTCGGCGGCCTCGACGCGGTGCTGGAGGACCAGCAGGGCTTCGCCCGCTTCGCGCGGCGGGTCATCGAGGATCTCGGCTACGGCGACCAGCTCGGCGAGGATCCCGACAGCGAGACCGCCGAGGAGGACGAGCAGGACGACGGCGGCGAGGAGACCGAGGAGCCCGAGAGCGCCGGCGCCGACGACGACAGCACCGACCAGGAGGCCGGCAGCGAGCAGGCGCCGGCCGACAGCCGCGCCGATCCCAGCCAGATGCAGGCGGCGCTCGACACCGAGGACGACGGCGAGGCCGCGGAGGACGCCGAGGCCGAGGAAGCCGACCCGCGCGAATGGCGCCCGCCGCCCCATTCCGAGGCCGATCCCGGCTACAAGGTCTATTCGACGAAATTCGACGAGGAGATCGCGGCGGAGGATCTGGCCGACCCGGCCGAGCTCGAACGCCTGCGCGCCTATCTCGACCAGCAGCTCGAGCCGCTGAAGGGCGCCGTCGCCCGCCTCGCCAACCGCCTGCAGCGCCGGCTCCAGGCGCAGCAGAACCGCGCCTGGGACTTCGACCTCGAGGAGGGCACGCTCGACGCCGGCCGCCTCGCCCGCGTGGTCACCAATCCCATGACGCCGCTCAGCTTCAAGATGGAGCGCGACACCGAGTTCCGCGACACCGTCGTCACGCTCCTGCTCGACAATTCCGGCTCCATGCGCGGCCGGCCGATCTCCATCGCCGCCATCTCCGCCGACGTGCTGGCGCGCACGCTGGAACGCTGCCAGGTCAAGGTCGAGATCCTCGGCTTCACCACCCGCGCCTGGAAGGGCGGCCAGAGCCGCGAGGCCTGGCTCGCCGCCCAGCGCCCCGCCCTGCCCGGAAGGCTCAACGACCTGCGCCACATCGTCTACAAATCCGCCGACGCGCCCTGGCGCCGGGCGCGGCCGAACCTCGGCCTGATGATGAAGGAGGGGCTGCTCAAGGAGAACATCGACGGCGAGGCGCTGGAATGGGCGCATCGCCGGCTGCTCTCCCGCGGGGAATCCCGCCGGGTGCTGATGGTGATCTCCGACGGCGCGCCGGTCGACGATTCCACGCTCTCGGTCAATCCGGCCAATTACCTCGAGAAGCACCTGCGCGACGTGATCGCCATGATCGAGCGCCGCCGCGCGGTGGAACTCGTCGCCATCGGCATCGGCCACGACGTGACCCGCTACTACGGCCGCGCCGTGACCATCACCGATGTCGAGCAGCTGGCGGGCGCCATGACCGAACAGCTCGCCAGCCTCTTCGACAACGACCCGGTCCGCATCGCCCGCGAATCCCGGCTGCGGCGGCGGGCCTGACCGCAAGGGAGGCCGCATGTGAGCATCGACGTCACCGGCATCGGCGGGTTCGTCCTGCTGGTGCTCGACCTCTGGGCGATCATCTCGGTGATCGGCGCCCGGGCGGGAACCGGCACCAAGGTCATCTGGGTCCTGGTGATCCTGTTCCTGCCCCTGCTCGGGTTCATCGCCTGGCTGATCTTCGGCCCGCGCTCGAGACGGGGCTGAGCCGGCGATGAAGCTCTTCACCTGCGGCACCTGCGGGCAGATGCTGCATTTCGAGAATTCGTCCTGCCTCAATTGCGGCGCGACGCTGGGCTTCCGCCCGGACCTTCTCGAGCTCGCGACGCTCGTGCCGCGGGAGGCCGGCGGCTTCGCGACGGTCCGCGATCCGGTGAGCGCCTGGGCCTTCTGCGCCAATGCCGCATCGGGCGGCTGCAACTGGCTGGTGCCCTTGGGCGGCGACGCCTATTGCCCGGCCTGCGGCCTGAACCGCACCATCCCCGACCTCGACATCGCCGGCAATGCCGAGCGCTGGCGCGCCATCGAGACCGCCAAGCGGCGGCTCATCTATGCGCTCCGCCGCTTCGGCCTGCCGATGACCAGCCAGCACGAGGATGCCGCGCATGGCCTCGCCTTCGACTTCCTCGCCGATGCGGGCGCGGAGCCGGTGATGACCGGCCATGCCGACGGGCTGGTGACCATCAACATCGCGGAGGCTGATTCCGCCGAGCGCGAGCGGCGGCGGCTGGAGCTGGGCGAGCCCTACCGCACCCTGCTCGGCCATCTGCGCCACGAGGTCGGCCATTACTACTGGGACCTGCTGGTGCGCGACGGCGGCCGGCTCGAGGCGGCGCGCGCGGTCTTCGGCGACGAGCGCGCCGATTACGCCGAGGCGCTCGAACGCCATTACGCGAACGGCCCGCCCCCGGACTGGCAATCGGGCTTCGTCAGCGCCTATGCGACCATGCATCCCTGGGAGGATTTCGCCGAGACCTGGACGCATTATTTCCACATGGTCGACACGCTGGACACGGCCGCGAGCTTCGGGCTGGCGCTCGACCCGCAGGTGACGGCGCGCGACGCGGAGGCGCCCGAGATCGCCTTCGATCCCTACCGGGCGCCGGATTGCCGGAGCCTCGTCGAGGCCTGGCTGCCGCTCACCGTGGCGCTCAACAGCCTCAACCGCTCGATGGGCCAGCCCGACCTCTATCCCTTCGTGCTCAGCGCGCCGGCCATCGCCAAGCTCGGCTTCGTCCACGACCTGGTGCAGCCGCCCGCCTGAACGGGCCTTTGCAGCGCGGGTGCCTTGTGCGACACTTCGCGCGAAAGCAGCCGCAACCATGCCCCAGGTCAGTTTCACCGCCAATCTGAGGCGCCACCGCGAGACCCCCGTCACCGCGGTCGAGGGCGCGACGGTGCGCGAGGCGCTGGACGCGGTCTTCGCCGAGGATCCGCTCCTGCGCGGCTACGTGCTCGACGAGCAGGGCCGGCTGCGGCGCCATGTCAATGTCTTCGTCAACAACGCGATGATTGCGGACAGGCTGGGGCTCGCCGACCCGGTCGGCCGCGACGACGAGATCTACGTGCTTCAGGCGCTTTCGGGAGGGTGAGGCATGACGGAAGGGCTCTATGTCGCCAGCCGCAAGGGGCTGGTGCCGATCCGGCGCAGGAACCGCGGCTGGGAGGCCGGCGCCGCCGCCTTCCTCGGCGAGCCGGTCACCGCGATCCTGCGCGACCCGCGCGACGGCACGCTCTATGCCGCGCTGCGGCTGGGGCATTTCGGCTGCAAGCTGCACCGCTCCGGGGATGACGGCGCGAGCTGGGAGGAACTGCCCGCCCCCGCCTATCCGGCCGCGCCGGAGCCGGATGCCGAGGCGCCGGCCCTCGACATGATCTGGACGCTGGCGCCGGGCGGGCCGGACCGGCCGGGCGAGATCTGGGCCGGCACCCTGCCCGGCGGGCTCTTCATGAGCCCCGACCGGGGCGAGACCTGGTCGCTGGTCGACTCGCTCTGGTCGCGGCCCGAACGGGGCGAATGGTTCGGCGGCGGCTTCGACCATCCCGGCATCCATTCGATCTGCATCGACCCGCGCGACCCCGAGCGCATGACCCTCGGCATCTCCTGCGGCGGCGTCTGGAAGAGCGACGACCGCGGCGCCACCTGGCGGCTCGCGGGACAGGGCCTGCGCAACGCCTATATGCCGCCCGAGCGCGCCTATGACGCCAATGTCCAGGACCCGCATCTCGTCGCCACCTGCGCCGCCGCGCCCGACGTGGTCTGGTGCCAGCATCACAACGGCATCTTCCGCTCCACCGACGGAGCGGAGACCTTCGGCGAGATCGAGGCGCCGATGCCCTCGGTCTTCGGCTTCGCCGTCGCGCCGCATCCCGCGGACCCCGCGACCGCCTGGTTCGCGCCCGCGGTCAAGGACGAATGCCGGGTGCCGGTCGACGGCCGCATGGTGGTCACCCGGACGCGCGACGGCGGCGCGAGCTTCGAGGTGCTCGGCCGCGGCCTGCCCGAGCGCGGCAGCTACGATCTCGTCTATCGCCACGCGCTGGTGGTGGATGCGGGCGGCGAGTGCCTCGCCATGGGCTCGACCACCGGCAATCTCTGGGTCAGCGAGAACGGCGGCGAGGAATGGCAGCAGATCGACGCGCATCTGCCGCCGATCGCCCAGGTGGCCTTCGTCTGACCGGGCATCGAGCGGTCTTGCGTTCCGGCACGCTGCGCGGCTTCATGAACGCGAGGGTTTCACCATCCCGCCCGTGCGTCAGCACGGGCAGCGGCCAGCCCACCCCCCAGGGGTGGCCGCTTCGCGACCTCCCCGTGGGCCGGCCGCTGCCCTTTGCGCGGGTGGGTAGGGTCTCGCGGGCAGAGAGCAGGCGTGTGTCGCGCAGCGTGAAGATCCGGTTAACGCGGGAAGACTTCCCACATGATTCCAACATGATGGCCCGATGTGCGCGCGCGCGCAAAGCCCGGATCGGATCCCGCCGGGCCCTTCAGCGCGCCCGGGACACCCAGAGCAGCATCGCCAGCGCGGCGAGGACCAGCGCCAGCGGCAGCGCCATGAGGAAGGCCCCGACCGGATCCCACAAGAGGAACCCGTGCAGCTGCCAGCCCTCGACGAACCGGGCGTGCCAGCCGGGCCAGACCCCGGCCAGCGCCTGGTCGATCGAGCGCAGGCGATAGGCATAGCCCTGGCCGAGCGTGGCCTGCCAATCGGCAACGGCGAGAAGGAAGGCTGCGCCCATCAGCAGGGCCGCGAGAAGAATTCGCATGGCATTCTCGGTTTGCAGACGGTCGCGGCATAGGCGACCTCAACTTACAGGCGATTCATCTACTCGTAATCCTACCTTCATTGACGCGCGCTGCAAACCGCCGTTTAGAGAGAGCGGTTAACAGGCCGCCCGACCGGCGGCGCCAGGGATCGCCGATGCTCCAGGATTTCCACCGCCGCACCACCCCCGAGACCGCCGCAGTTCGCCTGCCGCCCCTGCGCCGGGTCATGGAGGAGGCCGGGGTCGACGGCTTCCTCGTGCCGCGCGCCGACGCGCATCAGGGCGAGACCGTGGCGCCGCGGGACGAGCGGCTGGCCTGGCTCACCGGCTTCACCGGATCGGCCGGCCTCGCCGTCGTCACCGCGGCGCAGGCCGCGCTCTTCGTCGACAGCCGCTACACGCTCCAGGCCCGCACCGAGGTGGACGCCACGCGCTTCGCGCTCTGCCGCCACCCCGAGGACAAGCCCGCCGACTGGCTCGCCGGCGCCCTGCCCGAGGGCGGCCGGATCGGCTTCGACCCCTGGCTGCACACGTTCGGCGAGATCGAGGCGCTGCGCGAGGCGCTGGCGCCGCACGGGCTCGAGCTCGTCGGCATCCACAATCTCGTCGATGCGGTCTGGGAGGACCAGCCCGAAGCCCCCAGGGCGCGGATCCGCCCGCATGCCGAGACGCTCGCCGGCCGCAGCGCCGCCGAGAAGCGCGAGACCCTCGCCGCGGACCTGCGCGAGAACGACCTCGCCGCCGCGGTGATCGCCGCGCCCGATTCGATCGCCTGGCTCCTGAACCTGCGCGGCGGCGACGTGGCGCGGACCCCGGTGGCGCATGCCTTCGTGATCCTCCATGCCGAGGGGCGGGTCGATCTCTTCGCCGATCCCGCCAAGGTCGATGCCGGGCTGCGCAGCCATCTCGGCAACGAAGTGGCGATCCACGCGCCCGGGGATCTCGGCCATCACGTCGCCGAGCTGACCGGCCGGGTCGCGCTCGACAAGGCCCGCACCCCGGTCTGGATCGCCGACCGGCTCGCCGCCGCCTCCGGGGCGGCGATCGTCTGGCGCACCGATCCCTGCATCCTGCCCAAGGCCTGCAAGACCGAGGCCGAGATCGCCGGCGCCCGCAGCGCGCATCGCCGCGACGGCGCGGCGATGGTCGCCTTCCTCGCCTGGCTCGACCGGACCGCAGCCCGGGGCGGCCTGACCGAGATCGACGTGGTGCGCCGGCTCGAGGAGATCCGCACCGCCACCGGGGCCCTGCGCGACATCGCCTTCGAGACGATCTGCGGCGCCGGCCCCGACGGCGCCATCGTGCATTACCGCGTGAACGAGGCCACCAACCGCACCATCGCGCCCGGCGACCTCCTGCTCGTCGACAGCGGCGCCCAATACGACGACGGCACCACCGACATCACCCGCACCCTGGCGACCGGCCCGGGGCCGGCGGACGCGCGCCGGCGCTTCACCCTCGTCCTGCGCGGACTGATCGCCATGTCGCGGCTGCGCTGGCCCGAGGGCCTCGCCGGGCGCGACATCGACGCGGTGGCGCGCACCGCGCTCTGGCAGGCCGGGCTCGACTACGACCACGGCACCGGCCACGGGGTGGGATCCTACCTCGGCGTGCACGAAGGCCCCGCCGGCCTCTCGCGGCGCTCCACCGAGCCGATCCGCGCGGGAATGATCCTGTCGATCGAGCCGGGCAATTACCGCGAGGGCCTCTACGGCATCCGCATCGAAAACCTTGCCGTGGTCCGGCCCGCGGAAATTCCCGAGGGCGGCGAGCGGCCGATGCACGGCTTCGAGACCCTCACCCTCGCCCCGATCGACCGCCGCCTGATCGACGCGGACCTGCTCGACCCCGCCGAACGGCAATGGCTCGACGCCTATCACGCCCGCGTCGCCGCGGATCTCGCGCCGCTCGTCGATGCCGGGGATGCGGCATGGCTCGCCGCCGCCTGCCGGCCGCTTGCCGACGGTCCGTAGCCCGGCCGATCGGCCCGCAGCGGCGACGGCGGCGCCGCCGCTCACCCCTCCATCAGCACCCCGGCCGCGGCGCGGGCCTCGTCGGTGATCACGTCGCCGGCCAGCATGCGCGCGATCTCCTCGCGGCGCTGGGCCGCCGTGAGCCGGGTGACCTCGGTGCGCGCCGCGCCGCCCGCGACGGTCTTGCCGACCCGCCAGTGATGCCGGCCGCGCGCCGCGACCTGCGGCGCATGGGTCACCACCAGCACCTGCGCGCGCTCGCCGAGCGCCTGCAGCCGGCGCCCCACCGCATCCGCCGTGGCGCCGCCCACGCCGCGGTCGATCTCGTCGAAGATCAGCGTCAGCGCCCCGCTCTCTCCGCCGAGGCAAACCTTCAGCGCCAGCAGGAAGCGCGAGAGCTCGCCCCCCGAGGCGATGCGGTCGATCGGCCCCGGCGCGGCACCGGGATTGGTCGCGACGGTGAAGCGCACCCGGTCGCTGCCCCCCGGCCCGGGCTCGCCGGGCGCGATCTCGGTGACGAAGACCGCCCGCTCGAGCTTCAGCGCCGGCAGTTCCCCGGCCATCATCGCATCGAGGCGCAGCGCCGCCTCGGCGCGCCGCGCCGAGAGCACCCCGGCCGACGCCGCATAGGCCGCCTCCGCCGCGGCCAGCTCCGCCGCGAGGCGATCCAGATCGGCATCGGCCTCCTCCACGGCCCGCAGCCGTGCCCGCAGGTCCGCGGCGAGATCCGCCAGCGCATCGGGCGGAACCTGATGCTTGCGCGCGAGGCCGCGGATCGCGAAGAGCCGCTCCTCGACCCGCTCCAGCTCGCCCGGATCGATGCCGATCGCCGCCTGCACCGCCTCCACGACGCCGAGCACCTCGGAGAGCTCGCCGAGCAGCCGCCCGAGCCCGTCGAGCGCCGGGTCGAGCAGGCCCTCGGCGGGTCCCGCCGCCGCCTCCAGCCGGCGTAGCGCCTCGACGAGCGGCGCCTCCGCCCCCTCGGGTCCCAGCGCCTCCGCCGCCCGCGCCACATCCGCGCGGATCCGCTCCGCCGCCCGCAGCGCCCGGCGCCGCGCGTCCAGCGCGGCCTCCTCCTCCGGCTCCGGGGCGAGCGCGTCGAGCTCGGCCAGGGCATGGGCGAGATAATCCGCATCCCGCGCCGCCTCCTCCCGCGCCGCCTTCGCCGCCTCGAACGCCGCCGCGGCGCCTGCGCGCGCGGCCCAGGCCTGCCGCACCGCGAGGGCCTGGTCGCCCGCCCCGGCGAAATCGTCGAGCAGGTCGCGATGGCCGCGCGGATCGAGCAGGCCGCGGTCGTCCTGCTGGCCCTGCAGCTCGACCAGCGCATCGGCGAGCGCGCGGAGCATCTCGGCCGTCACCCGGCGGTCGTTGACCCAGGCCTGGCGGCGGCCGTCGGCCCCGAGGCTGCGCCGCAGCAGCAGCAGATCCTCCTCGGGCAGGCCGCCCGCGCGCAGGATCGCCTGCGCCGCATGGCCCTCGGGAAGCTCGAATTCGGCGGTCACCTCGCCCCGGGCGGCCCCGCTGCGCACCAGATCGCCCCGCCCGCGCCAGCCGAGCACGAAGCCGAGAGAATCGAGCAGGATCGACTTGCCGGCCCCGGTCTCGCCGGTCAGCACGTTCAGCCCGGGCTCGAAGCCGAGCTCCGCGCGCTCGATCAGGACCATGTCGCGGATTGTCAGCGCGCGCAGCATCCCGGCCCGTCGTCAGCCCTCAGCGCCATTTCCCCTGCACCACCTGCCGATAGGTCTGGTTCAGCCAGCTGCCGCTCTCCACATCGGCCGGACGCAAGCCCCGGCCGGTCAGGAGCACGTAGCTGTCGGCGTACCAGGGCGAGCCGCGGAAATTATGCCCCAGGATCGCCGCCGCAGTCTGGGCCTCGTCGACCAGCCCGAGCGAGAGATAGCTCTCGACCAGGCGATGCAGGGCCTCCGGCGTGTGGGTGGTCGTCTGGTAATCCTCGACCACCACCCGGAAGCGGTTGATCGCCGCGGTATAGAAGCCCCGGTTGAGGTAGTAGCGCCCGATCTCCATCTCCTTGCCCGCGAGATGGTCGAGTGCCAACTCGAACTTCAGCTGCGCGGAGGCCGCGTATTCGCTGTCGGGATAGCGCTCGATGATGTCGCGCATCTCCTGCAGCGCATCGAAGGTATTGGACTGGTCGCGGCCGATGTCGACGATCTGGTCGTAATAGCTCAGCGCGATCAGGAACTGCGCATAGGGCGCGTCCACGTCCGCGGGATAGAAATCGAGATAGCGTTCCGCCGCCGCCCGGCTCTCGGCGAAGAGCGAGCCCTCGTGATAGGCGAAGGCCGACATCAGCATCGCGCGCTTGGCCCATTCCGAATAGGGATAGAGCCGCTCGACCTCGCCGAACATCTCGCCGGCTTCGCGCGGCTGGTTGGTGGCGAGCAGGGCCTCGCCGTCGAGATAGATCTCCTGCGGCGATCGCGTTTCGATGGGGGCCGTCGGCTGGCCTCCCAGCGAGGCGGGCAGATAGCTGCAGGCCCCCAGCGCGAGCGTCATTCCGAAAGTGGCGGCAAGTGCCGGAAACCGCCCCCAACGTCGCACGAAAATCATCGCTACCCCTGAGGCTTTCGACCCGACGAAGCGCCGCGCGGGCCCCGTCGACGGCAACGAGGTAGCACAGCTTTCCGGGGGGTTGAAACGAAAAGCGCAGCCCTGCCGGGCTGCACCCTTCGACCGCCGCTCCGCCTCAGCCGGCGCGGCGCAGATCCGCAATGCCGAGGCCCGCGCCGGGCAGGCGGCGCGCGGTGGCGGCGTCGATGACGACCTCCTCCCAGGCGCCCTCGGTCGCGAAGAGCCGCCGCAGCAGCCGGTTCGTGAGGCCGTGGCCGGCCCGGACCCCGCGATAGGCGCCGAGGATCGGCGCGCCCGCGAGCGCGAGGTCGCCGACCGCGTCGAGCATCTTGTGCCGCACGCATTCGTCCACCCGCCGGAAACCGCCGGGGTTGAGCACGCGGTCGCCCTCGACGACCACGGCATTGTCGAGCGAGCCGCCCAGCGCCAGCCCGCCGGCGCGCATCGCCTCGACCTCCGCCCGCCGGCAGAAGGTGCGGCAATCGCTCAGCTCGTGCACGAAGGCGCCGTTGACCATCGCCATGGCGCGGGACTGCCGGCCGATCGCCGCATCGGGAAAGTCGATCTCGAAATCGATCGAGAGCGTCTGGGCGGGCGCGAGCTCCGCCCGCGCGTCGCCCTCCACCACGCGCACCGGCGCGAGCACGCGGATCGCCCGCTGCGGGCCGCCGAGGCCGCGCAGACCCGCGCGCAGGATCGCCTGGACGAAGCGCAGCGAGCTGCCGTCCATGATCGGCACCTCCGGCCCGTCGATCTCGACGATGGCATGGGTCACGCCGGTCCCGGCCAGCGCCGCCATCAGATGCTCCACGGTCGAGACCGAGACCCCGGCGGCATTGCTCAGCACGGTGCAGAGCCGCGTGTCGCTCACCAGGTCGAAGCGCGCGGGGATGACGTTGTCGCGGTCGGTCACGTCCACCCGGCGGAAGCGGATGCCGCCCTCGCTGGCGGGACGGAGGCGCAGCCGCGCCGGACGGCCGGAATGGAGCCCCATTCCGACAAGCGTCGTCTCGCCCTTCAAGGTGGTCTGCATGATGGCCCCCGCACTTCCGACGACGGATTTTCCTGCGAATTCCGCCTGTCTCATGCAGCGCAATGTAGGGATTGGCCAAATTCGCGACAAATCAAGCTTTGTGACCGATTGCAACACTGCACACTCCCGCCGATCGCGCCGCACCGGGGCCGCCCCTGCCAAGAAAAAAGGCACCCGGGGGTCCGGATGCCTTTGCTCGGGAGCCGACTTGCGGTGTGTGGGGGGGGGCTCCCGATCAGTTGGCCTGACGTCGGAGGAAGGCCGGTATGTCGACGCGTTCGCGCTCGGTATCCTCGTAATCCTGCTCGTGGGCATGCGGCTCCTGCGCCGCGAAGCCCGGTTCCGCCGGCCGCTGGCGCGCACCCGGCGCCTCGCGCCCCGCCTGCCCGGTCATCTTGTGGATCAGGCTGTTGATCGTCAGCCGGCTGTTGCGCTCGGCCTCGCGCGGCGAGGAAGCGAGCGGCCGGACCATGGGCTGCGCCTTGGGCACGTTCTGCACCGCCGCCTGGAGCCGGCGCAGCGCATCCGGCGACGGCTCGCCCGCCCGCCGGGGCTCGCCCGCGGCGCCGATCTTCGGCTGGCCGTAGGGCGCGGTGCGCTGCATCTCCGCCGGCTGCGGCACCGGCTGCGGCGCCGGCGCGTAGCCCGGCTCGGCCTCGAAGCTCTCGCGCTCGATCGCGACCGATTGCGTATCGGCGAAGCTCGGCGTCCGGGCGACCTCGGGCTGGGCCAGCGGCTCGGGCGCCGGCTGCGGCGCGGGCTTCGGCGCCGCGGCGGCGGGCGCGGCGATCGGCTCGGCGACCTTGCGCTGCGGCACGGGCACGTTCTCGCTCCGGGCCAGCGCGTCGATCCCGGTCGCGACCACCGAGACCCGCATCTGGCCGGCCATCTCCGGGTCGAGGGTCGAGCCGACCATGATGTTTGCCTCCGGATCGACCTCGGCGCGGATGCGGTTGGCGGCCTCGTCGAGCTCGAAGAGCGTGAGGTCGGGGCCGGCGGTGATGTTGATCAGCACGCCCTTGGCGCCCTTGAGGCTGATCTCGTCGAGGAGCGGGTTGGCGATCGCCTTCTCGGCGGCCTGCACCGCGCGGTCCTCGCCCTCGGCCTCGCCGGTGCCCATCATCGCCTTGCCCATCTCGTTCATCACCGAGCGCACGTCGGCGAAGTCGAGGTTGATGATGCCGGGCCGGACCATGAGGTCGGTGACGCCCTTCACGCCCTGGTAGAGCACGTCGTCGGCGAGCGCGAAGGCGTCGGTGAAGGTGGTCTTTTCGTTCGCCAGCCGGAACAGGTTCTGGTTGGGGATGATGATCAGCGTGTCGACATGCTTCTGCAGCTCGTCGACGCCGTTCTCGGCCTGGCGCATGCGGCGCGAGCCCTCGAACTGGAAGGGCTTGGTGACCACGCCCACGGTCAGCACGCCCATCTCGCGCGCCGCCTTGGCGATGATCGGGGCCGCCCCGGTGCCGGTGCCGCCGCCCATGCCGCCGGTGATGAAGCACATGTGGCAGCCCGAGAGCTTCTCGACGATGTCCTCGATGCTCTCCTCGGCGGCCGCAGCGCCCACCTCGGGCCGCGCGCCCGCGCCGAGCCCCTCGGTGACCCGCGCGCCGAGCTGGAGCTTGTTGGTGGCGCGGCTCTGCTGGAGCGCCTGGGCGTCGGTATTGGCCACCACGAATTCGCAGCCCTCGAGCTCCTTCTCGATCATGTTGTTGACGGCATTGCCGCCGGCGCCGCCGACGCCGATCACTGTGATCCGGGGGCTGAGGTCCTGGGTAACCGGTATGCTGAGTGTAAGAGCCATGGTGTCATCCGCCTGTTGGTTTCGCCCTGCCTCCGCGCCCCTATCGCGGAGTTCGTGCCTGTCGTCACGATTCGCAATATAGCGATTCTCGCCGCTAGGGTCACGCGTTTTCATGGGTTTGACCCCAATATATTGTAGCTAACCCCTAGATAAAGCGGAATTGTTGCGCAGTGTCGCAAGTTACCAGTTCTCCTTAAACCATCGCAGCGCCCGGGTGACGCGGCGGGCCCCCTGGCGGTCCGCGGGCATCTCGAAATCCCAGCATTCGTCCTGGGGATGGGAGACATGCATCGCGAGCCCGACCGCCGTCGCGAAGGCGGTCCCGGTGGCCGATTGCGGCAGGCCCTGCACCCGGAGCGGCTTGCCGACCCGGCATTGCCGCCCGAGGATGTGGCTCGCGACCATCTCCAGCCCGGGGATCTGCGCCGAGCCGCCGGTCAGCACGATGCGCTGGCTCGGCAGGTACTCGAATCCCGAGGCATCGAGCCGGGCGCGCACCTCCTCGAGGATCTCCTCCACCCGCGGCCGCATCACCCCGATCAGCTCGGTGCGCGAGATCTGCCGCCGGTCGTGGTCCCAGTCGCCGAGGATGGAGGGAAGCTCGATCATCTCGCGGTCGTCGACCCCGGTCGCCACCAGCCCGCCGTGCATGGTCTTGAGGCGCTCGGCATCGGCCATGGAGACCTGCAGCCCCTGGCAGATGTCGGAGGTGACGTGGCTGCCGCCCATGCGCACGCAATCGGCGTAGATCATCTGCCGCCGCACGAAGATCGAGAGGCCGGTGGCCCCGCCGCCGATGTCGACGCAGGCCGCGCCGAGTTCCTGCTCGTCCTCAACGAGGCTCGCGAGCCCGCTCGCATAGGGCGCGACCACCACCCCGGCCAGTTCGAGATCGCAGCGCCGGATGCATTGCAGGACGTTGCGGAGCGGCGTGGCGGCGACGGTGACGAGATGGAGGTCCACCGCGAGGCTGCGGCCGATCTGGCCGCGCGGGTCGGTCAGCCCCGAGCGATGGTCGAGCGCGAAATTCACCGGCAGCGCATGGATCGCGTCGCGGCCGTGGCCGTATTCGGGGATGTCGCAGGCCGCGAGCACATGGCCGATGTCGCGCTCGGCCACGGCGCCGTTCTCGACCTCGATCTCGCCCGCCACCCCGTAGGAGCGGGGCCGCCCGCCGGAGAAGCTCACGATCACATGGTCGACCCGCAGGTTCGCCATCTTCTGCGCGCCCTGGATCGCGGTGCGGATCGCCCGCTCGCATTCGTCCATCGCGGTGATCTCGCCGAGCGCGATGCCGCGCGAGCGGGTATTGGCCGCGCCGATCACCCGGAAGGCGCCCTGGCGCAGCACCGGCCGGGTCTCGACGCCTTCGCCGACTTCCTCGGGCACGAATTGCAGCACGAGGCAGGCGACCTTGGTGGTGCCGATGTCGAGCACCGCGATCACGCCGCGCCGGAGCGCCGTCTCGCGCCGCGAGCGCATCGCGCGCTGCACCTCGTAGAGCTGTCGCCTCATGCATCTTCTCCTGCAACCATCGCCCGCACCCGAACCAGTTCCGCCACCGCATTCTCGCCCAGCCGCAGGATCGGCCGCCGCGGGTCGCGCATGTCGACCACGGTGAGGTCGCGATCCATCAAATCCTCGGCGGCCTGCAGATCCATGACATGCGCCAGCGCCGCCGCGGCGCCGGTCTCCGGCAGGCGGATCACCTGGTCGCGGTCGAGCACCAGATCCCAGCGCCGCTCGCCCATGCGCACGAGACCGCGGATGCGGTCGTGCAAGGGCCGGGCCAGCGCGAAGAGCTCCAGCGCCTCGGGAACCTGCCCGGCGGCGCCCTCGCCCGCGATCAGCGGCAGGTCCGGGCGGCGCAACCGGCTGTCGACCTCGGCCACCCGCACCCCGGCGGGATCGAGCAGCTGCAGCCCCGGCCCCGAGCGCCAGACCACCACCGGCACCCGCTCGATGGCGCGAATCTCCAGCACGCCGCTCGCCGGCGCCCGGACCCGGGCCCGCTCCACCGCGTCGAGCGCCTCGATGCGGGCGCGCACCGAGACCACGTCCACCTCGAGACTCGAGGCCGGCAGGTCGACGAAGGCCGCGACCCGGATCTGCTCGGCGAGATCGGGGCTGACATCGGGGATGTCGATGCGGGTGATGACGAATTGCGGCTGCTCGACGATGGCCTCGCGCATCCGCTCGAAGGCCAGCATGGCCCGGCCGCGCAGATCGTATTCCGCCATCAGCGTCCAGGCCGCGAGCAGCCCCGCCAGCATCGGCAGCCCGAAATTCGCCAGCCGCCGGAAGCCCGGCCTGAGCCAGAGCCGCGTCAGCCGGTAGCGCAGCCGCGACGGCGCGGGATCGCGGCGGGGCGTCTTCACCGGAAGCACGAGGCGTCCTCCACCATCCAGCGCACCAGCGCCCCGAAGGACATGCCGCAATGCGCCGCCTGCTCGGGCGCGAGCGAGGTCGGCGTCATGCCCGGCTGTGTGTTGATCTCCAGGAGATGGAGCCCCGCGAGCCCACGCGATTCGTCCCAGCGGAAATCCGTGCGGCTCACCCCGCGGCAGCCCAGCGCGGCATGGGCGCGCAGCGCATAATCGAGGCAGGCCTCGGTGATCTCCGCGGGAAGCTCCGCCGGCACCACGTGCCGCGACCCGCCCGGCGCGTATTTCGCGTGATAATCGTACCAGCCCTCGGCGATGATGTCGGTCACCGCCAGCGCCCGGTCGCCCATCACCGCGGTGGTCAGCTCGCGCCCGGGCACGAAGGCCTCCACCAAGAGCGTCTCGGGCATGTCGTCGGAGACCTGCGCCGGGCCGTTCGCGCCGGCAGGGACGATGTAGACCCCGACCGAGGAGCCCTCGTTGACCGGCTTGACCACATAGGGCGGCGGCATCGGATGGCTGGCCCGCACCTCCTCGCGCGAGGCGAGCAGGCCCTCGGCCACCGGCAGGCCCGCGGCGCGGAAGACCTGCTTGGCGCGGCGCTTGTCCATCGCCAGCGCCGAGGCCAGCACGCCGGAATGGGTATAGGGGATGCCGAGCCATTCCAGCAGGCCCTGCACGCAGCCGTCCTCGCCCCAGCGGCCGTGCAGCGCGTTGAAGACCACGTCCGGCTTCGCCTCGACCAAGGCTTGCGCGAGATCGGGGCCGGCGTCGATCTCGACGACCCGATAGCCTTCCTGCCGCAGCGCCGCCGCACATTCGGCACCGGAGACGAGCGAGACTTCCCGCTCGGCGGACCGGCCGCCCTTGAGGACCGCGATGCGGGCTGCTGTCCTGCTCGACATGCCCGCCTCAACTTCTTCCCGCAGCCCTTATCCGGGCTTGTCGGGCCTTCCTTGCGCGATCAGGGTCTCCCGATCCGCATGATCTCCCATTCTAGTGCTATTCCGCTGGTTTCGAAAACCTTTTTTCGCACCAATTCGCCCAAATTCTCCAGATCGGCGGCTTTCGCCCCCCCGGCGTTGATCAGGAAATTGGCATGCTTCGGCGACATCTGCGCGCCGCCGAGGCGCGCGCCCCGCATGCCCGCATCCTCGATCAGCTTCCAGGCCTTGAGATCATGCACGTCGTCCGCCCGCCCGGTGGAGGAAAATCCCGCCGGATTGCGGAAGGTGGAACCCGCGGAGCGCTCCCCGGTCGGCTGCGAGGCGTCGCGCGCCGCCAGCTGCCGCTCCATGCGCGCCGCCAGTTCCGCCGGCGCGCCCGGCGCCCCCCGCAGCACCACCTCGGTCACCACCATGCCCTCCGGCAGGGCGGTGGCGCGATAGGCGAAGGCAAGATCCTGCGGCGACAGATCGACCGCGACCCCGTCGCGCCCCACCGCCCGCGCCGAGACGAAGACATCCGCCATGTAGCTGCCGTAGCAGCCGGCATTCATCCGCAGCGCGCCGCCGATCGAGCCCGGAATGGTGCGCAGGAAGGTCAGGTCGAGCCCCGCCTCCGCCGCCTTGCGCGCCACATGCGCATCGAGCGCCGCCGCCCCGGCGATCACCCGCTCGCCCTCGATCCGGATCCCGTTGAAGCCGCGCCCCAGCCGGATCACCACGCCGGCGATGCCGCCGTCGCGCACGATGAGGTTCGAGCCCACGCCCATCGGCAGCACCGGCACCGAGCCCGGCAATGCGGCGAGAAACCCGGCCAGGTCACCCTCGTCCGCCGGCTGGAACAGCCAGTCGGCGGGTCCGCCGACCCGGAGCCAGGTCAGATCCGCCATCGGCCGGCCGGCCGTCAGCACGCCGCGCACCGGCGGCATCGCACCGGGATTTCCGCCGCCGCTCATGTCACCCCGCAAGGCCGAAGCACGGTTGACGCGCCGCGCCTTTCCGCCGACCTTCCGCCGCGGGTTCCGCGCGGATGCGGAATCGGGGGGAGGGCCACCGATGAGCGCCAGCGCACCGCAGAAGACCCTGACGCCGGCGGCCATCCGGGCACGCAAGGGCGGCACGCCGCTCGTCTGCCTCACGGCCTATTCCACGCCGATGGCGCGTTTCGTCGATGCCCATGCCGACGTGATCCTCGTCGGCGACAGCCTCGGCATGGTGGTGCACGGCCTGCCCTCCACGATCGGCGTGACGGTCGAGATGATGATCCTGCACGGCCGGGCGGTCCGCCGCGGCACCGGGCGCGCGCTGCTCGTCGTCGACCTGCCCTTCGGCAGCTACGAGGAAGGCCCCGACCAGGCGTTCCGCACCGCCGCCCGGGTCATGGCCGAGACCGGATGCGCCGCCGTCAAGCTCGAGGGCGGCGAGACCATGGCCGAGACGATCGCCTTCCTCACGCGCCGGGCGATCCCGGTGATGGCCCATGTGGGCCTCATGCCCCAGTCGGTCAACGTGACGGGCGGCTATCGCGTTCAGGGCCGCGGCGCCGAGGCCGAGCAGGTGATCCGCGACGCGCGCGCCGTGGCGGAAGCCGGCGCCTTCGCCGTCGTGCTCGAGAAGATCACCGAGCCCCTCGCCCGCGACATCACCGAGCGGGTTGCGATCCCGACCATCGGCATCGGCGCCTCGCCCGCCTGCGACGGCCAGATCCTGGTGGTCGACGACATGCTCGGCCTCTTCACCGACTTCCGCCCGTCGTTCGTGCGCCGCTATGCCGAGCTCG
Organism: uncultured Paracoccaceae bacterium; assembly: GCA_937872465.1. GTDB lineage: Bacteria > Pseudomonadota > Alphaproteobacteria > Rhodobacterales > Rhodobacteraceae > Amaricoccus. The sequence continues at coordinate 33,813 of CALMSR010000053.1, forward strand.
GCCAGGCCACGGATGCGGCGATCGCGGCCTATGCCGAAGACGTGCGCGCCCGCCGCTTTCCGGCGCGCGAGCATACCTTCCCCGAATCCTGAGCCGGGGGCGGCACCATGGGCATTCCCATCATCCGGACCGTGGCTGCGCTGCGCAGCGCCGTCGCCGGCTGGAAGGCGGCCGGTCAGCGCGTCGGCGTCGTGCCCACCATGGGCGCGCTGCACGAAGGCCACCTGAGCCTCGCCCGTGCCGCGCTGGCGGCCTCCGACCGGGTCATCGTCACCCTCTTCGTCAATCCCCGGCAATTCGACAGCCCCGACGACCTGGCCGCCTATCCCCGCACCGAGGAGAGCGACGCGGCCAGGCTCGCCCCGCTCGGCATCGACCTGCTCTATGCGCCCGATCCCGATCAGATCTACCCGCCGGGCTTTGCCACCACCGTCACGGTCGCGGGGGCCGGCGAAGGGCTCGAAGGGACCTTCCGGCCCGGGCATTTCGACGGCGTCGCCACGGTCGTCGCCAAGCTCCTCCTGCAGACCGGCGCCGATCGCGCCTTCTTCGGCGAGAAGGACTTCCAGCAGCTCAGGCTGGTGCAGCGCTTGGTCCGGGACCTCGACATCCCGGCCGAGATCACCGGCTGCGCCACGGTGCGCGAGCCCGACGGCCTCGCGCTCTCCTCGCGCAATGCCCGGCTCGCCGCGGCGGAACGCGCCGTCGCCCCGGCGCTCGCCGCGGCGCTGCGGAAGGCCGCCGCCGCCATCGCCGCCGGCACCCCGCCCGAGCAGGCCGTCGCGACGGCGCGCGCCGGGATCCTGGCCGCCGGCTTCGATGCGGTCGAATACCTGGAGCTGCGCCGCGACGCCGACCTCGCGCCGGCCGCCGGCGCGGTAGAGCCCGCCCGACTGCTCGCCGCCGCCTGGCTCGGCGGCGTGCGGCTCATCGACAACATGCCCCTGCCGCGCTGAGCGCGGCGCAGGCGCGGCCCGGCCGAACGACCCCAAAGGAGGCTCACCGCCCCCGCGCCGTCCCATGGCCCTGCGCCCCAAACCCATCGACACCATCGTCACGGCAGCCCGATCGTCTCCCCGGCCTTCATTCAGGTTTGCTAACCTGGAGAGCAGTCGTGATGCGCCAACAGGCGCATCACCGAAGAAAAGAAGATGCGCGCAACCGCGCGCGCAATCTGGCGGCAAGGGCCGCCGCGCGGCGCGCGCCGCGCCTCACGCCTCCACCGGCTCCTTCGCGCCGTTCTCCGCCCCGAGCCGCGCCGGCAGGGCATTGGCCCAGGCCGAGATGGATCCGGCGCCGAGGCAGACCAGCATGTCGCCGGGCCGGCATTCGGCGCGCACGAAATCCGCCAGCGCCGCCTCGCCGGCGAGCGGCAGCGCCCGGCGGTGGCCATGGGCGATCAGCCCGCCCACCAGCGTGTCGCGGCTGATGCCCTCGATCGGCGCCTCGCCGGCGGTATAGACCTCGGCGATCGCCACGGTATCGGCATCGTTGAAGCAGCCGCAGAACTGGGTGAAGAGGTCGCGCAGCCGCGTGTAGCGATGCGGCTGGTGGACGGCGATCACCCGGCCCTTGGTCGCCTGCCGCGCCGCCTTCAGGACCGCGGCAATCTCCACCGGGTGATGGCCGTAATCGTCGATGATGGTCACGCCGTCGACCACGCCGACGCGGGTGAAGCGCCGGTTCACCCCGCCGAAGGCCGCCAGCGCCGTCTTGATCGCGCCGGGCGCGATGCCGAGATGCCGCGCCACCGCCACCGCGGCGAGCGCGTTCGAGACATTGTGGTCCCCGGTCATCGGCAGCCGCACCCCCTCGATCACCCGCCCCTCGGCGTTGAGGGCGACGTCGAAGCTCGCCCCGCCGTCCTCGAAGCGCAGGTCGCGGCCCTGCACGTCCGCCTGCGGGTTGAAGCCATAGGTCGCCACCCGCCGGTCGGTGATCCGCCCCACCAGCGCCTGCACCTCCGCATGATCGATGCAGGCCACCGCCAGCCCGTAGAAGGGGATGTTCGACACGAAGGTGTCGAAGGCCGCGCGCAGGCTGTCGAAATCGCCGTAATGGTCGAGATGCTCGGGGTCGATATTGGTGATCACCGCCACGGTCGCGGGCAGCTTGTTGAAGCTGCCGTCGCTCTCGTCGGCCTCCACCACCATCCATTCGCCGGCGCCGATGCGCGCGTTCGAGCCATAGGCATGAATCACGCCGCCGTTGATCACCGTCGGATCCATGCCGCCGGCGTCGAGCAGCGCGGCCACCATCGAGGTCGTGGTGGTCTTGCCGTGGGTCCCGGCCACCGCCACGTTCGACTTGAGCCGCATCAGCTCCGCGAGCATCTCCGCGCGCCGCACCACCGGCAGGTTCTTGGCCCGCGCCGCGTCGAGCTCGGGGTTGCCCCGCTTGATCGCCGAGGAGATCACCACCACTTCCGCGCCCTCGAGGTTCTCCGCGCTCTGGCCGATGAAGATGCGCGCGCCCTTCGCCGCCAGCCGCTCGGTGATCGGCGAGGCCTTCAGGTCCGAGCCCTGCACGGTGAAGCCGTGGTTCAGCAGCACCTCGGCGATCCCCGACATGCCGATGCCGCCGATGCCGGTGAAATGGATCGCGCCGATGTCGTGCGGCAGCCGCGTCTGTCCGTTCATGCGTTTCTTCCCTGCTGGGCGAGCTCGACCACGAGGCCCGCCAGATGCTCCGCCGCGTCGGGCCGGCCCTGGGCGAGGCTCGCCTCGGCCATGGCCGCGGCGCCCTCGGCGTCGGCCAGGATCGCGGTGATATGCCCCGCCAGCCCCTCGGCGGTCAAATCCTCTTCGCGGATCATGAAGGCGCCGCCGGCCTCCACGAGGCCGAGGGCGTTCGCCGCCTGGTGGTCGTCGGTCGCCGCCGCATAGGGGATCAGGATCGCCGGCCGACCGATCACCGTGACATCGGCGATCGAGCTCGCGCCCGCCCGGCTGATCACCAGCGTCGCCTCCGCCAGCCGCTGCGGCACGTCCTCGAAGAAGCCGCGCAGATCCGCCTCGATGCCGAGATCGGCATAGACGTCGCCGGTGCGCGCCATGTCCTCGGGCCGCACCTGCTGCGCGAGCCTGAGCCGCGCGCGCAAGCCGGGATCGAGCAGCCGCAGCGCCTCGGGCACCACGCGCGCGAAGAGCCCCGCGCCCTGGCTGCCGCCGATCACCAGCAGCCCCATCGGCCAGTCGCCGGGCATGACATAGGTCGCGCCCTGCTCGGCGAGCACCGCGGCGCGCACCGGATTGCCGGTATGCACCACCCTCGCGCCCTCGGGGACCTCCGTGGGCCAGGTGCCGCAGGCCACCACGTCGACCCGCCGCGCGAAGGCGCGGTTGACCCGGCCGAGCACGCCGTTCGCCTCGTGGATCAGCCGCGGGATCTGCAGCGCGGTCGCCGCGATCATCGCCGGCAGCGCCGGATAGCCGCCGAAGCCCGCCACGCAATCGGGGCGCTCGCGGCGCATCGCCGCGATGCTCGCCGCCGCGCCCGCCGCCACGCTGAAGGGCGCGGTCACCCGCCGCGCCAGCCCGCCCTGGCTGAGGCTCGCCGCGGCGGTGACCACCCGCTCGACCGCTTCGGGAAATCCCATGGCATAGCGCGCCCCGCGCGCGTCGGTGGCGAGCCGCACCCGCCAGCCGCGCCCGAGCATCGCCTCGGCCAGCGCCTGGGCCGGGAACATGTGCCCGCCGGTGCCGCCGGCCGCGATCACGAGCAGGGGCGCCTCCGCCATCGCCACCGCCTCAGCGCGCCGGCCCGAGGATGTCGTCGAGATCGTGCTGCGGCCGCCGGCGCGTCAGCGCCAGCAGCACGCCGAGCCCGAGGCCGGCGGCGATCAGCGAGGAGCCGCCGTAGGAGATGAGCGGCAGGGTCATGCCCTTGGCCGGCAGGAGCCGCACCGCGACGCCCACGTTGATCATCGCCTGCATGCCGAGCAGCACCGCGAGCCCGGTGCCCGCCAGCCGCACGAAGGGATCGCGCTCCCGCACAAGCCGCAGGAGCGATCGCACCACGATCGTCATATAGAGGCCGAGGATCAGCACGCAGAGGATCAGCCCGAATTCCTCGGCCGCCACCGCGATGATGAAATCGGTATGCGCGTCCGGCAGGGTCCATTTCACGCTGCCATTGCCGATCCCGACCCCGAGATAGCCGCCCTCCTGGATCGCATTGGTGGCATAGCCGATCTGCGTGCGCGGATCGACCTCCGAGCTCAGGAAGCCGTCGATGCGCCGCGCCACATGCTCGGAATTGTGATAGGCGAACCAGCCGACCGCGACCACGCCGGCGCCGACGCCGCCGAGCAGCGGCACCGGCGCGCCGGCGGCGAAATACATCAGCGCCCAGCAGGCGATGATCAGCCCCGCCTGGCCGAAATCCGGCTGGAGCGCCAGGATCGTGGTCAGCGCCAGCGCGAAGACGAAGGAGATCGCGGTGCCGGGCGGCCCCTTGACGTCGTAGCTCGCCGCCATCAGCCAGCCGGCGAAGATGGCGAAGCTGGGCTTGAGGAATTCCGAGGGCTGGACCGAGACCACCTTCAGCGAATACCAGCGCACCGCGCCCTTGCCGAAATCGGTGCCGAAAACCGGCAGGAGCGCCAGCGCGACGAAGGAGGCGATGAAGGCCATTACCGCCCAGCGCCGCAGCCGGTGGGGCGCCATCATCGAGACGACGACCATCAGGAAGAGCGCCAGCACCCCGAAGGCCGCCTGCCGGGTGACGTAGTGGAAGGGATCGAGCCCGTTGCGCAATGCGAGCGGCGGCGAGGCCGCCTGCCCCAGCAAGAGCCCGATCAGGAAGAGCGCCACGATGGCGGCCAGCGACCAGCGGTCGACCGTGCGCCACCATTCCGGGACGATCGCCTCGCCCGGCCGCGCCGAAGCCGCGCCATGCACCATGTCGGTCAACGGGAACTGCCCTTTCCCAATGCCTGCCTCGTCGTCCCGGCCGCGGTTTGGCTCCACGATCCGGGCGTCGGATACAACCTATAGCCGTTTCAGGCCCGTTTGACCAGTACTCCACGCGCGGAGGGCAGAGCGATCGCAGCTGGAGATTGTTCTTTCTTCTTCCTTTCTGCCACGACCGCCCCGACCCGAGACGAGGGCTGCGCCGCCGCGTGCCGGAAAACATCACCCCGCCCGCGCCAGCCAGACCGAATGCCCGGCGCAAGCCCCCGCGCGCGATGCCGATCGAACCCCGCCGCCGAAGCCGAGTAGACCGCCCGCGTGCCGGCGGCGAGCCGGCGGTCTGAGCGATCAGGCATAGGCCATCACATCAACCGACGAAGCGCGTCGAGATGTGCGGCAACTCAGTACGGGTTTCGCCGGCTCGAAGAGAACCTTCCCTGAAGCCTACTAAAGACACGAGATTTGCCGGCGCCAGTCAAAGAATGAAGTCGGATATTTCAACCGTAGCGTGATCGGCGATCTCGATATGAAAATCGGCGCGCAGGTCGCCGTCGACATCGCCGGAACCGAACCCGTTCCGATAGTTCACCTCGCCGGCCACACCGCTGAAGCGGCTGTCACCAATAAACTGAAATGCCTGGTTTCCACCCAGCGTCACGTCGGCGTCTATCCGCGCAAGATCGATTCGGTCGCTTCCATGAACGAAGTCGACGGTGACGTCCCGGCCCGGCCCCTTGCCGGCCTCTTCAATCGAATTGAACACGAACCTGTCCGCCCCGCTGTGCCCGGTGAGGCGGTCCCGGCCAAGCCCCCCATTCAACGCATCGTTGCCCGCGCCGCCCGCGAGTTCGTCGTCGCCGTCCTCGCCGAAGATCCGGTCGTTGTCCTCCCCGCCGTTCAGACGATCAAAGCCCGTACCGCCGAAGAGCCGGTCGCGGCCTTCGTCACCCCTGATGGTGTCATTTCCGATATTGCCGTTGAGAAGGTCATCGCCTTCCCCGCCGAGAACGAGATCGTCTCCGCCCTTCCCTGAAATCAGATCGTTGCCGTCGAAGCCCAACAGAATATCGCTTTGCTTCGAACCTGTGATACGATCCGCCCCCGATAGGGCATAAGCAAACGTCTCACGCTGGCTATCGAAATATATATCCGAATACAACATAACACTTGCATCTCTATTTATGTTTGTCGCAACATAAAATAGAGATTCTCCAATACGTTGAGTATAACTTGATACCGTGCCATTCACGAAACCGTCGTAATCATACCAAAAATCGCCTCTGTATGTCCCCGTTTCAATACCATTCGAGATCCTTATTGTTGTGTAGTTTGCAACAAGAACATCTCCATAGAATACCGAAGAGTGCGCCATATCGACGCCCTGATAGAATTGAACCTTCGCCATGACCGATCTTTATCCTAATTTTCACCCAGGAAACGAAAATACGTCCCCGGAATGCCCTGGACCAGCGATTTGTGAATCGGTGGTTAGTGCGCGGAGCCGTGCGGCGAGGCCGGTTGGACTGATGCAGCATATCCCCGCACCAGCGCCTCGAATGCCTCGCCCCGCTCCTCGAAGCTCGTGAACTGGTCGAAGCTCGAGCAGGCCGGCGCCAGAAGCACCGTCTCGCCCGCCTGCGCCTCTGCGGCGGCCGCTTCCACCGCTGCCGCCAGCGTCCCGCTCACCACATGGGGCACCTCCCCGAGCGTCGCGGCGAATTCCCCCGCCGCCTCGCCGATCAGATAGGCCTTGGCGATCCGCCCGAAAAGCGGGCGCAGGCTCTCGATGCCCCCGCCCTTGGGCCGCCCCCCGGCGATCCAGCGGATGCGCTCGAAGCTCGCCAGCGCCCTTCCGGCGCTGTCGGCATTGGTCGCCTTGCTGTCGTTGACGAAGCGCACCCCGCGATGCGTCGCCACCGTGCGCGCCCGGTGCGGCAGGCCGGGATAGCTCGCCAGCCGCTCGGCGATCACCCGCGGCGCCATGCCGAGCGACCGCGCCGCGGCATAGGCGGCACAGGCGTTCTGGTGATTATGCGCCCCGGGCAGGGACACGATCCCCCGCAGGTCGACCGATCCCTGCTGCCGTCCGTTGCGCCATTCCGCGAGGAACCCCTTGCGCGCGGTCACGCTCCAGCTCACGCCGGCAAGCTTCCGCGTCACCGAGACCTCGATCACCGGATCCCCCGAGCCCGCCTCCTCGCGCATCACATTGGCGAGGAACCGGCCCTCCTCCTCGTCGACCCCGATGATCGACCGCGAAGGCCCCCCTTGCGTGAAGAGCCGCCGCTTGGCGGCGAAATAGCCCCCAAGCCCGCCGTGCCGGTCGAGATGGTCCGGCGAGAGGTTGAGGAAGACCGCGATGTCGGGCTGCAGCGCCCGGGCGAGCTCGGTCTGGTAGGAGGAGAGCTCCAGCACCACCACCATGCCGTCCTCGGCCGGCTCGAGGTCGAGCACGCCCCGCCCGATGTTGCCGCCCATCTGCACCGGCCGCCCGCTCGCCTCGAGCACATGGGCGAGCAGCGCCGTGGTCGTCGATTTCCCGTTCGAGCCGGTGATCGCCACCACCTGCGGCACCCGCTCGAACGCGTCCCATGCCGGCGTCGCGAAGGAGCGGAAGAAGAGGCCCACGTCGTTGTCGACCGCGACCCCCGCCGCCCAGGCAGCGGCGACGGCCGGATGCGGTTCGGGATAGAGATGCGGGATGCCGGGGGAGACGATCAGCGCGTCAATCCCGTCCCAGGCATCCGCCCGCGCGAGATCGGCAATCGCGGTGCCTTCGGCCGCCGCCCGCGCCCGTGCCGCCTCACCGTCGTCCCAGGCGACGACCTCCGCCCCGCCCGCCCGAAGGGCTGCCACCGCCGGCATGCCCGACCGCCCGAGCCCGAGCACCGCCACCTTGTGGCCGTCGTAGCCGCGGACCGGGATCACGCGGCGATCCCCGCGCATGGGATGGCGGAAAGGACGGTCGCAGCGACCATGGCATGCTCCTTCGGCGGGCGCCCCTCGCCGCCGCTCCTGTTTCGACAAGCTCGCCGCGGGATGCAAGAGGCTCCGCGAGCCTCGCCCTTGCGCGCGCCGCCCGCACCGGGCACCCTACCCGCCTCGCGGCCCATCGAGGCGGAAGACATGCGCTACAGGCTTTCTCTGGCGGCGGTTCTCGCGGCGCTCTGGGCCGCCCCGGCCGCCGCCGACTGGACGGAGGCCGCCTGCGAGATCTATCCCGCGGGCTCGGACCGGATCGAGACGATGCTGCCCTGCACCTTCGCGCAGAGCCAGGGCGCCATCACCATCACCCGCGGCGACGGCGTGACCCACGAGCTCACGCCCTCCGGCGAGACCCCGGGCAATTTCCACGATCAGGATGGCCGGACGGTCTATCGCCAGAGCGGCCTCGGCGACCAGGGGCTGATCTTCCGCTTCCCCGACATCAGCATCTTCCTCTATTGGGACAGCTCGGCGCTGCATCCCGACGAGACCGACAATCCGACGGCCCCCTTCTCGACCGCGGATTACGACGCGACCACGCTCCTCGCCTGCCGCGCTGCCACGGCGACGGACTTCGGCCAGTGCCCGGCCGGGATCCTGCGCATGGAGAACGGCCAGGCCTCGATCGAGGTCGAGAGCCCGCGGGGCGAGCGGTTCACGATGAACTTCCTGAAGGACGCAACCGACGGCACGCCCTACGTGAACGCGACCAACCGCGCGGTCGATGCCCGCTACGAGAGCGACACCTGGACCGTCACCATCGACGGTCACGAGGTCTACGAAGTGCCGCTGGCCGTGATCGAGGGCGGCTGACCGCACCGGCCGATCTCCGTCGGGCCCCCCACGCACGGTCTGCCGCCGGTATCAGTCCCGGCGCGCGCCGCGCTCCAGCCGCTCCGCGACGAGATCCTGCATCCGCCACAGGTAGCGATCATGGATGCCGCGCGCCTCCAGATGCTCCACCGTGCTGCGCAGGTAATCCGCCGAGGTTCCGCGCTCGCCCGCAGCGGTCGCCAGCGCCTCGACCACCACCTCCTCCGGCAGGTCCGGAAGGAAGGCCGGATGCGACCGGTCCGCGATCACCACCAGGGCCCGCACCGGACCCGCGTCCGTGCGCGCGGTGACCCAGCGCATGTGCGGCCTGTCGAAGCGCACGGGATGCTCGCGCCGCACCACGCGGGCGAGGTTCTCCGCCAGCGTCTCCGGCGCCAGGCGGAACACCACGCCCTTGCAGGACCCGCCGCCCTGCAGTCCCAGCGCGATTCCCGGCCGCTCCGGCGTGCCGCGATAGAGCCGGACCCAGCCGATGCAGAACGAGCGCCGCCACCCCGCGACCACGCCGAGCCGCTCCTCGGCATAGTCGAACTCGGGGTTCCAGATCAGCGAGCCATAGGCGAAGATCCAGACCGCGCCCGATGGCGGCGCCCCGGCCATCAGCGCCGCCGTCGCGGCGGCGTATTCCGCCTCCGTGGGAAGGTCGCTGCGCCCCGCAAGCCGCCCGCTTTCGCCGCTGAAGGGAGGCACCCGCGCCGTCAGCGCCTCGGTCAGTCGCATGCGCCGCATTCCGGCTCATCCCTACGGAGAGAACCACGCCCTGTGGGTGCCTCTGACGCTACCACATTTGCCAAGCGATGTCATATACATGCGCATGGTCTCATCCCGAGACGCCGCGACCTGCCGCCTCAGCGCAGCTTCAGCGTGGCCAGCCCGATCATCGCCAGGATCAGCGAGACGATCCAGAACCGGATCACGATCTGCGGCTCCGCCCAGCCCTTCTTCTCGAAATGGTGGTGGATCGGCGCCATCAGGAACACCCGCTTCTTGGTGCGCTTGTAGTAGGCGACCTGGATGATCACGCTCAGCGCCTCGACCACGAAGAGCCCGCCGATGATCGCCAGGACGATCTCGTGCTTGGTCGCCACCGCGATCGCCCCGAGCGCACCGCCGAGCGCGAGGCTGCCGGTATCGCCCATGAAGACCGCTGCGGGAGGGGCGTTGTACCACAGGAACCCGAGCCCGCCGCCGATCAGCGCCGCGACGAAGATCAGGATCTCGCCGGTGCCGGGCACGAAATGCACGCCGAGATATTCGGTGAAATCGGTGCGCCCGACCACATAGGCGATGACGCCGAGGGAGCCTGCCGCGATCATCACCGGCATGATCGCCAGCCCGTCGAGCCCGTCGGTGAGATTGACCGCATTGGCCGCGCCGACGATCACCAGCATCGCGAAGGGCAGGAAGAACCAGCCGAGATCGAGCATGAACTGCTTGAAGACCGGGAAGGCGAGCTGCCCGGTCAGGTCGGGGGGATGCAGATACATCGCCCAGCCCCCGGCGATCAGCGCCACCGCGAAGCCCGCGCCGAGCCGCACCCGCCCCGAGACCCCGGCATGGGTCTGCTTGCGCACCTTGGCGTAATCGTCGACGAAGCCGATCAGCCCGAAGCACAGGGTCACGAAGAGCACCATCCAGACATAGCCGTTGTCCCAGCGCGCCCAGAGCAGGGTCGAGAAGACGATGGCCGAGAGGATCAGCAGCCCGCCCATGGTCGGCGTGCCGGCCTTGGTCAGGATATGGCTCTCCGGCCCCTCGCTGCGGATCGGCTGGCCCCGCCCCTGGCGCACCCGCAAGAGCCCGATCAGCCGCCGCCCGAACAGGAAGCCGAAGATCAGCGCGGTCATGAAGGCGCCGCCCGCCCGGAAGGTGATGTAGCGGAAGACGTTGAGCGCGCTGAGGTTCTGGGCCAGTTCGGCGAGGAAATAGAGCATGCCTGGGCCTCAGTTCCCGTTCGCCTCGGCGGGGCGCGCCTCGCCCATCTTCTTGATCTCGGCCACGACCGCGGCGACCCGGGAGCCGTTCGAGCCCTTGACCATGGCGATGTCGCCCGCGTCCACCAGCCGGCGCGCCCGCGCCGCCATGGCTTCCGCGGTCGGGAACCATTCGCCGCGCTGCCGTCCGGGCAGCGCCTCGTGCAGCGCCCGCATCCGCGCGCCGGCGCAATGCACCACGTCGACCGCCGCCAGCGCGGGGATGCGCGCGAGCCCCGCATGCAGCTCGCGCTCGCCCTCGCCGAGCTCCAGCATGTCGCCGAGAAAGGCGACCCGGCGCCCCCGCGCCACCCGGCCGATGCCGTCGACCGGCTGCTCCACGGCGAAGACCTCGAGCGCCGCCGCCATCGCCGCCGGATTGGCGTTGTAGCTCTCGTCGATCAGCGTGATCGCCCCGTCGAGCCCGGCCGGCCCCAGGGTCACCGTCCAGCGCGCCCCGCGCCCCTCCGGGGGCCGCCATTGCGCGAGCGCGAGCGCCGCGCGCGCGATGTCGCCGCCGAGCGCCTCCACCGCCGCCAGCGCGCCCAGCGCGTTCATCGCCAGATGCCGGCCCGGGGCGCCGAGGCGGAAGAGGAACCTCCGGCCATGCGCCCGCGCCGCGATCGTCGTCGCCGTCGCGCTCACCCTGGCCTCGTCGAGACGGAATTCCGGCCGCCCGGCCGTCCCGAACCGCAGCGGCCGCGCCCCGAGCCGCCGCGCCGCGGCCAGCAGGATCGGATAGGTCTCGATGTCCCGGTTGAGGATCGCGGCCCCGCCGGGCTCCAGCCCCTCCAGGATCGCCGCCTTCTCGCGGGCGATGCCGGCGAGATCGCGGAAGGCCGCGAGATGCACCGCCGCGACGGTGGTGATCATCGCCACATGCGGCCGGGCGAGCCGCGCCAGCGGCGCGATCTCGCCCGGCGCGTTCATGCCGATCTCGAGGACCGCGAAATCCGTCTCGCGCGGCATGCGCGCGAGCGTCAGGGGCACGCCCCAATGGTTGTTGAAGCTCTTCTCCGCCCCATGCACCCGCCCCTGCACCGCAAGCGCGGCGCGCAGCATCTCCTTGGTGCCGGTCTTGCCCGCCGAGCCGGTCACCGCCACGAGCTTCCCGCGCAGCCGCGCCCGCGCCGCAGCACCGAGCGCGCGCAGCCCGTCGAGCACGTCGCCGACCACCAGAAGCGGCGCCTCCGCCGGAACCCCGTCCGGCCGGCGCGCGACCATCGCGGCGGCCGCACCGCGGGCAAGCGCATCGGCCACGAAATCATGGCCGTCCCGCTCGGCGGTCAGCGCCACGAAGAGATCCCCCGGGGCGAGCGTGCGCGTGTCGATCGAGACCCCGCCGGCCGCCCAATCCGCCCGGCTCTCGCCCAGGGTGGCGGCGACGGCCTCGTCGCGGCGCCAGAGCGCCGTCACGCGCGCAGCCCGTCGAGCGCCGCCACCGCCACACTCGCCTGTTCGAGATCGTCGAAGGGCAGCACGTCGCTGCCGACGATCTGGCCGGTCTCGTGGCCCTTGCCGGCGATCAGCAGCGCATCGCCCGGCTGGAGCGCATCGACCGCGGTCAGGATCGCCTCGGCCCGGTCGGCGACCTCGGTGGCCTCGGGACAGGCCGCGAGCACCGCCGCCCGGATGTCGGCGGCGTTCTCGGTGCGCGGGTTGTCGTCGGTGACGAAGACCACATCCGCCGCCGCCGCCGCCGCGGCCCCCATCAGCGGCCGCTTGCCGCGGTCGCGGTCGCCGCCGGCGCCGAAGACGACGAGGAGCCGGCCCAGCACATGCGGCCGCAGCGCGTTGAGCGCCGTGCTCAGCGCATCCGGCGTATGGGCGTAATCGACGAAGACCGCGGCGCCGTTGGTCCGGGTCGCCGCCCGCTCCATGCGCCCGCGCACCGTGCGCAGGCCCGAGAGCGCCGCCAGCACCTCGGGCGGCTTGCTGCCCGATCCGATGGCCAGCCCGGCGGCCACCAGGGCGTTATGCGCCTGGAACCCGCCGATCAGGTCGAGCCGGGCGCGCTGGCTGCGGCCTTCCCAGGCGAAGACGATCTCCTGCCCGGTCGCATCGAACCTCTGCCCGATGAGCCGCAGATCCGCGCCTTCCGCCCGTCCGACCGTGAGGAGCCGCTGGCCGCGCGCCTCGACCGCCTCCTGCACCCGGGCGCCATGCGGATCGTCGAGATTAATGACCGCGGTGCCCTGCCGCGGCAGGACCCGGTCGAAGAGCCCGAGCTTGGCCGCGAAATAGGCCTCGAAATCGGGATGATAGTCGAGATGGTCGCGGGTGATGTTGGTGAATCCCGCCGCCGCGAGATGCACGCCGTCGAGCCGGTGCTGGTCGAGCCCGTGGCTCGACGCCTCCATGGCGGCATGGGTCACGCCCTGATCGGCGAGATCGGCCAGGAGCGCGTGCAGGGCGATCGGCTCGGGCGTGGTATGGGTCAGGGGCGCCGCCACCGCGCCCTCCACCCCCACGGTGCCGAAATTGACCGCGCATTCGCCCAGCGCCTCCCAGATCTGGCGGGTGAAGCTCGCCACCGAGGTCTTGCCGTTGGTGCCGGTGACCGCCACCACCGTCTCGGGCTGCCGCCCCGACCAGCGGCTCGCGGCGATCGCCAGCGTGCGCCGCGGGCTGTCGCTCAGCACCACCGGCACCGCGAGCGGGCCGAGCTCCGCCTCGGCAATCGCGAGCCCTTCCGGGTCGGTGAGCACCGCGGCGGCGCCCATGCGCAGGGCATAGGAGATGAAGGCGCCGCCATGGACATGCAGCCCGGGCAGCGCCGCGAAGAGCTGCCCCGGCTGGGTCCGGCGGCTGTCGACCGAGAGGCCGGTGATCTCGGGAAGGCGGCCCGACCAGTTTCCCGCGCGACGGGTTCCGGCCAGCAGCCCGAGCCCCTCGAACCCCATCAGCGTGTCCGTCCGATCCGATCGCGCCATCTGTCCCGGTTCGCCCGCCTGATCCCGGCCTTGGGCTATTCGTTTCCTGCAAGCGTGTAAAGCACGGGCGCCAGATGCTCGGGATCGGCGCCCGGCCGAAGCCCCATGATCGGCGCGATCCGGCGGATCGCCTTCGCGGCGACCGGCGCCGCGGTCCAGCCGGCGGTGCGCACCCTGGTCCCGTTTATCACGTTCACGGGCTCGTCGAGCGCGATCACCAGCACGAATTCCGGATGCGTGGCCGGGAAGAACGAGGCGAAGGTCGAGATCACCTTGTCGCGCGCATAGCCGCCTTGCGGCAGCGGCTTGTCCGCCGTGCCGGTCTTTCCCGCGACCTCGTAGCCGGGCACGTCGGCCTGCCGCGCCGTGCCGCGCAGCACGACCTGGCGGAGCATGGCGCGCACCTGCGCCGCGGACCTCTCGGAGATCACCCGGCGCGACTCGTCGGGCGCCACGTCCTTCAGCACGATGCTCGGCGTCACCCGGCGCCCGCCATTGGCGATCATCGCATAGGCGGAGGCCAGATGCAGCGGCGTCACCGCGATCCCGTGCCCGTAGGAGATCGTCATCGTCGTCAGGTCGGACCAGCGCGCCGGCAGCAGCGGCGTGGTCCGCGCCGCTTCGGTCAGCTCCACGGAGACCGGCTCGAACATGCCGATCCGCTTGAGGAAATCCTGCTGGGCCTTGGCGCCTTGCAGGATGGCGATGCGCGCCGCGCCGATGTTCGAGGATTTCACGATCACTTCCTCGACCGTCAGCTGCGGCCCGTAATTGTGGAAGTCCCGGATCGTGAAACGCCCCCAGCGCATCGGGCCCTTGGTGTCGATCAGCGTGCTGGGCGCGACGAGGCCGGTGTCGAGCGCCAGCGCCACGGTCAGCGGCTTGAAGGTCGAGCCGAGCTCGTAGCGCCCCTGGGCCGCGCGGTTGAAGAGCGGGCTCTCCGCCGGGTCGCCGCGCGAGGGCAGCGGCGGCCGCAGGTTGGGGTCGAAATCCGGCAGGCTGGCGAGCGCGCGGATCTGCCCGGTGTCGGCCTCCATCAGGATGCCCATCGCGCCCTTGGCGTTCATCTCCGCCATGCCGGCGGCGAGCACCTCCTCCAGCGCCGCCTGCACCTCGATGTCGATGGAGAGCCGTAGCGGCTCCTCGCTGCGCTCGGGATCGCGCAGCCGCGCGTCGAAGACGCGCTCGACCCCGGCCGTGCCCACGACCTCGGCCGCATGCACGCCCTCGCGCCCGTAGCTCGCCCCGCCCAGCACATGGGCGGCGACCGCGCCATTGGGATAGAGCCGGGCCTCGCGCGGCCCGAAGAGCAGCCCGGGCTCGCCCAGGTCGTGCACGCGCTGGCGCTGCTCGGGCGAGATCGAGCGCTTGATCCAGAGGAACTTGCGCCCGTCGGTGAAGCGCGCCTCCAAGGTGCCGGCATCGAGATCGGGGAAGATCGCCGCCAGCTCGGTCGCGGCCCGCTTCGGGTCGATCATCGTCGCGGGCTGCGCATAGAGCGAGGCGGTCACGATGTTGGTCGCGAGCAGCGCGCCGTTCCGGTCGACGATCTCGGCGCGCTGGGCGCGAATCGGATCGCTCGAGAGCGCCGCCCGCGGCTCCACCGGCACCGCCGCCGAGAGCAGCGCCATCCGCCCGGCGACGGTGGTGAAGCCGAGCACGAAGACCAGCCCCAGGAGCAGCAGCCGCGTCTCCGCCTTCTGCCGTTCCGCGCGGTGCCGGGCGGCGAGACGCGCCGCGCGCTCCTCGGCCTCGATCAGATCGGGATCCTTGCCCTGCGCGCGCGCGCTGAGGATGCGGGCAAGCGGGCGTAGCGGGCGGCGGATCATTCCACGTCTCCGGCGGCGTCGACGAGTTCCTCGGGATCGGGCGGGAAGGCGACCATGGCCGCCTCGCCGAAATTCTCCGGCTGAAGCTCCACGAGGTTCAGCACGTCGGCATGGGCGACGACCAGCGCCCGCAGCCGGTCGGGTCGGTTGAGATAGGCCCATTCGGCCTCGAGCACGCCCACGGCCTCGCGCTCGCTGGCGATCTCGCCGCGCAGATCCGCCAGGCGGTTCTGCGCCTCCTGCGTCTCGTAGTTCACGCGGTAGGCCCAGGTGGCGCAGACCGCGACCAGCACGATCCCGGAGAGATGCAGCACGATCTTCATGCACCCATCCCCCGGAGCGCGATCTCCGGCAGGACCAGCGCCGCCGGATCGAAGGGCTGCGCGGGCGCCTCGAGCCGGCGAGCCATCCGCAGCTTGGCCGAGCGCGCGCGCGGATTGGCGAGCACTTCCGCCTCGGAGGGCAGGACCGCCTTCCTCGGCGAGAGCGCGAAGCGCGGCACCGCGTCCGCGGTCTCCGGCGCGTGCCGGCTCGCCCTCGGCGCGGCGCCGGAGCGGGCCTGCAGGAAGCGCTTCACGATCCGGTCCTCGAGGGAATGGAAGGTCACCACGGCGAGCCACCCGCCGGGTGCCAGCACCTCCTCCGCCGCGGCGAGCCCGCGGACGAGCTCGCCGAGCTCGTCGTTCACCGCGATCCGCAGCGCCTGGAAGCTCCGCGTCGCCGCATGGGGCTGGCCCGGCTTCGGGCGCGGCAGGAGCCGTTCGATCAGCCCTGCGAGCTGCAGCGTGGTCTCGAAGGGCGCGTTCCGGCGATCCGCCACGATGGCGCGCGCGATGCGCCGGGAGGCGCGCTCCTCGCCGTACTGGAAGAGGAGATCGGCCAGCTCGCGCTCGCCGAGCCCGTTCACCAGGTCGGCGGCACTCGGCCCCGCCTGTTCCATGCGCATGTCGAGCGGCCCGTCCTTCTGGAACGAGAAGCCGCGCTCCGGCCGGTCGATCTGCATCGAGGAGACGCCGATGTCGAGCACCACCCCCGAAAGCCGCGGCGCCTCCGCCTCGACCGCGATTCGCGCCAGATCCCCGAATCGCCCCGACCGCAGGTCGAGCCGGGTGCCGAAGTCGCCCGCCCAGGCCGCCGCCAGCGCGAGCGCCGCGGGGTCGCGGTCGATCCCGATCACCCTTTCGGCCCCGGCGTCGAGCAGCGCGCGGGCATAGCCCCCGCCCCCGAAGGTGCCGTCGAGCCAGGTGCCGGAGACCGGCGCCGCCGCGGCGAGGATCGGCGTCAGGAGGACCGGGACATGCGGCCCCAGCGGTGCCATCATCATGCGCCGCCCCCGGCGTCGAGCGCATCGAGCTGGGCGAAGGGATCCTCGTCCTCGGCGAGGCCCGCACGCCAGTCGTCGAGCCCGGCCATGTCCTCGGCATAGGCGTCGGGCGTCCAGATCTGGAAACGGTCGCCCATGCCGGCGAAGAGCGCCTCGGCATCGACGCCGATCATCTCGCGCAGCCGCGCGGGCAGCACGATCCGCCCGTTCTCGTCGACCTGGGCATAGACCGACTGGGTATTGAGCCAGCGCTCGAGCGCCTTGCGCGCCTTGCTGAAGGTGGGCAGCCGCGAGACCTTCTCGTCGAGCCGGGCGATTCCCTCGATGGTATAGCCCTCGAGGCATTTTCCGCCCGGGCCGCCGTAGATCAGCACGAGCGTGGGATTCTGGCCCGTGGACCAGTCCGGGTCGCCCTCCTCGAGCACGCGGCGAAACGGGGCAGGAACCGACACGCGGCCCTTCTGGTCCACCTTGTGGACCGATTCGCCCCTGAAGCGCCGTAGCACCGTCCGGTCTCCTGTCTACCGCCGTCCCGAAACGAATGGCGGGCCGTGCTGCCTGAAAGCACGACCCGCCGTCCGGTCCCTTCTAGGCCTTCGGCCCGACTGCGCCACGCCTTGCGGTCTACTCGTTGCTCTTGATCCGCGCCGGGTCTTCTTTCGTGTGGGAAGACTGCGGGCCTGTATGAAACCTGCCGTGTTTCGATTGGCTCGGGTCTGTCGCCCTAGTCCGATGTTCCGCTGCCTTCCGTGATCTTGGGGATACCATGGGACTTCATGGGAATCAATGGTTTTCTGTGGGAACTGCCCGATCAACCTGCCCGATTGCTGCAACTGCGTCGCAGGTCTCGTCGCGACTTGCGCAATTCTACAAGGTCTTGGGAGAACGGAAGTCAAAGCACACAAGATATGGCTCTACCCTAGCGTGTTGGCGAAACTCGCAATAGTACATAAAGTTGTTACGATCCGGCCCGTCCCGGATGCCGTCCCCGGTTCGGGGCCGCGAATCTCCGGCCGGTGGCAGCAAATCCCATGGGACGAGGCGCGCGGATGGCCTGTAAGCCGGATTCTGTGACGCCCCTCGCAGGGCGCCGACGGCCATTCGTCTGGGCCTGTCGTCGCCGGCAGGCTCGAGCAGCCAACCCGGACCGCTCGGGCGGGAGAGGCCCTGGGGCCGAAGCCCCGCGCGATCCCTATTTGGCCTTGCTCCTGGCGGGGCTTGCCGTGCCGCTCCCGTTGCCGGCAGCGCGGTGGGCTCTTACCCCACCGTTTCACCCTTGCCCGCGACCTGGGCCGCGGGCGGTCTGATTTCTGTGGCGCTTTCCCTCGGGTTGCCCCGGGCGGGCGTTACCCGCCGCCATTTCTCCCTGGAGTCCGGACTTTCCTCGAAGTCGCCTTCGCGGCCGTCCGGCCATCCGCGCAGGAACGCAATAATCGGGAACCCCACGCCGGTCAACGAAAGCAGTCCGGGCCCGGCGGCAGATTCAGCGAACGACCTCGGTCGTCGGACGCGGGCTCTCCGCGGTCTCGGCGGGCAGGACCGGCAGGGTGACGGCGGGAACCGTCCCGGTCAGGCTTTCGAGGAAGGCCACGATCTGGCCGGCTTCGGCGTCGGTCATTTCCTCGCCGAGCTGGGATTCCGCCATGATCTGCACCGCGACCCCCAGATCCCAGACCTTGCCCGAATGGAAATAGGGCGCCGTCACCGCGACGTTGCGCAGCGGTGCCGCGCGGAACACGTATTCGTCGTCCACGGTTTCCGTGACCTCGAAGCGACCCTTGTCCCCTTCGGGCAGAATATCGGCGCCGGGCTTCTCGATCAGGCCGAACGGATAATATTCGGCCCCGCCCACGTTCACGCCCGCGTGACAGGCGATGCAGCCCTTGTCCATGAAGAGCGAAAGCCCGGCCTTCTGATCCGCCGTCAGCGCCTCGAGATCTCCGTTCAGGAACGCGTCGAACGGCGCTGGCGTGACCAGTGTCGCCTCGAAGGCCTCGATGGCGCGCGCCATGTTCTCGAAGCTGACCGGCTCGGCGCTATCGGGGAAGGACAGGTGGAACCAATCGACGTAGGCCGGCAGCGATTCCAGCATCAGGACGACGTTCTCGGGCGTATTGGCCATCTCGACTCCGGCCTGGATCGGCCCCTGGGCCTGCTCCATCAGGTCGGCGGCACGCCCGTCCCAGAACTGCGCCGCGTTCAGCACCGAATTGAACACGGTGGGCGAATTGCGCGGCCCCTTCTGCCAGCCGTGGCCGACCGAAGTCTCCATGTTGTCGTCCCCGCCCGTGGTGAGATTGTGGCAGGAGTAGCAGGAGAAGACTCCCGATGCCGACAGCCGTGGGTCGAAGAAAAGCGCCTTGCCGAGCTCGATCTTCTCCGGCGTGATGCGGTTGTTCTTCACCGCCGGAATCGTCGAAGGCAGCGGCGCGAAGAATTCCAGAGCCGCCTCTCGCAACGCCTCCGCGTCGGTCTGGGCCGCCGACTGGGTCGCTGTCGCGGCGAATGCGCCGGAAAGCAGGATTGTGAGGATTCGGGACATCGACGACGCTCCGGAGCTGGTTCTCGCGAACCGAGATCTCGCGTCGTCGCGACATACCTGCATTGATACAGATCATTGCATTCACGAAAGTCGTTCCGCTTGACAGGACTCACCCGCCGCCGCGGCCGCCGAGCCCTTCGAGCACGGCGAGGTCCTCGGCCGCAAGCGACCTCCCGCAGGCCATCGGCCGGAACCGCAGCCGCACGGCCTCGAGCACCGCCGGCCAGCCGCCGTCGGGCTCGACATAGCCGACGCGGCCCGCCGCGGCCGCAAATCGCCCCCAGTCCGCCCGGTCCCCCTGCGCCACGCTCGCCGGCCAGAGCGCCCGTCCCTCGCTCGCGAGCCGTCGCCAGTCGAACTTCGGCCCGGGATCGGCCTTGCGGCCCGGCGCCATGTCCGAATGACCGATGACACCGTCCGGCCCGAGGCCCCAGCGGGCCATCACCCCATCGAGCAGCGTCTCCAGCGCCGCCATCTGCGGCTCGGGGTACGGCGGGAATCCGGCCAGCGGCCCGGGGTTGGCGAGCTCGATCCCGATCGAGCGCGAATTGACGTCCCCCCCTCCGCGCCAGGCCCCGACACCGGCGTGCCAGGCCCGCTCCGCTTCGCCCACCAGCCGCCAGACCCGTCCATCCTCGGCCACCAGATAATGCGCCGACACTTCGGCTGCCGGATCGCAGAGCCGTTCGAGCGCCGCCTCCGCCGTCGCCATGGCGGTATAGTGCAAGACGATCAGCTCCGGCCGCAGCCCGTCGCGGCGCGGGCCGAAATTCGGACTGGACCGCTCGACGATCCTCATCCTAGCTGCGCCGGAACGCCCCGCCGGGCGCGCCACCAGACCGGAGACCCGGAACCCTGCCCCGCCCCTCGCCCCTGCAGAACCGCTGCGCCCCCGACGGCACGCTCCATGCCGTGACCGCCCGCGGGCTCTTCATGGGCAACCGCGGCGGCAGGCTGCACGGCCCCGACCGACAGCTCGGCGCCGCGCGCTGGCGCGGCAGGGCCTGGATCTGCTGCCGCATCGACTTTCGCGACCGCAAGCGCGAAGTGATGGGCGCGGGCTATACCGAGATCTTCTTTCTCGACGAAGCCACCGCGCTGGCGGCCGGGCACCGCCCCTGCTTCGAATGCCGCCGCGCGGATGCCCGGGCCTTCGCCGCCGCCTGGGCCCGCGCCCGCGACCCCGCCCGCCCGCCGAAGGCGCCGGAGATGGACCGGATCCTGCACGCCGAGCGCCGCGCCGCCTTCGAGACCTGCCGCCTCCGCGACCTGCCCGACGGCAGCATCTTCGCGACCGGCGGACGGTTCCGGCTGAAGCTCGACCACGAGATCCTTGCCTGGACCTTCGACGGATACCGGAAGGTCGAGACGGAGACCGATCCCGACGGGGCGGTCGCCGCCGTCACCCCGCCCACGGTCCGCGCCGTCCTTTCCGCAGGCTACCGCCCACGGCTCCACCCGAGCGCCCGGATCAGATCTTGAGCTGCCGATAGGGCGTCGGATCCCATTTGCAGGCGAATCCGTCGCCGTCGGGATCGAGCCCGAGGTTGTCCGTCTGCGGCCCACCGGCCGCCAGGAATGCCCGCTGCGCCTCGTCCGGCGTCCGGTAGCGCCCGCAGCTCGACGAAAGCCGCGCACCCACCCGCCGGTCATAGCGCCGCTCGCCGACGGCATTGGTGGTCTGCTGGGCATAGAGCGCGATGTTCACGCCCTGGACCTGGTTCGGGACCGATGTCGTCGGCACGACCACCAGCTTCGACCGCGCCTCCTCAAGGTCGCGCTCCGCGATCGCCGCGTCGATCTTCTGCTGTTCGAGCGTGTATTCCATCAGGTTCAGCCGGTCGTCGTCGAGCGGCGTGCCCGCCTGCGGCAACGGGCCCGCCGCGACGGTCGAGCCCTCGGCGAGCGAGCTCTCGATCGTCGCGGTGAAATCGTCGCCACCGCCGCCGGCCGTCGAGACCGTCCCGGCCGGCGGGACCTCGTAGAGAACCGTCTCGCTCGGCACGGTGACACTCGAGGTGCAGGCGGCGAGCGCCCCGGCCATGACCAGCGCTGGAATCCGCATCATCGTCCCGCCTTTCGACAATTTGCTCAACCTCGGCGAAAGTTCTTACCACCATTTTTCCGGTTTTGCAGCAAAACCGGCGGCCCCCTCGATCGCGAAGGCGATATTCAGCATCTCCGCCTCCTCCCAGGGCCGCCCGATCACCTGCAGCCCCAGCGGCAAGCCCCGCGCATCCAGCCCCGCCGGCACCGAGGCACCGGGCAGGCCCGCAAGATTGACCGTAACCGTGAAGACATCGTTGAGATACATCTGCACCGGATCGGCATCCGCCATCTCGCCGATCGCGAAGGCGGCCGAGGGCGTCGCCGGGGTCAGGATCGCGTCGATGCCCTGGGCGAAGACCGTCTCGAAATCGCGCTTGATCAGCGTCCGCACCTTCTGCGCCCGCAGATAATAGGCGTCGTAATAGCCTGCCGAGAGCACATAGGTGCCGATCATCACCCGCCGCTTGACCTCGGCGCCGAATCCCTCCGCCCGCGTGCGCTCGTAGAGCCGCGTGATCCCGTCGCCGGCCGCGATCTTCGCCCGCCGCCCGTAGCGAACCCCGTCGTAGCGGGCGAGATTGGACGAGGCTTCCGCGGGCGCGATG
Source organism: uncultured Paracoccaceae bacterium (assembly GCA_937872465.1). GTDB lineage: Bacteria > Pseudomonadota > Alphaproteobacteria > Rhodobacterales > Rhodobacteraceae > Amaricoccus. The sequence goes on from CALMSR010000053.1 coordinate 55,800, forward strand.
ACGTAATAGGCGGGCAGCGCGTATCTCGTATGCGGCAGGCTGATGTCGACGGTCTCGGCACCCGCGTCGCGCAGCATCTCGGCGCCGCGATGCCACAGCGCCTCGATCTCCGGCGGCATGCCCTCGACGCGGTATTCCGTCGGGATGCCGATGCGCTTGCCGCGCACGTCGCCGCTCAGCGCCGCCTCGAAATCGGGGACCGGCAGGTCGGCCGAGGTCGAATCCTTCGGGTCGTGTCCGGCCATCGCATGCAGCATGATCGCGGCGTCGCGCACCGATTTCGCCATCGGGCCGGCCTGGTCGAGCGAGGAGGCGAAGGCGACGATCCCCCAGCGCGAGCAGCGCCCGTAGGTGGGCTTGACCCCGACGATGCCGGTGAAGGCCGCCGGCTGGCGGATCGAGCCGCCGGTATCGGTTCCGGTCGCCCCCAGCACCAGATCCCCGGCCACCGCCGCCGCCGACCCGCCCGAGGATCCGCCCGGCGTCAGCCCGCGATTGTCCCCCGCCCGCCGCCAGGGGCTGACCGCCGGGCCGTAGCAGGAGGTCTCGTTGGAGCTGCCCATGGCGAATTCGTCCATGTTCAGCTTGCCGATGCAGACCGCGCCCGCGTCCCAGAGCCGCCGGGTGACGCTGCTCTCGTAGGGCGGCGCGAAATCGCTCAGGATGTTCGAGCCGGCCTGGCTGCACACGCCCTCGACGCAGAAGAGATCCTTGATCCCGAGCGGGATGCCGCAGAGATCGGGCGCATCCCCCGCCGCGAGCCGCGCCGCGGCCGCCCGCGCCTGGCCGCGCGCGAGATCCGCCGTCAGCGCCGTGAAGGCATTGAGCGGCGTCGACCGCTCGGCTGCGCTCAGGCAGGCCTCGGTCAGCTCGACCGCGTCGATCGCGCCGCTCCGCAGCCCCTCGCGGGCGGCGGCGATGGTCAGTCCGGGAAGATCCGCCATCACTCCACCACCTTCGGCACCGCGAAGAAGCCCGAGCGCGCATCCGGCGCATTGGCGAGCACGGCGTCGCGCTGGCCGCCGGCGGTGACCTCGTCGGCGCGCCATTTCAGCTTCATCGGCGTGACCGAGGTCATCGGCTCGACCCCCGCGACATCGACCTCGGCGAGCTGCTCCATGAATCCCAGGATCGCCGACAATTCGGCCGCCAGAGGGCCGAGATCGGTCTCTGCCACCTCGATACGGGCCAGATGCGCCACGCGGCGCGCGGTGTCCTTGTCGATCGCCATGCACTCGTTTCCCGGGATTTCCTCGGCGCGGGGCTTACTCCGCGCCCGGCCTTCGTGCAAGGGCCGGGCCCCGGCCGTGAGGGAGGATCAGATTTGGCAACGCTCCCCCCTGCCCGAGCTCCGCCCGAGCCTAGCGTCACCATCCCGCCGAGGCCAGGCACCGCCGGGCAGCGCCCGCCCCGCCCCGTCACGCCGAAGGCGTGCCTCCGGCACGACGCGGGCGCTTCGCACCCGCCGGGTCGAGCGCTGCCCTCACCTCATGGCGGGACGGTCGTACCGGGAACAATGCGCTCCAGATGCACTTCCGCTACCGGCCGTGGCGGACCAGCACCGCGATCATCCAGCCGAGCATGACCGCATTCAGGATGTGCCAGAAGAAATGCGTGCCGAGCGGGACGGCCGGGCAGACCGCGGCGTCGATGCTGCGAAAGACCAGCGAGACCGCCAGCATCGCCGCGCCGAACGCCATGCCCCGCGCGGTCGCCGGCGCGCGCCGCCTCAGCAGGAAAGCATAGCCCGCGATCAGGATCGGAACCGGCAGATAGCCGATCGAGCCGTTGAGATCGCCGACCAGCGCGCCGAGCCCGCGTGCGACCAGGATGCTGTAGGGAATGAAGGCGGCGACGGCGAGGATCCCGCCCCACCAGGGCAGCGCGAAGAAGCGCACCGTCGCGAGATAGAGATAGATCAGGATGAAGGCCTGGATCGGCAGCACATCGGCCATCATCGACCAGATCTGCGCATGGGTGTGGAAGAGATAGGAGCCGACCCCGATCGCGAAGAGCACCGCCGCAAGCAGCTGGCCGCCGCGATCCCCACGCCGCGCCGCGATCCGCCAGGCGATGATTGCCGCGACGAGAAACGCGCCATTGGTCAGCGCATTGACCGGCTCCGACCAATAGCCGGCATCGACCCGCTCGCAGTAATTGTCGACCACGCGAAACCAGTCCATGATCCCCTCTATAGACCGGACGGGGAAGATTGCGATGAAGATCATCTGGCTTGGGCATTCGGGATTCCGCATCGAGATCGCCGGCACGGTGCTGCTCGTCGACCCCTGGCTCGCGGGAAACCCGATGTTCGATCCCCAGCGACGCGGCGAGGCCGTCGCGGGGGCCACGCATGTCCTGCTCAGCCACGGCCACGGCGACCATGCGAGCAATGCGCTCCAGATCGCCGAGGAGGGCGGCATTCCCATCGTCTGCATCCACGAGCTCGCCGAGCGCTGGTCGGGCCGCGACGGGATCGAGACCCTCGGCTTCGGCAAGGGCGGCACGGTCGCGCTCGGCGGCGCGCGCGTGACCATGGTGCATGCGGTGCATTCCTCGAGCGTCGATTTCGGCGGCGGCCGCCCGGAATACGCCGGCGGCGAGGCGGGCTTCATGATCGCGGGTGAAGGCCGCACGATCTATTTCTCCGGCGACACGGACGTGATGGCGGATATGGGGGTCTTCGAGGATCTGCACCATCCGGAGATCGGCATCCTCTGCGCCGGCGGACACTACACGATGGACATGGCCCGCGCCGCCTATGCCGCGAGGAAGTTCTTCAATTTCCGCACCGTGATCCCCTGCCACTACCGCACCTTCCCGATCCTCGCGCAATCCGCCGAGGTGCTGAAGGACGGCCTGCCCGGCGTCACCGTGATCGAGCCCGAGGTGCTGGTGCCGATCGAGGTCTGAGCGCCGCGAACCCCGAAAATGGCAAGCCGGATTCCAGCCGCCTTCCAGCCGGATTCCGGCCCCGGAAACCGACGCCATTCCAGAGGCTTGAGCCGAATTCCCCGAATCGCGGCCGGATGGCCCGCGCCGCCGCCCGCGCTCACTCGCCGGAGCCGCTCCGCAACCCCGCGAAGAACTCCCGCAGGAGCCCCGCGCATTCCGCCTCGGCGATGCCGGCGAAGACCTCGGGCCGGTGATGCGCCTGGGGATGGGCGAAGACCCGCGCCCCCTGCTCCACCCCGCCCGATTTCGGATCCGGAGCGCCATAGATAAGCCTCCCGAGCCGCGCCGCGGCGATGGCGGCCGCGCACATGGCGCAGGGCTCGAGGGTGACATAGAGATCGAACCCCGGCAGGCGCTCCGACCCGAGCGCGGCGCAGGCCGCACGGATGGCCAGGATCTCGGCATGGGCCGTGGGGTCGTTGAGCTCGCGCGTGCGGTTCCCCGCCCGCGCCAGCACGCGCCCCGAGACCGGATCGACGATCGCCGCCCCGACCGGGGTCTCGCCGCGCGCCCCGGCGGCGCGGGCCTCCGCGAGCGCGACATCCATCAGCGGGGCGAACCGGGTCATGGGGCGAAATTCGCGCGGCGGGAGCCCGCAGGCAAGCCGGAATGGCATTGCCAGCCGCCGGGCCCGCCCTGTAGGAGCGGGCCCATGGCCAACGCCGACCCGCCCTCCGAACGCATCGCCAAGCGCCTCGCCCGCGCCGGCCTCGCCTCCCGCCGCGGCGCCGAGGCGATGATCGCCGAGGGGCGGGTCGCGGTGAACGGCAAGGTCATCGACAGCCCCGCGCTCAACGTGACCGCCGCCGACCGGATCGCGGTCGACGGCCGGCCGCTCGGCGCGCCGGAACCGCTGCGGCTCTGGCGCTATCACAAGCCGGCCGGCGTGGTGACCAGCGCCCGCGACGAGAAGGGCCGCCCGACGGTCTTCGCGCAGCTTCCCCCGGACATGCCGCGGGTGGTGAGCATCGGGCGCCTCGACCTCACCTCCGAAGGACTGCTGCTGCTGACCAACGACGGCGACCTGAAGCGGCGCCTGGAACTGCCCTCCACCGGCTGGATGCGCAAGTACCGGGTGCGGGCGAGGGGCGCGCCGAGCGACGAGAGCCTCGAGCCGCTGCGCCGCGGCGTCACGATCGACGGTGAGCGGTTCCAGCCGATGAGCCTGCGCATCGACCGCCAGCAGGGCGGCAATGTCTGGCTGACCGTCGGCATCCGCGAGGGGCGCAACCGCGAGGTGCGCCGCGCGCTCGAAAGCGTCGGGCTGGTGGTCAACCGGCTGATCCGGACCTCCTACGGGCCGTTCCTCCTCGGCGACCTCGCCCCCGGAGCGGTGGAGGAGGTCCGTCCGAAGGTACTGCAGGACCAGCTCGGGTTGCGAAGATAGGCGGGCCGCCGTTGCGGCCGAGCCGTGCGCGCTGGTGCGCGCAATCTTCTCGTTGGGCGCGCGCCTTCGCGCGCCGGCGGGGCGCTCGCCGCCCCCGCACCCCCGGCACTGCTCTCCAGGTTTCTGGCCAGGGGGGTGCGGGTGGGGGCAGGCCATGAAGCGCTCGAGCGACAGATCGACGTCGAGCGGGAGCACCACCGCACCGATGAGGGGTCGACGGTCGGCGAGCGGGACACCCCGGCGGCGCTCCCATCTCGGCGCGACCGGGTGCCCACCCTGACGCCGCCGAATGCCTCCGCAAGCGATGGCGCGCCCCACTCCTGCCGCCATCCTTCGTCCGGGCCGATCGGCATCGCCCCCTGGATCGTCCCCATGTCGGGCATGCAATGCAGATGATCCTGCATTGATGACACGCTGGGCGGGAGACGTATCGCCAAGCCCCTGCGGGGAGCGATCAGACCTTCAGGTCACCGGCGCTCTTGCGCCCGTCGCGGCCGTCGATCAGCTCGTATTCGATCGGCTGGTTGTCCTTGAGCGTCTGCAGGCCGGCCGCCTGAACCGCGGTGATATGCACGAAGATGTCCTTGCCGCCATCCGCGGGCTGGATGAAACCATAGCCCTTCTCGGTATTGAACCACTTGACCGTGCCCTTGGCCATTCCTTCGGTATCCTTGGTCAATTCACCCGGACCCCGCGTCCGGGCCTTTCGCGACGTCACGCCCCCTCTGCCGTGCAGCTCGGTGAAGGCGGCCGCATCAGGACACGAAACTTCGTGGCCCATAATTACCGCGAATCACGGGCCAGACAAAGCGCCTTCTCCGGACCGTACCGCCCCGCCGCGGCCGGACCCGCCGCAATTGCGACATTCCGCGCGGGAATGTCCGCCTGCGTCGGACGGGCCTCTGGTCTCCGCGCACGCACGAGATTATGTTGCATTGCATCGGAATCGCCGGATGAATCGGTCCGGGCGGATGAGAGGATTGCCCATGCGGGTCTTCGGATTCCTCGTACTGGCGGCCATCGTGCTGGCGACCGGGTTCGGCGCGATGGGGCCGGCCGTTCCGGGCTTCTGATGGCGAGCGAGCGTTTCGGCGGCCGGTATTCGCCCGGCGCGCGATCCGGCGAGGGGACGCCCCCCGGCGCCGCGCCTCCCGCCGCGCCCTTCCGCAACCGCCCGGCCCGGAAGGTGAGCCTGCGCGCGCGGCTGATGTACCTCCTGCCGCTGCCGCTGCTCCTCGCCGGGCTCGGGGCGATCGGGCGGGCGAACGCGCCCGAGATGCTGGGCGAGCTCGGCGGCTTCGCGGGGCTCATGCTCGCGGCCTGGCTGCTCAACGAGGGCCTCAGGGCCGAGGACGCCTATGACGCGCGCGCCGTGGCCCGGCCGCCGGCGATCCCGCGCAAGCTCTTCGCGGCGGTGCTCGCCGGCGCGAGCATCGGGCTCGCGACCTATCTGGGGCTCGGCCAGGGGCTCTTCGCGGCGATCGCCTTCGGCGCGGTGGCGGCGGTCGCCCATGTGGCGGCCTTCGGTCTCGACCCGATGAAGAAGAAGGGGATGGAGGGCGTCGACGAATTCGCCAGCGAGCGCGTCGCCCGCGCCGTCGACAAGGCCGAGGGCATCGTGCGCGAGGTCATCGCGGCGGCGGCGCGGATCGGCGACCCCCGCCTCGAGGGCCGGGTGGAGCGGCTCTGCGACCAGGCGCGCGAGGTCTTCCGCACCGTCGAGCAGGACCCCCGCGACCTCGCCCGAGCGCGGACCTTTCTCAGCGTCTATCTGGTGGGCCTGCGCGATTCGACGGTGAAGTTCGCCGATCTCTGGGGCCGGACCCGCGACCCCGCGACCCGCGCGAAGTTCGAGGCGCTGCTCGCGGATCTGGAAGCCAGTTTCACCACGCACCGAACCATGCTTCTGGAGGACAACCGCAGCGATCTGGACATCGAGATCGAGGTCCTCCGCGAACGCCTGCAACAAGACGGCCTGACCGTCCGCTAGACCGAGGGAGATCCAGAATGGCCGAAGAGATCCGTGCCCAGGCCCAGGCCGCGCTCGAGGAAGTCGAGGCGATCACCGCGAAGCTGCTGCCCGAGCCCAAGGGCGAGCTGATCGTGGCCGATGTCGCCGCCGATCCCGCGCTCCAGGGCGAGATCGACCGCCGCAAGGCCGAGATCGACATGTCGAACACCCAGTCGATCATCCGCTTCGGCTCCGCCGCCCAGACCGAGCTGCAGGCGATCAGCCAGGAGATGCTCGCCGGCGTGCGCAACAAGGACACCGGCCCGGCCGGCGATTCCTTACGCGACATGGTGACCTCGATCCGCGGCTTCTCGGTCCGGGAGCTCGACCCCAACCGCAAGCTCTCCTGGTGGGAGAAGCTGATGGGCAAGTCCAGGCCCATGGCCGAGTTCATGGCGCGCTACGAGGACGTGCAGGGCCAGATCGACAAGATCACCGGCGAGCTGCTGACCCATGAGCATACGCTGCTCAAGGACATCAAGTCCCTCGACAAGCTCTACGAGAAGACGCTCGACTTCTACGACGAGCTCGCCCTCTACATCGCGGCCGGCGATTCCAAGCTCGCGGAGCTCGACGCCACGACGATCCCGGCCAAGGAGGCCGAGGTGCAGGCCGCACCCGAGCAGGAGGGGGTGATGAAGGCGCAGGAGCTGCGCGACATCCGCGCCGCCCGCGACGATCTGGAGCGCCGGGTCCACGACCTGAAGCTGACCCGCCAGGTCACCATGCAGTCGCTGCCCTCGATCCGGCTGGTCCAGGAGAACGACAAGAGCCTGGTGACCAAGATCAACTCGACGCTGGTCAATACCGTGCCGCTCTGGGAGACCCAGCTCGCCCAATCCGTCACCATCCACCGCAGCCGCGAGGCGGCGAGCGTGGTGCGCGAGGCGGGCGACCTCACCAACGAGCTCCTGCGGAAGAACGCGGAGAACCTGCGCACGGCGAATGCCGAGATCCGCGCCGAGATGGAGCGCGGCGTCTTTGACATCGAGGCGGTCGAGAAGGCCAATGCCGACCTGATCGCCACCATCGAGGACAGCTTGCGCATCGCCGACGAAGGCAAGAACCGTCGCCGCGAGGCGGAGGAGAGCCTCCTGCGCATGGAGGCGGACCTCAAGGAGGCGCTGGCCGCGGCCAAGGCCAAGGCGACCGGCATGGGCGAGAGCCTCGGCGGCAGCGTCGCCGGCTAGACAGGAGAATCGATGGATCTCGGCAGAGCAGGCACCGGCACGGGGCGCGAGACCCCACCGGCGGCGCCGACCCGGAGACTGAACCGCGCCGCGGCGCTCGCCGGGGCGCTGTGGCTTTCGCTGGCCGGATGCAGCGGGCCCGGCTCGGGCGCGCTCGCGCCCGGCGTCGGGGCGCCGCCCGCGGCCTCCGCCACCGCCGACGCGGAGGATGGCTCCGCCGCGGCCGACCAGCAGACGGCCGCGCTTTCGAGCTATTACGCGGACGTCGAGGGCGGGCTGACCGCCACGGGGCGGATGCGACGCGAGACCGCGCCGGCCGATGCACCCTATTCCGTGGACGATCTGGTGCGGAACTTCGAGCGGGTCGCGCTCTACGACGAATACGTCGACGTCGACGGGCGCTTCGTGCGCAGCGAGACGCCGGCGGTGCTGCGGCGCTGGGACAGGCCGGTCCGGGTCGGCGTGATGACCGGCCCCTCGACCTCGCCCGCCGAATCGGCCCGCGACCGGGCCAATGTCGCCGCCTTCACCGCGCGCCTCGCCCGGCTGACCGGGCTCGACATGTCGACCAGCGAGCGTTCCGACGTCAATTTCCTCGTGCTCTTCATGAATTCCAGCGAGCGGACCGCCTTCGCCGACCAGGTGGTCGCGCGCTATCCCGAATTCGCGCCCGCGGTGGTCGGCGCCCTGCGCGACACGCCGCTCGACACCTTCTGCACCGCCTATGCCTTCGGCGATCCGGGCAACCGCGCGGTCTATTCCGCGGTCATGGTGCTGATCCGCGCCGAGCATCCGCCGCTGACGCGGCTCTCCTGCGTGCACGAGGAGATGGCCCAGGCCATGGGGCTGCCCAACGACAGCCCGGAGGCGCGGCCCTCGCTCTTCAACGACAGCCTCGAATTCGCGCTACTGACCGAGCATGATGAAATCCTGCTGCGCATGCTCTACGATCCGCGCCTGAGAACCGGCATGACCGCCGCCGAGGCGCGACCGCTCCTGCCCGCCATCGCCCGCGACGCGATGGCGGCGGAAAAGAGCCAGGGCGCGGTCGTGGCGGCCGGCGCGAGCTGACGAGAGGGAGGCCCATGTCCATCTTCGATTTCCTGCGCGGCGAGTTCATCGACGTCATCCACTGGACCGACGACACCCGCGACACCATCGTCTGGCGCTTCGAGCGCGAGGGCCATGCGATCAAATACGGCGCCAAGCTGACCGTGCGCGAGGGCCAGGCGGCGGTCTTCGTGCACGAGGGCCAGCTGGCGGATGTCTTCGGCCCCGGGCTCTACATGCTCGAGACGAACAACATGCCGGTCCTGACGACGCTCCAGCACTGGGACCACGGCTTCCAGTCACCGTTCAAGTCGGAGATCTATTTCGTCAACACCCGCCTCTTCACCGATCTCAAATGGGGCACGCGCAACCCGGTCATGTGCCGCGACCCGGAATTCGGCATGGTCCGGCTGCGCGCCTTCGGCACCTATACGATGCGCGTGACCGATCCCGGCAGGTTCATGACCGAGATCGTCGGCACCGACGGCGAGTTCACCACCCAGGAGATCGAATTCCAGATCCGCAACATCATCGTCACGCATTTCACCCAGATCATCGCGACCTCCGGCATCCCGGTGCTCGACATGGCGGGCAACAATCTCGCGCTCGCCAAGCTGGTGCACGAGCGCATCGCGCCCATGGTCGCCGAATACGGGCTGGCGCTGCCTGCCTTCATGATCGAGAACATCTCGCTGCCCGCCGAGGTCGAGGCGGCCATGGACAAGCGCACCGCCACCGGCGTCGCGGGCGATCTCGCGCGCTATACCGACTTCAGCGCCGCCGAGGCGATGACCCGCTCGGCCGACAATCCCGGCGGCGGCGGCGGGATCGGCGCGGGGCTCGGCGCCGGCATGGGCATGGCCATGGCCGAGCGCATGGCCCGGCGCGGCCCCTGGGGCGAGGCGCCCGTCGCCGGCGCGACGCCGCCGGTGCCGCCGCCCGGGATCGTCCAGCAATGGCACATCGCCGAGGACGGCGCCGCGAAAGGGCCCTTCAGCGCCGCGGATCTGCGGCAGATGGCGGTGACCGGTAGCCTGACCGGCGAGAGCTGGGTCTGGACTCCGGGCAGCGCCGGCTGGCGGCATGCCGCCGAGGTGCCCGAGATCGCGGCCCTGCTCGGCCAGGTGCCGCCGCCGCCCCCCGCCGCCTGAGCCGCCGATGCCGCAAGGCCAGACCGCCGGGGGGGCCTCCCTGGAGGACCACCGCTTTCCCTGCCCTTCCTGCGGCTCGGATCTGCGCTACGATCCCGACGGCATGCGGCTGCTCTGCGGCCATTGCGGCCACGAGGAGCCGGTGCCCGAGCGGCGCGGCGCGATCCCCGAGCTCGACCTGCGCTCGGCCCAGCGCTCGGAACTGCCCGAGCACGATTTCGAGGCGGCGCGCTTCGCCCGCTGCCCGAGCTGCGGCGCGCAGGTCGAGTTCGACGCCGCAATCCATGCCAAGGAATGCCCCTTCTGCGCCTCGCCCATCGTCACCGACACCGGCGTGGCGCGCGTCATCAAGCCCCAGGCGCAGCTCCCCTTCCTGCTCGGCGAGGAGGCGGCCCGCGCCGCGATGCGCAAATGGCTCGGGCGGCTCTGGTTCGCGCCCTCCGACCTGCGCGATTATGCGAAGGCGCATCGGCGCATGGACGGCATCTACGTGCCCTACTGGACCTACGACGCCGAGACCCGGACCGAATATTCCGGCCAGCGCGGCACGGTCTATTACGAGAGCCGCCGGGTCCCGGTCACGGTCAACGGCCGCCGGCAGATGGTCACCCAGCAGGTCGCCCGCGTCCGCTGGACGCCGGCCCGCGGCCGCGTGGCGCGAGCCTTCGACGACGTGCTGGTGCTCGGCTCGCGCAGCCTGCCCAAGCGCTTCACCGATGCGCTGGCGCCCTGGGACCTCTCGGCCCTCTCGGCCTACGAGCCGCGCTTCCTCGCCGGCTTCCGCGCCGAGGGCTACGGCGTCCCGGTGGAGGAGGCCTATGGCGAGGCGCGCGAGATCATGAACCATGTCATCGCCAGCGACGTGCGCGCCGACATCGGCGGCGACCACCAGCGCATCACCCGGATGCAGACCGAAGTCGGGCAGCTGACCTTCAAGCATGTGCTGCTGCCGGTCTGGCTCGCCGCCTACCGCTACCGCGGGCGCTCGTTCCGCTTCGTGATCAACGGGCGCACCGGCGCGGTGGAGGGCGAGCGGCCCTATTCGGCGGTCAAGATCGCGCTGGCGATCCTGCTTGGACTTCTGGTCGCCCTGGCGCTAGCCTATCTCCAGATCAGCGGACAGACCTATTGATGACAAGTTACCGGCCGGGACATTTCGCCAGGGCGCTGCACCGACTTCTCCCCGCCATCGCCGCGGCGGCCATCGTCCCGGCACCGGCCGGGGCCGAGCTGCCCGCAGAGCTCGTGGAGACCACCGACCAGGCGATGGTGGCCTGCCAGGATCTCGGCGGCGAGCCGCGGATCCTCGACGGCTACGAGCGCATGCTCGACCTCAACGGCGACGGGCAGGCGGATTTCATCACCGATCTCGCGGGCATCGAATGCATCGGCGCCTGGAGCGCCTTCTGCGGCTCCGGCGGCTGCCCGGTCACCACCTGGCTTTCCGAGGCGGACGGGCGCCACAGCCGGTTCGACCTGGGATATCTGGAGGGCTACGAGATCCTCGAGGAACCGGGCGCGTCCCTGCCGCGGCTGCGCGCCTTCTACCACGGAACCCTCTGCGGCGAGGACCGCATCGGCGCCGAGGGCTGCTCGAGGACCTGGAGCTTCGCCGGCGACGTCCCCGAGACCTCCCCGATCGAGACGGCCGAGGCCGAGACGGCGCCCGAAGCGCATCCCCCCGAAGCCGCGGCCACCGAGACGCAACCCGCGACGCAACCCGAGACCCAGGCCGAGCCGCAGCCCGAGGCCGCGCCCGCGCCCGAAGCCGAGCCCGCACGCCCGCCCGAGGATCTGCCCGAGGGCTGGACGCTGCGCGAGGTGCCCGGATCCACGCCCCTCGCCCACGGCTCGGGCGCGGGCAATATCGCGAGCCTCGCCGCCTTCTGCCTCGGGGGCCAGCCGTTCCTCGCCCTGACCCTGCACGAGCGCCCGGCCGGGGAGACGCTCCCGCTCGAGCTCGCCTTCAGCCAGGGTACGGTCTCCGCGACCGCCACCTTCGAGTCGACGGCCGGCGGGGCCTATGTGGTGGCGCTGGCGGAAGGCCCGCTCGCCGCCCGGCTCGCCGGGCGCGACCGCTCGGTCGCCGCGCGGCTGGGCGGGAGCGACGAGGGCATCGTCTCGCTCAAGGGCTCAACCCGCGCGGTGCGCGCGGCCCTCGCGAGCTGCCACGCCTTCTGAATCTCAGCCGCGGCGGGCGAGAAGGGCGCGCGTTTCCGCATCCGCGGGCGCGGCCTCGAGCATCTCCTCCGGCGCCGGCCGCATCAGCCGCGCGGCGCCCGTGCCCGCCTCGCCGAGCCAGAGCGCGAAATCCTCGGGCGCGATGATCACCGGCATGCGGTCGTGGATCGGCGCCAGCACGCCATTGGCGGCGCAGGTCACGATGGCGCAGGTCGCCATCGCCGCGCCCTCCTTCGGCCGCCACTCCTGCCAGACCCCGGCCAGTCCGATCGGCCCGCCGGCGCGGGGGCGGATGACATGGGCGACCTTCGCGCCCTTCGGTCCCGCCCATTCGTAGAAGCCGTCGGCCGGAATCAGGCAGCGTCTCGCTTGTGCCGCCGCCCGGAACGCCGGCTTCTCCGCGATCGTCTCGGCACGGGCGTTGATCAGGAGCGGCCCGTCGTTCGGCGCCTTGTACCAATGCGGCAGGAAGCCCCAGCGCATGGGCACGATCAGGCGATCGCCCTCGTGGGAGACGACCACGGGCACCGATTGCGTCGGCGACACGTTCGGCCGCGGGGCATCCGGGCCGAGCTCGCCCGGGCTCGCCTCGAAGAGCTGCGCCATCGCCTCATAGGGCGAAGTGATCATGTAGCGTCCGCACATCCCGCCTGCATACCCCCGCGCCCCCAGCCCGGGCAATGCGCGCCGCGCCCGTTCCGCGGCGGCCGCGACTTGCCGCGCCCGGCAAGAGGTCCCACATCGCGGGGCATGGACCGCCCGGCAATGCTCCGCACCCTGCTTCTGGCCGCGACGCTCGCCGCGCCGGCGGCACCCCTTCCGGCGCAGAGCCTCTGCCGGCCCAATGCGCTCGGCGCCTATGCCTGCCTCGGGCCGTCGGTGCCGCCGCCGATGCCGCGCCCGGTCTTCGTCAAGCGCAAGCGCGGGCTCGACCAGGTCTGGCCGCCCGAAGCGGCCGGATCCGCCGCGCCGGAGCTCATCCCCGCCTGGCGGCGGACCGGGCTCGGCTCGATCCTGCTTGAGCGCTCCGAGGGCGGGACCGGCCTCCCCTGCCGGGCCGACAGCCTGGGAAACCTGATCTGCCCCTGACAGCGGCTGCCCTCGCCACCGGCTGTCGTCCCGCCCGCGGCCGGATGTCCCCAGCCCGATCGACCCGTGGCGATCGGGCTTTCGGCATGAGCCTCGGCCTATTCGGCGAGAGCGATGCGCCCGTCGGTGAAGGGCTCGTAGCCGGGATGCGCGGCGATGTAGTCCGACAGCACGTCCTCGAGGTTCGGCCCGAAGTCATAGGCGTTCGCCGCCTCGTCGCGCAGCGTGACATAGCCGTCGCCGCCGTTGCGCATGAAGTTGTTGGAGACGACCGAATAGACCGCGGCGGGGTCGATCGGCACCCAGTCGTCGCCCTTCCGCACCGTCACCTCCCGGATGCGGCCCTCCATCGGCGGCAGCGAGGGGTCGAAGGTGAAGCGCAGTCCCGCGACCTGCGGAAAGCGCCCGCCGCCCTCCTCCAGCTGGCTGACGCCGTTCTCCAGCGCCGCGACGATGGCCGCGCCGTTGATGTTGAAGGTCGCGAGCGTGTTCTGGAACGGCAGCACGGCGAGCACGTCGCCCTTGGTCACCTCGCCCGCCCCGATCGAGGCGCGCAGGCCGCCGCCGTTCTGCAGCGCGATGGTCACGCCCTGGTCCCTGACCCGGTCGAGCATGGCCTCGGCCACCAGATTGCCCATCGAGCATTCCCCGGCCCGGCAGTTCTCGCGGCTGCCGTCGATGTCGGCGGCGACCTCGCCGACCTTGCGGGCCTTCAGCTCCTCGATCGGCGCGGCCATCGCCTCGATGCGGCCGAGGATCTCGGGGTCGGGGGTGACGCTGGCATCGAGCAGGATCGTGTCGCCGCTCGCCGCGGTCACCACGCCCGCATCGTCGAAGGTCAGCGCCACATGGCCGAGATATTTCGAATAGGCGCCGGCCTGCACGATCGGCACCTCGCGCCCCTCCGGACCCGCCACCATCAGCGGATAGGCATAGGGCGCCTCCTCGGCGCTGTTGGAGAAGAGCGTATGGCTGTGCCCGCCGACGATCAGGTCGATCCCCGGCACCGCCTCGGCGACGCGGATGTCGTCCGTCACGCCGAGATGGCTCGCGACGATGACCTTCTCGATGCCCTCGGCCTTGAGCTCGACCACCTTGGCGGTGAGATATTCCACCGGGTCGCGAAAGGCGACGCTGGGGCCGGGCGAGGAGATCTCCACCGTGTCGGGGGTCGTCGCGCCCAGGATCGCCACCTTCTCGCCGCCCACCTCCAGCACCACGTGATCCTTCGCGAGCCCCGCGAGCTTGTTGTCGCCCGAGACGTCGACATTGCCCGAGATCACCGGGAATTCCGCCGCCTCGACGAAATCGGCCAGCGGCGCCGGGCCGAGGTCGAATTCGTGGTTGCCGAAAACCATCGCATCGAAGCCGATGCGGTTCATCATCTCCGCCTCGGCGAGGCCGGAATAGGTGGTGAAGAACAGCGAGCCCTGGAAGCTGTCGCCGGCATCAAGCACGATCACGTTCTCGCCCGCGGCCTCCAGCTCGTCGCGGAGCTCCTTGACGGCGGTGTAGAGCCGCGCCGCGCCGCCGAAGCACTTCCCCTCGCCCTCGTCCTCGGCGGAGCAGGTCGAATCGAAGGCGTTGATCGATTCGATCCGGCTGTGCAGGTCGTTGGTGTGCAGCACGTTCAGCGTGAAGGCCTGCGCGCCGGAAACCGGCAGCGCCAGAACCGCGACGGCGGTGAGAAGCCTGCGGCGTAGAATCATCGGAACCTCCCGAAAGATGCGGAGATGCATAGACTTTGATGCCACAACATGACAGCCGCGACGCCCCGGTGGCAAGCGCCGTTCGCCCCAAGGCCGCCGGCGGCACCGGCCGCGACACCCGCGGGGGAACGGCAATTGCCAACGCGCCGACTCCGCCCGGGTTCCGAGCGCGCCCGGCGTCATCTTTCGCCCCGGCGGGCACCGCCGGGTGATCGTCGAAGAAGAAATCACGGGTTCCAAACGCAGTTCCCCCGACCTCCGGGGCCGTCGATTGACCCCGAAGCCCGGCCGCGCCTAGACTGGCACATCCTGGCAAGGCGGACGGAGCGATGCGGGCGAGGGCAACAAGAACCCGGCGGCGCGACGCCGGAGGGCGCATCGCTCGGGCGGTGCCCGCGCCGGGGAGCATCCTCCCCTGACCCGGCCGAAAGCCGTCTCCAGCCGGCTCGACTGGATCTGGGAGCAGCTCACCCGGCGGCTCTGGTTCCGGGTCGGGCTCTACGGGATCGCGGCCGTGGCGACGGCGCTGGTGGCGGTCTGGGCGACGCCCTTCGTGCCCGCCTCGCTCGCCGCGCGCATCCGCGACGGCGCCACCTGGGACATCCTGTCGATCCTCGCCTCGAGCATGCTGATGGTCGCGACCTTCGCCCTTGGCGCCATGGTGACCGCCTTCGCGGCGGCGGCGCAATCGGCCACCCCGCGCGCCACAAGGGTGCTGATCGAGGACCCGTTCTCGCAGAACGTGCTCTCGACCTTCCTCGGCGCCTTCGTCTTCAGCATGGTCGGGCTGGTCGCGCTCGGCCTGGGCTATTATTCCCGCGCCGGCGAGGCGGTGCTGCTGCTCGCCTCGGGGCTGGTGACCGCGCTGGTGCTCGTCACCTTCTTCGGCTGGCTCGACCAGCTGGTGAACATGGTCCGGCTCGGCGCGACCGTCGCCAAGATCGCGACCCGCGCCGAATCCGCCCTGCTGAGCCGCGCCGCCGCGCCGCATCTCGGCGGCCGCCGGCGCCCGGAGCGGCCGACGGGCCATGCGCTGGCCGCGAGGGAGACCGGCTATGTCCGGCATCTCGACATGCCCGCGCTCCAGCGCATCGCCGAGGCCGCCGGGGGCGAGATCGCGGTCGCCTCCCTGCCCGGCGCGCTGGCGAGCCCGGCGAGGGCGCTGGTGCATACCAGCTGGCGGCCCGACGACGATGCGGCCGCGGCGATCCGCGCGGCCTTCACGCTCGGCCAGGAACGCTCCTTCGAGCAGGATCCGCGCTTCGGTCTGGTGGTGCTCGCCGAGATCGGCTCGCGCGCGCTCTCGCCGGGCATCAACGATCCGGGCACCGCGATCGGCGTGATCGCCGTGCAGCAGCGGCTGCTCACCCTCTGGGCGGAGGCGCGGGCCGAGGAGGCCGAGGCGCCGCGCTGCCCGCTTGTGCTCGTGCCGCCGCTCGACGCCCGGAACCTCTTCGAGGACGCCTTCGAGCCGCTCACCCGCGACGCCGCGCCGCTGCTCGAAGTCGGGCTGGGCCTGCAGCACGCGCTGGCCGCGCTGGCCGCCGTGGGGCCCGGCGATTTCGCCCGAAGCGCACGGCGACTCTCGGCCAAGGCCATGGCGCTCGCCGGGGAGGCCCTGCCGCTCGAGGCCGACCGCGCCCGGCTCCAGGCGGCGGCGGAAAAGGTCGCGGCCGGGCCCTTGTGACCGGCGCAGCACCGGCCCATAAGCGGGATCCGCACCCCGCCCTGCCCCCGAGCCTGCCGAGCCTGCCATGAACCCTCTGCGCGGAATCGCCCTGAAGGTCCTCTCCGTCATGGTCTTCACCACCATGGCGATCTGCATCAAGCTCGCCGCCGGCCGCATCCCGCCGGGCGAGGCGGTGTTCTTCCGCTCGTTCTTCGCGATCCCGGTGATCCTCGTCTGGCTCGCCTGGACGAAGAACCTCGCCCATGGGCTCGACACGCGGAACCCGATGGGCCACCTCTGGCGCGGCCTCGTGGGCACGACCGCCATGGGCCTCGGCTTCACCGCGCTCGGCCTCCTGCCCCTGCCCGAGGCGACCGCGCTCGGCTATGCCGCGCCGCTGCTCACCGTGATCTTCGCGGCGATGTTCCTCGGGGAGCAGGTGCGCGTCTTCCGGCTCACCGCGGTGATGGTGGGCCTCGCGGGCGTGATGATCGTGCTCGCGCCGCGGCTGACGCTGACGAGCCTCGACGCGACCTCCAAGCTCCAGACCATCGGCGCGATGGCCGCGCTTCTCGGCGCGGTCTTCGCGGCACTCGCGCAGGTCTTCGTGCGCAAGCTGGTCCAGACCGAGGCCACCGCGGCGATCGTCTTCTACTTCTCCGCGACCGCGACGATGCTCTCGCTCGCCACCCTGCCCTTCGGCTGGGTCCTGCCCGATGCACGCGAGGCGGCGCTCCTGGTGAGCGCGGGCTTTCTCGGCGGCATCGGCCAGATCCTCCTGACCGAGAGCTATCGCCATGCCGAGACCGGCGTGATCGCGCCCTTCGAATACGTCTCGATGGTCCTGTCGCTCCTCTTCGGCTACACGATCTTCCGCGAGGTGCCGACCTTGCCGATGCTGCTCGGCGCCACGCTGATCGTCGCGGCCGGGCTCTTCATCATCTGGCGCGAGCGCCAACTCGGGCTCCGGCGCTCCTTGGCCCGCAAGGTGATGACGCCCCAGGGCTGAGCCGCGCTTGACCCCGCCCCCGGCCTCGTCCAATGCTCCGGCCATGCTGATCTACAAGGTCCTGCGCGCCGCCGAATGGGCGGAGTTCGACCGCGAGGGCCGCAGCCGCGGCTCCGCCGTCGACCGCAGCGACGGCTTCGTGCATTTCTCCACCGCCGAACAGCTCGCCACCACGCTCTCGCGGCATTTCGCCGGCGAGACCGGCCTCACCCTGCTCGCCGTCGATGCCGACAGGGCGGGCGCGGCCCTGCGCTGGGAGCCTTCCCGCGGCGGCGCGCTCTTTCCCCATCTCTACCGGTCGCTCGACCGCGGCGACATGCTCTGGGCGCGAGGGCTCGACGACGGCCCCGAAGGCGCCCTGATCCCCGCGGAGATCGCATGAGCCTCGGCGAGCGCATCGCGCTCCGCGCCATGGGCCTGCTCGATCCGGAGACGGCGCATCGGGTCGCGCTCGGCCTGCTCGACGCGGGCCTCGGACCGCGGCGCGACCCCACCCGGGGCCCCCGCCTCGCCACGCGGCTCGCCGGGCTCGACCTGCCCAACCCGCTCGGCCTCGCCGCCGGCTTCGACAAGAACGCCCGCGCGATCGGCCCGCTCCTGAAGGCCGGCTTCGGCTTCCTGGAGGTTGGCGCGGCGACGCCGCTGCCCCAGCCGGGCAATCCGCGGCCGCGGCTCTTCCGCCTGCCCGAGGACCGGGCGGCGATCAACCGCTTCGGGTTCAACAACGACGGGGTCGCGGCCATCGCGGCACGGCTCGCCGCCCGGCCGCCGGGCGGGATCGTCGGGCTGAACCTCGGCGCCAACAAGACCAGCCCCGACCGGGCGGCGGATTACGCCGCCGTGCTCGCGGCGGCAGGCCGCCACATCGATTTCGCCACCGTCAACGTCTCCTCGCCCAATACCGAGCGGCTGCGCGAGCTCCAGGGCCGCGCGGCGCTCGCCGGGCTGCTGGCGGGCGTCGCGGCGGCGAATGCGGCGCTGCCGCGGCCCGTGCCGATCCTGCTCAAGATCGCCCCCGATCTCGGACCGGCGGAGCTCGAGGAGATCGTCGAGGTGGCCGAGGGCTCGGGCATCGCCGGCATCGTCGCCACCAATACGACGCTTTCGCGCGAGGGCCTCGCCGGGCGCCACCGCGGCGAGACCGGCGGGCTCTCGGGCCGGCCGCTCTTCGCGCGCTCCACGCGAGTGCTCGCCCGGCTCCACCTGCTGACCGAGGGCCGCCTGCCGCTGGTCGGGGTCGGCGGCATCGACGGCGCCGACGCGGCCTATGCCAAGATCCGGGCCGGCGCCTCGGCGCTCCAGCTCTATACCGCGCTGGCCTACGAGGGGCTCGGCCTCGTGCCGCGCATCCTTTCGGGCCTCGATGCCCTGCTCGCCCGCGACGGCTTCGCGACGCTGGCCGAGGCGGTGGGTCGCGACGCCGCCGCGCTCGCCGCCGAAACACCCGCCTGATCACCGCTTGCCCCGGCGGGGCGAGCCGGCGAGAATGCGGCGGAAAGACAACCGGGAGGCCCCGGCATGAAGGGCGACCAGGCACCCGAGGACATCCGTTCGGACAGCTTCGACGTCGAGGCCACCGAGCTGCGCGCCGATCTGCTCGACGCCCAGTTCGACCTGGCCGAGAGCTGCAACCGCGCGATCCTGATCCTGCTCAACGGGCCCGACGGATCGGGCAAGGGCGAGGTGCTCAACCGCCTGCACGAATGGCTCGACCCGCGCACCATCGCCACGCTCGCCTACGACCTCGACGACCGGAACGACGGCCGCCACCCGCTCGCCTGGCGCTACTGGCGCGACCTGCCGGCCCGCGGCCGCATCGGCGTGGTGCTGGCCTCGTGGTATCACCTCGTGCTGAAGGCGCGCACCACCCGCGCCAAGTCCAGGGCCGAATTCGCCCGCGAGCTCGCCGCGATCGGGCGCATCGAGGAGATGCTCGACGCCGAGGGCACGACGCTGGTCAAGATCTGGCTCGATCTCTCCGCCGGCAATGCGCGGCGCCGCCGCAAGGCGAAGGGCAACCGGATGGAGCGGCCGGGCGGGCCGCGCAACCCGCTGGTCCGGGAATGGGCGGCGATCGACACCGCGAAGGGGCGCCGCCGCCTCGTGGAGGCGGCCGACGAGCTGATCGCCACCACCGCCGGCAGCGACGCCCCCTGGCACCGGGTCCCGGCCGACGATCCCCGCGCGCGCGACCTCGAGGTCGGCCGTCTCGTGCTCGAGGCGCTGGAGAAGGCCCGCCGGCAGCGCCCGCCCGCCCCCGGCAGGCCGCAGACCCGGCCGCGCCGCATCGCCCCCGGCCCCTCGGCGCTCGACGCCCTCGACATGAGCTGCAGCATCGACCGCAGCAGCTACGAGGCCGCGCTGGCCAGGGCCCAGATGCAGCTCTTCGAGCTGACCCATTCCGCGGCCTTCGCCGACAGGGCGCTGATCTGCGCCTTCGAGGGCAACGACGCGGCCGGCAAGGGCGGGGCGATCCGCCGCCTGCGCGCGGCGCTCAACCCGATCACCAGCCATGTCCATCCCATCGCCGCGCCCAGCGACGACGATCTCGCCCGGCCCTATCTCTGGCGGTTCTGGCGGCGCATCCCGCTGCGCGGCCATGTGGCGATCTTCGACCGCAGCTGGTACGGGCGCGTGCTGGTCGAGCGCGTGGAGGGCTTCGCCGCGATGGAGGACTGGCGGCGGGCCTATTACGAGATCGCCGATTTCGAAAGGCAGCTGACCGACAGCGGCTACATCGTGCAGAAATACTGGCTCGCCATCGACCAGGACGAGCAGCTGCGCCGGTTCGAGGCGCGCAAGCAGACCCCGCACAAGCGCTTCAAGATCACGCCCGACGACTGGCGCAACCGCGAGAAATGGCCGCTCTACGAGGCCGCCGTGGAGGACATGATCGCGCTCACCTCGACCCCGAACGCGCCCTGGACGCTGGTCGAATCCACCCAGAAGCGCTTCTCCCGCCTCAAGGTGCTCGAAACCCTCGTGGCCAGGCTGGAAGCGGAATTGTGACCCGCCCGCCGGCCGCGGCTCACGCCGCCGCGCTCGCCTCCAGCGCCGGATAGCGCAGCGCCAGCGTCACGCCGCGCGCGATATTGAGCACCATCAGCGCCGCCCAGAGCCCGTTGTTGCCCCAGGCCGGCAGCAGGATCGCCACGGCGGGGACATAGACCGCGACCGAGATCAGCATGGCGTTGCGCATCTCGCGGGTGCGGGTCGCGCCGATGAAGATGCCGTCGAGCATCCAGGCGGCAACGGCGAGCGGTGGCAGCAGCACCATCCAGGGCAGAAAGACCCGCGCCTCGGCGCGCACCGCCGGGCTCACCGTCATCACGTCGATCAGCGCGGGCCCCGCCAGCGCCACGAAGAGCCCCATGGCGAGCGCGGTCCCCGCGCCCCATTGCGAGGCCACGATCGCCGCGCGCCGGAGCACCGGCCGCGCCCGCGCCCCCATCGCCGCGCCGACCAGCGCCTCGGCGGCGAAGGCGAAGCCGTCCAGCGCATAGGCGGTGATCGAGAGGAACTGCACGAGCACCTGGTTGGCGGCGAGCGTCACGTCGCCGAAGCCCGCCCCGAGGAAGACGAAGCTGGCGAAGCTCGCCTGCAGCAGCACCGAGCGGATCAGGATGTCGCCGTTGACCGCCGCCATGCGCCGGAGCCGCGTCGCATCGAAGACCCGGGCGAAGCCGGACCGAAGGTCGCCCGCGAAGGCCGTGCCGCAGAGCCAGAGCCCCAGGCCGAGCGCGCTCCATTCCGCGATCAGCGTGGCGGCGGCCACCCCCTCGACCCCCCAGCCGAGCCCGAGCACGAACCAGAGGTCGAGCGCGACATTGACCCCGTTCATCCAGAGCTGCAGCGCCAGCACCGATCGCGCGCGCTCCATCGCGATCAGCCAGCCGGTCAGCGCGAAGATCGCGATCGACGCGGGCGCGCCCCAGATGCGGATCGCGAGATAGTCCCGCGCCAGCGCCTCCACCGCCTCCGAGGCCGGCACCAGCCGGAAGGCCCCGGCGAAGACCAGGCCCTGTGCGGCGATGAGCACGATGCCCGCCGCGAAGGCGATCATCAGCCCGCGCATCAGCAGCGCGCCCGTCTCCGCCGCTTCGCCCGCGCCGCGCGCCTGAGCGACCATGCCGGTGGTGCCCATGCGCAGGAAGCTGAAGATCCAGTAGACCGAGCTCAGGATCACCGCGCCGATGCCCACCGCCCCGATCGGCGCCGCCGCGCCGAGCTGCCCGACCACGGCGGTATCCACCGCGCCGAGGATCGGGATCGTCGCGTTCGAGATCACGATGGGCAGGGCGATGTCGAGGACCCGCCGGTGCGTGATCGCCTCAGCCATCTCCGCTGGGCGGCATCAGGAAATGCCCCGTCGCCTGCGCCATGAGCCGCGCCCGGTTGTCCTGCCAGGCCTCCACATGGACGCTGGCATAGCGCCGGCCGCTGCGGTTGACCCGCGCCCGCGCATAGGCATCGCGCGGCAGGCCGGAGCGCAGGTAATCCACGGTGAAGTCGATAGTCTTGGGCATCGGCGGGAATTGTTCCGCCTCGGTACCCCCGGCCCGCGGGCCCCCGCCCCCCACACGCGCCCCGACCCGCACCCCGGCGCGGATCCCCGTCGGGGCGTCCTCGGCCGTA
>CALMSR010000054.1 GCA_937872465.1 uncultured Paracoccaceae bacterium
GCTTCCTTCCCGCGTCAGCGGGTTCGTTCAATCCCCTCATTTCAGCCGCTTCTGTACAACAACGCCCGTTCATGGGTTCGCCCCGTTCGCGAAATAATCCGGTGACGGAGACCAACACGAAGGCTCAGGGCGGCCAGAAGGACGGCTCCGTGGCGGCCGATCCCCAAGTCCGACGGTAGCGTCCGAAGCGAGCCAGGACCCTGCCAGAAGTCTCTGACGACAAACAGACTTCGCGCCCATAGCCTGGCGCAATGTCGAACAGGCCCTGGCGTTCGAGTGCGCGGGAGCGCAGGCTGACCGTTCCGGCCGCTATTGCAGAGATCGGTCGATTGAGGTCATGTATCGGATAGGCCGTTTTCAATCCGGAATGGCAGAAAGTGCTCGACAAGCTGGAAATGTTCATCGCTCTGGCCCGAGAAGCACATTTCGGGCGCGCCGCGGCAAGTCTCGGGATCACGCAACCGACGCTGTCGACCGGAATCAAGCAGCTTGAGGATCAACTCGGCGTGCAACTCGTCTTTCGCGCGTCCCGCTTCGGCGGTTTGACACCGGAGGGGCAGACCGCGCTGGTGTGGGCACGGAAGATCGTGGGCGATGCGCGCCAGTTGCGCGAAGAAATGAGGTTCAAAAGGGAAGGACTTTCCGGCCAGTTGCGGCTTGCAGTGATTCCGACCGCCCTGACCTGGGTTGCGCGGCTCGCCTCGGAGTTTGGCAAGAAGCACCCAAACGTACGGTTCACCATCCTGTCTCGTACGTCTGTTGAAATCCTGTCGATGCTCGACAACCTCGAGATCGATGCGGGTATCTCCTATCTCGACAACGAACCGATGGGACGGGTCAGCACCGAACCACTTTACGAGGAGCGCTATATGCTGGTTTGTGCCAGATCGTCGCCGTTCTCGAAGCGCGACAGCGTGGGATGGAACGAGATCGGCGGCGCGCGGCTCTCCCTACTGACGCCGGACATGCAGAACCGTCGAATCATCAACCGCAACTTCGCCGCGGTCGATACGACACCCGAAACTTGGATCGAGTCGAATTCGACAATCGTTCTTGCAGCGATGGTCGAACGCGGCGACAGCCTCACAATTCTGCCGGAAGACATGGCGGAGTTTCTGGCGCAGCGCAGATCATTTGCGCTCGTCCCGCTGCATGGCCCGGAGCCGGCGCATTCGGTCGGGTTGGTCGCGCCTTACCGCGAACCGCACACGCCGGTGCTCGACGCCCTTATGCGCACGGCGCGAAACATGTCCAAAAGCGGTCGATAGACCTCCTCAATCAATATACGGAAATACAATATTGATCACCGATTGATTGGCTGCGACTTTGGGGGACGAATAGCCAAGCAGTCGAGGCCCGTCATGCAATCGCCCAACGGTACGCTCACATTGGAGGAACTTGGCCACCTGATCTCGGAGCACCGTGACGCAGAAGGTGCGCTTCTTCCGATCCTGCACGCGATTCAGGATGCCTGCGGCTGTATTCCGGATGCTGCGCACCGCCTGATCTGTGACGCGCTGAACATCAGCGAGGCCGAGTTGCGCGGCGTGATCTCATTCTATCACGATTTCCGCGAGAAACCAGCCGGTCGTCATGTTTTGAAAGTCTGCCGGGCGGAGGCCTGCCAGTCGGTTGGCGGTGATGCCGTTGTAGCGGCTCTCCTGGATAGGCTCGGACTGGACTGGCACGGCACGACCGCGAATGGCGCGGTGACGGTGGAACCGGTCTACTGTCTCGGCCTTTGCGCCTGCGGCCCGGCAGCGATGGTCGATGGCCGTGTCCTGGGCCGCGTCGATGCTGCGAAGCTGGACGCCCTCCTGGCGGAGGCGGGCGCATGAAGATTTTCGTGCCGATGGACAGCGCGGCGAAGGCCCTGGGTGCCGAGGCGGTGGTCGCCGCCCTGCGCGCCGCGGCCCCTGATGCCGAGATTGTCCGCACCGGGTCGCGCGGCATGATCTGGCTGGAGCCGCTGGTCGAGGTGGAGATTGACGGGGTGCGGCATGGCTTCGGCCCGGCGGAGCCCTCCGACGCCGTCGGGATCGTGGACGGCACCAGCGACAAGGCGCTCGGCCCGGTCGCGGACCTTGACTGGATGAGGCGCCAGACACGGCTGACCTTCGCTCGGGTGGGTGTCATCGATCCGCTGTCGCTGGCCGATTTCGAAGTTCATGGCGGCCTTGCAGGACTGCGCCGGGCGCTCGGAATGACAGGTCAGGAGATTGTCGACGAGGTCAAGGCGTCCGGGCTGCGCGGGCGTGGCGGAGCTGGTTTCCCGACTGGCATCAAGTGGCAGACGGTGCACGATACCGAGGCACCGAAGAAATACATCATCTGCAACGCCGACGAGGGCGACAGCGGCACTTTCGCCGACCGGATGATCATGGAGGGCGATCCTTTCACGCTGATCGAAGGCATGGCCATTGCAGGGATCGGCGTGGGCGCGACGCGGGGATACGTGTACCTAAGGTCGGAGTATCCCGATGCCATCGCAGTGATGTGCCGCGCGGTCGAACTCGCGCGAGAAGCGGGCATCCTGGGCACGGACGTCCTCGGGTCAGGCCAGGCCTTCGACATGGAGATCCGCAAGGGCGCCGGGGCCTATGTCTGCGGCGAGGAAACCTCGCTTCTGAATTCGCTCGAAGGCAAGCGCGGCGTTGTGCGCGCCAAGCCGCCACTACCTGCGCTCGAGGGATTTCTCGGGCGGCCGACCATCGTGAACAACGTGATCTCGCTCGCCACCGTGCCGGTGATCTTCGAGAAGGGCGCGCAGAACTACGCCGAATTCGGCCTCGGGCGTTCGCGCGGCACCGTGACGCTTCAGGTCGCGGGCAACGTGGCGCGCGGCGGCCTGTTCGAGACCGCCTTCGGCGTCACGCTGGGCGAAGTGGTGATCGACCTCGGCGGCGGTACCGCCTCGGGCCGTCCCGTGAAAGCGGTGCAGGTCGGCGGCCCCCTCGGTGCCTACATGCCGGTCTCCAAGTTCGACACGCCGATCGGCTACGAGGAATTCGACCGGCAGGGCGGGTTGATCGGCCACGCAGGGATGACCGTCTTCGACGACACCACCGACATGTTGGGAATGGCGCGGTTCGCCATGGAATTCTGCGCCATTGAAAGCTGCGGCAAGTGTACGCCCTGCCGGATCGGCGCGGTGCGTGGCGTCGAGACCATCGATCGCATAGCTGAAGGCGACGCGGCCGCGCTGCCGCTGCTGACCGACCTGTGCGAAACGATGAAGGACGGCTCGCTCTGCGCGCTCGGCAGCTTCACCCCCTATCCGGTACTGTCCGCCGTCACCCATTTTCCCGACGATTTCGCCCGGCTGAAGGAGGCCGCAGAATGAAGGATTTCATCCTCCCCCCGATGCTCGACGACCGTGACATGGGCACCAAGGCGAAGGCGGGCAAACCAGTGACGCTGACCATCGACGGGTTCGAGGTGACGGTGACTGAAGGCACCAGCGTGATGCGCGCGGCCGCGGAACTGGGCATTCGCGTTCCGAAACTCTGTGCGACAGACAGCCTCGAGGCGTTCGGATCCTGTCGGCTCTGCGCGGTAGAGATCGAGGGGCGGCGGGGTACGCCCGCCTCCTGCACCACGCCCGTGACCGAGGGCATGGTCGTTAGCACCCAGTCCGATAAGGTCCGGCGGATCCGCAAGGGTGTCATGGAGCTCTACATCTCCGACCACCCGCTCGACTGCCTGACCTGTTCGGCCAATGGCGATTGCGAACTGCAGGACATGGCCGGAGCCGTGGGGCTTCGCGACGTGCGCTACAAGGCCCCGGAAGACGGCGGCTTCGTCAACCATTTCAAGGCGCGCAACAGCTCCGGTGAGGCCAATCCGGAGTGGCTGCCGAAGGATGACAGCAACCCCTATTTCACCTACGACCCATCGAAATGCATCGTCTGCAACCGGTGCGTCCGGGCCTGCGAGGAAGTGCAGGGCACCTTCGCGCTGACCATCGAGGGGCGCGGCTTCGACAGCCGCGTTTCGGTGGGGGCCGAGAATTTCCTCGCTTCCGACTGCGTGTCCTGCGGCGCCTGCGTACAGGCCTGCCCGACGGCGACACTGCAGGAGAAGTCGATCATCGAGATGGGCACGCCCGACCGGTCCGTCGTGACCACCTGCGCCTATTGCGGCGTCGGCTGTTCGTTCAAGGCGGAGATGCAGGGCGACGAACTCGTCCGTATGGTCCCCTACAAGCACGGCAAGGCGAACCGGGGTCACTCCTGCGTCAAGGGGCGCTTCGCCTGGGGCTATGCGAACCACAGGGAGCGCATCCTAAATCCCATGATCCGCGACAGCATTGACGAGCCCTGGCGCGAGGTAAGCTGGGACGAGGCCATCGGCTTTGCGGCATCGAAGATGCGCGGTCTTCAGGAGACCTATGGCCGAAAGAGTATCGGCGTCATCACCTCGTCGCGCTGTACCAACGAGGAAACCTACTTGGTTCAGAAACTGACCCGCGCAGTCTTCGGCAACAACAACACCGACACCTGCGCGCGCGTCTGCCATTCGCCCACCGGATACGGGCTGGGCCAGACATTCGGCACCTCTGCGGGAACGCAGGACTTCGACTCGGTCGAGCACACCGATGTGGTGATCGTGATCGGCGCGAACCCGACCGACGGTCACCCGGTCTTTGCATCGCGGCTGAAGAAACGTCTGCGGGCCGGCGCAAAGCTTATCGTCATCGACCCGCGCCGCATCGACCTCGTCAAGTCGGCGCATGTCGCGGCGGCGCACCATCTGGCGCTGCGGCCCGGAACCAACGTCGCGGTCGTCACGGCGTTGGCGCATGTGATCGTGACCGAAGGGCTGATCGACGAGGCCTTCATCCGCGAGCGTTGCGACTGGGACGAGTTCCGGCATTTTGCAGAGTTCGTCAGCGATATGCGCCACAGCCCGGAACTCACGGCACTCCTGACCGGGGTGGATCCGGCCGAAATGCGCGCTGCCGCGCGGCTCTTCGCGACCGGCGGAAACGGAGCGATCTATTATGGCCTGGGTGTCACCGAGCACAGCCAGGGTTCGACCACGGTCATGGCAATCGCGAATCTCGCCATGCTGACGGGTAACATCGGCCGCCCCGGGGTCGGGGTGAATCCGCTGCGCGGACAGAACAACGTGCAGGGCTCCTGCGACATGGGTTCGTTCCCGCATGAGTTGCCAGGCTACCGCCACGTGAAAGACGCGGATGTGCGCGAGATGTTCGAGGCGGTGTGGGGCAGGCCGATCGACCCCGAACCCGGTCTTCGAATCCCGAACATGCTGGATGCGGCCGTCGACGGTACGTTCAAGGGGCTCTATTGCCAGGGCGAAGACATCCTGCAATCCGACCCTGACACGAAGCACGTGGCCGCGGGTCTCGCCGCGATGGAATGTGTCATCGTTCACGACCTTTTCCTGAACGAGACGGCGAATTATGCGCATGTCTTCCTGCCCGGTTCCACCTTCCTCGAAAAGGACGGGACGTTTACCAATGCCGAGCGGCGCATCAATCGCGTGCGCAAAGTCATCTCGCCCCGGAACGGCTATGCCGATTGGGAAGTCACGCAACTGCTAGCCAACGCCATGGGTGCCGGGTGGAGCTATACGCACCCCGCCCAGATCATGGATGAAATCGCGGCGACGACGCCCTCCTTCTCTGGTGTCGACTACGCGCTCTTGGAAGAGAAAGGCTCGGTGCAGTGGCCCTGCAACGAGGCGCATCCCGAGGGCACGCCGTTGATGCACGTGGATGGCTTCGTTCGCGGCAAGGGACGATTCATCGTGACCGAGTACGTCGCTACCGACGAGAAGACGGGTCCGCGCTTCCCGCTGTTGCTCACGACCGGGCGCATCCTCAGCCAGTACAATGTCGGCGCACAGACGCGGCGAACAGCGAACACGATCTGGCACGTGGCGGATCTGCTGGAAATCCACCCGCACGATGCCGAAAACCGCGGCCTGAAAGAGGGCGACTGGGTTCGGCTGGCCTCCCGGGCCGGGGAAACCACCCTGAAGGCAATGGTCACCGACCGGGTCAGCCCCGGCGTCGTCTACACGACCTTCCACCATCCCGACACGCAGGCCAACGTCATCACGACCGATTATTCGGACTGGGCTACCAACTGCCCCGAGTACAAGGTGACCGCGGTTCAGGTGAGCCCGTCGAACGGTCCGACCACCTGGCAGGAGGACTATGCCGCGCAGGCCGAGCGCTCGCGGCGGATCCTCCCGGCGGCGGAGTAAAGTCATGCAGGGCCCGTCCACAAGATCCATGCCGGGTTGGTCCTTCCAGACGGACGGCGCCTGTTCGGTTCACCGGACGCTGCCGGAAGAGGTGCCCGTCGCCGTCGTGTTCAACGGCTCGACTCTCGCCGTGATGATGGCAACGCCGGACGACATTGCCGACTTTGCATATGGTTTCGCGTTGAGCGAGGGCGTGATCACTCGACCCGGTGAGGTCGAGAGCTTCGAGGTCGTTTCGCACACTCAGGGTACCGAGGCGCGGTTCTGGCTGCGAGACGACCGCGCCAAGGTTCTTTCCGAACGCCGCCGCATCATGGCCGGACCGGCGGGGTGCGGCCTATGTGGAATCGACAGCCTCGAACAGGCGATGCGGCCGCTACCACGTGTCGCCGACGGGTCGCTGTGCCTCTCCCGCACGGAGGTCTCCGGGGCGACCGAAGCTCTGCGCCCGCGGCAGGCGCTCCATGCCAAGACGCGCGCGACTCACGCCGCGGGGTTTCTTGTGCCTGGCCAGGGGATCGTACTCGTGCGCGAGGATGTCGGCCGGCACAACGCGCTCGACAAGCTGATCGGTGCATTGATGCGCTCTGGTTTCGACTCCGCATCCGGCGTGGCGGTGATGACGTCCCGCCTTTCGGTCGAACTGGTTCAGAAATGCGCCATGTCCGGGATCCCCGGTCTTGTTGCCTTATCCGCCCCGACGGCGCGGGCAGTCCACTTGGCGGAGGAAGCTGGCGTCACGCTTGTCGCTTTCGCCCGTGGTGGCGGCTTCGACATCTATTCACATGCCCATCGCATTGCAGACGAGGTCACGAATGTCGCCTGAAAAGATGGTACACATGGCCAATCAGATCGCCACCTTCTTCAAGACGCAACCGGGCGACGCTACCGAAAAGGTCGCCTCCCATATCGCCGACTTCTGGGAGCCGCGCATGCGCGACCAGTTGCGCGACTACGTGGACCGGGGTGGCTCCGGCCTGGACCGTGTGGTAGTCGATGCAACGGCGCTCATTCGCTGAGCAACCTCGAACGTGGGTCTCAAATTCTTCTCTGCGCGGGCACCTTTCTCGGATCGGCGCGCACCCGAACCTGGATTCCAATATTTTTCAATGATTTAGAGCATTTCCCGATCAATCTGGATCGTGCCCGGCGGCGGCGAAGTAGTTCGCGCATTCCTGCGGTGTGAAACCGAATCCGGCTGATTGATTCCGGCGGGGGGGATTCCCCGATGGAATCGAAGCGGTTATTCTGCTCCGCAAATAGGAGGCGGGGCATGGCGGGAGTCGTGGGGCAGGCGACGGTGGAGGAATTGGGGGAGCGGTTTCGCGCCGCGAAGGATGTCGTCGAGCGCAGCCACTGCCAGGTGATCAGGCTGCTGGCGAAGGGGCATTCGACGGCGGAGATAACCGAGATCGTGGCGCTGAGCCCACGCTGGGTGAGCAAGCTCGCCCGGCGCTACGCGGCGGAAGGCGTCGGAGCGCTGGGAGACCGGCGGCGCGGCAACGTCGGAGCGCGGCCGCTCCTGTCGGGGGAGGACCTCGAAGCGCTGCGCGAGCGTCTGAAGACCCCGCCGGACGACGGAGGTCTCTGGAGCGGGCCGAAGGTGGCGCGCTGGATGGCGGCGCGGCTCGGGCTCGTGCATGTGCATCCGCCGCGGGGCTGGGAGGCGCTGAAGCGGATCGGCTGGTCGATCCAGGCGCCGCTGCCGCGCAACCCGAAGGCGGCGGGGGCGGAGGAGCAGTCGGCGTTCAAAAGAAGCTCGGCGAGGTGGTCGCCGAGGAGCGGGCGAAGACCGACCTGTCGAGCTCTGGGCGACCGACGAGCACCGGCTCGGCTTGAAGCCGGTGCGGCGCCGGGTCTGGGCGCCGATCTGCGAGCGGCCCGTGGCGCCCGGCCACCACCGCTTCGAATGGCTCTACGTCACCACCTTCGTCGCGCCGCAGAGCAGCGAGACCGTCTGGTACCTCTCCGACTGCATCGACAAGCGGCTCTTCGAGATGATGCTCGCCGGCTTCGCGCGCGCGACCGGCGCCGGGCGCGACCGGGTCGTCGTCCTCCTGCTCGACGGCGCCGGCTGGCACACCGA
This sequence comes from uncultured Paracoccaceae bacterium, assembly GCA_937872465.1. Classification (GTDB taxonomy): domain Bacteria; phylum Pseudomonadota; class Alphaproteobacteria; order Rhodobacterales; family Rhodobacteraceae; genus Amaricoccus. Next base: position 8,324 of record CALMSR010000054.1, read on the forward strand.
GCCGAACCTCGCCGTTCCCGTGGGCGTCAGGCTCGTCTACCGTTCTCGGGAAATCCGTCCACCGGACGGTTTTCCTGTCCCTCGAACCCCTACACGCCGGAGCTGCAGCCGGCCGAACATCTCTGGCCGCTCGTCGACGAACCCGTCGCAAGCCGATACTTCGAGACCCTCCGGGACCTCGACACCGTCCTCGCAGAGCGCTGCCGCACCCTCTGCGACGACCGCGCCACCATCGCCGCAAACACCCGCTTCAACTGGTGGCCCAGGACCAGCAGCCCGACGTGATCAGCCGAATCCTGTATGAAGACGTCGACGGTGCGCTCGGCGACCTTGCGCAGCAGCGCCTTGAGCTTCGCGAAGGCCATCTCGATAGGGTTGAAGTCGGGGCTGTAGGGCGGAAGGAAGGCGAGCCTTGCGCCTTACCTCGATCATCGCCCGGACCGAGGCCCGCTTGTGGCTGGAGTGGTTGTCCATGATCACGATGTCGCCGGGGCGGAGGGTGGGCGCCAGCACTTGGCGGACGTAGGCCTCGAACCAGTCGCCGTTGATCGACCGTCGAGGACCATGGGGACGACCATGCCGCCGAGACGGAGGCCCGCGACGAAGGTCGTGGTCTTCCAGTGGCCGTGAGGGACCCCCATCCCCGGCCACGTGGCCTGCGAGCGGGGCGGGAGCGTGGGGACGGCGTCGGCCTACCGGCGGCTGCAGCGGTTCGTCACCGACGGCAGCTGCGAGCTCACCCTCTTCGCCCGCCTGCACCGCACGCGGGCGAGCCGCACCTTCCGCGGTCGCCTCTGGTCGGGCTGCGCGGACGGGCCCATCCTCGCCTTCGCCGCCAAGCGCCTCCGGGGCGAATGGCTGATCGTCGTCTCCAACCTCCCGCCCCGGCGGGCGCTCCGGGCCTACCGCCGCCGCTGGGCCATCGAGGCCATGTTCGGCGACGCCAAGACCCGCGGCCTCAGCATCGAGGACACCCGCCTCACCTGTCCCCGCAAGCGCGCCCTCCCGATGGCCATCGTCGCCATTGCCCTCGCCTGGGCTGGACGCGCCGCCGCCGACCTGCTCGGCGGCCGCGAGCCGGAGCGCAAGTCCCACGGCTACCTCGCCCGTTCCTGGTTCAGGATCGGCCTCGACCACATCCGAAACCTGCTCAGGTCCGATCCCGACAGAGCAACATACCCATGGCGATCCCTGGCTCCGAAAGGGCTGAAATCGGCGAGAGTCGTGTAGCGCACCGAAACGCAACCATGTCTCCGGCCGCTCAATGCCTCGATCCGATCTCGGGATGATCGGGGCGCTTCCTTCTGTTCGGCCTGGGGAGGGTTGCGGACGGCGTTGAGGTCCGGTGGCCGCCGGCGCCAGGCTGCCGCTGCGCCCCGCGGCGCAGGGCGTTCCGCGCCGCCTTGCCGTACCGCTGCCGGCCTCTGCTTGCCGTGCCGCCCGGGGGGCGGGGCGGGATTAAAATATGTATGCCACGTGAAAATTCGGTCTCGGCGGGCGCGGGATGCCGGTATCTGTTCCGCAATGCCGCGAGAAGAATCCCGGGCATGAACTGGAGGAGGAAACTGGATGGGTGCGTTAAACATACTGGCTTTCGTCGGCTTCACGGGCCTCGTGGCGATCCTGTCGTATTACTGGACGAGAGGGACGGACGAGCATCATTCGGACGGGTATTTCCTGGGCGGGCGGTCGCTCACCGCGCCGGTGATCGCCGGGTCGCTGCTCCTGACCAACCTCTCGACCGAACAGATCGTCGGCCTGACCGGGCAGGCCTATTCGGAAGGCATCCTCGTCATGGCCTGGGAGACCCTGGCCGCCATCGCCATGGTGGTGACGGCGCTGGTGCTGCTGCCGCGCTACCTGCGTTCGGGGATCTCGACGATCCCGAGCTTCCTGGAGGAGCGCTTCGACCGCCAGACCAAGACGATCACCTCGATCCTGTTCCTGTCGGGCTATGTGATCGTGCTTCTGCCGATCGTGCTCTATTCGGGCGCGCTCGCGCTTTCGAACATGTTCGACGTGCCTGCGCTCCTCGGCGTGTCACCCACTGCCGCGCTCTGGCTGACGGTCTGGGCGATCGGCATCGTCGGCTCGATCTACGCGATCTTCGGCGGGCTCAAGGCGGTCGCGGTGTCCGACACGATCAACGCGGTCGGCCTCTTCACCGGCGGGCTGCTGATCCCGCTCTTCGGCCTGGCCGCGATCGGCGAGGGCAGCGTGTTCCAGGGCATCTCGACGCTCTACAATTCCAACCCCGAGAAGTTCGATTCGATCGGCGGGCCGGATTCGTCGATCCCCTTCGCGACGATCTTCACCGGCATGATGCTGGTGCAGCTGTTCTACTGGGGCACCAACCAGGCGATCATCCAGCGCGCGCTGGGTGCCAAGGATCTCAAGGAGGGGCAGAAGGGCCTGCTCTTCGCGGGCGTCCTGAAGATCTTCGGCCCTGTGATCGTCGTGCTGCCCGGCATCGTCGCCTATCACCTCTTCGAGGGGCAGCTCGAGGTTGCCGACGAGGCCTATCCCCGGCTGGTGACGGCGGTGCTGCCGACCGCGTTCCACGGCTTCTTCGCTGCGGTGCTCTTCGGCGCGATCCTGAGCTCCTTCAACTCGGCGCTGAACAGCTCGGTGACGCTCTTCGGCGTGGACATCTACCGGGAGTATTTCCGCCACGATGCCACCGACGAGCAGGTCGTCTCCGCGGGCAAGAAGTTCGGCACGATCCTGGCCATCGCCTCGATGACCATCGCCCCCTTCATCGCCAATGCGCCTCAGGGGCTGTTCGGCTACCTGCAGGAGGTCAACGGCTGCTACAGCATCCCGATCCTGACCATCATCCTGGTCGGCATCTTCACGCGGAAGGTTCCGCCCCATGCCGCCAAGATCGCGCTCGCCTCGGGGGTCGGGCTCTATATCCTCAGCCAGTTCGTCCTGAAGAACATCGTGGGCGCGGACAGCTATCCGCACTTCCTGCACGTCATGTTCATCCTGTTCGTGCTGAACGTCTGCATCATGCTCGTGATCGGCAAGTTGCATCCGGCGGAGAAGCCATGGGTGCCGACCGAATCTCATGCGGTGGACATGACGCCCTGGCCGATGGCCAAGCCGCTGGGGGCGCTGATCGTCCTGATCGTCGTCTCGACCTATTTCGTCTTCACCTGAATCGGGTCGGGAATGGGTGAAGCGGGCGGCCCGGGCATTCCGGGCCGTCCGTCGTCTTCAGCGCCGGTCGCGCAGGGCCTGTTCCAGGCGCTGCACCGACTGCGCCCTCGCATGCACGAGAGCCGCGAAGTAGCCGCGCGCGCGGCGGGCGGTCTGTCTGATCATGGCGTGCTCCTTTCGACCGCAATTGTCTCGGTCGGCCCCAAGATAGGGTGGCGCGGGACCATAGTGAAACGCAGAGGCGGAATACCCGCCTTGCGTTTTCCGCAGGCCCCGGCGGAAGGTGATCCCGAATAAGCATGCGGTATCGAGATGCCGGTATGCCCGGCATCAGGGCGGTGCTAGCCTCGGCAGGCCGCAGCGGGAAAGGCGGCGGCACGTCGGGGGAGCGGGACGAACGGTCGAGGTGACGGCACATTCTGCGGTGCCGCCGGGATCGCCATGGCGCCTTTCGGCCCGAGAGGCGCCGATTTCCCTCCGTCGCACAAGAACAAGAGATGCGAGCAAAGGCCACGGCCGGCTTCGCAAGGAGGAGGATCCGTCCAGGTGCGGGAGAACATGAACATCGCCGTTCTCGGCCCGGTGCCGCGGGACAACATCACCACCTATCAGGGGGAGAAGCTCGAGAAGTTCGGCTGCGCGGTCTATACGGCCGTCTGCATCTCCGCGCTTGCCGGGGCGGGCTCCACGGTGAGCCTCGTCAGCCATGTGCGACGCGCCGACGCGCCGCGGATCGGCAGGCTCCTCGCGCCCTTCGCCAATATCGATCTCTCCCACATGTCCGACCGGGCGGATCAGGGTGACGTCATCGAGCTGACCTATGTCGACCAGAACCGGCGGCTGGAGAAGCAGACCGGCTTCATGAGCCCGATCCTGCCCGCCGACATCGAGGATCTGATGGGCTGCGCCGCCTTCGTCTTCGTGCCGATCACCGATTTCGAGGTGCCGCTGGAGACGCTGCGCTACATCAAGGCCAACAGCGCGGGGCTCGTCGTCTTCGATGCGCATGGGCCGACCAACGGCGTCACCACGAAGGGGGACCGCTACCACCGCTTCTGGATCGACCGGGACCGCTGGCTGCCCTTCATCGACATCCTCAAGATGAACCTCGAGGAGGCGCGCTGCGCCTGGTTCGACGGCGAGGTTCATGGCGACGAGCCCAACGAGCTGACCATGGACGAGCTGCCGCGCTTCGCGGAGCATTGCCTCGACCTGGGCGTGAAGGCGCTCTACGTGACGCTCGACCAGCACGGATGCGCGGTCTATTTCCGCAGTCCCGACGGCAGGTTCCGCGAGCATGTCGTCAAGCGGGTCAAGGTCGACCATGTGGTGGACACCACCGGCTGCGGCGATTCCTTCGCCGGCGGGCTCGCCTTCGGCTATCTCAGGACCGGCGATTTCGTGAAGGCCTGCTGGTACGGCAATTGCGCCGGGGCGCAGCGCTGCACCAGCAGCGAGCTTGACGTCTACTTCGATCTCGAACGCACCGAGCGGCAGATCGCGGAGACCTATTTCGACTGAGCCCCTCGCAGGCATCCGCGCAGGAGAAGCATCCCATGTTCCCCAAGATCAGCGGCGGCGACTGGCTCGTCGTGGAAGACGGTTTCGATCCCGCCCGGGCGAACTTCTGGGAGACCGTCCTGACGGTCGGCAACGGCTATCAGGGCACGCGCGCCTCGCTGGAGGAGGGCCATAAGGGCGAGCTGCCGGCCACCTATCTCAACGGCGTCTACGACCATCACGATTCCACGGTGATCGACCAGGTCAATGTCCCCGGCTGGATCGGGCTGCGCCTGCGGGTGGAGGGCCACATCCTCGACGTGAAGACCTGCGAGGTGCTCGAACACCGGCGCATCCTCGACCTGCAGACCGGTTTCCTGCATCGCGACACCCTGTTCCGCGACGGGGAGGGGCGCGAGACGCGGGTGACGAGCCTGCGCTTCGCCTCGCTGGCCGATCGCCATCTCTGCGGCTTCCGGCTGAGCGTGACGGCGGAGAACCATTCCGCGCGCATCACGGTGGAGAGCGCGCTCGACGCCGAGCGCTACAATCTCGACCGGCTGCCGGCCTGGAGCGAGAAGCCGGTGTTGCACCCCGAGGTCGTCTGGCAGAAATGGGCCAGGAGCCGGCATCTGGCGGTGCAGGGGGCTTCGGTGGACGCGGAAGCGGCCTATATCGAGGTCCGAACGCTCGATACCGGCATCTCGATCGGCACCGGCACGGTTCTCGCGTTGCCGGAGGGCGCGCGCTTCCTGGGCGGCGCGCGCGACTACGAGCGCGTGGCGCAGGTCGCCGAGATCGAGGCGCGCAGGGGCATGCCGCATGTCTTCGAGAAATTCGCCGCGATCGCCACCTCGCGCGACATGCCGGCCGGGGACATCCCACGGGACGTGCGCGACCGTCTCGATGCGGCGCGCCGGCGCGGCATGACCGCCTGTCTCGCGGAGAGCGCCGCCGCGTGGCGCGCGAAATGGGACGCCTGCGACTGCCTGGTCGTCGGCGATCCGCAGGCTAGCCTCGCGGCACGCTTCAGCATCTATCACCTGCTTATCGCCGCGAACGAGGAGGACCCGCGCGCCAATATCGGCGCCAAGTCGTTGTCGGGCGAGGGCTACAAGGGGCATGTCTTCTGGGATACCGAGATCTTCCTCTTGCCCTTCTTCATCTTCACCCAGCCCGAAACGGCGCGGGCGCTGCTCACCTATCGCTACCATACCCTGCCGGGCGCACTGGAGAACGCGCGGGCGAACGGCTTTGAGGGCGCGCAATACGCCTGGGAATCCGCCGATACCGGCCGGGAGACGACGCCGAAATGGACGGCGGACGGGCAGAACCGGATCTGGACCGGGGAGGAGGAGATCCACGTCACCGCCTGCGTGGCCTACGGCATCCTCAGCTACGTTACCGCGACCGGCGACCGGCAGTTCCTGCGCGACTACGGCGCCGAGATCCTCTACCAGACCAGCCGCTACTGGGCGAGCCGGCTGGAATGGAACGCCGCGGAGGCGCAGTTCGAGCTGACCGGCGTCATCGGCCCCGACGAGTTCCACGAGCATGTCGACAACAACACCTTCACCAACCGCCTGGCGCAATGGCATCTCGAACAGGCGGTGGCGGTCTTCGAGGGTCTCGCCGCCGAGGGCCGCCCCGAGCACGAGGCCCTGCTCGAGCGGCTGGAGCTGACGCGGGAGGAAGTGGCGCGCTGGGGCGGGATCGCCGGCCGGATCTATCTTCCCGCGATCTCCGGGGACGGGCTGATCGAGCAGTTCGAGGGTTATTTCGGGCTGGAGGACGTCCCGATCACGGAATGGGACCAGAACCGGATGCCGCGCTATCCGGCGGGCCACGACCATTTCTCGCTGAACGGCACCATGCTCCTGAAGCAGCCGGACGTGGTCATGCTGACCTATCTGCTGCCCGACGCCTATCCGGATGCCGTGAAGGCGGCGAACTACGCCTTCTACGAGAAGCGGACCCTGCACAAATCCTCGCTGAGCCCAGCTGTCCATGCGATCATGGGGATCGAGGTCGGCGACCGCGCCACCGCGGAGCTCTATTTCCAGCGCTCCGCCTTCGTCGATCTGCGCGACAACCAGGGCAATACCTGCGACGGCATGCATATCGCCTCGGCCGGCGGAACCTGGCAGATCCTGGTCTGCGGCTTCGGCGGGTTCCGGGTGCGGGGGGGACGGATGACCTTCAGGCCCTGGCTCCCCGAGGGCTGGGACGCGCTCCGGTTCCGGCTGAAATGGCGCGGCATGGATCTGGCCGTGACGGTGGCGCGGGACGAATGCCGCTTCCTGCTGACCGCCCCGCCCGGCACGATCGAAACCATCGAGGTGCGGGATCGCGCCCATGGCCTCGCCGCCGGCGAGGAGGTCGTGGTCCGGCTGTGAGGCGGGGCGCGGCGGCGGTCAGCCCGTCCCGGCGTCCACCGTCTCGGCGGCGATCAGCGTGCGAAGCTCGTTCGCCCCGGCATGGTCCATGATCACTTCATTGACCAGATTGCCGCGGATCAGCTCCAGGATGACGCCGGCGCGGCCGGCACCGACCGCGACCACCACGACCCCGGCCGTCGCGGGGTCCTTGTCTCCGCGCGCGGCGATGTCCCGCACATGGTCGAGATGCAGCCCGGTCCACATCTCGTTGAGGTCGTCCACGAGCCGGGTTTCGTCGGGCGAGAGATTTGCGCGCGGGATGAGGATGCCGCCGAGATCACCGGCCACGAGCGTGGTGATGCGTTCGGCCGGGATGCCGGCCGCCGCGACCAGTTCGTCGAAGCTCCCGAGGACCGGCCTGCTCGTCGAGCCGACGCTCGAGAGCAGCATGTCCATCCGGTGGATGAGGGCGCCCGCACCGCTGAAGACGCGACGGTGGCCCGGCGTCTCTCGGACGAAGCGCCAGATCGACTGCCGCATGTCCGGGGCATAGTGGCGCGGCACATAGGCCGGGAAGCCGGTGAGCTGCGGCCCCGAGCCGGGCTCGCCATTGAATATCTCGCTGAGCGCACCGGCGAGAATGCTGGACGAATAGCCGTGCTGCGCGAGCGAGACCAACTCGGCGCAGACGGCGGCGAACTCGATCCGCTCAGAGGCGGTGATCGGCAGGCGGGAGGCCTGGATGCCTTCGACCACGCTCTTGATGGTCCGTCCCCAGGCGACGCCGACGATCCGGGATTTCTCGATCAGCTCGACCATCCGGCCCGCCGCGAGCCGGCCGAGCCGCGTGCGCCGCTGCGCCATGCGCACCTCGGTATGGCCGGGACCGCTTTCGAAGGCGCGGAGCCGCGGCTCGCAGACGCCGTGCCGGCGGCAGAAATCCTTCAGCTCGCCGAAGAGGCCGCTCGGCATCAGCAGGCGATCCACCATCTGGATCCATTCGTCGGAGAAGAGCTCGCGGGCGAAACGCTGCTCGACGACGAGATATCCCTTCTGTTCGGCCTGGGCGAGCAGGCGGGAGACCTGGGGCTGGGACAGGCCGCCGAGCACGGTTCCGATCTCGAGTTGCGACATGTTGTAGCTGGCCCGCATGTAGGCGGCGCATTTCGCTCTTTCGTCGAAGGGGAGCTTCTTGACGTCGAGCATCAAGCCCCTGGCGCGCGACCGGCGGGAGACATGCGTATCATCATCCCGAATTGTTATTCGGGTTCCAAACGCTTGTCGATCCGGCTTTCCTTTTGGTGCGGATGCGCCGCTTTCCCAACATCGGAGGACAGGACAATGCCCCTCAGGGGGATCATCTTCGACCTTGACGGGGTGCTCGTCGACACGGTTCCGGCGCATTTCCGGGCGTGGCGGCGGATGTTCGCGGAATACGGCTACGGCTTCGACTTCGCCGACTACCGCAGGCTGGTCGATGGCCGGCCACGCTTCGACGGCGCCCGCGCCGTGATGGTCGATCATAGCGATGCGGAGGTCAGGGACGCCGCGGAGCGCAAGAACGTCTATTACCGCGAGATGATCGGTCGCGGCGAATTCGTCGTGTTCGAGGCCGCCCTGCGGCTGGTCGACCAGTGCCGGGCGCGGGGCTATGCGCTCGCCACGGCATCGAGCAGCGTCAACGTCAATGACGTGCTGGTGAAGGCCGGGATCCGCGATGCCTTCTCGGCGGTGGTCGGCGGCGATGACGTCGCGCGGGGCAAGCCGGCCCCCGACATCTTCCTCGCGGCGGTCCGGCAGCTGGAGATCCCGGCCCATGAATGTGTCGTGATCGAGGATTCGGTCTTCGGCGTGAGGGCCGCGAAGGCCGGCGGATTCCGATGCGTGGGGCTGTCGGCCGAGGCCGGCGCCGGGTTTCGGGATGCCGACCTGGTATTGGTCACCCATGACGAGTTGACGATCGAGGGTCTGGAGGCGTTGTTCCGCGACTAGACCGCTGCGACTGGGGCCGGGGGATACCTGTCGTCCGGCAGGACACGAGGCAGGCCACTGATATCGTGTGGAAACGGGCCTCGCTGCAAGCGGCGGCCGATGCTTGGCCCGGCAGCGGTGCCGCTGCCGGGCATTGGGCCTATTTCTTCATTGCCGCGAGCGAGTCGCTGAGGATCGCTTCGGCCTCGGCCCGGTCGCCCCAGCCGATCACCTTGACCCATTTGCCTTCCTCGAGATCCTTGTAATGCTCGAAGAAATGCTTGATCCGGTCGCGGGTCTTCGGCGCGATGTCTTCGAGATCGGCGATATGCGCCTGGAACGGGTCGACCTTGGCGACGGGGACGGCGATCAGCTTGTCGTCCATGCCGCCGTCGTCCTCCATCTTCAGCACGCCGACCGGCCGGCAGCGGATCACCACGCCGGGCGCGAGCGGGAAGTCGCAGATCACCAGCACGTCCGTCGGATCGCCGTCGGCATGCAGGGTATTGGGAACGAAGCCGTAGTTGCAGGGGTAGAACATCGGCGTGTTGACGACGCGGTCGACGAAGACCGCGCCCGAAGCCTTGTCGATCTCGTATTTGACCGGGGCGCCGCCTGAGGCGCCGCCGGTGATCTCGATCACGACGTTGATGTCCTGGGGCGGGTTCTTCCCGGCGGGGATGCTGTCGATGTTCATGGCTTGCTCCTGAGCGCCCTCGTGTCGGGTGGTCGCCTAGCATGTTCGCAGGCGCAACAAAAGATCCTTCACGCTGCGGTGCGTGCCCGTTCCCCCCGCAGGTTCACCAGATTGCCGAGCACGATCGCGCCGGCGCCGAGGAACACCACCGGGTCGAAGGGCTCGCCATAGACCAGCATTCCCAGGGTCGCGAGCACCGGCAGGCGGATGAATTCCATCGGTGCCACCACCGAGGCCGGCGCCCAGGAGAGCGCCGAGGTCAGCGCGTAATGCGCGGTCAGGCCGGTGAGCCCGACCACGAGGATCCAGGGGACGAGCTCCGGCGAGGGCAGCGGGATGCCCCCGGGGAGCGCGAGGGCGAGGCTGAAGCAAGATTGCGCCAGCGTCATCCAGAAAAGTACGCAAAGCACGCTGTCGAAGCGCATGATCTGCTTGGTATAGATCGTGTTCATGGCGAAGCCGGTGGCGGCGAGGAGCGCCGCCGCCTGGCCCGGGCCGAGGGGGGCGGAGCCGGGGCGCGCGACGATGAGCACGCCGAGAAAGCCGAGCGCGGCCGCGGCGATGCGCGGGCGCGTCAGCTTCTCGGAGAGCAGGACGGGTGCTAGGAGCGCGACCCAGATCGGATTGGTGAATTCCAGCGCGGTGAGCTGGGCGAGCGGGATGGTGGCGAGGGCGTAGAACCAGAGGTTCTGGCCCGCGAAATGGAAGAGGTTGCGCTTGACGTGCAGCCCGGCATGGGCGGTGCGGACCTGGGTGAAGCCCGTGCGGCTGCGGGCGAGGATGGCGGCGACGGTGAGCCAGCCGATCACCGAGCGGTAGAGCATCAGCTCGAAGGTGTTCATCTCGAGCTGGATTTCCCGGCCGGCGACCACCATGGCCGAGAAGGACGCCACCGCTCCCAGCATCCAGAGCGCGGCGTAGAGGGGGCGGGAGCGGTCCATGGCGGCGCGAGTTAGCGGCGCGGCACGAGGCGTGGCAAGGGCTAGTTTCGCCCGGCGCGGGCTGTGCACGAACCGTGCACGCGACGTGCACAATCCATGCGCGGGCCTTCCGCGGGGAGCCGAGCCGCGGCCGCGCCGGAGCCGCATTGTGCGGGGGCGCGGCGGCGGGCAGGGTGGCGGCAGCCAGAGGGGGGGGTGCGATGGCGCGCCATGTGGCATTGCTCTACAGCGTGGTGCTCGGACCGGGCCGGCGGCTGCGCATGGGCGACCTGCGGGCGATGGCCGAGGGCCTGGGATTCGCGCGGGTGCGGTCGCTGGTGGCGACCGGCAATCTGGTGTTCGATGCGCCGGCGGCCGATCCGCGGCTGCTGGAGCAGCGGCTGGAGACGGCCTTCGCCGCGCGATTCGGCCGGCACGTGGACATCATCCTTCGCGATTCGTCCCGTTGGGGGCGGCTCATGGCGGGCAACCCGTTTCCGGAGGCGTCGCTGCTGGCGCCCGACAGGGTCGCGGTGCGGGTGATGCGGGCGCCGGCCGGCGCCGGGGTCCTGGAAGCGCTGGAGCCCTATCGGAGCGCGGACGAGCGCATGGCGCTGGTCGATGGCGATCTCTGGGTGCATTTTCCCCATGGCCAGGGCGGCTCGCGGTTGGCGGCGGCGATGAAGCCGCGGCGCGCGGGCGGGCCGGGGACCTTCCGCAACTGGAACACCGTGCGGGGGATCGGCGTGATGCTCGAGGCGTGAAGCGGGACGGGCGCCACGCGCGGCCCGGGACCCGCGCCGATTCGGGGGGGACGCGGCGCGGGCGGGGTGCTAGGCCGGAGGATGCGGGGGCAACCACGGGGAAAGGGAGAGGCACATGGAATATCGCCAGCTCGGCCGGTCGGGCCTGAAGGTCTCGGCGCTGGCTTTTGGTACCGCCACCTTCGGCGGCGTCGGGCCGCTCGCGAAATGGGGGGCGACGGAAACCGCGCAGGCGTGCCGGCTGCTCGATATCTGCCTCGAGGCGGGGATCAACCTGATCGACACCGCCAATGCCTATTCGCGCGGACGTTCCGAGGAGATCCTCGGCGAGGCCATGGCCGGGCGGCGCGAGCGGCTGCTGGTCGCCACCAAGGTGCGCTTCCGGATGGGCGAGGGGCCGAACGACCTGGGGCTGTCGCGCGCGCATGTGGTGGCGCAATGCGAGGCGAGCCTGAAGCGGCTCGGGACCGACCGGATCGACCTCTACCAGATGCATCAATGGGACGGGCTGACGCCGCTCGAGGAGACGCTCGAGGCCTTCGACACGCTGACCCGCGCCGGGAAAATCCGCTATTCTGGCATCTCGAATTTCGCGGGCTGGCAGCTGGTGAAGATCATGGCGACGGCGCGGGCCATGGGAGTCGTGCCGCCGGTGGCGCAGCAGATCTATTATTCGCTGGAGAGCCGGGACGCGGAATACGAGCTGCTCCCGGCGGGGATCGACCAGGGGCTCGGCGCGCTGATCTGGAGCCCGCTGGCCGGGGGGCTACTCTCGGGCAAGTACCGGCGCGGCAAGGCGCCGGAAGAGGGCGGGCGGCATCTGAACGACTGGCACGAGCCGCCGCTCTCCGACGAGGCGCGGCTCTACGACACGATCGAGGAACTCGTGGCCATCGCGAACGGCCGTGGCGCCTCGGCGGCGGAGGTGGCGCTGGCCTGGCTGCTCGGGCGCGCGGGCGTCGCCTCGGTCATTCTCGGCGCCCGGACCGAGGAGCAGCTGCGCCGCAATCTCGGCGCGGCGGATCTGGTGCTGGCGGCAGCGGAGCGGGAGCGGCTCGACCGGGTCAGCCTGCCGCGGCTGATCTATCCGCATTGGCACCAGCAGCGGACGATCCCCGACCGGCTCGGGCCGGCGGCGGCGAGCCTGATCGAGGGGCATCCCGCGGATTAGGGGGCGGGCGGCCGGGATCAGCCGGCGCCGGCCAGGGCCTCGGCCTCGCGGGCGAGCCAGGCCCGGAGCGCGGCGGGGTCGGGCGCGCGAACGGAGGCGGCGGTGGTGCCGCCGCCGATCTTGATGCCGATGCCGCCGAGCGCCTCGGCGGCGGCGATGGCGTCCTCGTCGGTGGTATCGTCGCCGAACATGAGCAGCCGGCGTCCGGCGAAGGGCGGGTCCGCGGCCATGCGGCGCAGGGCGGCGCCCTTGTGCGCGGCCTGCGGCTTGACCTCCACGACCATCTTGCCGGGCTGGCGGACGTGGCCGGGGAGCCTTGCGGCGGCTTCGGCGGCGGCGGCGAGGCAGGCGGCCTCTGCCTCGGGCGCGGCGCGGTAGTGGAGCGCGGCCACCGGACCCTTGAGCTCGAGCCGCACGCCGGGGTGTCGCGCGGCCGCGCGCAGGGGCGCGAGCAGGGCCGCGGGCGGCGGCGGCGGCGGGCCGGGCGGTGCGGCGTGGGGGGCAAGGATCTCCAGCCCGTGACCGCCGGCGCGCCAGAGCGCATCCGGGGTGCGGCGGGCGAGATCGCGCAGGTCGCGGCCGCTGAGGAGTGCCACGGCGCCGCCGAGACGTTCCGCGATGGTGCGCAGCGCGGCCTCGGTGGCGGCGTCGAGCCGGATGGCCTCGGGATCGGGGCCGATCTCGGCGAGGGTGCCGTCGAAGTCGAGAAAGAGCGCGTCCCCGGGCGCGAGGCGCAGCGCCGCGAGGCCGCCGCGGCTCACCGGTCGGACCGGATCGCGTCGAGCGCGGCGAGGAATTCGTTGCGCCACCAGGCGATGTCCTTCTCGCGCACCGCGGCGTTCAGCGCCTCCCAGCGCGCGCGGCGGTCCTCGACGGACATGACGATGGCGGCGTGGATCGCGTCGGCGGTGGCCATGATGTCATGGGGGTTCACCAGGACCGCGCCGTCGAGCTGCTCGGCGGCGCCGGCGAATTCCGAGAGCACCAACGCGCCCGGATCCTCGGGATCCTGGGCGGCGACGAACTCCTTGGCGACGAGGTTCATGCCGTCGTAGAGCGGCGTCACCAGCCCCACCCGCGCCAGCCGGTAGAGGCCCGAGAGCGCGGCGCGGGGGTAGCTCCGCGCGAGATAGCGGATCGGCACCCAGTCGAGATCGGCATGATCGCCGTTGATGCGGCCGGCGAGGCGGTCGAGCTGCTCGCGGAGGTCCTGATAGGCGTCCACCGCCTCGCGCGAGGGCGGTGCGATCTGCAGGAAGCTCACCCGCCCCTGCAGTTCCTCGTGGTCGTCGAGCATGCGGCCGAAGGCCTCCATGCGCTGGGGCAGCCCCTTGGAATAATCCATGCGGTCGACGCCGATCACCAGCGAGCGGTTGTCGATGATCTTGCCGAGCCGGCTGGCGGCCGAGCGGCCCTCCTCGCTTTCGGCGAGGGTGGCGATCTCCTCGGCGTCGATGCCGATCGGGAAGGAGGCGGCGCGCAGGCTCCGGTCGAAGACCGTGATCGCGCCGTCGGGCTCGATGCTCGCGCCGCAATATTCGGTGAGGTAGCGGCGGAAGTTCGCGGTGTCGCGGTCGGTCTGGAAGCCCACGAGGTCGAAGGCGCAGAGCGCGCGGGCGAGGCGCTGGTGCTGCGGCAGGGCGGTGAAGATCTCGGGGGCGGGAAAGGGGATGTGCAGGAAGAATCCCATCGGCCCGTCCCAGCCGGACTGGCGCATCTCCTGGCCCAGCATGAGGAAATGGTAATCGTGCACCCAGACCGTGTCGTCGGGCCGGGTCAGCTGCGCCAGCACCCGGCCGAAGCGGCGGTTGACCTTCTCGTAGCTGGCGAAATCGTGCTCGTCGAACTGCGCGAGATCGACGCGGTAGTGGAACACCGGCCAGAGCGCGCGATTGGCATAGCCGAGATAATAGCCCTGGAGCTCGCTCTCGGTCAGGTCGGCGAGGGCGAAATCGACGTTGCCTTCGGCGAAGAGGCGCACGCCGCGGGTCTCGCGCTCGACCGTGTCGCCGGACCAGCCGAACCAGACGCCGCCGCGCTCGCTGAGTGCATCCCAGAGCGCAACCGCGAGCCCGCCGACCGGAGGTGCGCCGGGGCTGGCGGTGCGATTCGAGGCGACGATGAGGCGACCCTTCACGCCATGCAGAAGACGCCAGCCGGGCCGGGAAGGCAAGCCCGCTGTGCAGGCCGGTGGGAGGCTGCCGTCCGGAGGGCCGCTCGCCGCGGCGGTCGGTCAGGCCGGCCGGCCGGCCGCGGGCAGCAGGCGCGCCTCGGCGATCAGCGCGGTCAGGACCGCCACGTGGCGCTGGATGCTGTAGGTCGCCTCGCCCGAGGTGCGGTTGGTCTCCAGGCGGTTCTCCTCGGCGATCAGGCTGTCGAGGGCCGGCCGGTTCGCCTGGAACCGCGCAGTGCGCAGAAGCCGGCGCAGGTCGCGTTCGCGGCGGTAGTCCACGACCCCGGCGCGGGCGGCGCGGATCAGGATCTTGGGGCGGCGCAGGGCGGTGAGCACGGAGGCGAAATCGGTCATCTTCTGGTCCCTCATCGGTGTTCGTCGTGGGGGTATAATCGCTCAGGTTGTGGCCTGTTGCTCGATTTTCGTTTACACCGAACGGTGGCCTTGACTCATAAACTACCAGAACAATTCGCTTTTTGTTCCATTTAAGGTTTCTTTCACGAATCAACCTTAAGTAGATTTTTGCGAAAATTGCAGCGATTGAGGTATCTGCCGTGACCTTCAATCCCGAGGCTTTTCTAGAAGCATCGCATGGTGTCTGGCCATGGTAGCGCAACTGCCGGAGTGGATTCCGGACTGCGCGCTCACCTATCTCGCCCACACCGCCGGGGGGCTTCCGATCCGGGCCCTCGCCCGGGCCAAGGGCTGCCATGCCTCCACGGTATTGCGCCAGATCCGGCGCCTCGAAGCCCGGCGGGATGACCCGCTGGTCGACGAGGCGCTGGAGAGCCTCGCGCGCGTCGCAACCGCCGAATCCGTTCGTTCCGCCGTATCCAGGGAGTTTGCATCCATGCCCAAGCCGGTCGTCTCGCCGAAGTCCGACCCCGACCCGCGCATCGAGCGCGAGGCGCGTCGCATCCTGCGCCGCCTCTGCGAGAAGGGCGCCATCCTCGCGGTCTCGCCGGAGATGGAAAAGGCCGTCGTGCTGCGGGAGGTGGTTCCGGGTCGGCAGAACCGGATCGCCGTGGTCGACCGCGACGTGGCCCATGCCTTCGCGCTGCAGGACTGGATCACCTGCAGCCGCGCGGGCAAGATCGCCTGCTACGAGATCACCGCGGCGGGGCGCGCGGCGCTCAAGCGGCTACTGACCGACGAGCGGCAGGCGCGGGCCGCCAAAGACGGTTTCGCCGAGGCGCCAAGCCCGTTCCAGGAGCAGCATCGCCTCTATGCCGAGCGCACGGTCATGGCGAGCGATGGCTCGGGCGAGCGCACCCTGCGCTTCAATCTCGCCGAGAGCCCGCTTTCGGTCCTGGGCCGCAAGCGCGACAAGGGCGGCGAGGCCTATCTCACGCCCGACCTGATCGAGGCGGGCGAGCGTCTGCGCGAGGATTTCGAACTGGCGCAGATGGGGCCGCGCACGACTCAGAACTGGGAGCGGTTCCTGACCGCGGGCGGGCGCGATTCGGCGCCCGTGCCCCGCGGGCCGGCCGAAGGCCCCTCGGATGCCCGCGTGCGGGTCGCCAAGGCGCTCGAGGCGCTGGGCCCGGGGCTCTCGGACATCGTGTTCCGCATCTGCTGCTTCCTGGAAGGTCTTGAAACGGCAGAAAAGCGTCTCGGCTGGTCAGCGCGCTCCGGCAAGATCGTGCTCAAGATCGCGCTGGAGCGTCTGGCGATCCACTACCAGATCCCGGCGGTCCGGCCGCTGCGCAAGGCGGTGTGATCAGCCGGCGGCGGCGACGATCGCGCCGAAATCCTCGGCCTTGAGCGACGCGCCACCGATCAGCCCGCCGCCGACATTGCCGACCGCGAAGATCTCCGCCGCATTGCCCGGCTTGACCGATCCGCCGTAGAGCAGGCGGATCGCCGCGCCGGGCTCGGCGCCGAAGCGCTCGATCAGTCGGGCGCGCAGGAAATCGTGCATCTCGCCGATCTCGGCCAGGGACGGGGTGCGCCCGGTGCCGATCGCCCAGACCGGCTCGTAGGCGATGACGAGGCCGGCGGGGTCGGCCTCCGGCGGCAGGGAGCCAGCGAGCTGCCCGCCGACCACCTCCATCGCCCGGCCGGCGTCGCGCTGGGATTCGGTCTCGCCGACGCAGACGATGGCGGTCAGCCCGGCCCGGGCGGCGGCGGCGGCCTTGGCCGCCACCAGCGCATCGGTCTCGCCGTGATCGGTCCGGCGCTCCGAATGGCCGAGGATCACCGCCTCGGCACCGGCGTCACGCAGCATCTCCGCGGAGATGTCGCCGGTATGGGCGCCGCTGGCCTCGGGGTGGCAATCCTGCCCGCCGAGCGCCGTGCCGCGCCCGGCGAGCCCTGCGATCAGCGTGGCGGGCGGGCAGACCAGCACGTCGCAGGCCGGCGCCGGGTGGGCGCGGCGAAAGGTCTCGAGCATCTCCGCCGAGGCGGCGAGACCGTTCATCTTCCAGTTTCCGGCGACGAGTTTGCGAGGCGGCATGCGCGGCTCCTGCTGCTGCGGCGGCGCATACCGGCCGTCTCCGCCCGGCCCGTTCGGGAGACACGGGTGGGCGAGGGGCGCGGCGGCGAGCCAATCGGGACGGGGCTGGGTAGCAGAGGCTTCGGCTCAGGGGAAGCCGCCGCTCGCGGACAGCGCGCGCCGTGCCCAGTTGCAGGCGGCCTCCGGGTCGTCGATCGCGGCATCCGGCAGGGTCCAGTAGCCCATGCGCGTGGACTTGCCGGCCTTGTCGTAGGCGAATTGCTCGGAACCCGCATCGGCCAGCGCCGCGGCGAGCGGGCCGGAGGCCTTGAGATAGATCCGGTCCTCGGGCCCGACGATCGCGAAGATCCGGCCCGCGGAATAGACAGCGAGCCCGCCCATCATCGCGCGGGCGGTCACGGCCCCGAGATCGGCGAAGAGCTCCAGGACGAAGGCGCGCGTCCCGGAGGAGACGGCCATGTCAGGTGCCTGCGAACTTGATCGATTCGCCGCAGCCGCAGGCCTCGGTCACATTGGGGTTGTTGAAGCGGAAGCCGGATTCGATCAGGCCGTTGGCATAGTCGATTTCGGTGCCGAAGAGGAACATCTGCGCCATGGGGGCGATCATCACCCGCGCGCCGTTGCTCTCGACCACCTCGTCATGCGGCGCGATCTCGTCGACGTATTCCATGGTGTATTCCATGCCGGCGCAGCCGCCCTTCTTGACGCCGATGCGCAGCCCCTTGCTGCCGCCCCGCGCCATGAGGCGCAGGATCTGGTTCTGGGCGGCCTCGGTGAGGGTCACGGGCGGCTTGCCGGGAATGCCGAACATCGCTGGGCGGTTCCTGTTACTTTCGGGGTTCAAGGTAGTGCGCCGGGCGGTCCCGCTCAAGTCCCGGCGAGGCGGGCCAGCACCGCCACGGTGGCGAAGGCGATGCCGATCCCCCAGGCGAAGCTCGCCAGCGTGCCGATGATGACGTATTCGCCGGTGCGGAGCTCCCGGTCGCGGGCCAGTTCGTTGAAGCGCAACACCGACTTGGCGGCGATCAGGAAGCCGATGGCGCCGGCCTGTCCGGCGAGCACCAGCATGAAGATCATGAGTCGCTCCAGCCGGCCGATGAGCTGCCCGCCCCGTGGCAGGCTCTCGTCCTCGGCGGGGTCGAGCGGGTACTTCAGCCCGTGCATCAGCGCCTGCACGGCGTAGCCGCCGGCCCAGACCGCCGCCACCAGCCCGGCGGCGAGGGTCATGGCCGCAGAAAGGGGCACATGCCATTCCGCCGCCGCCGGCAGGGTCATGCCCCAGAGCCCGGCGCTCCAGGCATCGGGCGAGAGCGTGGCGGCGAGGCCGATCATCGCGAGATGCGCGGCCTGGTCGGCGGCGAAGGCGGTGAAGCCCGGCCCGCCGTGGCGCAGCTTGATCCAGTCGATGGCGTAATGGCTGAGCGCGATCACGAGGATCGGCACGGGGCGCGGCGCGAAGCCGAGGGCGGCCCAGCTCACCACAGCGACGATGGCGACATGGGCGAGCAGGACCAGCGGGTCGCGCTTGTTCTGCACCATGCGGTCGCTCTGCATGGTGAAATCGGCGAGCACATGGCCGAGCGTGAGCGCGATGGCGGTCTCGATCAGGGTCACGGCCGCGTCGGTCCGGGCCGGGGGATTACAACCTCCTGGGTTTGTATCTGCGGAAACAACCTTTTGAGGATGTCACTCGTCATCGCCGGTTCCGCCCTCCAGCGCCGCGAGGGCGCGGCGGAGCGCCCAGTCGCCGCCGCTTCGCAGATGTTTGGCGACCATCTGCTGGCTGATGCCGAACTCCGCGCCGATCTCGGCCTGGGGCGGGGCGTCGGGCACCAGCCGCGCCGCGAAGACCCGCGCCTGGCGCGGCGTCCAGCGCCGCGAGACCTCGTCGCAGAGCGCCACGAGGGCCGCGAGAACTGCGGGCGCGGCGGGGCCGCCGGGCCAGTCCAGGCCGAGCCGGGCGGCGCGGCCGAGGCTGTCGAGCCCATGGCCGGAGGTCTCGAAGGCCGGGCCGGCGCCCGCGGAGAGATCGCCCGTCGCCGGCAGCCTGCCGGGGCCGATCCCCGCCGAGATGCGGGTGTCGAGATCCGCGCCGCGGGCGCGCAGCCGGGCCCGCAGGAAGAGCATCATGCGCAGCGAGAGCGCCGGCGATGGCGCGAGGCATTGCCAGCCGTCGCCGCGGAAACGGGTGAAGCGGGCGGGGGGGCCGTCCCCGGCCCAGTTCGCGGTCGCGCCGGCGGCTTCGCCGAGCACCGCCATCGCCGCATCGAGCGCTGTCCCGCCGAGGCGGGAGGAGCCGACGAGATCGCCGGTCAGCACGGCGAGGGGGTCAGGGGTCATCAGCGATCCGGCCGGTTCGGACGGTCAGAGAATGGGCGGGCGGTCGCGATCCGGCAAGCCCTACATGAAGCCGAGTTCGAGCCGCGCCTCGTCGGACATCATGTCCATGCCCCATTGCGGCTCCCAGACCAGCTCGACATTGACATGGCGCACGCCCGGCAGCGGGGTGATCGCATCGGCCACCCAGCCGGGCATCTCGCCGGCCACCGGGCAGCCGGGGGCGGTGAGCGACATGGCGACATCCACGTCGCCCTCGCCACCGATCTCGATGGTATAGACCAGCCCGAGGTCGTAGATGTTCACCGGGATCTCGGGATCGAAGACCGTCCGGCAGGCCGCCACGACCTCGTCATAGAGCGGGTGATCGGTGGTCGAGGGCCGGATCAGCGGCGTGCCTTCCAGCGGGGCATTGGCTTGGGCGGTCATGACGCGCGATCTCCCTTATTCCCGACCAGTTATATAGGGAATGCCGCCGTCCCGTAAAGACGGAGCCGCCGGAGGGGGGCTGCGATTGCCGGGCGGGCGCGATCCGTCGCGGGGAGGTTTGCATCCGCGCGACAATGCCCCTAGCAGGGCGGCCATGACACGCGGCATCTCCTTCGCCATCGAGGCCAGGGACGGCAAGGCCCGCAGCGGGGTGCTCGCGACCCCGCGCGGCGCGATCCGCACGCCGGCCTTCATGCCGGTGGGCACGGCGGGCACGGTGAAGGCGATGCTGCCCGAGAGCGTCGCGGCGACCGGCGCGGATATCCTGCTCGGCAACACCTATCACCTGATGCTGCGTCCCGGCGCCGAGCGCATCGCCCGGCTCGGCGGCCTGCACCGCTTCATGAACTGGTCGAAGCCGATCCTGACCGATTCGGGCGGCTTCCAGGTGATGAGCCTCGCCGAACTGCGCAAGCTGAGCGAGGAGGGCGTGACCTTCCGCTCGCATGTGGACGGCGCGCGGCATCACCTGAGCCCGGAATCGAGCATGGAGATTCAGCGGCTGCTCGGCTCGGACATCGTGATGGCCTTCGACGAATGCCCGGCGCTGCCGGCCACACGCGATGCCATCGCGGCGAGCATGGCGCTGTCGATGCGCTGGGCGGCGCGCTCGCGCGACGCCTTCGGCGACCGGCCCGGCCATGCGCTCTTCGGGATCCAGCAGGGCGGGCTGGAGCGGGACCTGCGGGAGGAGAGCGCGACGGCGCTGCGCGCCATCGGCTTCGACGGCTATGCCATCGGGGGTCTCGCGGTGGGCGAGGGGCAGGCGGCGATGCTGGCGGTGCTCGACCATGCGCCGGGCATGCTGCCCGGGGACCGGCCGCGCTATCTGATGGGGGTCGGCAAGCCCGACGACATCGTCGGCGCCGTGCTGCGCGGCGTGGACATGTTCGATTGCGTGCTGCCCTCGCGCTCGGGGCGGACCGGCCAGGCGCTGACGCGGCGGGGGGCGGTCAACATCAAGAACGCCCGCCACGCCGAGGATCCGCGCCCGCTCGATCCCGACTGCACCTGCCCGGCCTGCCGGTCCTACAGCCGGGCCTATCTGCATCATGTCTTCAAGGCCGGCGAGATCATCGCCTCGATGCTGCTGACCTGGCACAACCTGCATTATTATCAGGAGCTGATGGCCGGCCTGCGCGGGGCGATTGCCTCCGGAGGGCTGGCGGATTTCGTCGCCGGTTTCGAGGCGGGCCGGGCGGCGGGGGATCTGGAGCCGCTCTGACCGACGGGTTCCGGCGCCGGGCAGGCCTGGCGTCACCGTCCGGCCCGGCGGGCGCTGCCCTCATCTCGCGGTGGGACGGTCGTACCGGGAACCATTGGTTCCAAGTGCGATTGCTCTGGACAGCACCGCGCCCCGCGTTGAGGCGCAGGCCGGAGTCGGCTAAAATGACCGCCCCCGACCCCCGGGTGCTTCCGCCCGGGCGGCGAGGCTTTTGGGGAACGGAGAGCGCCATGACCGCTTTCAACGTTGTTCGCATGCGGGTGAAGCCGGGAAACGAGGAGGCCTACCTGAAATCGCATCGGGATCGCGTGCTCGAGGGGATGGACGGCATGCGGTCGCTGAACGTCATCAAGACCGGTGACCGGGAGTTCTGCGTGATCGGCGAATGGGACAGCATGGAGGCGCTCGCCGCGGCGCGGCCGGCCATGATCGCCACGCTCGACACCTTCCGCGACCGGCTCGAGGATCTCGGGCCGGGGCTGGGCGTGACGGATCCGGTCTCCGGCGAGGTCGTGCTGCAGCGGCGGCCCTAATTCGCGGCCGGGGCGCCGCCGGGCGGCGTCTTGGCGAGCAGGGCCTGGACGAAATCCTCGACCTGGCGGCCGGTCGCGAGCAGGCGGCGGGCGGCGTCGAGGCTCGGGCGTTCGAGCGCCGGCAGGGGCTCGACGAAGGCTTCTTCCGCGTCGAGCGCGGAGGGGTCGGGTGAGGCGGGGCGGGCCTCCTCGGGGGCGGTCTGCGCGACCATGAATTCGGCCATGGCCTGGCGCCCGGGATCCGGCGCGGCCTCGTCGCGGGCGCGCGGCCAGTCCCCCGAGGACCAGGCGTAGGCGTCGGCGGCGTCCGGCAGGCCCGCCTCGCGCAGCACCGCGCCGGCCTCGGCGAAATCCCCGTCGAGCGCGAGCGCCTCGGCGGTGAGCCGGGCGGCCTCCGGCCCCTCGATCCCGGCGAGAATGTCGCGGGCCCGGGCGGATTCGCGGCTGCGCAGCCAGGATTCGGCGAGCAGGAGCCGGGCAGCTTCGCCCGCGCGCGCCGCCGCCGGCTCAACCATCGCGCGCGCCCCCTGGGGCAGGCCCAGGTCGAGCAGCCGCCGCGCGATCGCCCGGCGCGCGGGGTCGTTGGCCGGATCCGCCGAGACCAGCGTGGTGCTCGCCAGCACGGTCTCGGCATAGGCGGCGCGGCCCACGCGCTCGGGATCGGCGGCGGCGAGCAGCGCCACCGCAAGCTCGGCGAAGCGGGGGTCGCGGGGCAGGTCGATCAGCGCGGAGCGGATCTCGGCGATGGCATCGGGCAGCTCTCCGCGGACGGCGAGGGATTCCGCGAGCAGGAGCCGCAGCTCGGCGGCGCGGGCGGCGCCACGGGCCTGGAGCGCGGCGGCGCGCAGATCGGTGACGTGGCGGTCGGGCAGAGGGAGGCCGGCATCGGCGGCGAGCCGCGCGAGATGGAGGAGCGCCTCGGGCGCCGCCGCGGCATCGGCCTCGATCAGCGCGGAGAGCGCATGGATGCCGGCCTGCGGGTCACCTTCGGCGGCGGCGAGCCGCGCGCCGACGATGGTCAGGGCGGAGGTCTGCGCCGTTTCCGGCCGGGTGGTCGTATCCTGGATCAGCCGCGCGGCCTCGGTCCGGCCGGCATCGAGCAGCCGGGCGACCAGCCCCGGTCCGACGAGCCCGCGCAGGTCGGGCGGCAGCTCGGCGAAGGCGGCATGGATGGTCTCGAAGCCCGCGTCGTCGGGCAGCGCGGGGCCGTTGCTGGCGATGGCGCTCCAGAGCCCGTGGGCGCCGGGGCAGCTCACCGCCGCCGAGAGCGGGCCTTCGGGCGGCAGCGCGCGGCCCTCGACCGCGCGGGCGAGGTCGAGCAGGAGCGCGCGGTTCTCGAAGTCCTGGGGAAAGCTCGCGAGGACCGCCTCCGCCTCGGTGCCGAGACCGAAGCGGATGTCGATCCGGATCAGGCGCGCCAGTGTCTCGGGGTCGGGGGCATCGAACTCGCCGAGCAGGTGGCTCGAGAGATCGACGATCTGCTCGAACGCCGGGCGGCCGTCGGACCATCGGGCGATATCCATCGCCTCGTCGGGCAGGCATTCGACGGCGACCTCCGGCTCGGCCATCTCCGCCAGGGCCTTGGCCCGCTCGCGGTCGAAGACCGTGGTGGCCTCGATCTGCTCGAGGTCCAGCAGCGCCGCGATGCCGGCGGCCTCCGGCGCCCCGCGGGCGGTGAGCGCCACCGGCAGGGTCGGGGCGGCATCGCTCTCGGGGCGCGCGGGCGGGGTGGGATCGGGCAGGGCCGGCGGAACCCCGGCCGGAACGGGCACGGTCTCCGTGGCGGTGCCGGCGCCGGTTTCGGGCCCGGCTTGCGGCGGCGCCGGCGGACCCGCGTCGGCGAGCTCGATCAGCCCTTGGCCGGCGGCGCGCTCGATCTGCCGCAGCAGGATCTGCTCGGCGGCGTCCACGGCGGCGGCCTCGCGCAGATCCCGCGCCTCGGCGGTTTCCGCCACCGGCTGGGATTCCGGGGCCGGCAGCACCGCGTCCCGGTCGGAGACGTCGAGCGCCAGATGCCGGCCCTTGACGAAAAGCGTGCTGACCCGGCAGTCGCAGGTGAGCTCGACCGCAACGGTCGTGCCCCTCGGCCCGATCGCGGTCGCGACGGCGCCGATGCGGGTCCGGGGGATCTTCTCGAAGATCCGGGCGGCGTCGAAGGCGATCTCCCTGCCGGGGATAAAGAGCGTGACCCGGCCTTCCGCGGTCTCGAGCGACCATTCGGTGGTCGGGTCGATGCGGACCACGAGGCGGGAGAAATTCGCGTGCTCGCCGCTGAGGATCGGGCCGCCCTCGGCCGCATGGAGCGGCGCCGCGGCGAGGCCCGCCGCGACGGCAAGCGCCAGGGTGCGGATCATGCCGCGAGGCTCTGCTTGGTGGCGCGCAGCGCGCCTTCGAGCTCGTTGTAGGAGGGGCGCAGGCCGGCGGGCGTGTTCTGCCGGCCGACCTCGACGCAGATATTGGGCGCGTGGTTGTGCAAGGCGGCGACCATCACCTCGCGGATGAGGTTGTAGAAATGCTGGTCCTCGTCGATCACGTTCTTCACCCGGCTCGCGAAGGGGCCGACGATGCCATAGGCGAGGAAGACGCCGAGAAAGGTGCCCACCAGCGCGCCGCCGATCATCTTGCCGAGGATCTCGGGCGGCTGGTCGATCGAGGCCATGGTCTTGATGACGCCGAGCACGGCGGCAACGATCCCCAGCGCAGGCAGGCCGTCGGCCATGGTCTGGAGCGTATGCGCCGAATGCAGCGCATTGGTGTAGTTCTTCTCGATGCGCTTGGTCAGGACCTCCTCGACCTGCATCGGGTCGTCGTAGTTCATCGAGGCCGAGCGCAGCGTGTCGCAGATCAGAGCCACCGCCTCGGTATCGGCGAGGATGCGCGGATAGGCGTTGAAGATCGCCGAGGCGCCCGGATCCTCGATGTGCTGGTCGAGCTCCACGGGGTTCGAGCGGGCGATGCGGATCAGCTGGAACATCAGGCAGAGCAGGTCCTGGAAGTCGCCGGGCTTCCAGTGCGGGCCCTTGAAGACCTTGCTCACGTCCTTCAGCGTGTGGGTGATACCGTGCTTGTCGTTGGAGATCACGAAGGCGCCGAGCGCCGCGCCGGCGATCATCATCAGCTCGAAGGGCAGCGAATGCAGGATGATGCCGATCTTGCCACCGGCGATCGTATAGCCGCCGAAGACCATCACGAAGACGATGATGATGCCGATGATGCCGATCATGTGGTCACTCGCGAACTCGGGACGCCGCCGGCGCCGTATCCCCTGAAGCCTCCGGTCTTACCCGGCGGGGAATTAAGAAACACTCAAGCGCCGGCGTCATTCCGTGGGAACGGCATGGTTCCTGCTGGCGATGGTCAGCGTCACCGCATAGGCGGAATCGGCGTTCATCGCCGCCAGCACCTGCGCCGCGACCTCCGGGCGCACCCGCGCCAGCAGGCCGGCGGCGAAGGCGACGTCCATGCGCTCGAAGATCTTCGCGGCCTCGGCGGGCTTCATGTTCTCGTAGACCGTGGTCATGCGCTCGATGTCGCGTTCGGCGGCCTTGTCGGCCACGGCCAGCGTCGCCTCGAGGTTCTTCCGTGCGGTCTCGAAGGCGGCGAGCTGCTCGGCGAGCTTGGCCTCGGCGACGTTGAGGGTCTGGGAGCGCTCGGCGAGGCGGCGCGATTCCTGCGCCAGCTCGTCCTCGCGCTCGCGAATCGCGGAGAGCAGACTCTCGGCATCCTCGGTGCTCGGGCAGGTGGCCGCGGCGGTACCGTCCGCGGCCCCGGAATCGGCCAGTACGCCGATCTCCTCGGCGAAGGCCTGGCCGTTCGCGGCGAGGCGCAGCGCCGCGGAGCCCAGGAAACAGAGCACGATCAGCCCCACGCCGCCGATGGCGCGGCGGCCCGCGGTGGTCGCGGCCATAGGTCAACGGCCCCCGGCGGCGGCGATGGCGCTGAGCGCCTCGATGAGGTCGTCTTCGCTCCGGGGCGCGTCCTTGGGCGCGCGCGGCCGCAGCGGGCTCTCGAAGGCCGCGAGGCTGCGCGGCTTGGGCAGGATCTCCTCGGGAGCGGGCTCGGGGCGCGCGGGCGCCGCCGTTTCCTTCGGCAGCACCGCGAGCCGCACCGGCGCCGGCGGCACCTGCTCGTCTCGCTGCGGGGCGGGCGGGCTTGGCGGGGCAGGCTGCGCGGCGGCTCCGGACAGGCGCGCCTGGTAGGCCGCCCGCAGGTCGGCGTCGCGGGCGGCCGCGAGCACGCTCTTGAGCTGGGCGGTGGCGGAATCGGCCCTTGCGATCAGCTGGGTCAGGTCCTGCTTGTTCTCGCGGGTCGCGGCGCGGGCCTCCTCAAGCGTGCCGCGGGCGAGCTCGATCTGCCGGGTCAGGGTGACGATGGCGCCGCCCAGGCCGCGGTCAAGCGACTTCAGCTCGTGCACCCGGCGCGCCAGCACCCAGCAATAGCCGCCCGCGAAGAGCGAGGCGGCCAGAAGCAGTCCGTTCATCAGGACATCCATCGCGAGACCCCTCAGTTCATGACGAATTCGGTGACGAGAAGGTCGCGCACCCGGCCTTCGCCGGTCACGACCTGCACGCGGCGCAGCATCTGCGCGCGCAGCCGTGCCGCCGAAGAGGGCTGTTCAAGGTCGCGGACCTCGACGGCGCGCAGGTAGGTGTTGAGCACGTCGAGCACGCGCGGCATGACCTGGGCCACTTCCTCGGCCCGGTCCGGCTCGACCTCGAGCTGG
Source organism: uncultured Paracoccaceae bacterium (assembly GCA_937872465.1). GTDB lineage: Bacteria > Pseudomonadota > Alphaproteobacteria > Rhodobacterales > Rhodobacteraceae > Amaricoccus. Next base: position 34,822 of record CALMSR010000054.1, read on the forward strand.
CCGGTGAAGCGCAGGAACTTCGACGAGGATCCCGGCGGCAGCGAGATCATGATCGGCTCCATCGGCACGAAGGCGACCTTGCCGACCACGGCCTCGACGACGGCGTGCTCGTCCTTGCCGCCGCCCATCAGCGTGTCGGCAAGGCCGGAATAGACCGCGTAGAAGCCGCCGCCGCCCAGCGCGAGCGCGGCCAGCGCGCCCATGAGCAGGCTCTTCTTGCCCGATTTCTTCGGTGCGGCATCGGCATCGGCCGCGGGGGCCTCGGCAGGTTTACTCATGGGACACTCGGCAAGTTACGTTCGCGTTTCGATCGCATCTAACCCCTTCACCACTAACCAAATGTTAAGTCTGTTCAGCCGAATATCGCCCCGACCAGACATGAGCCGCGCGCCGCCAGCGCGGCGTGACCGACAGAAAGTGACCGCCCTGACACAGCTCCGCAACTTCTGGGCCGGCCTCGATTCGCGCCGTCAGCTGATCGCGGTGCTGAGCGCGCTGGCGATCGCCGCCGCGATCTTCGGGATCAGCCGTGTGGCCAGCGCGCCCTCCATGGTGCTGCTCTACTCCGGCCTCGATCCGGTCGCCGCCGGCGAGGTGATCTCGGCGCTGGAGGCCGAGGGCGTGGTCTTCGAGGTCCGCGATTCGGCGATCCTGGTGGAGCGCGCCTCCCGCGACAGGCTGCGCATGGACCTCGCCGCCAAGGGCCTGCCGGCGGGCGGGCCGGCCGGCTACGAGATCCTCGACACCCTTTCGGGCTTCGGCACCACCAGTCAGATGTTCGACGCGGCCTATTGGCGGGCCAAGGAGGGCGAGCTCGCGCGCACCATCACCGGCTCGCCGGAGGTGCGCGCGGCGCGGGTGCATCTGGCCAATCCGGTGTCCCAGCCCTTCTCGCGGGCCGCGACCGGCTCGGCCTCGGTGACGGTGACCATGGCGCGGGGCACGCTCGACGAGGGCCGGGCGCGGGCGATCCGCTACCTGGTCTCCTCCGCGGTCGCCGGCGTGACGCCCGAGGCGGTCGCGGTCATCGATTCCGCGAGCGGCGTGGTGCTGGCCGGCGCCGACGAGGGCAATGCCCTGGCCGCGGGGCGCGACCCCGACGACCGCGAGGAGCGGCTTCGCGGCAATATCCAGCGGCTGCTCGAGGCGCGCGTCGGGCCGGGCCGGGCGATCGTGGAGGTCAATGTCGATGCGGACATGGACAGCCAGACGATCAGCGAGCGGCTGATCGACCCCGACAGCCGGATCGCGATCAGCTCGGAGACCGAGTCTAGCTCCGAGAACGCCCAGGGCGGCAGCGCCGGGGTGACGGTGGCGAGCAACCTGCCCGACGGCGACGTCCAGGGCGGCGGCAACCAGAGCACGCGGCAGGCGAGCCAGTCGACCGAGCGGCAGAATTTCGAGGTCTCCGAGACCCGCCGCGAGCGGGTGATCCTGCCCGGCCAGATCCGCCGGATCAGCGTCGCGGTCATGGTCGACGGCCTGCTGGAGAAGACTGCGGAGGGCGTGGAGACCTGGGTGCCGCGCCCGGCGGCCGAGATCGAGACGCTGCGCATGCTGGTGCAATCGGCGATCGGCTTCGACGCCGAGCGCGGCGACACGGTGACGATCGAATCCCTGCAGTTCACCCCGGCGGCGGAGCAGGGCTCGCTGGTGGAGAGCGGCAGCGAGGGCTTCCTCGATCTGCACGGCGCGCGGCTGGCCCAGGTGGGCGTGCTGGGGATGATCGTGCTCGCACTGATCTTCTTCGTGCTCAGGCCGATGATGGCGCGTCAGGCGCCGGTCGATCTGGCCGAGCTGACCGGACCGCGCGCCCTCGGTCCCGATCCGGTGCGCGCGATCGCCGGAGACCGCGACCTGACCGGCGAGATCCTCGACCTGCCGCCGCAGACGCTGACCAAGGTCGACCGGCTGCGCGAGGTCATCACCAGCCGCAGCGAGGAATCCGCCGCCGTGCTGCGCGCCTGGATCGAATCCCCCGAAGCCCGCAAGGAGCATGCCGGATCATGACCGCCTTCCGCCTCCAGACCTTCACCCCGGCCGAGGGCCTGGGCGGCCGCCGGCAGAGCGAGGCCGAGCGCCGCCTGGAGACGGCGCGGGAGGAAGCCTATCGCGCCGGCTTCGTCGCCGGCCAGGCCGCCGCGACCGAGAGCCATCTCGAAGACGAGACGCGCCTGACCGCCGAGCTCGTCGAGGCGATCGGCGACGCCTGCATGACCAACGAGGCGGCGCGGCGCCATGTGACCGAGAGCCTCGCGCCGGTGCTGCGTGCCCTGGCCACGGCCATCGCCCCGGCCCTGGCCGATGCCGGGATCTGCGACGAGGTCGCGCGGCTCGCGGCGCGTGCCGTGGCCGCCGCGCCCGAGGCGCGGCCGCGGCTGCGCTGCGCGCCCGAGCTCGTGGCCCGCGTCGAGGGCCTGCTCGCCGAGCGTGGCATCGCCGCGACGGTCGAGGCCGCCCCGGAGCTCCTGCCGCGCGAGGCGCGGGTGCTCTGGGACCAGGGCTACGACCGCATCGACCTGGAGGATTGCATCGCGCAGGCGCTGGCCTGCATCGGTGCCCATACCGAGCAGCAGAGCGAAGAAGAAGCAGACGATGAGCAAATCCGATACGGATGACGACGGCCAGCCCGAGGGCGCGGAAGCCCCCGCGGGCGAGAAGCCCGCGCGCCAGCCGGCGCGCGCCGGTGCCTTTCTCGGCGTGCCGATCGAGGTCACCATCTCGGTGGGCAAGGCGCGGCCGCTGGTCAGCGAGCTGGTCGAGCTGCGCCGGGATTCGGTGCTGACGCTCGACAGCTCGATCGACGACCCGGTCGAGCTCTATATCGGAGACCGGCTGATCGCGCGGGGCGAGTTGCAGGAGATCGGCGACGATTCCGGCCGGCTCGGCGTGCGCCTGACGGAAGTGGCCGATTTCTCGAATGAGATCTGATCGCCCGGCGGTCCGCGCGGCGCTTGCCCTCGCGCTGGCCGTCGTCCTCGTGCTGCTCGCGCATGGCGCGCAGGCGCAGAACGTCAGCATCGACTTCGGCGAGGGCCAGTCGATCAGCCTGCGCACGGTGCAGCTCTTCATCCTGCTCACCCTCCTGAGCCTCGCGCCCGGCCTCGCGATCATGGTCACCTGCTTTCCATTCATGGTCACGGTGCTCTCGATCCTGCGCCAGGCCATCGGCGTGCAGCAGGCGCCGCCCAACATGATGATCGTGAGCCTCGCGCTCTTTCTCACCTGGTTCGTGATGGAGCCGGTCTTCACCGAGGCCTGGAGCGACGGCGTCGCACCGATGATCGCCGGCGAGCTCGATCCCGAGGCGGCCTTCGCGCCGACCATGGCGCCTTTCCGCGTCTTCATGGAGGGCCGCGTCGACCCCGACACCATCGCCGAGCTGACCGAGGCGCGGGCGCGCCCGGACGAGGCGGCCGGGCCGGTGCCGCTGTCGATCCTGGTGCCGTCCTTCCTGCTCAGCGAGATCCAGCGCGGGTTCGAGGTCGGCTTCCTGATCTTCCTGCCGTTCCTCGTCATCGACCTGGTGATCGCGGCGATCCTGATGTCCATGGGCATGATGATGGTGCCGCCCGCCGTCGTCTCGCTGCCCTTCAAACTCGCCTTCTTCGTGATCGCGGACGGCTGGAGCCTCCTGGCGGGCGCGATGGTCCGGAGCTACGCACAATGACCGAGACAGCCCTCGTTCCCAGCGGCGGGCGTCACGCCGGCGCCCGCCCGCCCGCGATCCGGGCCGAGCTGATGCCGCCGCCGATCCAGAAGGCGGCAATGATCCTGACGGCGATCGGCCCGGAACTCGCGGCGGGATTCCTGCGCGACCTGGGCGAGGCCGACATGGAGCGCTTCGCCCGGGCGATCGGCAACATGGGCAAGATCAACCAGGACATCCTCGACGCGGTGATCATGGAGTTCCTCGACCTGCTCACCACCGGCCCGGAGGTCGCCGGCGGCGAGAAGGCGGCGCGCAAGCTGCTCGCCGCGGTGCTCGACGACGACGAGGAGATCGACCGCCTGGTCGCCGGGCGCCGGCGCAGCGAGATCCGCCCCGTCTGGGAGCGCATGAACGATTCCCCGGTCACGGCGCTGGCGAGCTTCATCCAGGGCGAGCATCCCCAGACCGCGGCGGTGATCGTGAGCGAGATGCGCCCGGAGGTCGCGGCCAGCGTGCTCGAACGGCTGGACCGGAGCTTCGCCCAGTCGATCGTGCTGCGGCTCTCGCGGGTGCCGACGCTCGACGCCCCGGTGCTCGCCAGCATCCAGAACGCCATCGAGCGCGACTTCCTCTCGGTGCTTCAGCGCAACCTCTCCAAGCGCCGGCCGGCCGACCTGATCGCCGGGCTGATGAACAACATCTCCACCGAGGTCCGCGAGGGCTTCATGGGCTTCCTCGAAGCGGAGGATTCCTCGCTCGCGCTCGACGTGCAGCGCACGATGTTCACCTTCGAGGACATCTCGCTGCGCCTGCATGGCCGCGACATCGCCGGCGTGCTGCGCGACATCCCCGAGGAGGATCTGCTCAAGGCGCTCAAGCTCGGCGAACTCCAGGGCAGCGCCACGGTGGCCTTCGTGCTCGAGAACCTGCCGCGCCGCCTCTCCGAGCGCTACGTGGAGGAGCTGGCGGCATTGGAGGACGTCACCCGCAAGGAGGGCGAGGCGGCGCAGATCGAGATCACCAAGGCGATCCAGGCCCAGGCCAAGGACGGCACGATCCGGCTCATCGAGAAGGACACCGGCCTCGGCTGATCCCGCGCCGGGCCGGCCGCCGTGCCGCCCGTCCGGATCTTCCTGGAGGCATCGGCCGGCACCCCCGTCCCGCCGCCTCCGCGAGCGGCGCCCGCCCGGCGGTTTGCATCCGGTCCCGTCCCGGTTTAGGGGATGGCGGAACTTCACCCCGGAGACCCGGATGGCGTTTTTCCAGAAGCTGAAGGACCGGCTGTTCAAGTCCTCCTCGAAGCTCGACGAGGGGCTCGACGCGATCCTCGAGCCTGCCGCGGAGCCCGCTGCCGAGCCCGCGGCCGCGCCGGCGTCCCCGCAGCCCGCCGCACCGGCCGAGGCCGGTGCGCGACGGCTCGGCGGCCTCTTCGCCGCGCCGAAGGGGCGGGTTCTCGACGATGCGATGCTCGAGAGCCTCGAGGAACTGCTGATCGCCTCCGACATGGGCGTGGAGACCTCGCTCAAGGTCACGGCGGGTCTGGCGGAGGGGCGGCTCGGGCGGCGGGTCGAGGCGCAGGAGATCAAGGAGGCGCTGGCGGCCGAGATCACCGCGATCCTCGAGCCGGTGGCCCGGCCGATGCCGCTGACCGCCCGCCGGCCGCAGGTGGTGCTGGTGGTGGGGGTGAACGGCTCGGGCAAGACCACCACGATCGGCAAGCTCGCGAGCCAGCTCCGCGCCGCCGGCAAGTCGGTGATGATCGCGGCGGGCGACACTTTCCGCGCCGCCGCGGTGGAGCAGCTGCAGATCTGGGGCGAGCGGGCCGGGGTGCCGGTGATGACGGCGCAGCAGGGATCGGACCCGGCCAGCCTCGCCTTCGAGGCGATGGCGCGCGCCGAGGCCGAGGGCGCGGATCTGCTGCTGGTCGATACCGCGGGCCGGCTGCAGAACCGCGAGGATCTGATGGCAGAGCTCGCCAAGATCGTGCGGGTGATCCGCAAGCGCGATCTCGAGGCGCCGCACAACACGCTCCTGGTACTCGATGCGACCACCGGGCAGAACGCGCTCAATCAGGTCGAGATCTTCCGCAAGATCGCCGATGTGACCGGCCTCGTGATGACCAAGCTCGACGGCACCGCCAAGGGCGGCGTGCTGGTGGCGCTGGCCGACCGCTTCGGGCTGCCGATCCATGCCATTGGCGTCGGCGAGGCGATCGACGACCTGTCGCCCTTCGATCCGGAGGAATTCGCGCGGGCGCTGACCGGGCTGGAGGGGTGACGGGCTGGGTCGATGCGATCTCCGGCACCCCCGAAGGCCATGTCGTCGCCATGGGGCTCGCCCTGCTCGCCGCCGTCAGCCACGCGGTCTTCGGCGCGCTGCAGAAGGGCCGGCACGATCCCTGGCTGAGCCGCGGCGCGATCGACATCAGCTATGGGCTGATGGCCCTGCCGGTGGCGCTCTTCGTGGTGCCCTGGCCGCAGGGCGAGGCCTGGGCGATCCTGGCCGGGGCGGAGGTGATCCACCTGGGCTACAAGCTCGCCCAGGCCAGTGCCTACAGCCGCGGCGATTTCACCGTCGTCTATCCGATCGTGCGGGGCACCGGGCCGCTGGTGACGGTCGCCGCCGCCGGCCTCCTCTTCGGCGAGCGCTATTCGGGCGTGCAATGGGGCGGGGTGATGCTGCTGTCCGGGGCGATCTTCGCGCTTGCGCTGGTCAATCTCGCACGCCCGGGGCGCGATCGGGCGCCGCCGGTCGGGACGCTCGGCTGGGCGCTGCTGACCGGGGTCTTCGTCGCGGCCTATACCACCTACGACGCCTTCGGGATCCGGGCGACGCCGGATCCCTTCACCTTTCTCGCCTGGTTCTTCATGATCGACGGGCTGGTGTTTCCCTGGATCGCGCTCTGGCGCTACCGGCGCATGCTGGCGCCGCCCGAGCCCTTGCCCCTGATGCTGCGCGGGGTGACGGGCGGGCTGGTGGCCTTCGTGAGCTTCGGGGGGGTGATGCTCGCGACCCGCATCGACAGGGTGGGGCAGGCGGCGGTGCTGCGGGAGACCTCGGTGGTCTTCGCGGCGCTGATCGGCTGGGCCTTTCTCGGCGAACGGGTGGGAATGCGGCGGGCTTCCCTCGCGGTTCTGATCGCGCTCGGCGCGGTTGTGGTGGAATTCGGCTGAGGCCGGGATTATGTCGGGCGCCATGTCGGGAAAGACGATTCATCCGCTGCTGAAACTGGTGCTCGAGGTCGGGCCGATCGCGGTGTTCTTCCTCGCCTATCGGCTGGCGCCGGTGGCCGAGGGGCTGCCGCTCGAGGAGCGGCAGCTCGAGCAGATCCTCTTCTCGACCATGGTGTTCATTCCCACGATCCTCGTGGCGCTCGCGGCGAGCTGGCTCTTGACCCGGCACCTGCCGAAGATGGCGGTGATCACCGCGGTGGTGGTGGTGATCTTCGGCGGGCTGACGCTGATCCTGCGCGACGACACCTTCGTGAAGATGAAGCCGACGATCCTCTATTGCCTCTTCGCCGGAATCCTCGGCTTCGGGCTGCTGCGCGGGCAGAGCTATCTGAAGTATCTCATGGACGAGCTGATCCCGATGCGGGACGAGGGATGGATGAAGTTCACCATCCGCTTCGTGGTCTTCTATGTCGCGCTCGCGGCGCTCAACGAACTGGTCTGGCGGGTCTACGGCACCGATGCCTGGGTCAATTTCCGCACCTTCGTGCTGCCGCTCGCGAATTTCGGCTTCGTCATGGCGCAGGTGCCGCTCTTTCAGCGCTACGCCGTGTCGGATGGGCCGAAATCGGGCGCGTGACGGGCCGGCCGGGGGCTGTCCCCATGAGGACGCGACGCAAGCAGCTGAAATTACAGAGAAAATGTGTTAACGGAAATCTGCGCGCCGGAGACGGTGGACGCGCGCGGTCTTGTCGCCTGCCGGAGTCGCGGCGAAGCCCTGCGGTGGAGCCTTCGGCAGGGGTCGCGCCCCGCGGAGCAATCTCGCCACGGATTTGGCAGGCAAACCAGCGTCCCTCGCCGTCGACTCCTGTTCCTGCCCCGGCCAGGGTGTCCCCGGCCCGATCGACCCGTGGCGATCGGGCCGCGCCGGCCCTGCCGGGGGCCGACACGGCCCGATCCTCAACCGATGGGGATGCTTCCGCCTCCCTCGCCCTGCGGCGCGCGCCTCCGGGCGACCGGACCGGGCGAGGCGCCACCGGCGCCTCGCCTTTCCGGTCCGGGGGCATGTCGAGCGGGCCGCGCGGGGCGCGGCTTCTTCCCTGTCCCGGGAGTCGGCCTCGGGTCGCAGGATCTGTCAGTCGGAAGCAGTCACCCGGCTGTCGCATCACTCCGCGTCGGCGATCGCCGGGCGGAGGCGTCTCTCGACGATGTCGCGGGTGAGCGGGCCGGGGTGGCGCAGCAGGATGGTGCCGTCGGGGGCGATGACGAAGGTCTCGGGCACGCCGTAGATGCCCCAGTCGAGCCCGGTGCGGCCGCTGCGATCCGTGCCGATGGCGGCGAAGGGATCGCCGAGCTCGGCGAGAAAGGCGCGCGCATTCGCCGGGTCGTCCTTGTAGTTCACGCCGACGACCGTCTGGCCCTCCGCCGCGAGCTCCTCGAGCACGGGATGCTCGGCGCGGCAGGGCCCGCACCAGCTCGCCCAGAAATTGACGAGCTTCACGCCGGGCGCGCGCAGGTCGGCGTCCGTGGGCGCGGGATCGTCGCGCAGGGCGGTGGTGGCCGCGAGCGAGGGCGCCGGGCGGCCGATCAGCGCGGAGGGCAGTTCGTCGGGATTCTCGCGGGTGAGCGCGAACCAGGCGAGGCCCGCGAAGACGGCGAAGAGCAGCGGCGGCAGCAACATCAGGAGGTTGAAGCTAGGCCTTGCCATGGGACCTCCGCTTGGCCTGCGCCTCGATGCGGGCGAGCGCGCGCTTCACCCGCGCCGCGCGGCGCAGCGAGACGAGGATCAGGAGCGCCAGCAGCAGGAGCGTGACGCCATAGGCGCCGAGCACGGTTCCGGCGTAGCGGTCGAGATCGGGCATCATGCGCGCGCCTCGACCTCCTGGAGGGCCCGGAGCCGCCGGGCGCGGATCTCGGTGCGGGTCCTGAGCAGCACGAGGCTCAGGAAGAGCAGCACGAAGCCGGCGATGGAGACGAGGAGCGGCCAGTAGAAGGCGTTGTCGACGTTCTCGGTGCGGTCGAGCGAGAGCGACGGACCCTGATGCAGCCCCTGGCTCCAGAAGAAGACGGCGTAGCGCGACAGGAGCGCGAAGACCGATCCCACGAGGCAGAGCACGGAGGTGAGATCGGCGGCCTTGTCGGGCTCGTCGACCGCCTCCCAGAGGGCTATGTAGCCGAGGTAGAAGACGAAGAGGATGAAGAAGGAGGTCAGCCGCGGATCCCAGGCCCACCAGGTGCCCCACATCGGCTGGCCCCAGATCGCGCCGGTCAGGAGCGCGATCACCGTCATGGTGGCCCCGACCGGGGCGGCGGCGCGCGCGGCGAGTGCCGAGACGTGGTGCCGGCGCACCAGCCAGATGAGCGAGGTCACCAGCATCATCAGCCAGGCGTTGATCGCCATCAGCGCGGCGGGCACGTGGATGAAGAGGATCTTGACCGTCGCGCCCTGCTGGTAATCGTCGGGCGCGATGAAGAAGCCCCAGCCGAGGCCGATGGCGAGGCAGGCCGCGGTGAGCGCCCAGAGCACCGGCAGCACCCTGCCGGAGACGCGCATGAACTCGGCCGGGTTGGCGTATCTCCAGAGCGACATGGGCGGTATCTAGTCCCGGCGGCGGCGGCGATTCAAGGGAGGGTCAGCGCAGGTTCAGCCGGATCGCGGCGGCGCCGACGAAGGGGGCGAGTGCCACGATGGCGAGCGTCAGGCCGGCGAGGAGCAGCATGGCGGGGCCGGGGTCGCGGCCCTCGGCGGCGGCGGTGGCGGCGCTGGCGCCGAAGATCAGGCTGGGGATGTAGAGCGGCAGCACCAGCAGCGAGAGCAGGAGCCCGCCGCGGCGGATGCCGATGGTGAGCGCCGCGCCGATGGCGCCGAGGAAGCTCAGGCCCGGCGTGCCGATCGCGAGGCTCGCGACCAGCCAGGGAAAGGCCGGGGCGGGCAGGTTGAGGGTGATGCCGAGCAGCGGCGCGGCGGCGACCAATGGCAGGCCGGTGGAGAGCCAGTGGGCGGCGGCCTTCAGCGCCACCAGCGTCTCGAGCGGCAGCGGCGAGAGGGCGAGGATGTCGAGGGTGCCGTCCTCCTGGTCGGCCTGGAACAGCCGGTCGAGCGAGAGCAGGCAGGCGAGCAGCGCGGCGATCCAGAGCGTGCCCACGGCCACCGTGGCGAGCTTCTCCGGCTCCGGCCCGACGCCGAAGGGCATCAGCAGCACGGTGATCAGGAAGAAGGCGAGGCCGAGCCCCGCGCCGCCGCCGGAGCGCAGGGCGAGGCGCAGCTCGCGGCCGAGGACGGCGGCGCCGGCGCTCATGCCCAGTCGCCCGCGAGGAAGGGCCCGGTGTGGCGGGCGGCGGCGCGGGCGGCGAGCGGCGCGAGGCGCAGCACCCGCTGCTCGGGCAGGCCGAGATCGGCATGGGTGGCGATCACCGCCATCCCGCCGCCGGAGAGATGCTCGCGCAGCACCGCCAGGAGCCGGGCGACGGCATCGGCGTCGAGCGAGACCGTCGGCTCGTCGAGCAGCCAGAGCCGCCGGGGCGCGACCAGCAGCCGGGCGAGGCCCAGCCGGCGCTTCTGGCCCGCCGAGCAGACATGGGCGGGGCGCTCGGCGATGGCGGCGAGGTCCAAGGCGTCGAGCGCCGCGGCGGTGCCGCCGCTCCCGTGGAGCGCGGCCCAGAAGGCGAGGTTCTCGGCGACGCTGAGCTGGGGCTTGATCGCGTCGAGATGGCCGGCATAGGCGAGGCGCTCGCCGTAGAGGTCGCGGTCCCGGTCGAGCCGGATCCCGTCGAGCGCGATGGTGCCGGAGGTCGCCGGCAGCAGCCCAGCCAGCACGCGCAGAAGCGTGGACTTGCCGGCGCCGTTCGGGCCGCGCAGCGTCAGGCAGCCGCCGTCGGGAACCTCCAGGGCGATGCCTTCGAGGACCGGACGCCCGGCGCGGTTGCAGCTGAGGCCCTCGACCAGAAGTCCCATGCGCCCGCATAGCCCAAGCCCCGGCGCGGGGGAAGGGCGGCCGGGGCGGGGGCAAAAATTGTATGCGACGGTATTCTTTTTGCCCCGCCGCACCTTGCGAGCGCGGCGGAATTGCGGCATAGCAGGAGCACTTCACCGTCATGATTGCGCAACCGGAGGGGACGATGACTGTTTTCGTGGGAACCGATTCAGCCAAGACACGCCGCGAGTTGACGGTGGGCGGCGCGCGCTACGCCTATTATTCCATCGAGGCGGCGGGGGCGGCCGGCCTGGGCGATTTCAGCCGCTTGCCGGCGGCGCTCAAGGTCGTGCTCGAGAACATGCTGCGCTTCGAGGACGGCAAGACCGTGACCCAGGACGACATCCGGGCCTTCGCCGAATGGGCCGAGAAGGGCGGGCGCAACCCGCGCGAGATCGCCTATCGGCCGGCGCGGGTGCTGATGCAGGATTTCACTGGGGTGCCGGCGGTGGTCGATCTCGCGGCGATGCGCGACGCGATGGTGGCGCTGGGGGGCGACCCGCAGAAGATCAACCCGCTCAATCCGGTCGATCTCGTCATCGACCATTCGGTGATGGTGGACGAATTCGGCAATCCGCGTGCCTTCCGGATGAACGTCGACCGCGAATACGAACGCAACGGCGAGCGCTACGAATTCCTGAAATGGGGGCAGGGCGCCTTCGCCAATTTCCGCGTGGTGCCGCCGGGCACCGGCATCTGCCACCAGGTGAACCTGGAATATCTCGGCCAGACGGTCTGGACCGACAAGGATCCCTCCGGGGCGGAGGTCGCCTATCCCGACACGCTGGTGGGCACCGACAGCCATACCACAATGGTCAACGGCCTCGCCATCCTCGGCTGGGGCGTGGGCGGCATCGAGGCGGAGGCGGCGATGCTCGGCCAGCCGATCTCGATGCTGATCCCCGAGGTGGTGGGCTTCAGGCTGACCGGGGCGCTCCGGGAGGGGGTGACCGCCACCGACCTGGTGCTCACCGTTACCCAGATGCTGCGCAAGAAGGGCGTGGTGAACAAGTTCGTGGAATTCTACGGGGCGGGCCTCGACCATCTGCCGTTGGCGGACCGCGCGACCATCGCCAACATGGCCCCCGAATACGGCGCCACCTGCGGCTTCTTCCCCATCGACGACGAGACGCTGCGCTATCTGCGGGTCTCGGGGCGCGAGGACGAGCGCATCGCGCTCGTCGAGGCCTATGCCAAGGCCAACGGATTCTGGCGCGGGGCGGATTACGATCCTGTCTATACCGACACGCTCGAGCTCGACATGGGCGCGGTGGAGCCCTCGCTCGCCGGGCCGAAGCGGCCGCAGGACCGGGTGGCGCTGGCGGATGCGGCGCCGGCCTTCCTCAAGGTCGTGGCGGATTACCGCGGCGTCGACATGTCGAACGGCTCGAAGGCCATGGCCTCGGAGGGTGGCGCGGTGGTCGAGCTCGACCTGGTCGATCCCCGCAGGCGCCATCCCGTCGCGGGGGCGGATTACGACATCGGCGACGGCTCGGTGGTGATCGCGGCGATCACCTCCTGCACCAATACCTCGAACCCCTATGTGATGGTCGGCGCCGGGCTGGTGGCGCGCAAGGCGCGGGAACTGGGGATCACGCGCAAGCCCTGGGTCAAGACCTCGCTGGCGCCGGGCAGCCAGGTGGTCACCGATTATCTCGAGGCCGCGGGCCTGCAGGAGGATCTCGACGCCATCGGCTTCAACCTCGTGGGCTATGGCTGCACCACCTGCATCGGCAATTCGGGGCCGCTGCCGGAGGAGATCTCCAAGGCGATCCACGAGGGCGACCTGGTGGCGGCCTCGGTGCTCTCGGGCAACCGCAACTTCGAGGGGCGGGTGAACCCCGACACGCGGGCGAACTACCTCGCCTCGCCGCCGCTGGTGGTGGCCTATGCGCTGGCGGGCGACATGAACATCGACATCGCGACCGAGCCGCTGGCGCAGACGCCCGACGGAAGGGACGTCTATCTCAAGGACATCTGGCCGAGCGCCCGGGAGGTCGCCGAGATCGTCGAGCGCACGGTGACGCGGGAATCCTTCCGGTCGAAATACGCCGATGTCTTCAAGGGCGACGAGAAATGGCAGGCGGTCTCGGTCGAGGAGAGCGAGACCTATTCCTGGCCCACCGGCTCGACCTATGTGCAGAACCCGCCCTATTTCCGCGGCATGGGGCGCGAGCCCGGCGTGATCAGCGACATCGCGGGCGCGCGCATCCTGGCGCTGCTCGGCGATTCGGTCACCACCGACCACATCTCGCCCGCGGGCTCCTTCAAGCCGGTGCATCCGGCGGGCGCCTATCTGCAGGAGCGGCAGGTGCCGGTCAGCGAGTTCAATTCCTACGGCTCGCGCCGCGGCAATCACGAGGTGATGATGCGCGGCACCTTCGCCAATATCCGCATCCGCAACGAGATGCTGGAAGGCGTCGAGGGCGGCTATACCCTCGGGCCGGACGGCATGCAGGCCTCGATCTACGACGCGGCCATGGCCTGGCAGGCGAAGGGCGTGCCGCTGGTGGTGATCGCGGGCAAGGAATACGGCACCGGCTCCTCGCGCGACTGGGCGGCCAAGGGCACGGCGCTGCTCGGCGTCAAGGCCGTGATCGCCGAGAGCTTCGAGCGTATCCACCGTTCCAACCTGGTGGGCATGGGGGTGATTCCCTTCGAGTTCACCGGCGGCGACAATCGCAAGTCGCTGGGGCTGAAGGGCGACGAGACCATATCGATCAGCGGCCTGGCGGGCGATCTGAAGCCCCTGTCCGAAGTGCCCTGCCGCATCGTCGGGGCCGACGGCACGGCGCGCGAGATCGCGCTGCGCTGCCGGATCGATACGGCGGTGGAGATCGAATACGTCGAGAACGGCGGGGTGCTGCATTACGTGCTGCGCAACCTGGCGAAGGTGGCCTGAATCGCGCGGTGCGGCCGCCGGGCCGCACCGCCCAGGGTCGTTCACGGAGCGGCGCGCTCGCGAAGGCTTGACTGGCGTCGCGGCGCGGGCCCGTCTACCTCTGACGGGCCAGATCCCGGATGTGCCAGATGCGCCTTGTCCCGCTCGCCGTCGTCCTCCTGTCGCTGCTGCTGCCGCAGTTGGGCCGCGCCCAGACCTCGCCGGTGGTGATCGAGCTCTTCACCAGCCAGGGCTGCTCGTCCTGTCCGCCCGCGGATGCGCTCTTCCGCGATCTCGCCGAGGAGCCGGGGGTGATCGCGCTCGCGCTCCATGTGGATTACTGGGATTACCTCGGCTGGCAGGATTCCTTCGGCAGCCCCGCCTTCACCGCGCGGCAGAAGGCCTATGCCAAGGCGGCGCACAGCCGGCGGTTCTACACGCCGCAGATGGTGGTTCAGGGCAACGATAGGCTGGTGGGCCATGATGCGGTGCGCATCGTGCGCAGCATCGCCGCCCATCAGGCCCTGCCGGCGGCGGTCGATCTCGACGTGGATCTGGAGGACGACCTGCTGAACATCCGGCTCACGCCGAACGGGGTGCCGGTGGGGGCGGCGGATGTGCATGTGGTGCGCTACATGCCCTCGAGCGAGGTGGCGATCGAGGCCGGGGAGAACGCCGGGCGGACGATCGACTACACCAATATCGTCACGGAATGGGACACGATCGCGCGCTGGGACGGGCACGAGCCGGTGGATCTGGCCTATCGGCTGACCGGGGACGAACCGGTCGCCGTGATCGTGCAGGGCAGCCGCGGCGGCCAGGTCTATTCGGCGGCGAGCCTGCCCTGACGGGGGGCGCCGGACCGGCCTCCGTTCCCCGTGGCGGAGCCCAGGGGCCGGGGAGAAGGCCGCGCCCCGCGCGGCCCGCGCCGCATACCCCGGACCGATAAGGCGAGGCGCCGGTGGCGCGTCGCCCGGTCCGGTCGCCCGAAGGCGCGCGCCGCAGGGCGAGGGAGGTGCAGCTTAACGGTCGGTTGAGGATCGGGGCGCTTCGGCCCTGGACGGTGCGCGAAGCGCGCCGGCCCCCGGCAGGGCCAGCGCGGCCCGATCGCCACCGGTCGATCGGGCTGGGGACACCCCGGCGCCAGGAGGGATGAGGGTTGACGGAGCGGGGGGCGACCGCCGGCAGCTTCAGCGCGGCGGGGCGAAGCTCTTCACCCAGCGACGGTGCAGCCAGTAATACTGGCCGGGATGGGCGCGGACCCGGGCGGCGAGGCTGTCGTTGACCGCCTGCATCATCTCCGGGACGGTCGAATGCGGGATGGGCGGCTCGACGACGACCCGGACATGCAGGCCGTCGGGCTGGCGGATGCCGTAGATCGGCACCAGCGGCAGCTTCGAGCGGAAGGCGAGCTCGGCCGGCACGAGCGCGGTCGGCGCGGGATGGCCGATGAAGTCGAGGGTCGCGCCGCGGCGCTCGAACTGGTCGGTCAGGATCGCCACGATCCCGCCCCGGGCCACATGGGCGACGATGCCGCGCACGCCGCGCCGGCTCTTGGGAAAGATCGGCGTGCCGCCGAACTCGAGGTTCTCGAGATAGATCGCGTTGAGCTCGGGCTCGTCCAGCGGACGATAGACGCCGGCGCAGGCGATGCCGCTCGATTTCATCCAGGCGCGGCCGGCCTCCCATTGCCCGAAATGGCCGGTCACCAGCACGGCGCCGCTGCCCTCGCGCGCGGCGCGCAGGATCGCCTCGGTGCCGGGGCCGGGCTCCGGGGCGATCCAGTATCCCCGGCCGTGGAAGCTCGGATTGCTCAGGATCTCGGTGAAGGTGCGGCCGAAATTATCCGCCATCGCCCGGCGGATGCGCCGGCGTTCCCCGGCGGGCATCTCGGGGAAGATCAGGCGGAGGTTGTTCTCCACCCGGGAGCGCAGCCGCGGGACGAGCGCGACCGCGCCGCGCAGCAGCGCCGAGCCGAGCGCCAGCCGCAGCCGGTAGGGCAGGTGCCGCGCCAGGGCGATGAGCGCCCGGGCCGGGAGCGTCACGGCGCGGGAGCGGAGGGATCGGTCTTTCATGCCGCGCCAATGGGATGCGGAGCGGCAGGCGGACGGACCCGGTCGGGGGGCGTCCGCGCGCCGGGATTCAGTGCTTGACCGGATTGATCATCATGACCATCTGCCGGCCTTCCAGCCGCGGGATGGCCTCGATCTTGCCGAGATCGGTCACGTCCTCGGCGACCCGTTCGAGCAGCTTGCGGCCGAGCTCCGCATGGGCCATCTCGCGGCCGCGGAACCGCAGCGTCACCTTGACCTTGTCGCCGCCCTCGAGGAACTTCATCACCGAGCGCATCTTGACGTCGTAATCGTGGGTGTCGGTGTTCGGGCGGAACTTGATTTCCTTGATCTCGATGATCTTCTGCTTCTTGCGCGCCTCGGATTCCTTCTTCTGCTGTTCGTACTTGAACTTGCCGAAATCCATGATCTTGGCGACGGGCGGCGTGGCGTTCGGCGAGATCTCGACCAGGTCGAGGCCCGCCTCCTCGGCGAGGATCATCGCCTTGTCCGGCGAGATGAGGCCGATGTTCTCGCCTCCTGCGCCGATCAGTCGAATTTCGGGGGCGCGAATGCGATCGTTCACGCGGGGTCCGGTGTCGCGCGTCGGCGGCGCGCTGTGCGGTCTGCGGGCTATGGCCGTTTCTTCCTTCTGATCGTTGGTCCAAAAAACGACCGGAGCGAAGCCCCGGTCTCGGCCGATCATAGTCCAGACTGCGGCTCAAGGGAAGACGGCCGCGCGTCGGCGGCTTTTGCCCCTCGGGGCCGCGAGACGGGTTGCCCGGCCCCCGGGATTGCCCCATGTGTGGGGAGGCGCGGGGCCGACCGTGCGGCATTCGGAAACATGGGAGAAGTACATGCAGCGCATTCTGATCATTCTTGCCGTCTTGGTGGTCGCCCTGGGGGTCTACATGTTCATGGGCTCGGGCACGCCGGAGGTGACGGAAGCCCCCGCTCCCGCTGCGACCGAGGCGGATGCCACTGACGCGGCGACCGACGCCGCCGGGGAGGCCACCGAGGCCGTGCAGGACGCGGCGGATGCCGCCGGCGAGGCGGCCGGTGATGCCGCGGATGCCGCATCGGATGCCGTGGATTCCGCGACCGAGGCGGCCGGCGATGCGGCGGATGCCGTGGGCGAGGCTGCCGGCGACGCCGCCGAAGCCACCGAGGGGGCCGTGGAATCCGCCGGCGAGGCGGCCGGCGATGCGGCCGCCGATGTGGAGAGCGAGGTGCAGGATCTCGTGGACGAGGCCACGGGCGAGGAGCCGGAAGGCACCACCACGGCGCCGGCGACCGGCTCGTCGAACTGACAGGAACCCGGGACTGCGGCCACCCCGAACCGGCGCCAGCGCGGCATTGCCGCGCGCCGGTTCGTCGGTGGGAGGGGAGCGCCTGTCGCCTCCGCCGGGGGCAGGCCGCCGTGCGCGGATCTGTCGTACCAACCACCCTTCCGTCTGACTGACGCTGCGGACCGAGGCCGAGCCTCGGGATAGGGATACGGCCACGACCCGATCGACACCGGTCGATCGGGCCGGGGACCCTGGCGCGTCAGGGATGAGAGGCGACGACGAGGGCCGCTGGTATGAGAAGGTCCGGGGTCAGGTCAGGGTGCGGCAGAAGGCCTCGATCCGGTGGCAGGCTTCGGTGAGGGTCGCGTCGGAAGCCGCGTAGCTGACACGGAAATTGGGCGAGACGCCGAAGGCGGCGCCGAAGACGGTCGCCACCCCCGTGGCCTCGAGCAGGGCGGCGGCGAAATCGGCGTCCCTCGCGATGATCCGGCCGTCGGCCGTACGCTTGCCGATCAGGCCGCGGATCGAGGGATAGACGTAGAAGGCGCCCTCCGGCACCGGGCAGTCGATGCCGGGAATGGCGTCGAGCAGCCCGACCACGAGATCGCGGCGCCGCAGGAAGGCGGCGCGGGCCTCGGCGATGTATCCCTGATCGCCGGTCAGGGCCTCCAATGCCGCCCATTGGCTGATCGAGCAGGCGTTGGTGGTGGATTGCGACTGGATCGTCGTCATGGCGTCGATGAGGCGGCGCGGCCCGCCGGCATAGCCGATGCGCCAGCCGGTCATGGCATAGGCCTTGGAGACGCCGTTGACCGTCAGGGTCCGCTCGCGCAGGCCGGGCTCGACCTCCGCTGGGGTGCAGAAGCGGAACGGCGGATAGGCGATGTGCTCGTAGATGTCGTCCGAGAGCACCCAGACCTGCGGGTGCGCCATGAGGACCTCGGTGAGCGCGCGCAGCGCGTCGCGGCCGTAGCCGGCGCCGGTCGGATTGGAGGGCGAGTTGAAGATCAGCCACTTGGTGCGCGGCGTTATCGCGGCCGCGAGGGCGTGGGGCGTGATCCTGAAGCCCGATTCGAGACCGGCGGGCAGGATCACCGGCGTGCCGCCCGCGAGGCGCACCATGTCGGGGTAGCTGACCCAATAGGGGGCGGGCACGATGACCTCGTCGCCGGGGTCGAGCGTCGCCATCAGCGCGTTGAAGAGCACCTGCTTGCCGCCGGTGGAGACCATCACCTCGGCCGGCGCATAGTCGAGGCCGTTCTCGCGCGCGAACTTCGCGGCGATGGCGGCGCGCAGCTCGGGGGTGCCGGCGGGCGCGGTGTAGCGGGTCCTGCCCTCCTCGATGGCGCGGATCGCCGCGGCGCGCACGTTCGGCGGCGTGGGGAAGTCGGGCTCCCCGGCGCTGAGGCCGATGATGTCGCGGCCGGCCGCCTTCAGCGCGGCGGCCTCGGCGGTGATCGCGACGGTGGGCGAGGGTCTGATGCGCGCGAGCGCCTCGGAGAGAAACGGCATGGGCGCCCCGGTTTGCAATCGAAACGCGCCTGTCATAGGTTCCGCCGCGACTCGGGGCAAGGGCGTGGCCGTTCAATCGGAGGTAGTTCAGATGACGCTTGAAGCGGAGGCGGCCGCGCGGTCGACCAGCGACGATTTTTCCGACGAGACCTCGACCTTCGGAGACCGCCTCGCCCATGCCCGCGAGGCGCTCGGCCTCGACCAGGCGCAACTGGCGCATCGCCTCGGCATCAGGGCGCAGACCCTCAGGAACTGGGAGGAGGACCGCTCGGAGCCGCGGGCGAACAAGCTCCAGGCGCTGGCCGGGTTGCTCAATGTCTCGATGATCTGGCTGCTGACCGGGCAGGGCGAGGCGCCGCAGGCGTCGGGCGTGCCGGCGGATCTGGCCGGCGAGGCCTGCCTCGCCGATCTGCGTCGGCTGCGCGCCGAGCACCTCCATCTCGCCGAGCAGATGGCGCGGCTGGAGAAGCGGATGCGCGCCGTTCTCGCCTGAGAGCGTGCCCGGCCCCTTCCACCTCGCGTTTCCGGTGCGCGATCTTGCCGCCACGCGCGCCTTCTATGGCGAGCTGCTCGGCTGTGCCATGGGCCGGAGCGCGCCGAGATGGCAGGATTTCGACTTCTTCGGGCACCAGCTGAGCGCGCATCTGGCCGAGGCGCCCGCCGCGGGCGCGGGCGCGGGGGCGGTCGACGGCGAGGCGGTTCCGGTCCCGCATTTCGGCGCCGTTCTCGACATGGACAGCTGGAGCGCGCTGGCGGCGCGGCTGCGCGACCGGGGCGTCGCCTTCCTGGTGGCGCCGAGGCTCAGGTTCGCGGGCGAGCCGGGGGAGCAGGGCACGTTCTTTCTCTCCGATCCATCCGGCAACGCGCTGGAATTCAAGGGATTCAGGTCGATGGACAGCGTCTTCGCGACCGGGACGGCGGCGGAGGCCGAGGGGGCTTCGGACCGGCAGAAGCGCCTGCGCCTGCGCTGCTGGCGGCGGGGCACCCGCGAGATGGACCTGATCCTGGGGCCCTATGCCGACGGGCCGGCGGCGGAGCTCGACCCGGACGCGCTCGACGAATTCGAGCGGCTGATCGAGGCCGAGGACCAGGATCTCTACCGCTGGGTGAGCGCCCAGGCCGCGCCGCCGCCGGATCTGGCGCCGGCCGTCGGGCGCATCCGGACCCATCTCGGGATCGGGTGAGCGGCGCCGGGCAGCCGGGAATTTTAACGGCTTGTAGAAACTTTTGCGTGAGGGTCCCGCGACGAGTACAGTTGCGGAGAGCCAGCATGAGTATGCACGCGAAGGTCGAGCGCATCGCGACGCCTCCCGCCGAGAGTGACGATTTCCTGGCGGATTATCTCGAGACCCTCGCGATGGTGGAGCGCCTGCACCGGCTGCTGCTCGACGTGATCAAGGACGAGTTCGAGCGCCTCGGGATCATCGACATCAACCCGGTCCAGGCGCTGCTGCTCTTCAACATCGGCGAGAACGAGGTGACGGCCGGCGAGCTCAAGACCCGCGGCTACTACCAGGGCTCGAACGTCTCCTACAATCTCAAGAAGCTGGTGGAGTACAATTACATGCACCACCAGAAATGCGCCGTGGACCGCCGGGCGGTCCGGGTGCGCCTGACCGAGAAGGGGCTGTCGATCCGCACCATCGTGGGCGAGCTCTTCCAGCGCCACGCCGACGGGATCCTGAGCCGCGAGGTCACCGGCAACATCCGCCTGCAGGACATCAACGGCAGCCTGCGGCGCATGGAGCGCTACTGGTCGGATCAGATCCGCTACATCTACTGAACGAAGGCCGCGGCCGGGCAGCCGCGGGATCGCGCTATTTCGAGCACATTCGGCAAGAAATTCAGCATGATCGAAGCAATTTCTGCCCGGGTCGCAAGAAAGGTGTTAGCATCTGGCCAAAGCAATAATCGTTCGCCGTGATTCGGGACGGGCGGATTGGGCAGGTCGGATCGGTTGGGGTCGCCAGGGTGATCCATGCGTGGTGATGAGTTGGGCTCGTTCGAGCAAGATATGTCGGAGCACGATTTCAGGCTCGGGGACGAACTTCGGGGCGAGCGGGCCACGCTCGGCAAGTCCCTGCTCGACGTCCATCGCGACCTGAGGATCAAGGCGTCCTATATCTCGGCGATCGAGGACATGGATCTCTCGGTCTTTCCCAATCCGAGCTTCGTGCCGGGTTACGTGCGCGCCTATGCGCGCTACCTGCAGCTCGACCCGGACATGGTCTACCGGCGCTTCTGCCGGGAGAGCGGCTTCGCGCGCCCGAAGGACCTGGCGCTTCAGCCCAGGGCCGGCGCCGCCGCGCCCGCGGAGGCGGGGAGCTTCCAGACGCGCTTCCCGCTGGCCGAGGTCGGCTCCGGCATCCCGAGCATTCCCTTCTCGGCGATCGGCTCGGTGCTCGTCCTGCTCGTGCTGGTCGCCGCGCTGGGCTACGGCGGCTGGACGGTGCTGCAGAACATCCAGCGGGTCCAGTTCGCGCCGGTGGACGACCTGCCCCTGGCGCTCTCGGAGGTCGAGCCGCTCGAGGCGCCCGAGGTCGCGGAGGCCGGCGAGGTGGTGCTGACGGAGCTGGCCGAGCCCGTGGCATCGACCGCCCTGGCCGAGCTCTATCGCCAGCAGGAGATCGAGGTGCCGATCCTCCAGCCGCGCGACGGGCCGATCGCCGCGCTCGATCCCGACCGCCTGACGCCGCTCGCCGCCCGGCGCGCGGAGGTCGTGGTCGTCGGGCCGCCGGTCGCGGCGCGCGCGGATGCGGCCGATCCGGCGGTGGTGCTGGCGGCGGTGGAATCCTCCCTGGCCGGGGAGCCCGCGGCCGAGCCGGCGATCGTCGCCGATGCCGCCGACCTGCCGCTGGTGGTGGTGGCCGAGCGCGCCGCCTGGGTGCGGGTCTATCTCGAGAGCGGGACGATCATCTTCGAGAAGATCCTCGAGAAGGGCGAGACCTACACCCCGCCGGCCGGGGTCGGCGCGCCGAGGATCTGGGCCGGCAATGCCGGGTCCGTCTATGTCCGGGTCGGCGACAGGCTCCATGGCCCGCTCGGCTCCGGAACCCGGGCGGTTCGCGACGTGGTCCTGTCCTCGCAGGCCGTCGCCGAGCGCTTCGCCGAGGTCGCGGTCGTGCCGGAGGTGATCTCCCAGGCGATCGGCGCCGGCCAGCCGGCGCTGGCCGCCCCGATCGAGATCCAATAGGCGTCCGCCCGGCGGAACCGCCGGGCGATGGCATCCGGCCACGCGCGCCGCACCCGCCCGGGCCGGGCGCCGCCCTCGGTTTGCTGCGGGACGGTCGAAGCGGAAAGAATCCGCTCCGGATGCAACCGCCCTGCGGAACTTCCGGGCAAGGGATGACTTTCCCGCGCGGGCGGCCTATTTTCGGCTCTGGCTCAGAGCGCGGACCTCATCCCGAATGACACATAACCCGATCCGTCCCTGGCGGGACATCAGCCGGCGCCGGTCGCGGCGGATCAATGTCGGATCCGTGGCGGTCGGCGGCGATGCGCCGATCAGCGTGCAGACCATGACCAACACGCCGACCACCGACGTGGCGGCGACGGTTGCGCAGATCCAGGCCTGCGCCGATGCCGGCGCCGATATCGTGCGGGTGTCCTGCCCGGACGCGGACTCCACGCGATCCCTGCGCGAGATCGTGCGCGAGAGCCCGGTGCCGATCGTGGCGGACATCCATTTCCACTACCGCCGGGCGATCGAGGCGGCCGAGGCCGGCGCGGCCTGCCTGCGCATCAATCCGGGCAATATCGGCAAGCCCGAGCGCGTGCGCGAAGTGATCCAGGCGGCGCGCGACCACGGCTGCTCGATGCGCATCGGGGTGAATGCGGGCAGCCTCGAGAAGCATCTGCTGGAGAAATACGGCGAGCCCTGCCCGGATGCGATGGTGGAGAGCGGGCTCTTCCATATCCGGCTGCTCGAGGAGAACGATTTCCACGAGTTCAAGATCAGCGTGAAGGCGTCGGACGTCTTCCTCGCGGCGGCGGCCTATCAGCAGCTGGCCGAGGCGACGGACGCGCCGATCCATCTCGGGATCACCGAGGCCGGGGCGATGCTGGGCGGCACGGTGAAATCGGCGATCGGGCTCGGCAACCTGCTCTGGATGGGCATCGGCGACACGATCCGGATCAGCCTCTCGGCCGATCCGGTCGAGGAGGTGCGCGTCGGCTTCGAGATCCTCAAGGCGCTGGGGCTCCGGCATCGCGGCGTGAACATCATCTCCTGCCCGTCCTGCGCCCGGCAGGGGTTCGACGTGATCCGGACGGTCGAGATCCTCGAGAAGCGGCTCGAGCACATCAAGACGCCCATGTCGCTCTCGATCATCGGCTGCGTGGTCAACGGGCCGGGCGAGGCGCTGATGACGGATGTGGGCTTCACCGGCGGCGGGGCCGGATCCGGCATGGTCTATCTCGCCGGGAAACAGGCGCACAAGCTCGACAACGCGCGCATGATCGACCACATCGTCGAGCTGGTCGAGCAGCGCGCGGCGGCCATCGAGAGCGCGGCGGCGGCGGCGCCCGGGCAGGCTGCGGAATAGGCGTGGGGCCGCGCGACCCCGAGGGCGCGCGAAGCCACATTGGACTTGCGGCGCCGGGAGCTTTCGCGCCATAGCGCCGGGCTGAAACCAGACGCGTGAGCCCAGATGATCCCGATGGACAAGCTCGACCAGGTTCGGGCGCGCCATGACTATATCGAGGCGAGGCTCAACGAGGGGGCTTCGGTCGCGGATCTGCCGGCCCTGTCGCGCGAATATGCCGAGCTCAAGCCCGTGGTGGAGCGCATCGACGCCTTCCGGAAGCTGCTGGCGGAGCAGGAGGAGGCGCGGCGCCTGCTGGCGGATCCGGAGATGCGCGACCTCGCCGAGGAAGAGCTCGCGCGCATCCGCGAGGCGCTGCCCGAGGTCGAGCAGGCGCTCCGGCTCGCGCTCCTGCCCGGCGATGCGGCGGACGAGCGCTCGGCGATCCTCGAGATCCGGGCGGGCACGGGCGGCGAGGAGGCGGCGCTCTTCGCCGGCGATCTCGCCCGCATGTACCAGCGCTTCGCCGAGGCGCAGAACTGGCGCTGGGAGGTCGTGGAGGAGACGCCGACCGAGATCGGCGGGCTGCGCGAGCTCGTCGCCCATGTCAGCGGGCGCGGGGTCTTCTCGCGGCTGAAGTTCGAATCCGGCGTCCACCGGGTGCAGCGGGTTCCGGTCACCGAGAGCGGCGGGCGCATCCATACCTCGGCGGCGACGGTGGCGGTGCTTCCCGAGGCGGAGGAGGTCGACATCGACATCCCCGCCGCCGAGATCCGCATCGACACGATGCGCGCCTCGGGCGCCGGCGGCCAGCACGTCAATACCACCGACAGCGCCGTGCGCATCACCCATCTGCCCACGGGGATCGTGGTGACCTCCTCGGAGAAGTCGCAGCACCAGAACCGGGCGAAGGCGCTTCAGGTGCTGCGCGCGCGGCTCTACGACATCGAGCGGCGGAGGCGCGACGCCGAGCGGGCCGCCGACCGCAGGGATCAGGTCGGCAGCGGCGACCGCTCCGAGCGGATCCGCACCTATAATTTCCCGCAGGGCCGGGTGACCGACCACCGCATCGGCCTGACGCTCTACAAGCTCGACCAGATCCTGCAGGGCGATCTCGGCGAGGTGATCGACGCGCTGACCACCGCCGACCAGGCGAGCCGCCTCGCGGAACTCGACGCGTGACGCCCTCGGGCGTGCAGGCGGCGCTGAGCGAGACGGCGGCGCAGCTCAGGGCATCGGGCATCGCCGAGCCGGCGCGCGATGCGCGGCTCCTGCTCGCCGCGGCGCTCGGGATCGCGCCGGACCGGGTGACGCTGGCCCTGCGCGAGGACATGCCCGGGCCGGCGCAGGAGCGGCTGGCAGGGCTCCTCGCCGAGCGGCGGCGGTTTCGCCCCATGGCGCAGATCCTCGGCCATCGGCTGTTCTGGGGGCGCCGGTTCCGCGTCACCTCGGAGGTGCTCGACCCGCGCCCGGAAACCGAGACCCTGATCGAGGCGGCGCTGGCGGGCCGCCCGCCCGCGCGCGTCCTCGATCTCGGCACCGGAAGCGGGGCGATCCTGGTGACGCTGCTCGCCGAATGGCCCGGCGCCACCGGCACGGGCACCGATGTCAGCGAAAGGGCGCTGGAAGTCGCGGCCGCGAATGCCGCCGCGCATGGGGTGTCGGGCCGGGCGGAGTTCCGGCGCGCGGACTGGCTGGAGGGCCTCGCGGGGCGATACGATCTGGTGGTGAGCAATCCGCCCTACATCGCGCAGGCCGAGCTCGCCCGGCTCGCCCCGGAGGTGCGGGACTGGGAGCCGGCGCTGGCGCTCTCGCCCGGTCCCACCGGGCTCGAGAGCTACCGCAGCATCGCCGCGGGGCTCGGCGCCGCGCTTGCGCCCGGGGGGCGCGCGCTCTTCGAGATCGGTGCCGACCAGGGCGAGGGCGTGGCGGCGATCCTGCGCGCGGCGGGGTTCGGCACCATCGCGATTCGCCGCGATCTCGACGGGCGCGACCGCGTGATCGAGGTCCTGGCCAGATAAGTGCTTCATGCGCCGGGATTTGCGCTTGTCTTTTCCCGGGGCGAGGTTATAGACTCCCCGTGATCCAGCCAGATGCGTTCGATTTTTCCAATTGCCTCGCATGGCGGGTCCGACAAGTGCACAGACGCTTCGGGATGACGGTCGGGCGCGGTGACGCCGCTTCCCTCGATCCCGGCAAAGCCAAGAGAAATGGCGGAAACCCCTCGGCATGAGACCATCGAACAAGCAACGTTCCAGAAACAAGTCAGGCGGCGGCCACAGCAACCAGCGCCGCAGCATGGGCAACATCGTCAACCGCGTCTTCGAGAGCGCAGGGCCCGACGGCAAGGTGCGCGGCACGCCGCAGCAGATCATCGACAAGTACCAGGCGCTGGCGCGCGACGCGCAGGTCTCGGGCGACCGGGTGGCGGCGGAGAGCTTCCTGCAGCATTCCGAGCATTACAGCCGCATGCTCGGCGAGGCATTGCGCCAGCAGATGGAGCAGCGCTCCGCCCAGGAGCGCGAGGAAGGTTCGCGCGGCGAGGACCAGCGCAACGGCGAGGCCCGCGCCGAGGAGGGCGGCCGGAGGATCGACCAGCGTCTGGAGCCCTTCGAGGACCGGCCCCGGGCACAGCCCGCGGCCTCTTCCGGCTCGGCTTCGGGCATGGCGACCTTCGATGCCGACGACGAGCGCGAGGCGGACGGTGGGCTGATCGAGACGCCGGAGGGCCGCAGCGAGCCCCAGAAGGCGTCGGCGCCCCAGCCTGCCGCGCCGGAGCTCAACGGATCGGGGCATCCGGCCGCGGTCGCTGCGGAAGCCCCAGAGCCTCCGGCAGCTCCAGCGCGCCGGCCGCGGACGCGCCGCCGCGCCAAGGCCGAGGAGAGCGAGGGGCCGGCGCCTTCGGAGTGAGCCGGGGGGGCGGCCGTCGCCGGCAGGGGCGGTGTGCCTATCCTTCGTCGATGCGCCGGCTGAGCCGGCAGAAATCCTCGATGGAGAGCCGTTCGGCGCGTTCGGTCGGGGCAATCCCGGCCTCCGCGAGGCGCGTCTCGATGTCCGGGCCGAGCGATCGCAGGCTCGCGCGCAGCATCTTGCGGCGCTGGCCGAAGGCGAGGGCGACCACGCGCGAGAGCGTTGCGGGATCGGCCTCGAAGCGCGGCGCCTCGAGGCGGTCCATATGGACGACCGCGCTCGTCACCTTCGGCGGCGGCGTGAAGGCGCGGGGCG
Organism: uncultured Paracoccaceae bacterium; assembly: GCA_937872465.1. Lineage (GTDB taxonomy): Bacteria > Pseudomonadota > Alphaproteobacteria > Rhodobacterales > Rhodobacteraceae > Amaricoccus. Next base: position 61,099 of record CALMSR010000054.1, read on the forward strand.
GGATCTCGAAGGCGATCCGCGGGGAGGCGCGCCATTGCGCGAGCACCGACAGCCGGCCATAGGCCTTGGACCCCGGCGCGGCGACGATGCGCTCGGCGACCTCCTTCTGGAACATCAGCGTCAGGCTCGACCAGAACGGCGGCCAGTGCTCCGGGGTGAGCCAGCGCACGAGAAGCTCGGTGCCGACATTGTAGGGCAGGTTCGCCACCACGCGGATGGGCGGCTGCAGATGCGCCGCCGGGTCGATGCGCAGCGCGTCGCCTTCGAGCACCGTCAGCCGCCCGGGAAAGGCCGCGGCGATCTCCGCCAGCGCCGGCAGGCAGCGGGCGTCGCGCTCGATGGCGACGACCTGGCGCGCGCCTTCGCAGAGCAACGCGCGGGTCAGGCCGCCCGGGCCGGGGCCGATCTCCAGCACGTCGCAGCGCCGCAGGTCGCCGGCGCGGCGCGCGATCCGTCCGGTCAGGTTGAGGTCCATCAGGAAGTTCTGGCCCAGCGCCTTGCGCGCGCTGAGCCCATGGGCGGCGATGACCTCGCGGAGCGGCGGCAGGCCGTCCGGGGCCGGGCTCACCGCCGCCCCGCCCGTCGAAGCCCGAGGTCCCGGGCCATGCGCAGGGCCGCGATCAGGCTCGACGGGCTGGCGCGCCCCTGGCCGGCGATGTCGTAGGCGGTGCCGTGATCGGGGGAGGTGCGCACGAAATCGAGCCCGAGGGTGACGTTGACGCCGCCGTCGAAATCCAGCGTCTTGAGCGGGATGAGCGCCTGGTCGTGGTACATGCAGACCGCCACGTCGTAGCCGGCGCGCGCGGCGGCATGAAAGAGCGTATCCGCGGAATGCGGGCCGGTGATCCGGAGGCCGTCGCCGCGGAGCCGGTCGAGCACCGGGGCGATCACGCGCGCCTCCTCCTCCCCCATCGCGCCGCCCTCGCCGGCGTGCGGATTGAGGCCCGCGACCGCGATCCGCGGCGCCGGCAGGCCGAAATCCCGCCTGAGCGCCTCATGGGTGATCCGCAGCGTCGCCGCGAGCAGATCCGGGCCGAGCGCGTCGGGCACGTCGCGGAGCGGGATGTGGATGGTGACCGGGACCACGCGCAGGGCCGGTGCGGCGAGCATCATCACCGCCAGCGGCGCGCCGGCGAGCGCGGCGAGGAATTCGGTATGGCCCGGGAAGGCGAAGCCCGCGCCCTCCTTCAGGGCCTTCTTGTTGATCGGATTGGTGCAGAGCGCGAGCGCCGCGCCCCCGCGCGCGAGGGCGGCACCCCGCGCGATGATCTCGACCACCGCGGCGGCGTTCTCGGGCTCCGGGCGGCCCGGCGCCCCGCGGCGGGGCAGGGGATGGTGCAGGACGGGCAGCCCGTGGGGCAGGGCGGCGGCGGCCTCCGCGGGGGCCGCGATCCGTCGCAGGGGAAGGCCGAGACCGCCCGCGAGATCCGCCATCTGGCCGGCATCGCCGATGAGGAAGAAGGGGATCTCGCCCGCGAGCGTCGCCCATGCCTTGAGCGCGATCTCGCCGCCGATGCCGGCGGGATCGCCGAGGGTGAGCGCGACGCTGCCGCTCATCGCTCGATGATGAGCGCGTCGGAGACGAGTTCCTGGAGGTAGCCCTGGCCGAAGGCGGTGATCCGGTCGTTGAAGAGCTTGGCTCGGAGGGCCTCGCGGCGTTCCTCCTCGGTCTGCTCGCTCGGCGGCGGCGCTTCCTGGCGCACCGAGACCAGCTTCAGGATCGCGACCCCGCCCGAGATCGGCATCGGCGGCGTGACCTGTCCCGGGCGCATCAGGAGGATCTGCGAGCGCATCGCCGCCGGCAGCTGGGCGGCGGGGATCGGCTCGATCAGCCCGTCCCGCTCGGCGGAGGAGCTGCGGCTGTAGCGGCGCGCCATTTCCGCGAAATTCGCGCCGCGGGCGAGGTCGGCATAGATGCGGTCGGCGAGCGCCAGGGTCTCGGGTTCGCCGCGCTCGGCGAAGGGGATGGCGATCTCGGCGAGCTGCACGACCTCGACCGGCGCGGTGGCCGAGAATTCCAGGGCCGCGTCGATATCCTCCTCGGTGGGGGATGCGCGGGCGCGGAACTGCGTGCCGACCACCTCGCGCCAGGAGATGCCCGCCTCGACGAAATCGTCCATGGTCTGCTGGTCGATGCCGCGCGATTCCAGCACCCGGTCGACGTCCTCGACAGTCAGCCCGCGGCCGGTGGCGAATTCCTCCTTGCCGGCCTCGATGGCGCCTTCCGGCAGCTCGATCCCGAGGGATTCCGCCGCCTGGATCTTCAGCCTGTCCTCGGTCAGCTGCTTAATGGCGAGCGCGCGCACGTCCCCCGGCGCGCCCAGCGCCTCGAGGAACATCATCCGCTGCTCGATGTCGTAGAAGGTGATGACGCCGTTGTTGACGGTATAGGCCGCGGCATAGGGATTGGCGGCGAGGGCCGGCCCGCCGGCCGTGGCCGTGCACAGGAACGCCAGAAGAATGATCATCCCGCGCATCGATCCGCTCCCGTCTCCGCTTGCCTACCCGAGACAGACCCGGGCCGGCCATGACCGGTCTTCCGAATCCCCCAGCCCGGCGAGGCTCACGTTGAATCCGATAGACGTCGAGGGCGGCACGTTATCCGATGACGTGAAGCGGCGCGAGACGGAAAGGTCGAATTCCGCGCATTGCGTGCCATAGGTGATGCCGGCGCCGGCGCGCAGGTTGCTGTCGCTCGCGATGTCGTAGCGCCAGAGGCCGCGCACCTCCCAGTTGGGATGGACCCGGTAGCGGGCATCGATGGAAAACTCGTTCGTTTCCGGCTGCGGCCCGAGGACCTCGTTGGAATCGTCCTCGGCGAAATAGACGTAGGAGGCGGCGAAATCGGCCCGGTCGCCGTCGTAGACCACGGCGAACTCGTTGCGGCGGAAGAGGAAATCGTCGCCGAAGAGCGCCTGGTCCGAGAGCGTCAGCCCCCAGGCGGTGGTGAGGGCGGCCGAGGCGACGTAGTCGGACCAGCGCCCGTCCAGTCCCGAATCCTCGGGAAACGACGTGTCGCCGTCGGCCCGCAGCACCCGCCCGGCGGTCAGGCCGAGCGACCAGCCCGACGGATCGTAGCGCGTGTAGCTGATCCCGAGGTTCGCGCGCAGCCCGGTCTCGTAGCGGTCGCGGCCCGGATACCGGTTGAGCACGAAGAGGTTGGTCGTGTCGAATTCCGGCAGCTGGCTGTCCTCGTTGGGGTTGTCGGTCTCGCCGATGATGTCGGAATAGACGATCTGCGCCATGGGCTCGACGACATGGTCCGCGCGGCCGGTCGTGCGCAGGAGCGGCCAGCGCAATTCGGTCGAGACGATCGGCGTCGCGCGCCCGATCACCCGCTCCGGCGTCGCGGGATCGTCCCAGACGCGGTAGAAGTCGAATTCGGTCGCCGCGACCGCATTGACGAGGAGGCCGTGGGCGAGGGTCCAGTCCCGCCGCCAGTCGGCGCCGCCGCCGGCGCGGAACATGTTGACGCCGGTCTGCCGCCAGACGCCGAGCGTGTCGAGATCGAGCCCGAGCCGCCCGCCGATGCCGGGCATCTCCACCAGCTGCCGGTAGGTGAAGTCGGGCAGGATGAAGGGAATGTTCTCGGTGTCCTCGTCCTCCCGCAGGCTCTGGAAGCCGATCATCCCGAGCTGCATGAAATCGTTCTCGCGCGTCCGCAGCATCCGCGCCTCGCTGGTGAGCCGGTCCGCGTCGGAATAGTCGTATTGCAGCAGGAAGCTCTGGTCGCTGACCAGGTTGATGTCGAAATCCGCGATGAAGCCCGAGAAGAGCGCAAAATCGCCGGTGGCGGTGAGGGCGCCGCGGCCGGCGCCGCTGTCGAGGCCGCTGGTGACCGCGAGCACGCCGGCGAGATCGAAGCCGCCGCTGGCGAAGCGGCGCCGATATTCCCCCTCGATGATCTGGGCGCCCTTGCTCGTCAGGAAGGGGGTCACGGTGGCGTCGGCGGAGGGGCCGAGCACCCGGTAATAGGGCAGCTTGAAGCCGAAGCCGTAGATGTCGGACTGGCTGAAGCCCGGCAGGAGGAAGCCGCTGGCCCGGCGCACCCTGGGGTCGGGAATGCTCATGCGCGGCAGGTAGCCGACCGGCAGGCCGAGCACCTCGACGGTGGCGTCCTCGAAATAGATCCTTTGCTCGAGGTCGTCGAGCGTCACCCGGGCCGCGCGCAATGCCCAGACCGGCGTGGCATCGCCCTCGCAGATCGTGCAGGAGCTCGCGACGGTCTGGTAGAGCGAGGTGAAGCGCCCGTCCTTGCGGCCGATCTCCGAGGCCGCCATCTGGAGCTGGTCGGCGATCAGGAGCCGCGCCCCCTGCACCAGCCCGGTGCGCAGGTCCGACGAGAGCGCGCCGGAATCGGCCAGGATCACGCTGCCCGAGGGATCGGCGAGGGTGATCGGCCCCTGGGCGCGGATCTCCTCGTTCCGCGCGTCGTAGACGATGCCGGCGGCGTGCAGGACGCGCCCCTCGTAGAGGATCTCGACCGCGCCCGATGCGGTCAGCGTCTCGGTCTCGGCATCGTAGTCGATCCGGTCCGCGACGAGGCTGGCCGGTGCGGATTGGGCGAGCAGGCGCGCGGAAGGCGGCACCCACAGGAGGCCGAGAAGCGCCAGTCCGAGCACCGAAGATCGTCCCAGACGCGCCAAGGGCCCTTCCCGCTTTCTGCCGCTCTCGTGTTATCCGTCTTCGAGGTGCAACAGCAAGCCCAAGGCGAGCAGGATCGCCGCGACCGGCGGCGTCCAGGCGGCGACGATCAGCGGGATCTGGCCCTGGGCCCCGAGCGTCTCGGAGAAGTCCTTGAGGAAGTAGAGCGAGAAGCCCGCGAGGATCGCGAGCAGGATCATCACGCCGGTCTGCCCGAAGCGGGTCGGCCGGAGCGCGAAGGCCGAGCCGATCAGCACCATCGCGGCGAAGAGCGCAGGCTTGGCGAGCTCGCTCTGGAGGAAGAGCCGGTGGCGCTGGCCGGAGAAGCCCGAATCCTCCATCTGCGAGATGAAGGCGCCGAGCGCCCAGAAGCCGACCATCTCGGGCCGCGAGAAGCTCTCGAGGATCTGCTCGCTCGTCAGCTCCGTCGGCAGTTCGATCCGGTCCCCGGACGCGATGCGGTCGAACCTCCCGTCCTCGGTCGCGACCCAGACCGTGGCGTCCTCGAGGATCCAGGCCCGGGCGCCCAGCCGCGCGGTCGGCGCGTCGATGCGCGCATAGAGCGTGCCGGCCGGGTCGAAGCGGTAGAGCCGGACCTGGCTCAGGACCGAGCCGTCGGCATTGCCGCGCTCCGCCTGGATCACGGTCTGGCCGGTCTCGCCCTGGGTGTCGGCCTGGCGAAGCCAGATGCCGTCGCTGGAGAAGGAGAGCATCGAGGCGTCCACGTGGCGGAATTCGTCGCCGAGCGCGAGGCCGCGCTTGATCGAGGCGGCGACGAAGGGATTGACCACGCCCACGAAGACCACGCCGAGGACCAGCGAGGCGAGCACCGGGATCGCGATCAGGCGCAGGGCGGACACGCCGGCGGCACGGATCACCACGAGCTCGCTTGTGCGCGCGAAGCGCAGGAAGGTCAGGAGGCTCGCCAGCATGAGCACCAGCGGAAAGACCTGGTAGAGCGCCTCCGGCGCCTGGAGGAGCGTGATGCTCACGATGTTGCCGGTCGAGGCATCGGTTTCCCCGAAGCGCCGCAGGTTCTCCACGAAGGCGAAGAGCGACAGGATGAAGGCGATGACCGCGAAGACGATCAGGACCGCCCGCAGGAACCCGCGCAGGATGTAGCGCCAGAGCGTCATGGCGTGGCGGCCCGCCACAATCTGCGCCGGCTGCGGCTCAGCCAGCGCAGGAGCGCGGCGATATAGGCGATCCCGAGCGCATGGGGGATGTACATCAGCGGCCATTGCCCGGGGCTGGCCTGCACGCGCTCGCGGAGCAGGAAGAGCAGCACCTGGATCGTGGCGGCGACGGCGATCGCCACGATGACGCGGCGCCCGAAGCCGCTGCGCCGGTAGCCGCCGGCGAGCAGCGTCACCAGCGCGATCATCGGATAGAGCATCGCGAGCAGCGGCATGGTCAGCTTGTAATGGCCCTCCGAGACGAAATCGCCGCGGCTGTGCCTGCCCGATGCCAGCATCGCCTCGGTCGGTGCCAGCAGGTCGGTCACGGCGTATTCGGAAGGCCGGGGGATGCGGGTCATCTCGGCCCGCACCAGTTCGCTGAGGTCGAAGACGAATTGCTCGAACCGCACGGAATTGAGGTTGCGCCCGCTGCCGTCGGGGGTCAGGGCGATGCCGTCCACCATGACGAGCCGCGCCTCGTCGCCCTCGCGCAGGAGCATGGCGCGCTCGGCCGAATAGGTGACGATCCGCTCCGGGTCGCGCTGGTCGTTGAGGAAGACGCCCGCCATCTCGCCCGCGCGGCTCGTGTCGTCGATGAAGAGCGTCAGCCCGGTCAGCGGATGGATGAACTGCCGCTCGACGATCAGGGCATTGGCGAGGTCGGAGCGGATCGCCTGGCTGCGGTCGGCCAGCGTGCGCCCGGCCACCGGCAGGATGACGATCATGACGAGCGCGAGCGTGGCGGCGATCGCGGCGCCGAAGATCGCGGTGGGGCGAAGCAGTCCCAGAGGCCCGAGCCCCGAGGTCATCATCACGATCAGCTCGGAATCGGTGTAGAGCTTGTTGAGCGCGTAGAGCGCCGCCCCCATGCCCGAGAGCGGCAGCACGATCACGAGGACCTGGGGCAGGACCAGCGCCGAGAATTCGATGAAGACGCGCGCGCTCTGGCCGCTGGCGATGACGGTATCGATCAGCCGCACCGCCTGGGTCAGCCAGACGACGCCCGTGAAGACCAGCACGAAGAAGCCGAAGGCCCCCGCCAGCTGCCTCAGGATATAGCGATCCAGTCTGTTCACGCGCGCCCTTCGTGCCGATGGCCCCGGCCCGTATGGCCAAGCGACCGGAAAGGCGCTAGGCCTCGTCGGCATCCGGCAAGCCTAATGGAGATGTCCGTGACAGCGCCACTCAAAACCGTCTTCACCGAAATGGACGCGGCCGGGCTTGCGGCCCTGGAGGGCAGGATCGCGGTGCTCGTCGCGCCCGACGGCGCGATGGATGCCATGGCCCGGCGGCTGGACCGGCTGTCGCGGGGCGCGCTCGGCCGGCTGGTGGCGGGCGAGGCCTTCGGGAAGGCCAAGCCGGGCAGCGGCCATGTCATCGCCTTTCCGGCGGGGCTCGCGGCCGAGGCGGTGCAGGTGGTCAAGCTGGCGCGGCGGCCGAGCGCGGAGGATGCGCGGCGCGCCGGCGCCGCGATCGCGGGCTTCAACGGCTCGGCTCCGCTGACGGTGCTCGCGGCGGCGCAGGCGAAGACTGCCGAGCTGGTGCTCGGCCTCCTCCTGCGCGCCTATGATTTCACCGAACACCGCTCGCCGGACCCCGAGGCCGCCCCTCCCAATCGGAGCGTGACGGTGGTGGTGCGGGACGCGGCGAAGGCGGAGGCGGAATTCGCGCCGCTGGCGGCCCAGATCGCGGGCGTCTTCTTCACCCGGGATCTGACGAACGAGCCGGCGAACGTGCTCGGCACGGTCGAATTCGCCGAAAGGCTTTCGGCCCTCGCCGAGCTCGGCCTCTCCGTGGAGGTGCTGGAGGAGGACGCGCTGGAACGCCTGGGCATGCGCACCCTGCTGGCGGTGGGCATGGGTTCCGAGAGCCCGTCGAAGGTCGTGGTCATGCAATGGCGCGGCGGCGGCGATGCCGCGCCGCTGGCGCTCGTCGGGAAGGGCGTGGTCTTCGATAGCGGCGGCGTCTCGATCAAGCCCGCGCAGGGCATGGAAGAGATGACCATGGACATGGGCGGCGCCGGGGTCGTGGCGGGCGTGATGAAGACGCTGGCGCTGCGCAAGGCTCCCGCCAACGTGGTCGGGCTCGTGGGGCTGGTGGAGAACATGCTCGACGGGCGGGCGCAGCGGCCCGGCGACGTGGTGCGCTCCATGAAGGGCGATACCGTCGAGGTGATCAACACCGATGCCGAGGGGCGCCTGGTGCTGGCCGATGTGCTCTGGTACGCGCAGCAGCGCTTCGAGCCGCGGGCGATCGTCGATCTCGCGACCCTGACCGGGGCGATCGTCATCGCGCTCGGCCACGAGAAGGCGGGGGTCTTCTCCAACGACGATGCGCTCGCCACGGCGTTCCTCGCCGCGGCCGGGGCGGAGGGCGAGGGCGCCTGGCGCATGCCGCTGGCGCCGGCCTACGACAAGCTGCTCAAGAGCCGGATCGCGGACATGGCCAATGTCGGGGGGCGCCCCGCCGGGGCGGTGACCGCGGCGCAGTTCCTCCAGCGCTTCGTGAAGGACGGGCTGCCCTGGATGCATCTCGACATCGCGGGCGTGGCGAGCCTGGGCAAGGATTCGGAGCTCGCGCCCCGGGGGGCGACCGGCTGGGGCGTGCGCGCGCTCGACCGCCTGATCCGGGACCGTTTCGAGGGCTGATCCGGTTGGCCGAGGTCCTCTTCTACCACCTGACCGCGACGCCGCTCGACCGAACCCTGCCGGACCTGCTCGAGAAATCCCTGGCGCGGGGCTGGCGGGTCCTGCTGCGCTGCGGCACGCAGGAGGGGCTCGCCGCGCTCGATCGCGCGCTCTGGGCCTATCGCGACGATTCCTTCCTGCCGCACGGCCCGGCCAGCGCGGCGGATCCCGACCGCCAGCCGGTGCTGCTGACGCTCGGCGCGGAGAACGCCAATGCGGCCGAGGTGCTGATGCTGGTGGAGGGGGCGAGGGCGACGGTGGCGGAGATGTCCAGCTTCTTTCGCGTCTGCCTGCTTTTCGACGGCGGCGATGCGGCGGCGGTCGAGGCGGCCCGCGCGGTCTGGCGCGAGGTCGCGGCGGCGGGACTGACGGCGGTCTACTGGGCGCAGGAGGATGCGCGCTGGGTGCGGAAAGCCGTCGCCGGCGGGTGAGATTCCGCTTGTCAATACGGAAAATGCTGCGATGCTTGCATAGGCGAAAAAATTCCTATGCGGGGGGAATAATCGTCTCGGACGTGCGTTGTCATGGTTAATCGCATTCGGCTCCTCCGGTTGCGATGAACGCGTCAGGGGTGTGTTGTATGAGTTTCGACCTTCTTCGGACTTCGCAGGCGGAGAGCGGCCCGGCCTATCGTATCGGCCGGGGTTCTGCCGATCTGCCGTTCAGGGTCAGGTCCTGTGTCGGGCCGGCGGGGGGGGGGGGGGGCCCCCCGCCCCCCCGAGCCCGGACCAAATTTTTTCGAACCCGCCGTGAGATCGGGTCTCGTTCGTCCGTAGAGGCAGGACAAGGAC
>CALMSR010000055.1 GCA_937872465.1 uncultured Paracoccaceae bacterium
ACCGGCACAGACCGGGGGAAGTTAGGACAAAGGTGGAAGCCTGCCCCCGCAACCATCTCAACTTGCTGAACCAGATCCACAGACAAAGCCGCCCCCAAGGGCGGCTTTCTGCGTTCGTGCACGCCGCCGCCCGACACGGCACCCGCGGCCACGGCAAGGATCCCGGCAAGGTCCCCGCGCAGGTCGATCGCCAGGTCGTCGCCCGTCGGCGTCAGCACCACGTCCCTGATGAGCCCCCGCAGGATCTCGACCGCCTCCATCCGCTGCGCCTCGGTCTCCTCGCGCAGCGCGTCGCACAGTTCACCTACCTGGCGCCGGTAGTGTTGCGCCATCTCGGGATGCAGCAGCGGCGGAGGTTCGTCGGCACCGGACAAGGCAGCCTGCAGGTCCTTTTGCCGGGCTTCCAGCTTGAGCATCTTCTGATGCAGCCGGTTCGCAGCGTCGCCCTTGCCATGCTCAAGGATCATGTCGACCAGCGTGTCGAGTTCCCGGTCGATCCGCCGGATCTCGGCCTGCGCGGCTTCGAGCGTGGCGCGTCCCTCGATCCTCTGTCGGTTCACCTCGCGGGTGAACTCCTCGCAGAACTCCCGGAACATCGCCGGGTCCATCAGGTGGCGGCGCATGGCGCCCAGCACGCGCTCCTCCAGTTCCTCGCGACGGATGCTCTGGCGGTTCGAACAGGTGCCCTTGTTGCGCGCCGTCGAGCAGCCGACATGGGTGGCCGAGATCATCGAATAGCCGCCGCCGCAGACGCCGCAGCGCGTCAGCCCCGACAGCAGGTACTTCGGCCGACGACGGTCGCGGAAGCTGTTCTCCGTGCCCGCTCCATGCGGTCGCTTGAGCCCGGCCTGGCGCGCCTTCGCCGCCTGCCAGAGGTCCTCATCGACGATGCGCAACTCCGGCACCTCCTGGGTCACCCAGTCCTCCGGCGGGTTCGGGCGCGCCTGCCGCTTGCCTGTATCCGGGTCCTTCACGAAGCGCTGGCGGTTCCAGACCAGCCGTCCGATGTAGAGTTCATTGTTGAGGATGCCGGTGCCGCGCTTGGCGTTGCCGTTGATGGTGCTGAAACCCCACTCCCCGCCGGTCGGCGCGGAAATCCCTTCGGCATTGAGCTCGGTCGCGATCCGCTTCGGTGACTTGCCGGCGGCATAGTCGCGGAAGATGCGCCGGATCACCTCGGCCTCCACCGGGTCGATGGAACGCTCGCCGCGCTCCGGCTCGCCCGCGGCATCGATCCGGCGGACCACGTCATAGCCGTAGCAGTTCCCGCCGCCCGACCTTCCCATCTCCACCCGTCCGCGCTGCCCGCGCCGGGTCTTGTCGGCGAGGTCCTTCAGGAACAGCGCGTTCATCGTGCCCTTGAGACCAATGTGCAGATGCGTGACTTCGCCCTCGGACAGCGTCACGATCTTCACCCCGGCGAAGGCCATCCGCTTGAAGAAGCCCGCGATATCCTCCTGGTCGCGCGACAGCCGGTCCATCGCCTCGGCGCAGATCACATCGAACCGGCCGCGCCCGGCATCGCTCATCAGCGCCTGGATGCCGGGGCGCAGGAGCGAGGCGCCCGAGATCGCGTGGTCGGTGTACTCCTCGACGATCTGCCAGCCTTCCTGTTCGGCCCGCAGGCGGCAGATGCGCAGCTGGTCGGCGATCGAGGCCTCGCGCTGGTTGTCCGAGGAATAGCGGGCATAGATCGCAACGCGCATGGCCGGTCCCCGCAGCCCTCAGGGCTGCCCCTTGCCGCCATCCTGCATCTGGGCGCGATACCAGTCCCGGGCGGCTCTGCGGGCCAGCAAACGCACCAAAGCCATCATACGCGGATCGGGCGGGCTTGGGGAGACGAAAGGCACCGGCGCGGCAGTGTCCCGCCGATCCTCCTCCGTTTCCCTTGTCTCGCCCTTGGCCATCCGTGGTCCCGGTGCTTGCGTCGCCGACAGCCTGCGGCCGGGCCAGGGCGGTCGCAATGCGTGCTCTCGGCGCCCTTGGCCCGTCCCGCCCGGGCGCGCCGCGCCGGGGCGGAGTCGTTCGCGCTGGATCGTCACGCAGTGACAGGCGGCCGTCGGCGCACCCGGTCAGAGTCAGTGGCTGCGCCGGGTCCCGTGACGGGTTTGGAGGCGAGGGAGAGGCCCTGCGTCGCCCGTCTCGGGAGATGACCGATGGATGTGCAGGTTCTGGATGGTGGCCGCGACGTGACCGGCGGTTACAAGGTGGATGTGTCGCGCGGCGAGCGTGTGGGGCGGGTCTCGTCGGAATGGTTCAACCGGCCCGATGACGAGCGGTTTCTGTCGCTCGACGACCTCTTCGCATCGGTCAAGGCGCGGGCCGAGCGCAGCCGCACCCGCACCGTGGAGAGCGCCGCGATCCGGGTCGAGGCGAGCCGTGACAACCCCGAGCGGCTGGCGCTGGTGCTGCCCGGCACGGATGCACCCGTCGCGCCGACGCACTGGAGCTTCGGGCAGCTGGCCAGCCTGGTCGGGGCACCCGCGGCCTATCTGCGCCAGTTGCCCGCGCCGCTCGCGGGCATCAACCTCCAGTACGGCCTGACCAACCACCGGGCCGAGCAGATCAAGACGCTCGAGACCGAGGATGGCCGCACCGAGCTGCGCGCCGTCACCGGCCCCGACTATGGCCGCATCTACGACCATGAACTGGTCTCGGCCGTCCGCCGCATCGCCGGGAACGGCACCGGCGACACGCGCTGGAAGGTGCCGGGCGTGCTGGACTGGTCGACCGGTATCTACAACCCGCAGGTCGACATCACGCGCGACACGACGACCCTCTACGCCTCGGACCGCGACGTATTCCTGTTCCTCGTCGACGACCTGAACCCGATCGAGGCGGGTCGCCTGCCCGACGGCGCGCCCGACCTCTACTTCCGGGGGTTCTACTGCTGGAACTCCGAGGTGGGGGCCAAGACGCTCGGCATCGCCAGCTTCTACCTGCGCGCGGTCTGCCAGAACCGCAACCTGTGGGGCGTCGAGGACTTCCAGGAGATCACGATCCGGCACTCGAAATACGCCGCCTCCCGCTTTGCGCATGAGGCCGCCCCGGCGCTGACCCGCTTCGCCGAGTCCTCGCCTGCGCCCTTCATCGAGGGCATCCGCGCCGCGCGGGAGAAGGTGGTGGCGCGGAGCGATGAGGACCGGCACGACTTCCTGCGCAAGCACGGGTTCTCCCGCGCCGAGAGCGCCCGGATCGTCGAGACCGTGCTGGCCGAGGAAGGCCACCCGCCCGAGAGCGTCTTCGACTTCGTGCAGGGGATCACCGCGGTCGCCCGGTCGAAGCCGCAGCAGGATGCAAGGCTGGCAATGGAGGGAAAGGCGAAGGTGCTGCTGGACAGGGTGGCTTAGTCGCACCATTGCGGAGGTGGTTGCCGCGGCAGCCACCTCCTCCTTAACGCAGCATCAAGGTCCCCTTAGAGTCCAGATTGACGTCATTCGGCATTGCGTCGATTGGCGGAATTCGATTTCGCGCCATCGACAGCGCGACGCCTGCATCCCAATCTGGCTTTAAGTGCGGTATTGCTTGTCCAGCTTCTTAAGGTCTGAATCATCCACGGGACGGGTTCGAAGGCTCTGAGCGAAGCGCAAAACATAGCCATCCGGGTCCGCAATCATAAACTGACGCCGAGTGTCCATGCAGTCAGTCTTCCAGATATCCATATCATAGATTGCCAGGAGCGGCATTGCGCCGCATGCCAAGACCCCTTCGTACATTCTGTCAACATCAGGAACCATGAATTGAAAGTTGACCCCTCGCCCGTAGGGCTGGGCCATTTCCTGCGGCAGCCACGGCGCCCATTTTCCATCCAGATGCCAGTGAGCAATCATGATTTGTGCTCCATGGAGCGTCAGATAGGCATGAGGATCATTCCCCCTACGCTGGGCGATCTCGAACCCGAGAACCGCGGTGTAGAACTCCATCGAAACGTCGAAGTTCGAACACCAAAACTCCGGCACCAGCGTTTGGATCTCGAATGCCATCCTGCCCTCCGAAACAGCTCTCAGCCTCCTTGTGGCACGTCAAGCGCGGTTGAGGTCAAGGAAAACCTCGGCTGCGTATGAGAGCAGACCCTCTCCATCGATGCGAGGGCGGGCTTGTCCCGCACAAGGGATGCTGCGGAGCAGACATTCGGCACGCCGCCCCTCCAGAGCCAGAGGAGGCCGTGTCCTTCGTGACGGGTTCGGAGGTCGGGGGAGTGGCCCCCGGCCGGCCCGTCGCGGAGAACCCCGATGGCCCGGAAGACCCAGACGCACCCGAAGATCACCCTCAGCGCCTCGCGCGACATCCCCTTCGACAAGCTGCGGCTCAGCCAGTCCAACGTCCGGCATGTGAAGGCCGGCGTCTCGATCGAGGAGCTGGCCGAGGACATCGCGCGGCGCACGCTGTTGGCCTCGCTCACCGTCCGGCCGGTGTTGGACGAGACCGGCGCCGAGACCGGAATGTTCGAGATCCCGGCTGGTGGGCGGCGCTACCGGGCGCTGGAGCTGCTCGTGCAGCAGAAGCGCCTCGCCCGGAATGCACCTGTACCCTGCATCGTGCGCACCGACGGGCTGGCCGAAGAGGACAGCCTTGCCGAGAACGTCCAGCGCGCGCCGCTGCACCCGCTCGACCAGTTCCGGGCCTTCCAGGCGATGCGCGACAAGGGCCGCAGCGAGGAGGAGATCGCCGCGGCCTTCTTCGTCTCGGCCAGCGTGGTCCGGCAGCGGCTGAAGCTCGCCGCCGTCTCGCCGGTGCTGCTCGAGGCCTATGCCGAGGAGGCGATGACGCTCGACCAGCTGATGGCCTTCACCGTCAATCCGGACCCCGCGCGCCAGGAGCAGGTCTGGGAAGCGCTGCAGCGGCACTACACGAAGGCCCCGCACGAGATCCGGCGCATGCTGACGGAAGGCGCGGTGCGGGCGTCGGACAAGCGGGCGCAGTTCGTGGGCCTCGACGACTATGTCGAGGCAGGCGGCGCGATCATGCGCGACCTGTTCCAGCAGGATGACGGCGGCTGGCTGCAGGATGCGCGGCTGCTGGACCTGATGGTCGGCGAGCGGCTGGCCGAAGAGGCCGCCGCCGTGCGGGCCGAGGGCTGGAAGTGGGTCGAGGTGGCGCCCGACTTTCCCTATGGCCACACCTGGGGGATGCGGCGGCTGCGCGGCGAGGCCGAGCCGATGAGCGCCGACGAGGAGGCCGCCCACGCCGCCCTTCGCGCGGAATACGACGCGCTCGAGGCCGAACATGCCGATGCGGGCGAGTTGCCCGAGGACGTCGACATCCGGCTGGGCGAGATCGAGACGGCGCTGGAGGCGCTCGAGGCGCGCCCCTTGCGCTTCGATCCCGAAGAGCAGGCCCGCGGCGGGGCCTTCGTAAGCATCGACCCCTCGGGCCGGCTGCGGGTGGAGCGGGGCTATGTCCGGCCCGAGGACGAACCGGCGCCCGAGCCGGAACCCGAGGCGGTGGCTGCCGAGGCTGCCACTGGTGACGCGGTGACCCATGCGGATCCGGGCGAGGCCGACGGCGCCCCCGTCGAGGAGGAGGACGAGGGCGAGCGCCCGCTCTCGGATCGGCTGATCTCCGAGCTGACCGCGCATCGGACGCTGGCCCTGCGCGACGCGCTTGCCCGCGACCCCGAGGTGGCCCTGGTCGCGGCCCTGCACGCGATGGCGCTGCGGCTCTTCTACCGCTACGCGCTCGACTCTTGCGTCGAGATCGAAACGCGCAGCGCAGTTTTCGGCACACAGGCGCCGGGGCTCGCCGACATGCCCTATGCGCAGTCGGTCGAGGCGCGGCACGAGGCCTGGGCGCAGCGCCTGCCGAAGGCGCCCGAGGAACTGTGGGATCTGCTGGCGGGTTTCGACGCCGACAGCCGCGCGGCGCTCTTCGCCCATTGCGTCGCTCTGACCGTCAACGCGGTGCACGACCCCTACCACCGTCGGCCCCGCGCGCTGGCGCATGGCGAGGTGCTGGCCAAGGTGCTCGGCCTCGACATGGCGCGTGCGGGCTGGGCAGTCACGGCCGCCAACTATCTCGGCCGGATCACCAAGGCGCGCATCCTCGAGGCGGTGCGCGAGGCCAAGGGCAGCGAGGCGGCCGACCGCATCGCCGGGTTGAAGAAGCCCGAGATGGCGGCGGCGGCCGAGGAGCTGCTGGCGGGCACCGGCTGGCTGCCGGAACTGCTGCGGACCAAGCCCGTTCCGGCGGACGAGGCCCCGGAGATCGAGCTGATCGACGCAGGGGACGACCCGTCCGAACCCGCGCCCGACACCATCGTAGCGCAATCGGCGCAGGACGGCGGCGAAACGGCCATGTGCGATCCGGAGGCTACGGGTGAAGATGAGCCCGTCACCGGCGAAGACTTCGCGCGCACCGCAGCCGAGTGATCCGCCGGGGTCGGGAAGGAGTTACCGTCGCAGGCTGGTCCGTAGACCTTCGCCGATACGACGCTCACCCCCGACCTTTCCGATCCCGGACACCTGGGGGCTGCCGGAAACGGTAGCCCCCTTCTTTCGTGCCGTCCGACCAGAGGTGCCGCCGATGGAAAGCCCCGCCGCCATGCTGGCCCGCCGCCTCGCCGAAGATGCCGAGGCCGTCTGCCGCCATTACCTGCCCAATGGCCGGCGGCAGGGCCGCTACTGGATCGCGGGCGATGTCGAGAACAGCCGAGGCCGCAGCCTCTATGTCCGCCTGACCGGGCCGACCTCGGGGCCGGGGGCGGCGGGGCGCTGGACCGATGCTGCCACTGGGGCGTTCGGAGACCTGCTGGATCTGATCGCCGCCAACCAGCGCCATGGCTCCCTGCGCGACACGCTGGACGAGGCGCGGCGCTTCCTGAGTCTTCCTCGCCCCGTGCCAGTCGCGACGCTTGCTGCGCCTGCACCCACGGGCTCTGTGCAGGCCGCACGCCGCCTGTGGGCCATGGGCCAGCCGATCACGGGTACGCTCGCCGAACGCTACCTCGGCGCGCGCAGCCTCACCGATCTCGGGGCGCTTTCCGTGCTCCGCTTTCACCCAGAGTGCTTCCATCGCGGCGAGCACGACCCGCCGGATGCACCACCGCAACGCTGGCCCGCGTTGCTTGCGAAGATCACCGATCTCGACGGGCAAATGACGGGCCTGCACCGGACGTGGTTAGACCCGGACACCGCAGGCAAGGCCCCGGTGATCCCGCCGCGCAAGGCGATGGGGCACCTGCTTTGGCACGGCGTGCGCATCGGCACGGCCACGGATGTGCTCGCCGCTGGCGAAGGCCTCGAGACCATGCTCACGCTCCGCCGTGCCTTGCCGGTCCTGCCCATCGTCGCGGCGCTCTCGGCCAGTCATCTCTCGGCCCTGATCCTGCCCGCGGCCCTGCGCCGCCTCTACATCGCCGCCGACCGGGACGCCGCCGGTCTTGCTGCGACCGACACGCTCGCCAGCCGCGCCGCCGCCGAGGGGATCGAGGCGGTCCGCCTGCTCCCGCGTCTGGGCGATTTCAACGACGACCTCGTTGCGTTCGGGCTGCTCGATCTGCGCGCGCATCTCCGCCCGCAGCTGGCGCCCGAGGATGCTGCCACGCTCCTTACGCAGCACGGCGACTGACCCGGGTCTACCGTACGCGCCCCGGTCACCTTCCCCCGTCAGAGCCCCCGCCTCCGGACCTTCCGAGAGGGGCGAGACGGAGCAGAGCCCGGGCAAGCCCGCAACGGCAAGCCGTCCTCCGCTACGCTCCGGCCGCCGCATGCGCGGCGGTGCAGGCCCGTCCGGCCCCCGCTGTCCCGTCGCCCGGGAAGGCCCGCGAGAGGCGCGGGTCAGACAGCAGGGGAGACCCCGACCATGACCGAGATCCAGACCCGATCCACCACCGCCATCGTGCTGGAGCAGCTTCAGCTTTACGGCCACCGCCCCTTTGCCGACGAGCCCGACCCGCGCCCGCTGCCCGAGCCCGACACCCTGCACGGGGCCGTCGCCGACATCCTCGACGCGCTGGTCGCGACGCTGTCGGACACCCGCCTCGAGCCCGACCTCGAGGATGCGCTCTGGCAGGCTGTGAACCTCTTCCACCGCATGGCGACCCGCGTCGAGCGCGACCTCGACGCCAACGAACAGGCGCAGCGGCGGTCGCAGCGGGAACAGGACGGATCGGAAATCCGCTCGGTGGAACTCGAGACGCTGATCGCCGAGGGTCTGTCGCTGATCGAGCGGCGCAACGCCTGGGAGGCGATGCGCGATCTGGCCGCCGAGGGCTTCGAGGCGCATCTCGGCCAGGTCTGGCACCCGCGCAGCGGCAGCCATGTCCGCCACCGCAGCCTGACTGCCGCGCTGATCGACAGCCGCGACCACCTCGCCGCCCGGCGCCGGACCGAGTTGCAGCCGCTCATGCCCGCGGGGCCGAAGATCGCCTTCACTGGCGGGGCCGATTGCGCGGACCATGCCGCGATCTGGGATGCGCTCGACCGGGTGCGCGCCAAGCATGCCGACATGGTGCTGCTGCACGGCGGCGCCCCGCGCGGGGCCGAACGCATCGCCGCTGCCTGGGCCGACAATCGCGGCGTGACGCAGATCGTCTTCAAGCCCGACTGGACGCGCCACGGCAAGGCCGCCCCCTTCCGGCGCAACGACCAGCTCCTCGAGGTGCTGCCGATCGGGCTGATCGTCTTCCCCGGCTCCGGCATCACCGACAACCTCGCCGACAAGGCCCGCGCGCTCGGCATCCCGCTCTTCGACTTCCGGGCGAAGCCTGCTCCGGCCTGATCCGCAGCGGCAACACGCCGCCGACGCCCGCGCCGGTCCCTCCCGGCGCGGGCCGCTTTCTGCTATGCTGAACACGCGTCAATCGGAGGGGGTGGCGGCGCGATCCTTAATCAAAAGGAGCCATCCCATGCTGGCCTCGGCCTTCCTCACCGCCTTCGGTCTCGGCGCCATCTGCTGGCTGCTGTTCACCCTCGCCGTCTATGCGCTGCCCTTCTGGCTCGGCCTCTCTGCCGCCTTCTGGCTGCACGCGACCGAACAGGGCATCCTCGCTGCGATCCTCGGCGGCCTCGCCGTCGCGGGCGGGGTGGCGATCCTCGGCGAGATCGTCTTCGCGCGCCTGCGCTCCGTGCCCCTCCGCCTTGCGCTCGGTCTCGTCTATGCCATCCCCGCAGGCCTCGCGGGTTTCCATGCCAGCAAAGGCCTCTCCGCGCTCAGTGGTACCGGCGAGGCCGCGGGCCTCGTTCTCGCCGCCCTCGCCGCGCTGTTCATCGGGGGTACGGCCTTCGCCCGCGTCGCCGGCTGGCCCGAGGCGGGCGGCTTCGCGGGGGACGCCGACAGCGGGGAACAGGCCGCGCCTGGAGGCGTGGGTGGTCTCCCGGCACCACGATCAGGTGTCGGATCGGTAGGCAGATCGGCAAGGCGGCATCGGCATCCCGCCCGAGGCTGAGAGGGTCGCGGCCCCGAGGGGCCGAATCGGCTTCGATCAACGCCAAATCTGCGTGGTCCCGAACTGTGGTCCCAGAGGTTTGGGTGGATCATGGCTGACCGGGACGAAGAACCCCACCCGCCGCCTGCACGCCGGTGCCTGTCTTCGCGCGACGCCCGGTGCCGGGGACTTGTGCGGTTGCCATGTGGCCTGTGAGCTTCTCCTCCGGGGTCCGTTCCCGCATCCTGCGCGGCCTCTCAGGTGGCTGATCTGACCGGGACCGGCTGACGCCTCGACCGCCTGGGCCGCAACGGCGCGTCCGGAATTTCTTCCCCTGGCGGGTCCCCCGCCATTCCTCGCGGGACAAGAAAGACCGGCCTTGCCGTCCTCCGCTGGCGCTGCGGGCCCGAACGGGCTGCGTCGGCGGATCGTCCCGGTCCTGACGATCGCCATCGAGGCCGCGATGGGCGCGGGCTCGGAGAGCCAGGAGGAAATCGACATGGCCACCATCGGAACCTTCAAGAAGTCCGGCACCGAATTCGTCGGCGAGATCGTCACCCTGAGCGTGCAGGCCAAGGGCGTGCGCATCGTCCCCGAGGACAGCCAGCCCACCGCCAACGCCCCCTCGCACCGCGTCTTCGTCGGCCGCGCCGAGATCGGCGCCGCCTGGTCGAAGCGCTCGGCCGAGGGCCGCGACTACCTCAGCCTGAAGCTCGACGACCCGAGCTTCACCCAGCCGATCTACGCCAACCTCTTCGACGACACCGTGATCGAGGGCGGCGAGGAGACCTTCTCCCTCATCTGGTCGCGCCCCACCACCCGCCGCAACGGCGACTGACCGCGACACCGCCCCGCCCGGAACAATCCGGGCGGGGCGGGCCACATCCTCCTGCACCCTGAGCCGCCCCAGTGAGCGCGGCACCCAGGAACGTCGTGCTCCGGCCCAGAGCGGACGCTCGGCGAGACCCTTGCTGCATGGCGACTTTCTCTTAAGCCGCGCTTCAAGGCGCGTGCAGCAAAACCCTTCGCTGCCTTTGGCCCGAGAGCTACGGCCGTTCATTCGCGAGCGCCGACCTTATTTGATCAAGGGGCGCGTACGCGAACTCCCCGCCAAGCGACCAGCCTTCAGCGTCGCAGACGTCGAGGAGTCTGCGCTCGAACCTGTGTGCCTCGCCGCCGTTCGGAAACATGCGCATTCCCAGAGGAATGTATCTGATCAACGAGCTCGGCGGCAGGTCGGAAGACAATTCAGCGATCCGGCGCTCGAGGTCCATCGTCCGCCCCAACTTCACAAGCCTGAAGCCGTCTTGAATGGCGGTTGACGGTGCGAGCGTCTCAAGCAGCCCATCGATCAGGAGGAGATAGACGCCGGTGGCCCCGTCCACTATCAACCCCGATCGCACCCCGAATGCGGGCATCGGCCCGCGGGAGCTGTGTGCTGGCGGCCTCAAGTTGCCGCTGGAGGCAGAGCGCCTGATCCTTGAGACCTCGGCCTCGAGCCCCGCCCGGTCGCCAACGAACTCCTCCCAGACGACGCGGTCAATCGCCCCGCCCTTGCGTAGTCCCGCGTTGCGGGCCGCCGGGGTCTCCGGATCCTGTTTGGGAAGTTGCGTAGGCGCATAGCTATGCCCGCGGGATTGCGGAACGACGGCAGCACAGCGCGCCCGTCGCGCCGACCGATGGTACGAAGCACTGCCGATAGGGCGATAACCTCGGGGTGTGCCTTCTCGGCCCGCGGCGCGTTCAGATACGGGTCCATTAGCAGGATGGTCTCATCACGAGACCAGTCCGGATTCCGCCCCTTGGGAGTCGGCCCCGGCGAAACCTCCTCGTCCAGAGAATCCATTGGCTTCCGCCCTCTTCAATGCCATCGACGGAAAGCGCCGGGTGAACGCAATTGTCTGATGACCTCTGAATCCTCGTCGTATAGCGTATCCGCAAAGCGTTCCGGAGCTGGTGACGAATTGACAATCTATCTAGACAATATGGCCGCCACGCCAGTCGACCCGAGGGTGGCGGAACGCCACCGCGCGTCGATGACCGACAACCCAGCGAATGCCCACAGCTCGGAACACTCCCTCGGTGTAGACGCTAAGAAGGCGATCGACAAGGCTTCCTCGGTGCTGATCAGCGCGCTCGGCTGCGACGACAGCGAGATCACCTTCACGCCTGGCGCCTCTGCCGCGTTGTGGCTCGCTGTCGAGGACGTGATCGGGCGTGTCGTTGGCCGGCCGGCACGGATTGCAGCGACCGAGACCGAGCACCCAGCCCTGCTTGGTGCTCTCCGCCGAGCGGAACGCGACGGGCGCGTAACGCTCGCGATGATTGCGGTCGACGAACACGGCGCACCAAGGATCGATGCCGTCGAGCAGGCGCTTAGCCGGGGCGCCGACCTGCTGTGCACGATGTCCGCAAACAACGAGATCGGCACGATTACCGACATCCCTTTAGTGGCGGCAGTGGCGCGGCATCACGGTGTCCGGCATCTCGTCGACGCCAGCCAATCCGCCGGACGGATCGAGATGTCCGGTGTCCTCGACGCCGACCTCGTCGTCGTCAGCGGTGCGAAAGCCTATGGGCCACGACGCGCAGGCGCGCTTCTCGGAAAACTGAGCGGTCACGCTGCCCAGTTGGCCCACGAAGTCTTCGGAAGCCCCGACGCGCCTGCAGCGGTCGCGCTCGCCTACGCCATGTCACTCCGCGCATCCGAGCGCGAGGTCGACGAGCGGCGGCTTGCTGCGATGCGCGACGCGCTGCAATTGCACCTCGTTGACGCGGTCCCGGGGCTCCGCGTCAACGGCAGTCCGTTCGCGCGCCTAGCCGGAAGCCTACACGTGTCCACTCCACACCTTCCTGGTGAAGCCGTTGTCGCCCGGCTCTGGGGGCAGGTCGCCCTGTCGACCGGGGCTGCCTGCCAATCGGGCGTGCCGGGTTCCTCACATGTGCTCTCTGCCATGGCCCTTCCCGAATGGGCCCAGGAGGGAGCCGTTCGCATCGGAATCGGTCGCTTCAATACCGAGGACGAGGTTGCACAGGCCGGTGAGTTGATCGCCGCCGCGCTGAACGCAGCTACGCCCGTACGGAGACACGCATGACACTCGCTACCGTCCGCCCACGCTTCAGCGGGCACGAGACGTTCGCCTGCCGCTTCGCCTGGCTGCCCAAAGCCGTCCGTCTGATCGCTCGGGATCCGAAGGCGCTCTCCGACGATAAGCGTGCGATCCTTGAGTTAGGCCTAGGCAAGAACATGGTCCGCGCGCTCAGATTCTGGTTGGAGGCGTTCGAAGTCGCCTCTGCGAAGGCTGGCGCGTGGTCGCTGTTGCCGTTCGGCGAAGCGCTGTTCGGCGACGATGGCCTTGATCCCTACATCGAACGCGTCGAAACGCAATGGCTGCTCCATTGGCGTCTCAGCACGGCGATCGAGAACCCGTTGTTCGCTTGGCGGCACATCCTCTATCGCCGGATGCGTCCCGACTTCACGCGTTCCGAGCTTCTAGCCGAGATGCGCACCGAGGGAGAGCGGCTCGGCTACGAACACTCCGACGTCACTCTGCTCCAGCACGCCGACGTTTTCATCCATAGCTATCTCGGTTCGCTCAATCCCGCCTCGCCGGAGGACGCACTCGACGGTCCGCTCGTCGATCTCGGCCTGCTCCGGCGGCTCGGTCGACGTCGCGGGGCCGATCGCATCGAGCCCGTGTTCACCCTCACGCGGATCCCGATCGGCGAGATCGGCGGCAGTGTCGTGGACTATGCGATCGCCAGCTATTGGACCGCGCGCCGCGCAGGCGAGTCCGTCGTGACCTTCCGCGACATCGCCTACGGTGAGGGTTCCCCGGGGGCGACACTGCGTATGGAGACGGACGATCTGCGCGACCATCTCGAGCGTTCGCCGGCTCTCTGGTCCTACCGCCCTTCAGGCGACGCCGGCAGCGTGACAGCAGTGGCAGACCTCGACCTCGCACACCTCCTGCGGGAGATTTACGCGTGAGCAAGACGACCATCTTCGATCTGCTGGGCGCGCCCGGCATGTTCTACCGCTCTGTAGCGCTCGAGCGCGATGCCGGCGATGCCGCGGCCGGACATTCGTTCGTCATGACGCCGTGGCTCGAGCGCGGTGCAGCTGAGATTCTGTCGGGCATGCAGCCAGGCGGAACGCGGCGAGCCTGGCGGATGATCGGCGACTTCGGTGTCGGAAAGTCTGCGCTCGTCCTCGCTATCGTCCAGGCACTCGACCCGCGCGTGTCCAAGCCGGAGATGCCAATGCGGCGCCTCGCCGAGACAGTCGGCGGTGTTCCTCGGATGTTCCCGCTGATTGTCACAGGATCGCGGGACGGACTGTCGGCAGGCCTAGCCGCGGCGATCGCGCAAACGATCGAGACAAAAGGCCTCGTTCAGCCGAAGCGGGCAGCCAAGCTGGCGAAGATCGCCGACCCGTTCGATGCCATCACCAAGCTGCGCGACGCTCTCCGTGAGACCGGCGCGTTCGATGGCCTACTTCTGGTTATCGACGAGATGGGCAAGTTCCTGGAGGCAGCCGGCGAGCAGGAGGGCTTCGACGTCTTTCGGCTACAGTCACTCGCCGAAGAGGCCGCCAGAAGCGGCGACGCGCCGCTCTCGGTAATTCTCATCCTTCACAAGGGATTCCGGTCCTACGCCGAGGACTGGCGCATCGCCCGCCGAAGCGAATGGGAGAAGGTGGCAGAGCGGTTCGATGAGATGGTCTTCGATCACCCGCTGTCGCATACCGCCGCGCTGCTATCGGCCGCCCTGTCAGTCGACGAGACGGCGATCCCGGCCAAGGCCCGAAAGGAGTATCTGGATACGGTCGAGCGGGTGCGCGCGCTCGGTTGGCTGGGTCCACGCAGCGGGAAGGGGACTGGCGGCTGCTGGCCCATCCATCCGGCAGCCATCCCGGTGATGGCGCGGTTCTTCGCGACCTTCGGCCAGAACGAGCGGTCGCTATTCGGCTTTGCCGCCAGTGAGGAGCCGAGTGGGCTCCGCGCGTTCGCGGAGGAGACACTCGCCACTGAGGGTCTTTACGGCATCCGGCACTTCTTCGACTATGTCGCTTCGTCGTTCGGCCACAGGATGACGTCGCGCGCTGGTGCCGGCGAATGGTCGCGGATCAACGCCGTGCTCGACCGGGCCACCGAAGCGGATGCCGTCGAGAGCGCGGTCCTCAAGACGATCGGCATCTTGAACGTGCTCGACGCCCCTGACCTCCCCGCAACGTGGGATGGCGTCCGCGCGACCCTCGCTCCGGACTTCGAGACCGATGAAGTCGAGGCGGCGCTTGACCGTCTCGTTGTCGGAGGGCTTGTCTTCCGCCGGCCCGGTCGCGCCGAGCTCCGGCTGTGGACCAGCCGCCGCGTCGACCTGTCCGCCATCTGGTCCGATGCCGAGCGGGAGATTGATGCCCGGAACGTGATCGACGAGTTGCCGCGCCATCTCTCCAGCCTGCCGGTCAGACCCCACGTGCTCGCCCGCCGTCACTCTGTGACGACGGGCACAAATCGCCGCTTCGCCGTCCGTTGTACCCACACTTCCGCCCTGCAAGGCTATGGCGGCCACGGGAACGCCGACGGCGGGATCGTCGCGGTCCTGTGCGGCAACACCGAGGATCTCCGCATAGCCCGCGCGTGGTGCGCCGAGATAACGAGCGTGGACGACGCGATGATCGCTATCGCTGTACCGCCGATAGCCGATCTCGGCCATGCGATGGTCGATCTGCTCCGGCACCGCTGGGTCATCACGAACGCCTCCTCTTTGCAGGAGGATGCCCACGCCACCGCCGAGATCGAACGAAGCATTGGCGACTTGGAGGCGCGCTTGGTCGCCTCAATTGAGGCTACCCTCGGTCTACGCGGCCACGCGCCGCCGTGCCCGCTCGACGTCTTCTGGAGGGGCGAAGCCTCTCCCTTGGACGGCCCTATCCACGCGCTGGTGTCGACGCTGTGCGACAGAATCTATGACCAGGCTCCGCTTGTCGAGAATGAGCTGGTGAACAAGCAGTCGCTCACTTCGGCTGGCGCAAGTGCGCGTCAGCGGCTGATCGAGAAGATGTTCTCCGACGCGCATGATCCGGAACTCGGATTCGCTGAAGGCAAGAACCCGCCGGAGCGAGCGCTCTACCTGTCGCTGCTGCGGCGCGGGGGCCTACACCGCGAGCGGGCCGGTACGTGGACGATCGCGCCGCCAGAGCAAGGTGAGGACCCACTTCGGCTGGCGCCAGCGCTCTCGGCGATCGACGCCTGCCTCTCCGGTTCGGAGGAGCGTGTGCCCGTCCCTGCCGTCTACGCTGCGCTGGAGGCGCGACCGTTCGGTGTGCGTCCTGGCCTCGCGCCGCTGCTCATGGCTGTGGTGCTCGCCGCTTCAGGCCACCGCGTTGCCCTCTTTGAGCGGGGCACCTACTGCCCTCGTATTGACGGCGCTGCGTTCATGCGCATTCTCAAGTCGCCCGAGCACTTCTCGCTGCAGCTTGTCGCACTCGAGGGCATCCGCGCCGATGTGTTCCGGCGCTTGGCGGAGTTGCTCGACCGCCACCCAGAGGAGTCAGGCATCCGAACCGTGGTCGATCCGCTGATCCGCTTTGGTGTCGACCTACAGTTCCACGTCCAGTACACCGCAGCGATCAGCGCGGAAGCCCGCGGCGTGCGAGGTGCGCTTGCCAAGGCCCGCAGCCCGGTCGACTTGGTCTTCAATGACTTGCCCGTAGCTTGCGGGATGGAGCCCTTCGGCCACGACAAACGGCCGGACGTGACCCGAGTCAACGAATTCGTCGCCCGGCTCGACGCCGCGATCACCGAACTGCGCAGCTGCTATCCGAAGCTGCTTCAGGAGATGCGCCAATTGGTGCTCGAGACCCTGGGCGCCAAGGACCGCGCGTCGCTTGCCGAACGCGCGGCCTCCCTGACGTTCCGCCTGACGGAGCAGCACCTTCGCACTTTCGCGTTTCGCCTAGCCGATAGAGGACTATCCGAGGAAAAGTGGATCGAAGCCTTGGGTGGCGCAATCCTGAGCAAACCGCCGGTCCGCTGGCTCGACCACGACGTTTCAACATGGCGGTCGCGGCTAGCAGATGTCGCCTCGCAGTTCCGGCGCGTCGAAGCCATTGCATTCGGAAAGGGCGAATCCAAGCGCAACGCGGTTCGCGTGTCCCTAACTCGCGTCGATGGTCGGGAGCGCGCAGTGATTGTCGACATTGACGACCTCAGTGAGGATCAGTCGACCGTGCTAGGCGCGATCGAGCGCATGGCGATCGAGGCAAACCTCAGTCTGGACACGGTGGCGGCGATGCTGACACTTGAGAGCATGCAGAAGGATAAGGACATGGACCTGGGCCTGCACGAAGTGGAGCGAGAGCACGGATGACTCGCCATGTGTTGAGCCTGTCGGGTGGGAAGGACAGCGCGGCGCTAGCAGTATACCTGCGCGATCGTGTGCCGGAGATGGAATACATCTTCCATGACACGGGCAAAGAGCTTCCCGAAACCTACGACTACATGGCCCGGCTGGAGAGCATCCTCGGTCGGGAGGTCACCCGCACCACGCCCGACGACCCGTTCGAGCATTGGCTCGCTGTGTACGGCGACATGCTGCCGTCGAACCAGCGGCGCTGGTGCACGAAGATGCTGAAGCTGAAGCCGTTCGAGGCCTATATCGGCGACGATCCCACCATCAATTACGTCGGCCTTCGCGCGGACGAGAAACGTACCGGATACATCAGCACCAAGCCGAATATTGTCGCAGTCTACCCCTTCCAGGAGGACGGCTTGGTTCGCGCGGACGTGATCAGGATCCTTGAGGACAGCGGTCTCGGCCTTCCGCCCTATATGGAATGGGGCCGCTCGCGCTCGGGCTGCTACTTCTGCTTCTACCAGCAGAAGATCGAATGGGTCCGCCTGAAGCGAAAGCATCCCGAGTATTTCGAACGCGCCAAGGAGTACGAAGTCCGCAGCGCTGCGGTCAGCAAGAGCTTCACTTGGTGCAGCGGGGAATCACTGACTGAGTTGGAACAGCCTGATCGGATTGCACAGATCGAGCGCAACCATGAAGCGTCGATGGCTAGGCGAGCGGCCAAGCGTGAAAACCTCCCGCTGTCGGCGGTGTTGGGTGGAGCGGAGATCGACGAGGAGGAGCCTGAAGGATGCCTGATCTGCTCGATCTAGGAGCGTCTACAATCTCAGCACGCTTAACCCACGTTCATTTGATACACACCCCGGGTGTGACCAATGTTGCAACTGGAAGCGCCGCCGACAAATTTTCTTTGAGGAGGCGCTTCAATATCATGGTTAATAGTATCTCCACTTCAATTGGCAAATAGGCCATGTCCTTCACCTTCGCAGCACGAACCCTATTAGAATTAGGGAAGGAGTTGATTAGCTCGGACGAGGTCGCCCTCTACGAGCTGATCAAGAATTCTGTCGACGCGCAGTCGCCAAATATCCGCATCGTTGCGCGCGTAGTGCTTGACAATTCGGGACTGCAGCAGGCGCTGGACACGATTAGGGGTATCGGAAGGGATCCGAAGCTGCCCCCCGCGACCGTGAAAGAAGTTCTTGCACTCATTAGAGCCGCCAAACCCGACAACGTGACGGATGAGTACTTCGCTGCGTTTATGGCGGAACTGGAATCGGCGAAGGACACTGGTGCGCTGACCAATCGACTACAAGAGGCTTACAGACAGCATAATTGGCTGGAGATTCGCGACTACGGCTCGGGTATGTCATTGGTTGATCTCAGAGATATCTTCCTGCGAATCGGTACCAGATCGCGTCGGGCCGATAATATCGCTGGAGGACAGTATCTTGGCGACAAGGGTGTTGGACGCCTTTCTGCAATGCGACTTGGGGAGCGGCTAAAGGTCACGACGACTAAGTCGGGCGAGCGGACATGGCATGAACTGGATATCGACTGGCGACAATTCTCGCACGACCGTGAAATGGACATCAATGAAGTCGCAATCACACCCATCGATGGCGAGTTGAAGAGCGACCCAGCTGTCCAAGGCACGACCATCCGCATCTCAGACCTTAATGGGCAGTGGAGCTTGGATCGCTTTCGGGAGCTGTTGCAGGGCAAGATTGCACGGATGATAGACCCGTTTGAGCCGGGGGCCGCCAACCGGCTCCTGGAGGTGCACCACAACACCACGCGGGTCCTAGTGCCTTCCGTTCCTCAGTCCCTGCTCAAGGCTGCGCACGCTTCTGCCCGCGGCGAGTTCAAGTTTGAGGATGGCGAACCGGTGCTTGCGGGCACTGTTGCCTACCATCGCTACGGGCAATTCCGGGACCTTAACCAGCGCGGAGCGGAGATCTATTCCATCACTCAGCAGGGGGTGAAGCGGCGGGGCAAGAAGGGCCACGCCGCGTTTCAGAATGTCGCGATCAGGCCCGACGCACTAGCAGGGCTTGGGCCCTTCAAGTTTGATATCTACTGGTTCAATCGACGCATCGTTGAGCCGGTGCCTTCGCTCACCGGAACTGCATCTGAGACAAGGGACCAAGTTGCGCAGTGGTCGGGCGGCCCGATGCTCTACCGCTATGGCTTCCGCATCCTGCCCTACGGCGAGCCCCAAGATGACTGGCTGAATCTTGACGTGGTTGCCTTCGGTGAATCTGGATTTAAGCTCAACCGACAGCAGGTAATTGGCCGCGTACGAGTCTGGTCGCCCCACACCGCACTCAGCGAGCAGACCAACAGACAGGGTCTCATAGACTCGGATGCGGCGAGCGCCCTACGCACAATCATGATGTGGGTGCTGCATGTTGAACTGCGGAATCTAATTAATGAGATAGACAAGGCAGAACAGCTAAGCAAGCGGCAGGCAGAGGAGAAGGCACTGGCCTTCCGCGACACGCAGCACGAAGTCGAGCGGGCGGTTAGCGAGCTTCGTGCGAAACTGGATCCTTCCGCGAGGCCTCTTGTGGACCGTGTCACGCGAGGCGTGAACACGCTGGCAGAACAGTGTGCGGCCTTAGTCGGACGCGTTGACGCCGCCGTGAAGGAGGTCACCGACGAGCGAGAAAAATTTGTCTATCTCGCCGGCATCGGCCTGATGACTGAATTCATTTTCCACGAGCTTGACCGTGCGGTCGGGCATACGCTGAGGCTTCTCCGTGACACACGCCGGGACGACAGCGGAGCCAATCTACGGGCGCTGGAGGCGCAGCTCATCACTCTGCAGAAGCGCATATCGGAATTTGATGAACTCACCGGCGAGAGGAGGCAGTCGAAAACTGCCTTCGATCTGGCGGACGTGGTCAATGACGTGCTCAACAGCCATGGTAATGAGTTTAGACGCCATCGCATCGAACTGGAGAAGGACACGCCATCCTGGCGGATCAAGGCCAACAGGGGGATGGTTATTCAGATACTTGAGAATCTCCTCGCGAACTCCGTTTACTGGCTGAAGCAGCAGGAGAAGTATCAGACAGGCTTTGAGCCAAAGATCTGGGTGAGGATCGATCCGTCGGCAAAGATCGTTACGGTCGAAGACAATGGTCCTGGAATCACACCGGAGCGAAAGGAGTTGATCTTCCAGCCATTCATCACCTCTAAGCCTGCTGCGCAAGGGCGTGGCCTCGGGCTCTATATCTCGCGGGAACTGGCGCAGCATCATGACTGGCAGCTTTATGTGGATTCTGACCTCGGTCTTCATCGGGCTGGCCGGTTAAGTCGTTTCGTTTTGGATATGAGCCCATAAGATGGAACACGAGGCACGCGTAAAGACGGCCATTGAGCAGGGCGGCATTCTCAGCGTGATTGTCATCGATGACGCGTTCGATCCGCCAGCCGTGGGAGACGAGGACGCGGGTCCGCTCATGGACCTACTCACAAAAGGGGAACACGAGGTCGCCCGCCAACGTTCAGGGCTTACTTCGGAGGAGATTGGCTCCGCGATCGAGGCCCTGCAGAACACCGAATATGCCGAAGAGGCGGTCACCAGTGTAGTTGCAAAAATCTACGCCAAATACGTCGAGAGCTTTGAGTCGATATATGATCCTGCCGGCCGCTTCAACCTGCTCAAGGGCTCGAACCTGAGCTTCGTCCGTCCACTTCTCAGGCTGCTGAGC
The DNA here is from genome assembly GCA_937872465.1 of uncultured Paracoccaceae bacterium. Taxonomy (GTDB): domain Bacteria; phylum Pseudomonadota; class Alphaproteobacteria; order Rhodobacterales; family Rhodobacteraceae; genus Amaricoccus. The sequence continues at coordinate 20,443 of CALMSR010000055.1, forward strand.
AAGTGCAATGGCGTCAGGGTCGTACGGATCGGCTCGAATGATGCCGCCGCGGAACTCGGCGCCGAAGAGGCGCAGGTTGTGTTCGTCGACTACTATCTCGATCGAAGCTTCAATCAGGATTCGGATCCAGATGGACAGCAGGGCGAAGCGGCTCGTGCGGCGTCAATCCGCGTGCTTCGAAGCGTGCTAGACGCGCAGCCGGGTACCGGTCCTTCGGTCATGCTGATGTCCTCCCATGCCGTCGCAGATCGGGCGCCGGACTTTCGGAAGGAAGTGCGTGGCGGCAAGAATCCTATCTTCGCAAGCCGGTTTCAGTACATGGCCAAAGAAGATCTCAAGGAGGAGCGGGACGGTAGCATTGAGATCGCACCTGGTGCGGCAGATGCTCTTCTCGATATCGCGCAGAGGCACGCGTTCGCAGGTGCGATCGAGGACGCCCTCACGCACTGGAAGAAGGGCGTAGATACTGCCCTCGAAAGCACTTGGACTACGATCACAGAGCTTGAGCTTAAAGACTTCGCCTACTTGTCCCGCTTCCGGCTTGCCGAAGAAGGGCAACCGCTCAGCACCTATCTCGAATGGTTCTTTAGCGAAGTTCTCGTGGATGCGATCGCCCGTAGCGTGGCTTGGGACGTCCCGAGTTGGGCCGTTCTGGATGCTGCCGGCAAGAAAGGCAATCCCGGCAGTCAGATAGAGGGGGCATTCGACGGTCCGACAGGTGCCGTAGCGAAGCTCTATTACCGCGCCCGTGTAGACGAGCGTCCTGATCGTCAGAATAGGGACATGCGGGTGGGCGACATCTATATCGGTACGGAGCCCGGTGAGGTACTGGCGGTAGTCACGCCGGAATGCGACTTGGTTGCACGCAAGAATGGCAGACGTGCCGCACCTCGGCTAACTGTCGTCGGCGGCAAGCTGCAACCATTGTCGGGGCCGGACACTTCGGTCTCGGACTTTCTAATTCGCGACAACGAACTGGTAAATGTCCTCTGGAACACAAAGGATGTGCGAACGATCGAGTACGGGAGTATCGGCATCGAAGGCGGGTACACGCTTCTAGGCACGCTTCGGCCCCTATATGCCTATGAATTGCAGCGACGAGTGTTGAACGAGCTCGGGCGGATCGGTCTGGCAGTGGCTCCGGCTATGGCGATCAATGCGAAGGCTAGCGTAGTTGTTCGAGGCAAGGACGGCCCGCTCAAGCTCGAGCTCGGCGACGGCGTCGACGCTTCGTGCGCCGTCCTCCCGAAGCGAGGCGGCACTGACAAGCCGCGGGTCATCTATCGCCGCAGCTTCGTCAATGGGCTGCTTGAAAAACTGAGCCAAGCGAAGGAAGAAGTGCACGAAGATGCACAGGGCGTCCTAACCGAGCTGCTGCAACCGAAGAAGCAGGAAGAGTTCCGCCAGAAGCTTTTGCGTAATGGTCAGTTGGACGGTGAACTCGCCAGCGGCATAACCACAACACTCGCGCCAGAGCGCACGGGAAGTAAGGCCCCTTGGTGTCAGATTCTCGTGGAATTTCAGCGAGAGGATGCGGAGCCTATTCCGACGGATGACGAAGCAGATGCATCAACGTTTGATTGCCTGAAAGAAGCTTAGCCAAGCGTACTGGGAGGAGGGGAGGCGGCGTCGCCTACACACGAAAACCGCGGACCGAGCGAGATTGGCCATCGGGCGCTGACCTGAACTGATCCTGATGGGCCGTGCGCGAATGCGCCAAGGAGTTGCAGCTGACTACTGACGAGTGGAACGATCCTCGGTCGGAGTGGCATGACTGGCGCGAAGCCCACTGGGACAATTACATGAATGAAGCTAGGAGTGCTACACGATGAACGAATGGCTGTTCTGCTAGATTACCGTGGTCGCGATGCCGCACCGCCGTCAGGCTGCTTTCCGCCCACTGCGTCGCCCGGAACCACTGCTGTCCGCAGCGGCTTGGCACCAATGAGATCGGCTACCGTACTGTGCAGACCCGAAGTTTCGTGGGGTGGACGACCTTCTGGCGTCCCGGATAAACAACTCGAGTGACACGCAAACCCGACCTTTCACCTGAATCGCTCGAGGCCCTTGGCGCGCCTCGCCTCGCGGCGCTCATCGCCGAGGAGGCCTCCGGCAATGCCGCTTTCAAACGCCGGGTGATGGCGGCGCTGGCGGGGCGGTCCGGGGCGGGGGCGGTGGCGAAGCTGATTGATCGGCGGCTTGCAGGGCTGGCGCGGGCGCGGGCGTTTGTCGACTGGGACAAGGAGCGGGCGTTTCGGGATGATCTTGCGGCGCTGGTCTCGAGCATTGCCACCGAACTTGCAGCCGCCGATCCCGAGATGGCCGCCGACCGCCTGCTGCGCTTTGTCGCGACCCATGAGAGGGTCTTCGAGCGGATCGACGACTCCGGTGGCCGGATCCAGGGTGTCTATGCCGAGGCCATCGGCGCGCTGGGTCCGGTCGCGGCGCGCATGTCGGCTGCTGAGACCGGCGGTCTGCCGGCGCAGATCATGGCCGCGCTGGCGGAGAGCGAGCATGGCTACCTGCCGAAGGTGGCGGACCAGGTGATCCCGCATCCGCAACCCGCCGCGCGCGCCGAATGGGATGCCGACCTCGCTGCGCGCATAGCCGAGCGGCATGACGCCGAAGCCGGGAAGCGGGCCTCGGGCCGCTGGTTCTATTCGATGACGGATCAGTGGCACCGGATGCGGCAGGCACTGGCGCGGGCCGGGGGGGACCTCGATCAGGTCATCGCGCTGGAACGCGAGAAGCCCGAGGCATCGCGCGACAGTCTCGGGATTGCTGCGCAGTTGCTGACCGCCGGGCGCGCGGCCGAGGCGCTGGACTGGGTGCGAGCGGGCGACGCGCGGCGTCACAGCGTGCTGATGGGGCTCGATGGCGAGGACGAGACCGATGCCAGCCCTGCCGTGCAACAGGCGCTACTTGAGGCCGAGATCCTGACCGCACTGGGGCAGGTCGACGCCGCGCAGGCCTTGCGCTGGCAGCGGTTCGGCGAAACACTGGCACCCGCGCTGCTGCGCGCCCATCTCAAGGCGCTGCCGGATTTCGACGACATCGAGGCCGAGGAGGCCGCATTCGCGCTGGCGCTCGACCACGCCGATCCGGTGGCAGCGCTGCGCTTCTTCCTCGCCTGGCCGCGCGACGATCTGGCCGCGCGGGTCGTCATCCGGCATCACGAGGCGTGGTCTGGGTCTGACTGGCACATCCTGCCGCCCATCGCCGACCGGTTGCAGCATGAGAGCCCGCTGGCCGCGACGATCCTCTACCGGGTGCTGCTCGACGACATCCTCGCGCGCGCCAGATCGAAGGCCTATGGCCACGCGTCAAAGTACCTCGCGGCCCTTGATCGGCTCGCGGCTGCTAGTGAAACCGCCGGTGATCGGCCTGCCGATCTGTCCAGCCATGCGCAGTACCGCGAGGGTCTGCGCGCAATGCACGGGCGCAAGTCCGGGTTCTGGGCGCTCGTGGAGGGCCGGGTCACGCGTGACGTGCCGGTGCTGCGCAGTGGCCGCAGACCAAGCTGGACGGCAAGGTGAGTGCGCTTCCGGCGCTACGGTTCCGGAGGATCACGGTATTCGAGCAGCAATGCCGGCTCGACATCGAGCACAAGCGACAGATGCCAGAGCGTGTGGATCGTGACATTCTGCTTGGCGCGTTCCATGGAACTGATATGCGCGCGGTCGATGTCCAGCTTGGCGGCCAGCGCCGCCTGGCTCAGACCGGCGCGCTGTCTGTAATGCTTGAGATTTCGGCCAAAAACCGCGCGGATATCCATCCGCCAGTAAAGACCGCATCGCGTATTTTCGTGCGACGCACTATAATACGCGTAGCTGGAAGCAGGGTGCCCAACGAGCGGCGCGCTTGCAATCCGGGGGCGTCCCGGAGGATGGTAGAGATGCGTCCGGACGGGCGCCAAGAGGAACCATGTCTGCAAGCAGGACCATACCCACTGCCGCAGTCGTACCCTGGGACGATGCCCTGACCGACTACGACCGTGCGCATTTCGTGCTCTACATGCGGCTCATCGATGCCGAGGACAGCGGGGCGACGCTGGCCGAGATGGCGCATGTCCTGTTCGAGATCGACGCCGAGGCCGAACCCGAGCGCGCCCGCATGGCCGTCGAAAGCCACCTCGCGCGTGCGCGCTGGATGACCGAGGTCGGCTACCGCCTGCTGCTGCAGGAACGCGACGGATAGGCGGAGAATGCGCCTCGCGAGGGCGCTTTCGGCAGATTCACGCTCAGGTTGAGATTTCGCGGCGGTGCAGCGATGGTCGCACCGGCGCCCGCGCGCTACCTTCGTCGGTGTTCCGAGAAACGTGCTGCGGAGCTTCGCCATGACGCGGGATTGGCAGGACCGGCATGCCTATGACGTTTTCGACGAGTTCGATGTGTCGGGCCTCGCCTGGGAATGCTTGCGCCGCAACACCCGTTACCGCAAGGAGTACCCCCTGATGGACAGGGGGCATCTCTCCCCGTCCAGCTGGGGGTTGCGATTTCCCGGCTGATCCAGCGCAGGAAGCGCCCCGCGCCCCGGTGTTCTGGATCCCCAAGGCAGCCCCGGCCGCGGTGACGCTGCTCGCGCGTGTCGACGGATCGGATTCGGTCACGGTGACGCTCGATCCGGACAGCATCGACATTCGCCGCGAGGCCGACGGGCTGCTGCTCCTGCGCCTGAAGACCGGCGAGCTGCTGGCCCTGCGGCCATCGGACCTGCGCAAGCCGGTGGGAATCCTCCTGCCGCTCGATGACCGCTGGCCCGCGCGACAGGCGAACGCCGGGCGGCTGCGCGCCCGGCTTCTTGGCCTGCGCGCGCCCCCCGATCCGCTGACCCTGCAACAGCGCCGCCGCATCGCGATGGCGCTGCGCGCGCTGGATGCGCGCGAGGCGCAGGCGGTCCTGCGCACCATCGCCGAGCATCTCTACGGCGCGGAGCGTGTCCGCGGCGAGCACTGGAAGACGAGCCCGCTGAAGGCCCAGGTCACGCGCCTGATCGCCCATGGCCGCCACCTCACCGAACACGGCTATCGTGCTCTTCTTCTTGGCCATAAGCCCACCGGCCGCGGCAAGCGCGGCGACTGATCCCCCACGCCAACGCCGATCCCATGCCGCCCGAGGCGTCCCTCGCAGGGGGTGACGATTTTCGGGATCGATCTTCGTCATCCCGCCTTCGCCCCGGTCTTCGCTTCACTGGCCCCCGGTAGTCCGCCGCATCCCCGCGACGGGCCAGAACTTCCGGAGGCCCTTTGCCATGCCCGATCCCAACCCCGCCCTGCCGCCGCGCTATCTGCGCACCCCCGAGGCGGCGCGCTTCCTCGGCCTTTCCGGCCGCACGCTGGAGAAGCACCGCACCTATGGCACCGGCCCGCGCTATTCCAAGATCGGGGGGCGGGTCGTCTATGCGCTCGAGGACCTGCAGGCCTGGGTCGCGCGCGGGACCAAGACCTCGACCTCGGACGGGCAGGGCGAGACCCTGCCACCCGCCAAGCGCCATGCGGCCCTCGCGCCCGCCTATCTGCGTCCGGAACGCTGAGGCCATGCGCACCACGGTCGACCTGACATGGGATGAGGGCCGCATCGAGCGCTGGATCCGTTTCGGCCGGATCGCCGAGGACGTGATCCTCACGCGGCGCGACCGGCGCGTGTCCTTCGATCCCGGCGCGGTCTTCGCGCTGGTCCGCTGGGCGTCGAACGACTTCGGCACGGTCGAAAGCCGGATCGACATCCTGCGCGCCGTCGTCCCCGGTGCGCCCTGCACGACGGTGCCTTTCGTGACGCCGGGGGGCGAGGTTCTGCTGCGCCTGTCCGGCTGGCCGAAGGTCGAGGCTGCGTTTGCAGCCATCGCACAGGTGGAAAGCTACGCCATCGCCCCCGAGGACGTCTGCCCCGACCACTGGCGGCATGTCCACAACCGCCTGACCGCCGGGCTTACGCCCCGCGTCTACACGCCGGCGCGGCATGCCGCCTGGCTCAAGCGCCGCGGACTGACGTCATGAACGGCGCGGTTTTGCCCCTTCTCGGCGCGGGCGCGGGTATCGCGCTCATCGCCGCAGCGCTGTCCGACCGGCCGCCGCGCATCCTCTGGAACGCGTCCGCCAGCCTGCCGATCGGTCTGTACGCCTTGGCTCCCCCGGGTCCGCTGGACCTCGGCGATCTGGTCGCCGTCGCGCTGCCGCCCGAACACGCCGAATGGGTCGCCGAGCGCAGATACCTCGCACAGGCAACCCTGCTAGTGAAGCGCGTTGCCGCGCTGCCGGGCGCCGAAGTTTGTCGCGTCGGCAGCGTGGTCGTGATCGACGGCAACACTGTCGCGACGGCCATGGAGACCGACAGCCACGGCCGTCCGATGCCCGCATGGGACGGTTGCGTAGCGCTGGCCGAGCACCAGCTGTTCCTCCTGCTGGCCGAGACACCGGACAGCCTCGATGGCCGTTATTTCGGCCCTACCGACGCAGCAACCATAGTCGCCCGGGCGCGCCCGATCCGGACATGGGGAGGGTGACGCGATGCGCCGAGCGTTACCCATCTTCCCGCGCTTGCCCTGCATCGGCACTGCAGCAGCGGTGCTGATCGTGGGCGCACTCTCCGCAGCCGCACCGATCCTTGCGCAGTCGCCTGATGGCACTCCGACCGCGTCCACTGTCCCCGATATCGACCGCCATATCGCCGAAGCCGCGCATAGCTTCGGCCTGCCGCCGCACTGGATCCGGGCCGTCATCGCCGTCGAAAGCGCGGGCGATCCGCGCGCGGTCAGTCGCGCCGGGGCCATGGGGCTGATGCAGGTCATGCCCGGCACCTGGGCGGAGTTGCGGGCCGCCCATGGCCTCGGCTCCGACCCGTTCGATCCGCGCGACAACATCCTCGCGGGCACCGCCTATCTGCGCGCGATGTACGACCGGTTCGGCTCGCCGGGCTTCCTCGCCGCTTACAACGCAGGCCCCGGCCGCTATGCCGAGCACCTCGCTACGGGCAGACAGTTGCCGCGCGAGACCCGCGATTATCTCGCGGCCCTCGCGCCGATCATCACCGGGGAAGCACCGACTCCGAACCCGCCGCAGCCGCGCACAGTAACGGCCGACTGGCGCGATTCTCCGCTCTTCGCGGGTGGTGCGCCTGCGCGTTCTGCGGATGCGGAGTCATCGCCTTCGGGTGAAGTTCCACCGGCATTTCCTGGCCTCTTCGTGCCGCTCCAGACCCGGAGGACGCCATGAGCGCCGGTTTCGCACTCTGGCGCGGTTCGGCCTGTGATGACGTGGCGCTGGCGGAAGGCAGCAGATCGGCGCAGAACCAACGGGAAGCATCGCCAGATAAAAGGCCTGGCACGGTGGCCAGGCATGCGGTTGTCGTCTGGCCGGTTTCACCGTGCCAGACGGGGGGCTGCCGTGCTCGCAGTTCCGGCAAGCCTCTGATCACGAGTGTATTTTACCGTGCCGACGCATGGGGCCGCGAGGTGATGCCATGACCCGCGGCACCGACGACCTGCGCCCACGCCCCGGCCGTATCCGCGACCATGGCCCCTCGGGCCGTCGCGCCACCCGCTTCGTCGGCGAGGTGCTGCGCGCGGCCCGCAAGGCCGGGCACACGGGGTCCCGCTTCGGCAATGCCGGGCGCGGCACCACCATCGGGCGCGGCCGCTTCGCCCGCAGCGCCGCCAGCCTCACCCGCGCGGCGCGCCGCGTTGTCGTCAAGGCCCGCGTGGTCCGGCATGCCGGGACGCGATACCGCTCGGCCCCGCTCGCCCGGCACATCGGCTATCTGCAGCGCGACGGCGTCGGCCAGGACGGGCGGGAGGCCGATCTCTTCGGTCGCGAGGGTGACGCCCTCGACCCCCGCGCCTTCGCGGACGCCTGCGCCGACGACCGCCACCACTTCCGCTTCATCGTCTCGCCCGAGGATGCCCACCGGCTCGAGGACCTGCGCGCCTTCACCCGCGACCTGATGGCCCGCGCCGAACGCGACCTCGGCACCCGGCTCGACTGGACCGCGGTCGATCACTGGAACACGGACAACCCGCATGTCCACATCTTGGTGCGCGGCAAGGCCGGGGATGGCCGCGACCTCGTCATCTCGCGCGACTACATCGCCCACGGGCTGCGCGCCCGGGCCGAGGAACTGGTCGGGCTGGAACTCGGTCCTCGCAGCGCGCGCGAGATCGCCACCGACCTGGCGCGCCAGGTCGGCGCCGAGCGCTGGACCGATCTCGACCGCTACATGCGCGCGCTCGCCGATGACCACGCCGGCGTCCTCGACCTGCGGCGCGGCACACCCGAGCCCTGCGACCCCGAGCTGCGCCGCCTGATGATCGGTCGCGCCCAGAAGCTCGAGCGGCTCGGCCTCGCCCTGCCGGTCCTGCCCGCGGTCTGGGAGCTGAAGCCAGGCGCCGAGGCAACCCTGCGCGACCTCGGGATGCGCGGTGACATCATCAAGACCATGCACCGCGCCATGGCCGGCGGGCCGGAGCGCCCGGCCTCGGACTTCGTGATCGAGGGCACGCCCGCCGCGCCGGTTATCGGGCGGCTCGTCGCGCGCGGGCTGCAGGACGATCACCACGGCACGGCCTACGTGATTATCGACGGCGTCGATGGGCGCGTCCATCACCTGCGGTTTCCGGACATCGAGGCGACCGGCGACACCGTGCCGGGCGGGATCGTCGAGACGCGGCTCTGGGCCCCGAAGGACAGTGGGCGGGCGCGGCTCGCCCTCGTCGGTCGCTCCGATCTCGATCTCGCCGCGCAGGTCGGCGCGGAGGGCGCAACCTGGCTCGACCGGCTGCAGCTTGCGCGCGACCGCGTGCCCCTCAGCGGATCGGGCTTCGGGGCAGAGGTGCGCGAGGCGCTCGACCAGCGCGCCGAGCGGCTGGTCGCCGCTGGGCTGGCGCGGCGGCAGGGCAACCGCGTGGTCTTCGCCCGCGACCTCCTCGCCACCCTGCGTGCCCGCGAGATCGACAGCGCTGCCACCCGGATTTCCGCCGACACCGGTCTCAGGCGCCTCAAGCCGCAGGAGGGCGATCCGGTCGAAGGCACCTACCGCCGCCGCCTCGATCTCGCCTCGGGCCGCTTCGCCATGATCGATGACGGGCTGGGCTTCTCCCTCGTGCCCTGGGTGCCGCAGCTCGACCGCCACCTCGGGCAGTCCGTCAGCGGCATGGTCGGCGCGGGCGGCGGCATCGACTGGACCCTTGGCCGCCGTCGCGGCCTCAGCCTCTGACCGGAAGGAATGCCCATGAACCGGACACGGCCCGATCCCTCTCCCGCCACCGCCATACTCTGGGGCCAGATCCTGATCGTCAGCCTCGTGGTCCTCGTCTTCCTCTGGGTCGCGACGCAATGGGTGGCCTTCCGCCTCGGCCACCAGCCCGCGCTCGGGTCCCCCCTGACCGACATCTTCGGCTGGCCGGTCTACCGCCCCTGGGACTTCTTCGTCTGGTGGTACTGGTACGACGCCTATGCGCCGGCCGTCTTCGTCGAGGGCGCGGTGATCGCGGCTGCCGGCGGACTCGCGGCGATCCTCGTCGCCATCCTCCTGTCTGTCCTGCGTGCGCGCGAGGCGCATGACGTCACCACCTACGGCTCGGCCCGCTGGGCGACGCCCGCCGATGCGGCTGCGGCCGGGCTCTTCAGCGAGGACGGCGTTGTCCTCGGACGGCTGGACCGGCGCTATCTGCGCCATGACGGGCCCGAGCATGTGCTCTGCTTCGCGCCGACCCGGTCGGGCAAGGGCGTGGGCCTCGTGATCCCGAGCCTGCTGACCTGGCCCGGCTCGGCCATCGTCCACGACATAAAGGGCGAGAACTGGCAGCTGACCGCGGGCTGGCGCGCCCGCATCGGCCCGGTGCTGCGCTTCGATCCGACCGACGCGGCGAGCGCGGCCTACAACCCGCTCCTCGAGGTCCGGCGCGGCGCGCGCGAGGTGCGCGACGTCCAGAACATCGCCGACATCCTCGTCGACCCCGAAGGCCAGCTTGAACGGCGCAATCATTGGGAGAAGACCAGCCATTCGTTGCTGGTCGGCGCGATCCTGCACGTCCTCTATGCCGAGCGCGACAAGTCGCTGGCAGGCGTTGCGACCTTCCTCTCCGACCCACGCCGGACGATCACGTCGACACTTACGGCGATGAAGCACACGGTGCATCTGGGCGACCGGCCGCATCCGGTGGTGGCCCAGGCCGCGCAGGAACTCCTGAACAAATCCGAGAACGAACGCTCGGGCGTGCTGTCGACCGCACTCTCCTTCCTCAGCCTCTACCGCGACCCGGTGGTCGCCGCTGCCACCGGCCGCTGCGACTGGCGCATCGCCGATCTGGTCGCGGGGCCGCGCCCGGTGACGCTGCACCTCGTCGTGCCGCCCTCGGATATCTCGCGCACCAAGCCGCTGGTCCGGCTGATCCTCAACCAGATCGGCCGCCGCCTCACCGAGGATCTGGAGGCCACCACGGGGCGCCATCGTCTGCTGTTCCTTCTCGACGAGTTCCCGGCGCTGGGGCGGCTCGACTTCTTCGAGAGCCAGCTCGCCTTCATGGCGGGCTATGGCCTCAAGGCCTTTCTGATCGCCCAGTCGCTGAACCAGATCGAGAAGGCCTATGGCCAGAACAACGCCATCCTCGACAACTGCCATGTCCGCGTCGCCTTCGCGACGAATGACGAGCGCACGGCCAAGCGCCTGTCGGACGCGCTCGGCACCACGACCGAGCTGCGCGCCATGAAGAACTACGCCGGGCACCGCCTGTCGCCCTGGCTCGGGCACCTGATGGTCTCGCGCCAGGAGACGGCGCGCGCGCTGCTCACCCCGGGCGAGATCATGCAGCTGCCGCCCGACGACGAGATCGTCCTGGTCTCCGGCGCCCCGCCGGTCCGGGCGCGAAAGGTGCGGTACTTCCTGGACGCCCAGCTGAAGGCCCGGGTGATCGCGCCGCCGGATGCGGCTGCGACGATGCGGCAGGGGCGTCTGCCGACCGACGACTGGAGCCAACTGGCCCCGATCGAAGCTCCGGCGCAGGCTACGGCTGCGGGTGGCGCGGGGGAGGAAGATGGCGGCCTCCGCCGCGCCCCGGAACTGGCCGAGCAAGAGGACGTTGCCCCGCAGCGTGTGCCCCCGGAGCCGGACTTCCCGAACCTGGACGACGACAGCGATGCCGATGCCGCTCGCGCCCGGGCGCTGCGCAACCGCTTCCGCACCGTCGCCCGCCAGGCCGCGATGGACCCCGACGACGGCATGGACCTGTAGGAGCCACCCCGATGCCCAAGGTGCGCCTGAACGCCTATTTCGACCCCGACATCTTCGACCGGCTCGAGGCCATGGCCACCAGCCGCCGGGTGCCGAAGACCCACATCGTCGAGGCCGCCCTTGCGTCCTTCCTCACCCCCGACGACGCTGACCAGCGCGAAGCCGCAATCACCCGCCGCCTCGACCGCATGACCCGCGCCCTCGAACGCCTCGAACGCGACCAGGAAATCTCCGGCGAGGCACTGGCCCTCTTCATCCGCTTCTGGCTGACCACCACCCCGCCAATACCCGACGACCTGCGCGAGGCGGCGCAGGCCAAGGGCAAGGAGCGGTACAATGGCTTCGTCGAGACACTGGGGCGGAGACTGGCGAAGGGGACGACGCTGGCGAAAGAAATATCGGCTGAGAGAATTGCGGAGTAGAATGGAATTTAGTTTTGACGGTGAATTCCTCTGGAATGAATTGCGTGTGGTCAGAATTCTTGTTTTCGTGATGACACTCCACGCCTCCTGATTGCGCTTCAAGCGCCGACGTTCCATGATGGGTCGATACGCCCTTCAGAGGACTGACTGCTTGCCGCCAACCGAAAACCAGACGCCCGAACAGATCGCGCGCGACCGGATCGACGGCCGCCTGCAGGCTGCTGGTTGGACCGTCCAGCACAAGGACGCCTTAGACTTCAGCGCGGGCCTCGGTGTGGCCGTCCGTGAGTATCAGACGGATATCGGCCCGGCCGACTACGTCCTGTTCGCCGATCGTCAGGCGGTTGGTGTTGTCGAGGCCAAGCCGGACAGCTGGGGTGCCCGGCTGACATCGGTCGAGGAGCAATCGGAGGGCTACGCCAAGGCCAAGTTGAAATGGGTTTCGAACGCAACGCCGTTGCCGTTCGTCTACGAAAGCACCGGCCAGATCACGCGCTTCACCAACTCGCGCGACCCGCGGCCTCGGTCGCGCGAGGTCTTCACCTTTCACCGCCCCGAAACCCTCAAGGCCAGGGCGCAAGCCCCACGGTCGTTCCGCGCGGGGATCGAGGCGCTGCCGCCCCTCAACACCGACGGCCTGCGCGACTGCCAGATCACCGCGATCAACCGGCTCGAAGCCTCGCTGAAGGCCGACAGGCCACGGGCACTGGTGCAAATGGCGACCGGTTCGGGCAAGACCTTCACGGCCATCACGCAAGTCTACCGGCTGCTGAAGCACGCCGGTGCCCGGCGCATCCTGTTCCTCGTCGACACCAAGAACCTCGGGGAGCAGGCCGAGCAGGAGTTCATGGCCTTCCTGCCCAACGACGACAACCGCAAGTTCACCGAACTCTACAACGTCCAGCGCCTCACATCACCCTACATCGCCGGCGACAGCCAGGTCGTGATCTCGACGATCCAGCGGATGTACGCGACCCTCAAGGGCGAGCCCATGGACGACGCGGCCGAAGAAGAGAACCCGGCCGAGCGCACCTGGCAGCGCCGCGAGCCGCTGCCCGTGGTCTACAATCCTCGTCTGCCGCCCGAGTTCTTCGACGTCGTCATCATCGATGAATGCCACCGTTCGATCTATAACCTGTGGCGGCAGGTCATCGAGTATTTCGACGCCTACCTGATCGGCCTGACCGCCACGCCCGACGCCCGAACCTACGGCTTCTTCCAGAAGAACGTCGTGAGCGAATACACCCATGAGAAGGCCGTCGCCGACAAGGTCAATGTCGGCAACGAGGTCTATCTGATCGACACCCAGGTCACCCAGGCCGGCGAGACCCTGCGCGCCCAGCAGGTCGTCGAGCGGCGCGAGCGCGAGACCCGCGCCAAGCGGTGGGAAACGCTGGACGAGGAGGAGGCCTACGCCGCCACCCAGCTCGACCGCTCGGTCGTCAACTTCGACCAGATCCGCACCGTGATCCGCGCCTTCCGCGACAAGTGGCCCGAGATCTTCCCGGGCCGCAAGGAACTGCCGAAAACCTTGATCTTCGCCAAGACCGACAGCCACGCCGACGACATCATCCAGACCGTCCGGCAGGAGTTCGGCGAGGGCAACGACTTCTGCCGCAAGATCACCAACGGAGCCAAGAACCCGAAATCCTCGCTCGCCGCCTTCCGCAACGAATACTATCCCCGCATCGCCGTCACCGTGGACATGATCGCCACCGGCACCGATGTCCGCCCCCTCGAATGCCTTCTGTTCATGCGCGACGTGAAATCGCGCAACTACTTCGAGCAGATGAAGGGCCGCGGCACCCGCGTGATCCAGCCCGATGACCTGCGCAAGGTCACGCCCTCGGCCCAGGCCAAGACCCATTACGTCATCGTCGATGCCGTGGGCGTCACCCGCTCCTGCAAGACCGACAGCCAGCCGCTCGACACCAAACCCTCGATCCCCTTCAAGGACCTCGCCATGGGCCTGATGATGGGCGACCGGTCTGAGGATACGGTCAGCTCGCTGGCCGCCCGCCTGTCGCGCCTCGACAATCGCCTCGACCACACCGATCAGGCCCGCATCCGCGACGAAGCGGGCAAGCCGCTCACTGCCATCGTCCGCGACCTCTTCGATGCCATCGACCCCGACAAGGTCGAAGCCGATGCCAAGGCCGCCGGCCACCCTGAGCCCGACGACGCCGCCATGCAAGCCGCCCGCGACGCCCGCGTCCGTCAGGCCGCCAATGTCTTCACCGGCCCGCTGATCACCCTGATCGACACGATCCGCCGCGACACCGAACAGACCATCGACCATGACAACCTCGACACGCTGCTGCGCGCCGAATGGGCGGGCGACGTGGCCGAGAACGCGCGCGCCATCGCGGATGAGTTCGAGACCTACCTGAACGACAACCGCGACCGGATCGAGGCACTGGCGATCTGGTTCGGCACCCCCGCCCGCCGCGCCCCGGTGACCGAAGCCATGGTGCGCGAGGTGCTGGCGCGCCTGGCCGAGGATCGCCCGCGCCTGGCCCCGCTCATGGTCTGGCGCGCCTATGCCCATCTGGATGACTACCGTGGCACCGCGCCCCTCAACGACCTGACCGCACTGGTGGCGCTGGTCCGCCGCGCCGTGGGACTTGACGAAACCCTGACCCCACACGCCGACCGGGTGCGGCGCGACTTCCAGAACTGGATCCTGAAGCGCCACGCCGGGGCGGGCGAGAAGTTCACCGAAGACCAGATGGCCTGGCTGCGCATGATCCGCGACCACCTTGCTACCTCGCTCACCATCGAGCGAACCGATCTGGACTTCGCCCCCTTCGACGGGCAGGGCGGGCTGGGGCGGATGTATGCGCTGTTCGGCGAGGGGATGGACGCGGTGATGACCGAGATGAATGAGGCGCTCTCGGCATGACGGACCTGCCGCCCGGATGGGTAACCGCCAAGATTGGCGATTTGCTCTACGGCATCACGGCCGGAAAGAACCTGAAATGCGAGGAGCGCCCACCCCAATCGCATGAGCGCGGCGTCATTAAGGTGAGCGCCGTGACATGGGGAACGTTCGATGCGTCACAGTCCAAAACGCTGCCGAGCAGTTTCGTGCCAGCACCGGATACCGTCATCAGGACCGGTGACTTTCTGTTCTCGCGGGCAAACACGCTGGAGCTGGTCGGCGCTGTTGTGATCGTCAAAGACGACCACCCCAACCTTTTCCTCAGCGACAAGGTGCTGAGACTGGACTTTCCGACGGAACTGAAACCGTGGCTGCTTGTCTATCTGCGCAGCGTCGAGGGCCGACGCAGGTTGAGCGCGGTGTCGTCCGGCAATCAGATGTCGATGAGGAACATCGGGCAAAATTCCCTCCAGTCCGTCTCGGTGCCGCTGCCCCCCCTCAACGAGCAACGCCGCATCGTCGAGCGGATCGAGGCGATGTTCGATCAAATCGACCGGGGCGTCGACAGCCTGCGCAAGGCGAGAGCCACCCTCGGCCTCTACCGTCAGTCCCTGCTGAAATCCGCCTTCGACGGCCGCCTCACCGCCGACTGGCGCGCCCGGAACGCCGACAAGCTGGAACCCCCCGCCGCCCTTCTGTCCCGCATCCGCAACGAACGCGACACCCGCTACAAGACCGCCCTCGACACCTGGCAAGCCGCCCTCACCGAATGGCGCGCGGCTGGCGAGAAGGGCCGGAAACCGGCGAAGCCGAAGCGGCCAGACGATATCCGGGGCGAGTTCAGCCTGTCTCCTGACATTGAGGCGACCATCCCCGCATCGTGGCTCTGGCTTCCGATGTCCGACCTCGGTCTGACAACGGGAGGACTGACGAAGAACCAGAAGCGCAACGCACTGCCGATGAAGGCGAAATACCTGCGCGTTGCGAATGTCTACGCGAACCGGCTCGCACTCGACGAGATCATGGAGATTGGCGTCACTGCGGAGGAGTTGGACAAGACGAAGCTAGAAACTGGAGATCTGTTGTTTGTCGAGGGCAACGGCTCGATCGATCAGATCGGACGTGTTGCCGTTTGGGACAGCCGCATAGCCGACATGACCCACCAGAACCACCTCATCCGGTTTCGGACCGACGGTGTGCTGACGTCGCGCTATGCCTTGTATTTCATGATGTCTCCGATGGGCCGGAAGCTGATCACCGCGCAGGCAAGCTCGACCTCGGGCCTTCACACGCTCAGCATTTCCAAAGTCGAGGGATTGCCCGTTCCCTTGTGCTCCGCCAGCGAACAAGCCGAGATCGTCAGCATCCTCGACGCCCGCCTCGAGGCCGCCGATACGCTGGAAGCCGAGATCGACGCCGCCCTCACCCGCGCCGAGGCCATGCGCCAGTCGATCCTGAAACAGGCCTTTTCCGGCCGCCTCGTCCCCCAGGACCCCACCGACGAACCCGCCACCGCCCTGCTAGAGCGCATCCGCACCGAGCGCGCCAACGTATCGGCAGCCCCGAGGCGGAGGGCACGTGCATGACGAACTTCCAGCGGGTCGGGGCCATAAGCAACGCCCATGTCGGGCAAGAGCTGGAAGACATCGCAGCCAAAGTGCTCGCTGAACGCGGAATCATTGTCGGCCCACGGTACAAGGTAACCCTCGGCGTCGGCGACATCAAACGCTCCCATATCTTTGACCTTGGGTCCGAAAGCCCAAGGGTGCTGATCGAATGCAAGGCCCATACCTGGACTTCCGGCGGCAACTCCCCCTCAGCAAAGCTGATCAACTGGGCCGAGGCGATGTTCTACTTTCACCTGACCCCCAACTACCGCCGCATTTTCTTCGTCCAACGAAGCCTGAAGCCCAAAACCGGCGAAAGCCTGCTAGCCTATTTCCTGCGAACCCGCCCCCATCTCGTGCCGCCCGGTGTCGAGTTCTGGGAATATGACTTTGCCACCCGGACTGTTGAGGAAAGGCTGTGCGATGGATGCTGATGACAGCACGATCGAAAAGATTCTCAAGTATGCACGTCGGTTCATGGTGCCGCTGTATCAACGGAAGTATGAATGGGACGATGATCGGCTAATTCCATTCTGGGAAGATATTGAAGCGAAGGCCATCGAGACGCTCTCTGGTGACAACAGATTTCAGCATTATATGGGGGCGTTGATCATCTCTCCGATCAAGGCTGCGTCCCAGTTCAGCACTACTCCGAAGTATCAGGTCGTTGACGGACAGCAACGGCTGACCTCCTTCCAATTGTTCCTCGCAGCGTTGCGTCGTGTTGCAGAGGAGCGAGGGTCAACGCATCTGGCTGAACAGATCGAAAACTATCTGTTCAATCCCTTGATGAAGAACGACGACGCCCCCGCCAAATACAAGCTGATGCCGACGCCACATGATCGGGAAGTTTTTCAGGACATGCTGGAGATGAGCTACTCCGCCATTCGGGCCAAGTATGGTGCGGAGTGGTGGGGGCATTCGGTCAAGAAGAAAACCCAGTTTCGGTCCCTTCGGGCCTATGTGGTCTTCCGGCACAAGATTACCAGATTTGCGCTCTACGGCTCGGTAGACCTGACTTCCGACGATGATGACCTTTCAGACGAGACCAAGGGCGAAACGGATGAGAACGATACCGAGGAGGCAATCGCTGAACGGCTGGAGGCTCTTCTGACGGCATTGCTGCACCGGTTGAAACTGGTGGTGATCGAACTCGGCGAAGATGACGATGCCCAAGTGATCTTCGAGACGCTGAACTCCAAGGGTAAGCCGCTGCAAGCGATGGACCTGGTCCGCAACAACATCTTCCATCGGGCGGAGAAAGAAGAAGGGGGGTCAGTCGACGAACTTTACGCCAAACTGTGGGACCCCTTCGACCACTGGTGGTGGAGGGAACCCGCTCCGAACGCCCGTCCAACCCGGCCCCGGATCGACCACTTCCTGTCGCATGTCCTGACGGCCGAAACCGGTGGGATGATCTCGATGCGAGAGCTCTATGCCGAATATCGATCCTATGCGGTTGTGAAGGGAACCCCACGATTTGCGAAGGTCGAGGATGAACTGAAGGTCCTTCAGCATCATGCCCCGATCTATGAAACGCTTGAAGGACGCAAGTCGGCTGATCCCGATATCGCATGGTTGGGTGAGAAGCTTCGAGCGTGGCAGGTGACCACAGCCTATCCAGTCGCCATGCAGTTGCTTGCTCCAGAAGTTTTGCCCGAAGACAGGAAACAGATCTGTCGGTTGATTTATTCATACTTGGTGCGTCGGGCACTTTGCGGGCTGTCAGCCAAGAATCTGAACAAGGTCTTCCAGTCCATCGCCGAAGTATTCGCAAATGGACCAACCACTTCCGAGACCTTAAGAGGGTTCTTCGCTTCCCGACCGGGGTCGAGCATCAAGTTTCCATCTGATTCCGACTTCACGCAAGGTATCCTGGAAAAACCTGCTTACTCCTTGGCTCAAGGCAACAGGATCAAGGACATTCTTTGGGAGCTGGAAATGGCTAGCCGCCCGAAATTTGCTGAAGCGTCACCAATGCCCACAAATCTGTGGGTTGAACATGTGTTGCCAGAGTCTTGGACGGCAGATTGGCCATATGAAGATGGTTCGCTTCTGCAAAGGTTCTCTGATGACCCGCGGGTAATTGCGAGAGAGTCCCTAAAGCACAGCTTGGGCAACTTAACGCTCGTGAGCACTGGGCTAAACATTTCAGCCGGCAACAAGGGCTTCGTCGAAAAGAAGAGCAAGTATGAAGAGCATGCATCCTTGTTCATGATGAAGTGGTTCTTGAAGAAAGACAAATGGACAGAAAATGAAATACGTGAGCGGGGCCAATACTTTGCCAAACTGGCAGTTGGTATATGGCCGGGCTTGTAAACTGTTCAGCCAAATCGATTAGGAAAAGAACCGACACATGAGAACCGCACCAATTGTCCAGAAAGTCTGGAGCTTCTGCACAACGCTGCGCGACGACGGCGTCGGCTATGGCGACTATCTGGAACAGCTGACCTACCTGATCTTCCTGAAGATGGCCGACGAATACGCCCGGCCGCCCTACAGCCGCAATGTCGGCATCCCGCCGGGCTGGGACTGGACTAGCCTGACCACCCGCCGCGGCGCCGACCTCGAGGCCCACTATGTCCTGCTCCTCCGCAAGCTTGGCGAGCAGCGGGGCATGCTGGGCCAGATCTTCACCAAGGCGCAGAACAAGATCACCGACCCCGCCAAGCTGTTCCGCCTCATCGACATGGTGGACGGCACGCAATGGGTGATGCTGGGCTCGGACGTGAAAGGCGACATCTACGAGGGCCTGCTGGAGCGCAACGCCGAGGACACGAAGTCCGGAGCGGGCCAGTATTTCACCCCGCGCGCCCTGATCCGCGCGATGGTCGAATGCCTCCGCCCCCAGCCCGGCAAAACCATCGCCGATCCGGCCTGCGGAACGGGCGGGTTCTTCCTGGCCGCCCACGATTTCCTGACCGGCTTTCCGCTGGACCGCGAGGAGAAGGCATTCCTGAAGCACGCGACGTTCCACGGCAACGAGATCGTCGCGGGGACACGGCGGCTGTGCCTGATGAACATGTTCCTGCACGGGATCGGCGAGATGACCGGCGAAACGCTGGTCTCACCCACCGATGCGCTGATCTCGCCGCCGTCGCGGACCTTCGACTACGTTCTGGCGAACCCGCCATTCGGCAAGAAGAGCTCGATGAGCTTCACCAACGCCGAAGGCGAGCAGGAAACGGAAGAGCTGACCTACAACCGTCAGGACTTCTGGGCGACGACCTCGAACAAGCAGCTGAACTTCGTCCAGCACATCCGCACGATGCTGAAGACCACAGGACGCGCGGCGGTGGTTGTCCCCGACAATGTGCTGTTCGAGGGAGGCGCGGGCGAGGTGATCCGGCGCAAGCTTCTACAGAACACCGACCTGCACACGATCCTGCGCCTGCCAACGGGCATCTTCTATGCCCAAGGGGTCAAGGCCAACGTGATCTTCTTCGACAACCGCGCGGCCAGCCCTGACCCGCAGACTTTGCAGGTTTGGTACTACGACTATCGCACCAACGTTCACCACACGCTGAAGCAGAAGCCCCTGACTTACGGGCATCTTGAGGACTTCGTCGCCTGCTACCATTCGGAGAACCGCCATGAGCGGCAGGCGACCTGGACTCCCGAGACGCCTGACGGCCGTTGGCGCGCTTATTCCCGAGAAGAACTGGAGCAGAGGGACAAGGCCAGCCTCGACGTCTTCTGGCTGCGTGACGCGTCGATGACCGACCTCGAGAATCTCCCCGAACCCGACGTCCTCGCCGAGGAGATCATGGAGAATCTCCGGGCGGCCCTTGGCAGTTTCGAGAGCGTGATCGACGTGTAACGCCCACATCCAAGCGCCTGCCTCTGCGCGCCTCAGCCCTACTACGCCCTCACGGCTGTTGCCCCACGCCTAAATGCCGTCTTCTTGATCGGTCCCGTGATCCAACGCGGGGCCGTTCATGTCTGTCACCACCCTCCATCCTGACGCTTCGACCCGCGGTGCGCGGATGTTGCGCACGGCGCTGGGAGCGGACGTTGCCGCCTGGCTCGAGGACGCCACTGTCGTCGAGGTGATGCTCAATCCGGACGGGCGGCTCTGGGTCGACCGTCTGGCTGAGGGGCTTTGCGACACGGGCGCGCGGCTGTCGGCGGCGGACGGTGAGCGCATTATCCGGCTGGTGGCGCATCATGTTGGCGCCGAGGTGCATGCCGGGGCGCCGCGGGTGTCGGCGGAACTTCCGGGTACGGGCGAGCGGTTCGAGGGGCTCTTGCCCCCGGTCGTCGCGGCCCCGGCCTTCGCCATCCGCAAGCCGGCCGTCGCGGTGTTCACGCTGCAGGACTACGTCGCCGCCGGGATCATGACGGCCGCGGCTGCGATTGCCTTGCGCGATGCCGTCGCCGGGCGGGCCAATATCCTCGTCGCCGGCGGGACCTCGACCGGCAAGACGACGCTGACCAATGCGCTGCTGGCCGAAGTCGCGCGGACCTCCGACCGCGTCGTGCTGATCGAGGACACCCGCGAGCTGCAGTGCCTGACGCCGAACCTCGTCGCGCTGCGTACCAAGGACGGCGTCGCGACGCTCTCGGACCTCGTCCGCTCCTCGCTGCGCCTGCGCCCTGACCGCATCCCCATCGGCGAGGTGCGCGGGGCCGAGTCGCTGGACTTGCTGAAGGCCTGGGGCACCGGCCATCCCGGCGGGATCGGGACGATCCATGCAGGCTCGGCTATCGGCGCGCTGCGCCGGATGGAGCAGCTGATCCAGGAGGCCGTGGTCACCGTGCCGCGCGCCCTGATCGCCGAGACCATCGATCTGATCGCCGTCCTGTCAGGGCGCGGGGCCGAGCGGCGGCTCATCGAACTCGCCCGGGTCACCGGGCTGACGCCCGCGGGCGATTACGCCCTCGAAGTCCTCCTTACCCCCCAGACCGGAGACGCCCCATGATCCCACGCCTTTCCTCGCGCGCCGCAGCTGGCGCCGCCATCCTCGCTACCGCCACCGTCCTTCTGCCCGACATGGCCCTCGCCGCCGGGTCGGGCATGCCCTGGGAGGCGCCGCTGCAGACCATCCTCGAGTCGATCGAGGGCCCGGTCGCCAAGATCGTCGCGGTGATCATCATCATCGTCACCGGCCTGACGCTTGCTTTCGGCGACACCGGCGGTGGGTTCCGGCGGCTGGTGCAGATCGTCTTCGGCCTCTCCATCGCCTTCGCGGCCTCGAGCTTCTTCCTGTCGTTCTTCTCCTTCGGCGGCGGGGCGCTGATCTGATGGAGCACCCGACCGACATCCCCGGCTTCCACGCCCCCGTCCACCGCGCGCTGAGCGAGCCGATCCTGCTCGCGGGCGCGCCGCGCACCATCGCCATCGCCAACGGCACGCTCGCCGCCGCCATCGGACTGGGGCTTCGGCTCTGGCTCGTGGGGCTGGCCTTCTGGCTGATCGGCCATCTGCTGGCCGTCTGGGCCGCGAAGCGCGACGCACAGATCGCCGAGGTGGCGCGGCGGCACCTGCGCTATCCCGCCTGGTTCGGGGTGTAGGCCCATGCTGCGCCTTGCCGAGTATCGCACCCGACCTGCCGCGCTCGCGGATTTCCTGCCCTGGGCGGCACTGGTCGCTCCCGGCGTGATCCTGAACAAGGACGGCAGCCTCCAGCGCAGCGCCCGGTTCCGCGGACCCGATCTCGATTCCGCTACCCCCGCCGAACTGGTCGCCACCTCCGCGCGGCTGAACGCGGCGCTCCGGCGGCTGGGCTCCGGCTGGGCCGTCTTCGTCGAAGCGCAGCGAATGCCCGCGCAGGACTACCCGGCCTCGGACTTCCCCGATCCGGTTTCGGCGCTGGTCGATGCAGAGCGGCGGGCGCAGTTCGAAGAGGCTGATGCGCATTTCGAGAGCGCGTACTTTCTGACGCTGGCCTGGATGCCGCCCGCCGACGAGGCACGCCGCGCCGGGGGCTGGCTGATCGAGAACGCGCGAGCACAGGGTACCGATGCGGCCGAACTTCTCGCCAGCTTCACCGGCCGCACTGACCGCTTCCTCGACCTGCTCGAGGGCTTCATGCCCGAGGCGGAATGGCTGTCGGATGGGGAGACGCTGACTTACCTGCACTCGACCATCTCGACACGCCGCCAGCGCGTGCGGGTGCCCGAGGTGCCGATGCATCTCGACGCGGTGCTGGCCGACGAGCCGCTCCTCGGCGGGCTCGCGCCCCGGTTGGGGGACATGAACCTGCGCACGCTGACTATCCTCGGCCTGCCCAGTTCCACCTGGCCGGGTCTGCTTGATGAGTTGAATGGCCAGGCCTTCGAGTATCGCTGGTGCACCCGGGCGATCTGTCTCGACAAGATGGATGCGGCCCGCCTCTTCACCCGCATCCGCCGCCAGTGGTTTGCCAAGCGCAAGTCGGTGGCGGCCATCCTGAAGGAGGTGATGACCAACGAGGCCTCGACGCTGCTCGACAGCGACGCGGCCAACAAGGCGGCGGACGCCGACGAGGCGTTGCAGGAACTCGGCGCCGATGTGGCGGGGGCGGGCCCTTTTTCCCCCCCAATTATTGTCGGGGTCGGGGGACCCCCCGCGGCCGCGGCCCAACTGAAGGACGCCCCGAAGATTCTCCCGGGCCCCGACTTCACCTGCATCCCCGAGACGCTGAACGCGCTCGACGCCTGGCTCGGCTCGCTCCCCGGGCACCTCTACGCCAATGTCCGCCAGCCGCCGATCACGACGCTGAACCTCGCGCACATGATCCCGGTCTCTGCGGTCTGGGCGGGGCCGGCGCGCAACGACCATCTGGGCGGCCCGCCGCTGTTCCACGCCGAGACCGAGGGCTCCACCCCGTTCCGCTTCTCCACCCATGTCGGCGATGTCGGCCATACGCTGATCGTCGGGCCGACCGGGGCGGGCAAGTCGGTGCTGCTCGCCCTCATGGCGCTGCAGTTCCGCCGCTATCCGGGCGCGCAGGTCGTGGCCTTCGACTTCGGCGGCTCAATCCGCTGCGCGACGCTCGCCATGGGCGGGGACTGGGAGAACCTCGGCGAAGCGCTGGCCGACGAGGTGCCCGCCGTACAGTTGCAACCGCTCGCCCGGATCGACGAGGCCGCGGAACGCGCCTGGGCGCAGGACTGGCTGGCCGGCATCCTCGGCCGCGAGGGGGCGATGATCGACCCGGTGGCGCGCGATCACCTCTGGTCGGCGCTGACCTCGCTCGCCTCGGCCCCGGTCGAGGAACGCACGCTGACCGGCCTTTCGGTCCTGCTGCAATCGACCGAGTTGAAGCGCACGCTCAAGCCCTTCTGCCTCGGCGGCCCCTTCGGGCGGCTCCTCGATGCCGAGACCGAGGAACTGGGCAGCGCGGATATGCTGGCCTTCGAGACCGAGGGGCTGATCGGCTCGGCGGCCGCGCCGGCGGTGCTGGCCTATCTCTTCCACCGGATCGAGGCCCGACTCGACGGGCGGCCCACGATGATCCTGATCGACGAGGGCTGGCTGGCGCTCGATGACGCGAACTTCGGCGGGCAGCTGCGCGAATGGCTGAAGACGCTTCGCAAGAAGAACGCCTTCGTCGTCTTAGCCACCCAGTCGCTCGCCGACATCGACGGATCGCTCATTGCGCCCGCCATCGTCGAAAGCTGCCCCACGCGCATCTTCCTGCCCAACGAGCGCGCTTTCGAGCCGCAGATCGCGCGCATCTACCGGAACTTCGGGCTGAACGACCGGCAGATCGAGATCGTCGCCCGCGCGATCCCGAAGCGCGACTACTACTGCCAGTCGCGCCGCGGCAACCGGCTCTTCGCGCTGGGCCTCGGCGAGGTGGCGCTGGCCTTCACCGCAGCCTCGGCCAAGGCCGACCAGACCGCCATCGGGGAGCTCCTCGCGAACCACGGCCGCGCGGGCTTCGCCTCCGCCTGGCTGCGCCATCGCGGGCTCGACTGGGCGGTCGAACTCCTCGGCCCCGAAGCACCCCCATCCCCCGCAACCCCAGACCCCACAGGAGACCCCGCATGACCCGCACACCTGACCGCCGCCCCCGCAAGCTCGTCGCCGGGCTGCTCGCCTCGGCGCTGGCGCTCGCTCCCGTGCTGACCCCGATCCTGGCCACGCCCGCGCAGGCCTTCTTCGGCTTCGGGGGGCGCATCGTCTACGACCCGCGCAACCACGCCGAGAACATCCTCTCGGCCGCCCGCGCCATGGAGCAGATCAACAACCAGATCCTGCAGCTTCAGAACGAGGCGCAGATGCTGCTGAACGACGCGCTGAACCTCGCGAGCCTCCCGCATTCCTCGCTCGCCCGCCTGCAGGAGGCGGTCGCCGAGACGCAGCGCCTCCTGTCCGAGGCGGGCAGCCTCGCCTTCGACGTCGCCGCCATCGAACAGGCCTTCACGCAAGACTACGGTGCCGCCGCCGGGCGCGGCGACTTCGATGCGATGATCGCCGGGGCCCGCCAGCGCTGGGAGACCTCGGTCGCAGGCTTCGAGGATGCCCTGCGCGTTCAGGCGGGCGTCGTCGGCAACATCGAGGCTGCCCGCAGCCAGATGGAGGCGCTGGTCCGCGAGAGCCAGGGCGCGGTCGGCGCGCTGCAGGCCGCGCAGGCCGGGAACCAGCTCCTGGCGCTGCAGTCGGCGCAACTCGCGGACCTGACCGCCGCCATCGCCGCCCAGAACCGGGCGGTGGCGCTGGAGGCCGCGCGCGCCACCTCGGCGGAGGCGCAGGCCCGCGAGAACCTCGCCCGCTTCCTCGACTACGGCACCGGTTACACGCCCGGCACCGCCCGTATGTTCCGGAACTGAGGCGATGCAGTTCGGCGCGCCGCAGACCCTCAAGCTCATCGCCCTCGGCCTTGGCTTCGCGGCCGCACTGGCCGCGCTGGTGGAACTGAGCCGCAACGCGGGGCACGACCGCACCACCCCCGCGGCCGAGGCCGACCCGCTGCGCGCCACGCTCGAGCGCTGCCGCGACCTCGCGCCCGAGGACTACGCAAGCGCCGCCGACTGCCGCGCCGCCTGGGAGGAGTCTCGGCGACGCTTCTTCGGCCTGCCGCCTGCGCCCGAAGCCGGGCCGGGCGCAGGCCCGGCCGGGAGGGAGTGACCCCATGGGCGGCGTCGGTGTCATCGACCGGTTTCTCGAGGTCTTCGCCTCCTACATCGATTCCGGCTTCGGCCTGCTGGGTGGCGACGTCGCCTTCCTCGCCACCACGCTGATCGTCATCGACATCACGCTCGCCGCACTGTTCTGGGCCTGGGGTGCGGATGACGACATCATCGCGCGGCTGGTGAAGAAGACCCTCTTCGTCGGCGTCTTCGCCTTCCTGATCGGCAACTGGAACGACCTGGCCCGCATCGTCTTCGACAGCTTCGCGGGCCTCGGGCTTGTGGCCACCGGCGGCACCATTGGGGCAGGGGAACTGCTGCAGCCCGGCCGCATCGCGCAGGTCGGGCTCGAGGCCGGGCGGCCGATCCTCGACGCGATCGCAGGCCTCATGGGCTTCGTCGCCTTCTTCGAGAACTTCGTCCAGATCGCGATCCTGATGTTCGCCTGGGCGGTGGTGCTGCTCGCGTTCTTCATACTGTCGATCCAGCTCTTCGTCACGCTGATCGAGTTCAAGCTCGCCACGCTCGCGGGCTTCGTGCTGGTCCCCTTCGGCCTTTTCGGCAAGACCGCTTTCATGGCCGAGCGGGTGCTGGGCCTCGTCATCTCCTCGGGCGTCAAGGTGCTGGTGCTGGCCGTCATCGTCGGCATCGGTTCGACGATCTTCGGCGAGTTCACCGCAGGCTTTGCTGGCCCGCCGACGATCGAGGAGGCGATGTCGGTGGTCCTCGGCGCGCTGGCGCTGCTGGCCCTTGGCATCTTCGGCCCCGGCATCGCCAACGGCATCGTCTCGGGCGGCCCGCAGCTTGGCGCAGGTGCCGCCGTCGGCACCGGCCTCGCCGTCGGTGGCGCAGCGGTGGGTGGCGTTGCCGCCACGCGCATGGGTCTTGCCGCCGTGGGTTCTGCTGGCCGCGGCGCCACGGCGCTCGGCGCCGGTGGCGCGACCGCCTATCAACTGGGCGCAGCCAGCCGGGCCACGACCGCCGGTAGGGTGGCCGGTGGCACCGCCGCCATGGGCCGCGCTGGGGTCGTCACCGCGATCAACCCGCTACGCCGCGCGCTGTCCGAGAGCGCCCAGTCCGGCCGCAGCGCCGCCCATACCGCGCTCACCGGCGGCGGGCCATCCGCGGCCCCCGCCGGAGGCGGCCCGCCCGCCTGGGCCAAACGCATGAAGCGCCAGCAATCCCTCCATCACGGCCTTGCCACTACCGCCCATGCCCTCCGCTCGGGCGATCACGGCGGCGGCGGGGCCTCTGTCAGCCTGTCCGAGAGGTCCTGAGCCATGTTCCGACGCCCATCCCTGCGCTACGCCACCACCCCCGAACCCGTCACCCCCTACCAGAAGGCGGCCCAGGTCTGGGACGAGCGCATCGGTTCGGCCCGCCTGCAGGCCCGCAACTGGCGGCTGATGGCCATGGGCTGCCTCGCGCTCTCGGCCGGGCTCTCCGCCGCCCTCGTCTGGCAAGCGGCGCGCGGCACCGTGGTGCCTTACGTCGTCGAAGTCGACACTCTCGGCGCCGCGCAGGCCGTCGCCCCGGCGGTCGCGGACTTCCGCCCGACCGACCCACAGATCGCCTGGCATCTCGCCCGCTTCATCGAGAATGTCCGCCAGCTGCCCGCCGATCCGGTGGTGCTGCGCCAGAACTGGCTACGCGCCTATGACTTCGCGACCGACCGGGGCGCGGTGGCGCTCAACGACCATGCCCGCCGCGACGACCCCTTCGCCCGGGTCGGCGATACCCAGGTCTCGGTCGAGATCTCCAGCGTCATCCGGGCATCAGAGACGAGCTTCCGCATCGCCTGGATCGAACGCCGCTATGTCGGCGGCCAGCTCGCCGCGACCGAGCGCTGGACCGCGATCCTGACCGTGGTGATCCAGCCGCCCCGCACCGCCGAGCGCCTGCGCGCCAACCCGCTCGGCGTCTTCGTCCATGCCATCAACTGGTCGCGGGAGAGCGCGTCATGAAAGCCTCGCTGACCGTCCTCCTCCTCGCCGCCACCGCGCTCACCGCCTGCACCCGCGCCAACCTGCCCGAGATCGCCTATGACGACCGCGTGCCCACGCTGGCGCCGCCCCCGGCACCCGCTTTCGAGGCACCCCCGCGCCCCGTCCACATGCCGCCCGCCTGGACCCCGGCGCGCGGCGGCGATCCCGAGGCCACCACCACCGAGGCGCGCATCCTCGCCGCCAATGCCGCGGCCCGCGTCGAGCCCCGGCGCGAGGGTTACTACAACGCGCTGCAGGTCTTCCCCTGGTCCGAGGGCGCGCTTTACCAGATCCACGCCGCACCGGGGCAGATCACCAGCATCGCGCTGGAGCCCGGCGAGCGGCTGACCGGCCCGGGTCCCATCGCCGCCGGTGACACCGCGCGCTGGATCATCGGCGACACCACCAGCGGCGCGGGCCGGACCGCCCGGGTGCATATCCTCGTCAAGCCCACACGGCCCGGCATCTTCACCAACCTCGTCGTCAACACCGACCGGCGGACCTATCACCTCGAACTGCGCGCCAGCGACGAGGTCTGGATGCCCGCCGTCGCCTGGGCCTATCCCGACACCCCCGCCATGGCCCGCCCGCTCCTGCCGCGCCCGCCCGCGATCCCGCCCGAGGCCGACCGGCGCTACCGCTACGCGCTCTCGGGCGCCAACCCGCCCTGGCGTCCGGTCTCGGCCTTCGATGACGGGCGCCGGGTCTACATCGTCTTCCCGCCTGGGATCGCGCAGGGCGAGATGCCGCCCCTCTTCGTGATCGGCCCCGATGGCGGGCCCGAGATCGCCAATACCCGCGTGCGCGGCAATGTGCTGATCGTCGACCGGCTCTTCGCCGCCGCCGAGCTGCGCCTCGGCACCGGGCGGCAGGAGGTGGTGCGCATCGCGCGCACCGATGGTCGACCGCCCGCGCCACGCCACGCCCCCCAAGCCGAGGAGCAGGGCCGATGACCACCCCCGACCGCCCACAGACCGAGGCCGAGATCGCCCGGGAACTCCGCCTGCGTCCCGATCCGCCCCGTGTGATGCGCCTGTCGCGCAAGGCCATCGCGCTCGCCACCGCCCTTGGCGGGCTGGGGCTCGGCGCGATCCTGATCGTCGCCCTGCAGGACCGCCGTGGCCCCGACACGCAGACCGAGCTCTTCTCGACCGAGCGCATCCCCACCGCCGAGGGCCTCACCCGGCTGCCCGGCTCCTATGCCGACATTCCCCGTCTCGGCCCGCCGCTGCCCGGCTATCTCGGCCGCCCCACCGTCGCGGCGCAGGACCGCGGCGTCGCCGTGCCCACCAGCCCGGTGATGACCGGCCCCGCGCCCGTCGACCCCGACGAACAGCGCCGCCTGCAGGAGATCGAGGCCGCCCGCCTCAGCGGCCTCTTCGCCGATGCGCAGACCGTCCCGCGCGGCGGCGCACCTGCCGCCCCGCCACCCGCCGCACTGGGGATGTTCCCGACGCTGTCCGCCGGTGCCGGCGCTCCCGATTCCGTGGCCGAACGCGAGGCCTTCCTGATCCGCTCGACCGGCCGCGACCCCGTCAGTGCCGAGCGTCTCGCCCCGCCGCCCAGCCCCTACATCCTGCAGGCGGGCAGCGTCATCCCGGCTGCGCTCATCACCGGCCTGCGCTCCGACCTCCCCGGCCAGATCGCCGCCCAGGTCACCGCCCCGGTCTACGACAGCCCGTCCGGCCGCTATCTGCTGATCCCGCAGGGCGCGCGCCTGCTCGGCGAATACGACAGCCGCATCGCCGCCGGACAGACCCGCCTCCTGCTGGTCTGGACCCGCCTCATCCTGCCCGACGGCCGCTCCATCGCCCTGACCCGCGAGCCCGGCGCCGATGCCTCCGGCGCCGCCGGCCTCGAGGACCGCGTCGACAACCATTGGCGCCGCATCCTCCTGGCCGCGGGCCTTGCCACGCTCCTTAACCTCGGCCTTGAACGGAGCAGCGACAGCGAAGACGACGTCGCCCGCGCCATCCGCGAGGCTGCGCAGGACACCATCGGCCGCACCGGCGACGAGATCGTCCGCCGCCAACTCGCCGTCCCCCCGACCCTGACCATCCGCCCGGGCTTCCCCGTCCGGGTCGTGGTGACCCAGGACCTGATCCTCGAGCCGCTCGGAGAAGTCCGATGACGAAACTCAAACTCGGCGCCATTCCAGACGACAAGCCCGTCAAGCTCACCGTCGACCTGCCCGCTGACGTCCACCGCGACCTCACCGCCTACGCCGAGGCCCTTTCCGCCCAGACCGGCCAGCAACTCGACCCCGCCCGTCTCGTGGCACCCATGCTCGCGCGGTTCATGGCGACGGACCGGGGGTTCGCGAGGGTACGGTCTGGAGGCGGCAAAACATGAGATTGAAGGCAACTTCTACTTGCGTGCAGAGACGCTTCTTCGCGCGGAACAGTAGCAGGTCGCTGAAATAGTCTGGCGGCAGTATATATTTACCCGTCGATCGCTCTTGGGGCCCGTAGCCTCGGGATGCGTGATTGATCTCGGCTGCGCCCGCGGCGTCAGGCGGCGTCCAGTTTCGGAACCCTTGCGAGGTTGCAGGCGGCAATCGTAAAGGCGAAGCGTGCCTGACGCGGTCGAGGCCGCGGTAAACGGTCTGGGTCATGCCGCCGACGCTCTTGGCCCAGCCGAATGGCTCCTCCTGAGCTAGTGCTCTCCACTTTTTCGAACAAGTCCACTTGCGCCGTTCCTTGGCCGCGGGTGAAGTTCAGGCATCGACACCATCGTTCGAAGCCGAAATCCCACAACGTCAGGCCAGAGCCATGTTGCCGACCGCACCCTTCTCGGGGGATGCTTCTTTCCTTGGCGACCGGCCGCCGATACCATTGCAATCGAAATGAAAATTCAAGATGGGGACGTCGGTATGAAGGTGTGTCGCTTGAATGTCGCAAATTTTCGCGGGGTCAAGTCGGCGACCATACTGCTTCCAAAGCACGCAGTGCTGATCGGAGACAATAATACTGGAAAAACGACACTTCTGGAGGCTCTTGACCTCGTGCTGGGGCCTGATCGTCTGAACCGCCAGCCCCCTATTGATGAGCATGATTTCTTCCAAGGCAAGTACCTTGCAAAGGTCGCTGATACAGGTGGTGAAGTGGCAGACGACGAAGGCGCTGAAGCGCCGCCGGACGCTGCCAAGCCGGAGCCAGTAGGGGAGGGTGGCGCGGGCGAGGCAGAGGCGGCCGCCGCCGCAGATGCGCCGCGCATTGAGATCGAAGTGGCCATTGCCGATCTGACCGAGGAACAGAAGGCCAAGTTCGGGGACTACACCGAGTTCTGGGATGCTGCGACGGACACCTTCTATGACGAGGCGGATCCAGCAGGCGTCGATGCAGCGCATATCACCGAGGCGCTCCGGGTCACCTTTCTCGGCTGGTACGACTCGGAGGAGGACGACTTCGAGGGGAAGACCTACTTCACCAGAAGCCTCACAGAGAGCGACACCCCCATTCCGTTCTCCAAGAAGGACAAGCAAATCTGCGGATTCCTGTACCTGCGCTCGCTACGTACCGGCTCCCGCGCGCTGAGCCTGGAAAGGGGAAGTTTGCTCGACATTATCCTGCGCTTGAAAGAGGTCAGGCCGCAGATGTGGGAGGACACCATCACCACGCTTGCCGATTACTCGGTTGCCAGCGACCCTGAGCTTGGCATCTCCGGCGTGCTGCAGAGCATCAACACTGCACTGAAGAAGTACGTCCCAAAAGAATGGGGGATCGAGCCTCACCTCAAGGTGTCCAATCTCACCAGAGAACACCTGCGGAAGGTCATCACTGCGTTCATCGCCACGGGCGAGGGGAGCCATGCGGCGCCGTTCTATCGGCAGGGCACGGGCACCATCAACATGCTCGTGCTGGCCATGCTGTCCCAGATCGCTGAGGACAAGCAGAACGTCATTTTCGCGATGGAGGACCCGGAGACCGCCATCCCACCCTATGCCCAGAAGCGGATCGTTCACGAGATCCGCAAGTTGGCGTCTCAAACCATTTTCACCTCGCATTCGCCCTATGTCCTGGAGGAATTCGCACTCGACGAGACCGTCGTATTGGGGCGGGATGACAACGGTGTTCTGGTCAAGCGGGCCGTCGCCTTGCCCGATAGCGTCAAGCCGAAACGCTATCGGCAGGAGTTCCGGACCCGTTTCTGTGAAGGCTTGCTCGCGCGTCGCATTCTCGTCGCCGAAGGGGCGACCGAGGCGGCGACGTTTCCGGTTGTGTGCCGCCGGTTATCAGAACTGAAGCCCGACACCTATTCCTCGCTGGAGGCTCTTGGCATCTGTACCATCGACGCCGGCAGCCAGAACAGCATTCCCGACATAGCCAAGCTCTACCGCGAGCTCGGCAAGCGTGTCTTCGCCATCTGCGACAAGCAGGACGCGGCAAATCAGGCGCTCATAGAGGCCCAGGTCGAGCTGCTGTTGATGCACAAAGAGAAAGGTTTTGAGGACCTCGTCCTGAAGAACACGACCGAGGACGCCGTCAGGCGGTTCGCCAAGCTCATCGACTGGCCGCCGCACCTTACGGCCAAGTACCCGGACGTGGAGGCATCGGCCGCTATCGCAATCAGAGACTACTTCGGCTGGACGAAGGCAAACTGGGGAATCGCCGACTTCCTCGCACAATGTAGCGAGGCAGAGATACCTGCTTGGCTTCGTGAGGCATGTATCGCCGTCAAGGACATCTGTACGCCCGCTCCCGCCGCCGCGGAGGGTGGCGAAGCGCCGATCGAGCCGGGAGCCGGTGAGGATGGAACTGACTGAGAAGCAACGTCAGATATTGGCGGCCGAAGGCCACCTCCTCGTCACAGGAGGGCCGGGCTCCGGCAAGACCACGGTCTCCATTCTCAAGGCCGCGCAGATTGCCGATCAGCATTTGCGGCCGGGGCAGAAAGTTTTGTTCCTCAGCTTCGCCCGCGCGACCGTCTCCCGTGTCGTCGAGGCCATCGAGTACGAACAGCAAATCCCCCGCGAGCAGAAACGGCGGATTGACGTCGAGACCTACCACTCTTTTTTCTATCGCATCTTGAAGGCGCACGGCTACCTGGTGGGTCTGCCGCGGCGTATCGATATTCTGACGCCGCCGAGCGAGGCGATTGCCCTATCGGCCATCCGCAGCGGATATGCCGCCGCGTCGAAGCTGACCGAGGCGCAGAAGGCCGAGAAGGCGGCGGCAGTAGAGGCTAAGCGGCTACGACTGGCCCGCGAAGACGGCGACATCTGCTTCGACCTTTTTGCGCCGTATGTCGGTGACATCCTTCATGGCAGCGAGCGCATCCGCAGGCTGCTGGCCACCATGTACCCCGTCATCATCCTCGACGAGTTTCAGGACACCAGTACGGACCAATGGCGTGTCGTCCGGGCGCTCGGAGAGTTCACCACGCTTATCGCGCTCGCCGACCCTGAGCAGCGCATCTACGACTGGATTGGCGCCGATCCGGAGCGCCTTGACCACTTTAGGGCCGCGTTTGCGCCGACCGAAGTGGACCTCAGCACCGACAACCATCGCAGCGCGGGCACTGACATCGGGGTCTTCGGCAATGACATCCTCAAGGGCAAGTTCCGCCAGGAGCCGTATGTGGGCGTGCAAATCTACGTTTATCCGCCCAATACCGATCAGGCGTTCTCCGGGCTTGTAACCACGACCTACAAGGCGCGGAAGCGGCTTGTTGATGCCGGGATGAAGGAATGGTCGCTGGCCATCCTCGTACCGACGAAGAAGATGACCCGCTTGGTATCAGACGCGTTCCGGTCGCCGCCGGGCGGGATGACCGAGATTCCCCATTCGGCGGTTGTCGAATTGGAAGCCGCGATCCTCGGCGCCGAGGTTATCGCTTTGCTCATGCAGCCGGATACGGATGGCTCTCACTTCGAGCGGTTCATCGCCCTGATACGCAACTATTTCCATGGCAAGGGCGGTGACACACCGACCAATGCCGCTCTGCACGAGGCTGCCAATATCCAGAAAGCCTACGGCGAACACATTGCCTGTCTTGCCGCCGGCAAAGCGCTCCGAAAGAACAGTATCCTGGTCGCCATGCTCGGCGTCTATGGTCAAGCACAAAAGCTCGCGCTCACCGGTGATCCGGACAAGGACTGGCGAGCCATGCGGCGTCTTCTGGAGGAAGGTTCCTGTCCGCGGTTGAAAGAGATTGCTCAGGAAGTGCGGAGTATCCGACTTCTTGAGCGGGGCACCCAACTCCGTCAGGCGCTTTCTCAAGACTGGCGGGACAACGGCGCCTATCGCAACGCGCTGACGATCATTCGGCAGGCGTTTGTCCAGGAGCATTTTGCCACACACGCTAAGCCCGAGACTGGCGTCGTGGTGATGAATATGCATAAGGCCAAGGGTAAGCAGTTCGACGAAGTGATCATCTTCGAGGGTTGGCCGATCAACCGAAAAGGCCAGCCACCCTACAACGCCGACCGGATCGTACGCTTCAATTCCCGCGACGAGATCGATGACCAGGCGCGACAGAATCTTCGGGTGAGTGTGACGCGAGGCAAGCGGCGCACGACGATCTTGACCCCGAAAAGCGACCCCTGCGTTCTCCTGTTGGGCGATGACTAGGGGAACGTCTTCCCCTGCCTGCAAGCGCCTGCGGCGTTCTCCGTCACCCCTTCAAGTAGGTGCAGCCCCCCGCAACGCCCCCGAAGTCGCCGCACCGTGGGCCACGTACTACCACCCTGTGCGGCGGCAGCGGCCGGTCCCTCGGGCGATGGTGATCCTTCGGTCGCCCTCGGCGTGACGCCACCTTTTTGCTGACTTCTTCCGACCGCGCCGTGCTTAACGACCTGCGCCAAGTTGTTCTGTGGGTAATTATCTTATATTTATCAGGCCCTTGTAGTTCGGTAGGCAGGGGCAATGGAGCGCGCGCTCTATGCCGATCAGGGCGACAATGGCGTCGCCGTGCTCTTGCGGGATTCGCATGCGGCCTTCACGGAGGGCGAGGTAGATGGCCTTGGCTATTTCAGCATCGCCAAGGCTGCGCCGCGCTGCCGGATGTTGAAGCAGGTCGAGGGTCCAGCCCGGCTCTTCGCCGCCCATGCGGGTGACAGCTTGGGCGCGCCCCTTTCTCTCGTCGATGACCGCACGGAGGTCTCGCCGGGCGGCGACGGCAATCGTGGCGGCTTCGCCGTCGTCGAGGGATGACGCGCCAGAGGTTAGGGCGGCGAAAAGCTCGTACTCGTCGTCCGTCATGGCGACGATTTCGATCGTTCCCTTTCCTGCGAGGCCGTGCAGGAATCTGTGGTCGCCGTTCCTCCGGCCCGTCTCGTTGTCGAGCTCGTCCGCAACGGCTTGCGTGACCACGATGGCGTTAGGAAGCGCCATCAGTATCCGCTCACCGAAGGTGCAGGCGTGGAGGTTGATCAGGACGCTCGTGTCGAGGACCAGCGGCCTCGATTCATCAGCCAAGGAGCTTGAGAAGGTCATCCGTCACGCTTTCCTCAAGCTCGATTTGGTCGATGAGCCCGCGCACCTCCACACGGCGCAGTTTCAAAAGCTCCGCCAACTGGCCTTCCGACATCAGGCCACGTTTCCACGCGGCATGAGCCATCAGGCTCAAGCGGTGCGACACTTGGCGGTTGGCATCGTCCTTCGCCGGGTCAGGCCGCATCGCGGCCGCCCCAAGCACCTCGCGCGCCTGTTCGTCCTTGATGCCGCCGTTCCGCTTGAACCACTCCCACGTGCCCTTCCTGACGAGGTCCAGTTCCTCCAGCCGCCGGACAGCTGCCTCACGAGACAGATTGTGCTGGTGCGCGAGCAGGATCACATGGCGCCTGGTCAGTTTGTCCGCTCCGGCGGTCAGCTGACGAAAGCTCTCCTTGAAGCTCTTCCACGGCGTCAGGAACGCGCGGCCGAAGGCGTTCGCATACCGTTCGTCCCGTGACAGGAATTGCTCATTGTCTTCGAGCACTTCCGGAACACGGCGCGTGCCGAAAAAGTGGCCCACCTCATGGGCCGCCGACTGAATACGCCGCTCCAGCGGGTGATTGGCGTTCAGCAGAATGCAGGCCCCAACGGCATCGTCAAAGGTGAATAGGCCCGCAACCTTCGACTTGGACGAAAGTCGCCGCTGATAGAGGCGTATTCCCAGATCGAGCTCGATGACCGAGAAAATGTCCGTGATTGGACCGGAGCCCAGCCCCAGCCAGTCGCGCAGTTCCTGCGCATGTTTCTCCGCAAGCTCCAGAACATCCCCCTCGTTGATGCCGCGCTCAGGGGGATAGTGACGGCGACGCTCGACGCCGAGCACGTTCTCCAGCTCCACCTCGGCTTTGACGAGGTCATTCAGTAACTGGATGGCTTCGAGCGTGTGATCGTCCTCGGTCTCCCGTAGTTTGCGGAAGCGGGGGATCAGGTCCGTATGCACGGCCTCGCGCCGCAAGATCGCATTCACTGATACCCCATAGTGACGCGCAAGGGCCTGAAGCTCTTGAATGCGAACCCGGCGCGTGCCCTTCTCGATGGAGACCAGCGTCGGCCGCGACATGCCGATGACGTGTGCGGCCTCATCCTGTCGGATATCGGCGTTCTCGCGAGCCAATCGGAGGCGGCGACCGATTTCTTGAGCGCTCAGTTCATTCAGATCGGCCATTGCGTCCTCCCTCCGTCCAGCTTCTCAGGAAGCTTTCTTCTCCTTGTGCGGCCATGAAGGCGCGCCATTCCTTCGCGTGAGCCACCAGCAAGGTCCTCAACCTTCCCAGTGTTTGCGCCTCCGGCTCGCCCGTGGCCTGAGCGATCTCGAAGGCATGGCGTCTCAGACGCTCATCGGGCAGCGCGGCCATGTCCGCGAGCTGTTGCAGGTGCCGCGCGCCGACGCTGCCGTACTCGACCATCGTGCTGCTCAGGCGCACTTGTCCTTTCGGGAGCGCCATCGAGAACTCGGGCACGGTGAGGTCGGCGATGACATAGGTATCCGCAGGCTCCGTGATGCCCGCCGCATGCATGCTCATGCGACGGAGCAGGCAGGCGGCGCACAATCCGCACTGGCGAAGCCGACCCCCAGTCTTTGCGTTCCATCGCTGCTGCCAGCACGACCGCGTCTCGAACAACTCGTCGACCTGCTCGTTTGTCGACCGGCGGTACGCTTCGACCGTCTCGCCCTTCGTCGCCCAGAGACGCGGCTGTTCGTAGCGAACGGCGTGCCCCAGCACCGCCTTGATGAACCGCTCCATTTTCCGGAAGTACGTCGGATGATTGCGGTAATCTGCATAGACGTTGTGCAGCGGCAGAAGCACCGGTCCGAGCGCGCCTTGGCCGCTTTCAGGAACGACGATCCGCTCCAACCCCGTCAGGTGCGCGGCGATGGCCGTGATCGCCGCGAACTTGAAGCCCCGAGAACGGACGCTGCTTTCGCGCGACGACGGCACATGAACCTTGAACGGGATCTGATCGAAAGGCTCGTCGCCCTTCTTGAGGGCTTGCTTGTTCTTCGTCACCCGCACGCATACCGCCGCCCCTATGCCCCCTGACAGCTTCGCCACGCAGCGTGAGTCCAGCCCGTCTGAGTAGGCGATGATGAACTGCCGATCGGTTCCGAAGCCAAGCGAGCGCTGGCGCGCGCCGACAATGGGCGCGCCCTCCCACTTCACGAAGGAAATCTCCCAGGCATCCCCGGTCAGGTGGCGCAAGGCGCCGTGGAGCCGGTCCGCGACGTCCTTTCGGCGCCAAATCTCAAGCTCCGATACCGGAACAGTTATGCGCAGGTTTCGCGACCACTTGCCGATGCGGCGTCCGCACCGGCGGTCCGCGTACTCGACCGCAGCGCTCACCACGAGCAGATCGTAGTGGATCGGCTTCCAGCCCTCATAGTTGTAGGTGTCCAGCGCATCGGCCTCAAAGACGATGTCTTTGTCGATCTCGGCGGTATGGCAGTGCTTTTGCCCACGCCGATTGGCCTTTCGGCCCTGTTCGACAACGTGCAGGGTTAAGCCATAGGGCCGTTCTTCTGGTCGTTCGATCTTCACAAACCGGGTCCTTCATCTAGACCTTCTTTTCTTGCAGTCGCAGCTTTGAACGCGTTCTTGTCGCCTTCTCGAATGGCCGCACACACGTCCCGACTGTTGACAGCGTCAAAGGCGTCGTTCGTTTTGCCGATCGCACGCTGGCAAGCCTCGCGGCTCATTTCGCCGGTATCGCGGAGCCGGATGCATTCTTCTTCGAAGCGGTTGCGTGCTTCACCGACCTCTTCCTTTACAGCAGCGTCAAGCGCGCGGTCGAGGGCCTCTTCGGGAGGGGTGCCGTCGGCGATCCGATACAGCAACTCCTTCTCCAACGTGTCGAGGAAGGGGGTCTTCTCGTGCGCGTCGAAGGCTTCTTCGATCTTGGCGCGCGGGTCGAAGTCCAACTGCGGTTGCTGCGTGTAGGCTTCCAACTCTTGCACCGCGGCGCAGTTTTCTTTGGTCACCAGGTGCCGAACAAGGCCATCAGTTGCCAGCAGGCCGCATTCGGCCTTCGAGCTGGCGTCGTTCTGGACGGCATCAGCGAGCCGCTTCCAGCCGCTTCCCAGCTTCAGATTCCGGAACGGTCCATCGGTCATGGGAGCCTCCTGTGCCCGCACTATTCGCAGAAAAGACTGACAAAGTCAAGAAACCAAGAAAAATAGCTGACATGCATGGCCGCAGTGTCGGGGGAGGCCTCCTCCCCGCTTCAGGCTGCCAGCCGTCTTCCGCTACCCCCTCTGCAGGGCTGTGCCCCGCAACGCCGCCATCGCCGCCACATCTGGACACGCGTTGACGCTGCCCGATGCGGCGGCAGCGGACGGCCCGATAGATCAGAAATGATCCGGACGGAGCGGTATCCGTGACCTTCGTGTCACCTCCTGTGTGATTATTCGGCCTTTTCTTGAAGGGCTCCGGCCGCTCGCAGTGGCAGTCCTCTAGTGCCTGAACGGGTGTTCGACCCTAGAGGGCAGCTTGCGGAAGCTGGGTGTTTTAGGGGTGCACATAGCCAAAACTGATCCAACCGGGTGATGACGCTGCCGGCGAGCCTTGCCCGAACCTTTGCCGACATGCGGCGCTTCGCACTGGCTCCAAAATCGCTGGATCTGGGCCGGGTGGCGATGAGCCTCGCCTGGCATGGGCGTCATCAGGACCCGCCGCGACACGTCTGGCTCTGCAGCCTGATCGTTACAGCAGCTTCCGAAATCCGTCGCCACTTAGGTCTCAGGCTCGGGCGCAGTGGCAGGCATCGAGGTTTTGTCGCGGCGATGGGTCCTCCAAGGAATAGCGGTGCGCGCCCAGACACGCCACCGCCACGTTAAACGGCACCATGTCGGCAGCAACTCGCCGATCTCCAATGACAGATCGCCAGACATTCTGGGCAATGCGTTGAACTCGGGAGGAGGGCAAACTAGCCCATCCGACAAATTACCTCCGGAGGGCACTGACGATGTGACCGCCGCCGGACAGAAACGATGTGCCGAGGTGGGTCTATGTGGATCCACAAAGAGGAGCGGGCACGTCATCAGAGCCGCTTGACACCTGATCTCACATTTCTGCATGGTAAGTACTCGTCAGTACCAAAGCGGAGTGCACCCCGTGCCTGCCGTCCTCACAGCCTTCGCCGACTCCCCTGATCGCGGCCGCGCGCTGGCGCGCGATTTCCGCGTCCGGTGGGCGTTGGAGGAACTTGGACAAACCTGTGACGTCCGGCTCGTCGGCTTTCCCGAACTGAAGACGCCGGTGTATCGGGCCCTACAGCCCTTCGGCCAGATTCCCGCATGGCAGGAGGACGGGCTTGACCTCTTCGAGTCAGGAGCGATCGTCCTGCACCTCGCGCAGCAGTATCCGGGCCTCCTTCCCGACGACAGGGCCGGTCATGCCCGCGCCACGGCTTGGCTCTTTGCCGCGCTTGACACTGTCGAGCCGCCGATCTGGGACTGGGACCTTGCGCGTATGGTCGAACGGCACCAGCCCTGGCATGCCGAACGGCAGCCGATGCTGGAGGCGCGCATTCACACGCGGCTTCAGGAGCTTTCCCAATGGCTCGGGTCCAAAGACTGGCTGGAAGGGACGTTTTCTCTCGGCGACCTCATGATGGTCACCGTCCTCCGTCGCCTGAACGGATCCAGGTTATTGGACAAACATGCGCCCCTGGCGAGATATGTCGCGCGCGGGGAGGCGCGACCAGCTTTCGTGAGGGCCTACGAGGCCCAAAAAGCGGTCTTTGATGCCTCGACCGTGATGATGACCGGAAAGGGACCCGCAAAATGACCGAGGTTCCGAATGAGGGCATCATCTGCCTGCCGCCCGGCGCAGGCCGACGCTATGCGATGGGTAGGCTGACCGCCATCTTCAAGGCCGATGGGGTGGAGACGGGCGAGCAGTACTCGGCCTCGGAGTGGCATCTTGATCCCGGCCAGCCAGGCGTTGGCGCGCATCGGCACGAAGCGAACGACGAGATCTTCCTCATCCTCGATGGCTGCCCAGATTTCCTGTTGGAAGAAACCTGGACCGCCTGCCCGGCGGGGACCTTCCTCAGGATCCCGGCGGGCGTCCTGCATGATTTCCGAAACGCCGGACGAGCACCCGCCCGGTTCTTCAGCATGTTTCTTGGTGATGGATTCGAGCGCAACATGCCCGGCATTGTGAACTGGTTCGCAGCGCGCGAGCCGACTGTTTGACGCTCTCTGGCCAGAAAAACTGTACTTTCGGTCGCGGCGAGAAGCCCCCTTCTTCTAGGACCCCCAAAATGCTCGACGCTCTTGTTTCCCCGGCACTTCTTGCCTTCTTTGTTGCGGCCGCTTCGCCCGGCCCGGCAACCCTTGCCGTGTCGACCACCGCCATGGCACGGGGTGCGCGCGCCGCCGTCCTGATGGGCGTCGGGCTCGCCATCGGGCTTGCTTTCTGGGGTCTCATCGCAGCGGCCGGGCTTGGCGCACTTCTGGTCCAGTCCTCTGTCGCGCTGACTGTGCTGCGCTGGTTCGGCGGCGCCTATCTCTTGTGGCTCGCCTGGCAATCGGCCCGTAGCGCGGTGATGCCCGAGCCGGAGGCCGTGGATGTTCCAACAATCGCGGATAGCCGAATCCTGATCCGCGGCCTTGTGCTCAACCTCAGCAACCCAAAGGCCGTGCTGGCATGGATCTCGGTCCTCGCGCTTGGCGTGGGCTCTTCCGACGACCCTTCGCGTCTTGCCATTACCACTTCCCTTTGCGGGGTACTCGGCTTGGTCATCTACCTTGCCTATGCAGTCCTATTCTCGCAGGCTCCGGTCCGGTCAGGCTATCGGAAGGCACGACGGGGCATCGATGGTGTGGCCGCGGCGTTCTTCGGCTATTCCGGGCTCAAGCTGGTCTTCACACGTTCGGAAGCGGCTTGACCGCTTCTCCAAAGCAGCGCAGCGCACGAGTGACACGGACACAGTGTGACGACCGGCAAGCTCAGATCGCGATCTCGTAGTGCCAGACCTCAAGCGGGACAGGTCCGTCAGGGGTGCCCAGTCGGATCGTCACAACACCCGCCAGCGTCCATCCCGCCTTTTCGTAGAACCGCGCGGCCCGATGGTTGCCGATCGCGCAGGCGAGCCAAGCATGCCGATGTCCCGCTTGCCGGATTTGGTCAAGCGCGGCCGAGACCAAACGAAGGGCCGTGCTGGTCCCGCGCGCTGTCCGCGCGACGTAGAGTTGGTCGAGTTCATCCTGCTTGACCATCGCGAAGCCGACAGGCCGTCCCCTCGAAACTGCGACGCTGGTCATGCCGAGCTCGTCAATCAGCCTTTGTCGGAAACCCTGCAGGGTCCTCAGGCGACCCAGTTCCGGCGGCAGTAGCCCGTCATGCGCATCGGTCCAGCCTTCCATCCAGATGTGCGCCAGCACCTCGACGTCTTCGGCAATCGCGTTGCGGACAGCCACCCGCTCAGCCGCCGGATGATTAGCCTCGCCTCGTGCCCCGGGGATCGATGGCCCGCGCAGGAATTGCTGGCCTCGTGGGCTGAGCCGATATCCCACATCGAGGCTTTCCGTCAGCCCGAGGTCCTTCAGGCGCCGCATTCGGCGCTTCAGCAAGCCCTTCTCGACTCCGACCATTCTGGCCAGTTCACCAGCCGGGATGCCAGTATGCTGGTGTACAAGCCGCAAGTAGGTGTCGGTCCATCTCGGGCCCCGGCCTCGTCGGTCCAACTCGCGCAGCGTGTCGCGGATCAGACTAACCGCTTGCACGTCGAGGATATCGCTCAAGGCCAAGCCTTTGCGAGAGTCCTCTCGGTCCAGCCGAAACCCGATTCGATAGAGCTGGCCGTCGCCAGCGGAAAGCGCTGCCAATGCCTCGTCCCGATCCGTGAAGCCTGCCGCCCGCGCGTCCGTATCGGTGATCTTCTCCGGGGTCGTTACCTCAACGACCTTGATCGCCAGCTCACCAACAGGTGTCCGCAGCCGCCCGCCGGACTTCACCGTTGGTCGTCGCCAACGGCGGAATGCGACAGTGACCTCGCCCGCCGCGATCCGGTTCAGAATCCTCTGCTTGAAAAGCATTTATCCCTCAGGTGACGATGAGCGCACAGCTATTCCGATGGCGTCCTCACGCACGCTCCGTGCCATAGGCCGCCAGGAACACCTCCACCGCCGCATCTGCG
Organism: uncultured Paracoccaceae bacterium; assembly: GCA_937872465.1. Taxonomy (GTDB): domain Bacteria; phylum Pseudomonadota; class Alphaproteobacteria; order Rhodobacterales; family Rhodobacteraceae; genus Amaricoccus. Next base: position 62,196 of record CALMSR010000055.1, read on the forward strand.
TAGACTGCGTGGCGCGAGGTATCCGTGACCGAGCCAGCATCGAACATTGCCCGGTTCATCGGGATCGACAGGATGAGCCAGTTGAACTGCTCAGCGGCCAGGAGGGGGTCTTCCATCCGCAGATAGCCGCGCTCCTGCAACCGCGTGAACGAAGCGGCCAGCTTCTCGTGACCGCGTTTCGGGGCGGCGTCATACCAGGCCTTGGCGACATCGGGAAAGCGGTCCACCTCGGCGATAATCCTTCGGCGGATCCGCATGATGTCGGGTTGGATGATGTCGTGCAGATGCTGGCGGGCGAAGATGTGCAGATCGCGCCGAAGGCTATTGGATTCGGCCAGCGCGTCGAAGCTCTCGGCTCCCTGGTTTTCGGCGGCCGCAATCAGGCTCAGGAGCGCCTCGCGGACAAGCTCATCCTTGTCGGCGAAGTGGCGATAGATCGTCTGCTTGGACACCGCAGACACGGCCGCGATCTCGTCCGTGTTTGTCCCGGCGTAGCCATTCTCAAGGTAGAGCTGCAGCGTTGCGTTGAGGATCGCCCGACGGACTTCGTAGGGGTGGGGGCGCTGCTGTCGCTTGGCTGTCTGCGCCAAAGGTTGGCTCCTCTCTGGTACTTGACAGTACTTGTCTGACTTGATTAGTTCGGTACTCAAGAGTACTTAATGGAGCGAGCCGTGTCCAGATCATCCATGACGACGTCCCGGGACGGAACGCAGATTGCGTTTGAGTGCATCGGAACCGGTCCTGCGCTGATCCTCATCGAACCGGCCGGGCACTACCGGGGCCTCAGCGCCTTCGACGACCTGGTGCCACTTCTGACCGCGGACTTCACCGTCTGCCGCTACGATCGCCGCGGACGTGGGGAAAGCGGCGACACGCCACCTTACGCGCCGGACCGGGAGGTCGAGGATCTTGCGGCGCTGGTCGATGCCATCGGCGGGATCGTCTTTGCCTACGGCTATTCCTCTGGCGCGCTTCTGGCGCTTCACGCCGCCGCGCGGGGCGTTCCGTTTGGTGGTCTTGTCCTCATGGAGCCTCCATTGCAGGACGGTGCACAGGAGGGGCCTGATCCGCTGACGAGGGAACTGGCCGATCTGGTCCGCGCCGGCCGCAACGCGGATGCGGTGGCGCATTTCCACGCGGCCATCGGCGTGCCGGATGAAATGGTGGCGGGGATGCGAGGCACGGACCGTTGGACGCGAATGGTCGGCATCGCGCCGACCCTGGTCTACGATTGCTGTCTATCCGACGCGATGGGTCCGGATGTGCTTGCTGCCGTATCGGTGCCGACTCTGATCCTCGACAGTGAAGGAAGCAGTGACGACCTGACCGGGTCGGCTGCAACGGCCGCGCGTCTGATCCCCGGCGCTGGTCACAAGAGCCTGCCTGGCGAATGGCACGTTGTGGCACCAGACCTGATCGCGCGCGAGATCAAGGCGCGCCTCACCCCCCTTGCGACGGCCGCTTCCTGATGCCTACCACTGCGAAGCCGAGGCCAGGTCCATGAACGTTCTTGCCACGACACTTTCTCTTGTCGTCGGTGACCCCGTCGCGTCCGCCAGGTTCCTTGCGGCGCATTTCGGGTTCCGTGAAGTGCTAGCCTTTGACGGCGGCGCGGCGGTCGAGCATCCGGGCGGCGGCCCGACACTCTTCTTCCTGCGCGAAGGGCTTGCCACGCTCGACCCCGCGCAGAGGCACGTGCTGGCGCAAGGTATCACCTTGGCCCTCACCGTCGCCGACATCGAAGCCGAGGTCGCAAGACTGCGATCGGACGGTGTCCAGCCAGCCTCTGACATCCGACAAGACGACTGGGGCGAACGCTATGTCCAGATCGCCGACCCGAACGGCCTGATCGTGCAGCTTGTCCAGTGGGTTGGAGAGCGGCCGTACTGACCCTGCCGCCATAGCATCGGCAACCAACCAACCTGCATGAGGAGCGTTATGGTCGAACAGACCTTCATCCGTGTGCGGGGTGCCCGTGAGAACAATCTTAAGGGCGTCTCGCTCGACATCCCGAAAGGGCGGATCACCGTCTTCACCGGTGTCTCCGGCTCTGGCAAGTCGTCCCTTGTCTTCGGAACCATAGCCGCCGAAAGCCAGAGGCTGATCAACGAAACCTACCCTGCCTTCGTCCAGCAGTTCCTGCCCAGATACGGGCAACCGGACGTGGATCTTCTGGAGAACATTTCGGCGGCGATCATCGTCGACCAGCAGCGCCTGGGCGGGAACGCCCGGTCGAGCGTGGCCACGGTCACCGACACGGCACAGATGCTGCGCGTGCTCTTTTCACGGCTAGCCGAACCGCGGCTTGGGCTGCCCGGTGCCTACAGCACGAACGACCCGCGCGGGATGTGCCCGGCGTGCGAGGGCATGGGACGGGTCGCTTCGATGGACATGTCAGCGGTAATCGACGAGGGCCGCTCGCTGAACAATGGCGCCTTGCTGCCAAGGGATTTCGCTGTCGACAGCTGGTGGTGGGAGGTCTACCGCAACTCCGGCCTGTTCAACATGGACAAGCCGCTGTCGCAATTCACCGAGACCGAGCGGCATGACCTCTTGCACCTCGACGACGGGCGCAAGGTCAAGGTCGGCAAGATCGCCCTGACCTACGAGGGGGTGATCGTAAAGCTCACGCGGGGACTGGGATCGAAGGATCCCGAAACGCTGCAGCCGCATGTGCGGGCCGAATATGACCGCATCTTCACCCGCGCGATCTGCCCTGACTGCGACGGCACCAGGCTGAATGCCGCTACCCGGGGCAGCCGGATCGCAGGGCATAACATCGCCGAATTGTCGGCAATGCAGGTCTCTGACCTGGTCGAGGTGGTGCGAGCCATCGACGCGCCGACTGTGAAGCCTCTCCTCAGGTCGCTGACTGCGCGGCTGGAAAGCGTGGTTGCCATCGGGCTCGGTTATCTCAGCCTCGACCGTGAAAGTGCCACGCTCTCGGGCGGCGAATCCCAGCGGATCAAGTTGGTACGCCATCTCGGGTCATCGCTGACCGACATCACCTATGTATTCGATGAACCGTCGGTTGGGCTGCATCCGCACGATGTGGGACGGCTGGCGAGACTGATGCGGCAGCTCTGCGACAAGGGCAACACCGTCCTGATTGTGGAACACAAGCCTGACATGATCGCCGTCGCGGATCATGTCGTCGACATGGGCCCGATGGCCGGGTCGAAAGGCGGCGAGGTCGTCTATCAGGGTGACCTTGCCGGGCTGCGGACAGCCGGCACGCTGACGGGCGTCCACCTTGCTCGGCATCAGCCCCTGAAGAAAGACCTGCGCTGCAAGACCGGCGAGCTGTGGATCAGGAATGCCCGGGCCAACAATCTTCGCGACCTCACGGTGGCGATACCGCAGGGTGTGCTGACGGTCGTTGCTGGGGTGGCGGGGTCGGGAAAGTCGTCGCTGATTCAGACCTGCCTTCCCCAAGCCTATCCGGAGGCGATCATCATCGACCAGAGCCTCGCACGCGGATCGCGACGGTCGAACACTGCGACCTGGACCGGCATCCTCGACCCGATCCGCAAAGCCTTCGCCAAGGCGAATGATGTCGCCCCTGCGCTCTTTTCGGCCAACAGCAAGGGCGCGTGCCCGGACTGCTCGGGGTTGGGCGTGATCTTCACCGATCTCGCGCATCTCGATCCGATGGTCACCACCTGCGAAACCTGCGAAGGCAAACGGTTCCTGCCCGACGTGCTTGATCTTCGCCTGCGCGGCCAATCCATCGCGGACGTCTTTGACATGAGTGTCGAGACCGCCGCCGAGTTCTTCACCGAACCCGCTGTCGCCCGAACCCTTGCGCGTCTGGTCGACGTGGGCCTCGGCTACCTGACACTTGGTCAACCCCTTTCGACGCTGTCGGGCGGCGAACGCCAAAGGCTGAAGCTGGCAGCTGAACTGGGAAAGTCCGGCAATATCTATGTCCTGGACGAGCCGACCTCGGGTCTGCATCTGCATGACGTGGAAACGCTGATCGGTCTCTTCGACCGTATGGTCGATGCCGGCTCCACGGTCGTGGTCATTGAACACAACCTTGATGTCATTGCCCGCGCGGATTGGGTCATCGAACTTGGACCCGGTGCGGGACATGACGGCGGACGTTTGGTGTTCGAGGGTTCGCCGGGCGAACTCATCGGTCACCCAGCATCGCTCACCGGCAAGTATCTTGCCAAGCAGCAACAGTCAGGAGATGGGGTGCCATGACCTACGTCGACGGTTTCGTGAGCGCGGTTCCCACCGCCAACAAGGAGGCCTACCGGCGTCATGCCGAGAGGGTTGGCGCCGTGTTCAGGGACTACGGCGCACTATCAGTTGTTGAGTGCTGGGGCGATGACGTGCCCGAGGGGGACATCACCTCTCTGCACAAAGCCGTGCTTCGTAAAGAGCATGAGACGATCTGCCTTTCCTGGGTGACATGGCCGGACAAGCAGACTCGGGACGAAGCGCTGATGAAGGTATTCACCGATCCTCGAATGCGCGCCGGCCAGGGTGGGGCCCCCTACGATGGCAAGCGCCTGATCCGTGGGGGATTTGAGGTCTTGACCACGAGTTAAATCGATATCGGGCTTGAGAAGCCCAAACAGGAGTACCCCCGAAGGATCTCGACCAACTGCTGGTCGAGCCCGCAAGGGGAAGGCTCAGAGATGGCAGCGTGCTTGTACGCGGACAGCTAGAAATTGGAAAAGACGATGGACTTTCGGGTTGCTTTTGACTTCGAGATCGAATTCTCGAACGGCGGCGGACTTAAGGGTTGGGATTTCCGCCTCGATATTGAAGGCGATTCAATCTCAGACGCGGAACTCTCTGACTACATCGTGCAGGATCTCCGGCTGCTCATGGTTGGAAGCGTCAAGATTCTCAACAAGCGGATACTGCAGGAACGCCACAAGCGTGCAGCGGCGGCCGTCAAGCCAGTGTTGCGAGTGCCTGAGTCCAAAAAATCGGGCATCATCGACCTGAGCCCGGTTGTACGAGACGGGCAAGCCACGTACCCCGGCCTGCCGGCACCTTCATTCAAGGATTTCCTGAGCCACGAGGACTCACGTGGCCGATATGTTGATGGTGTCACGTTTCAAATTGGACGCATTGAGATGATGGCCAATTCCGGGACTTCTCTAGACGCGCCTTACCATAGATTTCCCGATGCAGATGATGTCGCTTCATTCCCGCTCTCAAGGGTGGTTGATCTGGACGGAGTCGTTGTTCGCTTGAACGGAATGAGGAGTCGACCAATTGAGCCACAGGCTCTGATGGCGGTCTCTTCGCAGTTTGCGGGTCGGGCGGTGCTTATCGAAACTGGGTTCTCTTCCAGATGGGGAACACCGAGCTATTTCGTAAACCATCCGTTTCTGACAGCTGGTGCCGCGACATATTTGCGCGATCAGGGAGTTGTTCTTGTTGGGATCGACAGCCTCAATGTGGACGATACGGATGACCCTTCGCGTCCGGCTCACTCCATCTTGCTCGCGGCAAACATTCCGGTCGTTGAAAGCTTGGTGGACCTCCAAAAGCTTCCGTCGTCAGGCTTCCGCTTTTCTGCGGCACCAGTTCGTGCAGAAGGGATGGGGGCGTTTCCAGTCAGAGCTTGGGCGCGAATTTCCGGCTAGAGAAAATTGCACATGGCAGCCCTAGCAGGCCGCTGAAATAGTCCTGCCTCGACTGGATCTGCAGAACATGATTCATCCTCCGCAGGTTTGGGCGGGGGCGATGATGCGTGGATCGGACGAGACGAGCGGGTCGCTGTTCAGCTATGTCGATCTGGAGGCGCGGATCCCTGCTCGGCATCCGCTGCGCAAGATCCGGCAGGTGGTGAACGACGCGCTTGTCAGCCTCGATGCCGATTTCGAGGCTCTTTACACCGACTTCGGACGCCCCTCGATCCCGCCGGAACGGCTGATCCGGGCGAGCCTGATCCAGATCCTGTTTTCGGTCCGGTCCGAGCGGCAGCTGATGGAGCAGATGGAATACAACCTGCTGTTCCGGTGGTTCGTGGGGCTGGGGATCGACGATCCGGTTTGGGTCCCCACGGTCTTCAGCAAGAACCGGGACCGGCTGCTGACGACCGACATGTCGCGCAAGGTGATGGCGGCGATCCTGGCCCACCGTGAGGTCGCGCCGCTCTTGTCGGACGACCACTTCTCGGTCGACGGCACGCTGGTGAAGGCCTGGGCATCCATCAAGAGTTTCCAGCCGAAGGCCTCCGTCACGCCGTCCGATGACGACCCGGGCGACCCGCCCGGACCCGACAGCCCCGCCGAAGACCCCCCCGAACAGACCCCTAGCGATACCGTCCCGATGCTCCGCCCCGACCGCCAGTCCCGCAATGCCGAAGTCAACTTCCGGGGCGAGAAGCGGTCGAACGCGACGCATGTCTCGACGACCGATCCCGACGCGCGGCTCTACAAGAAGTCGCCCGGCACCGGCGCGATGCTGTGCTTCATCGGCCATGCGCTGATGGAGAACCGCAGCGGCTTGATCGTGCAGGCCGATCTCACCCGAGCCTGTGGCCATGCTGAGCGCCGGGCTGCCCTGTCCATGATCCACGCCCATTCCCCGGGCTCCACCCGCCAACTGACGCTCGGCGCGGACCGGGGTTACGACAGCGCGGGCTTCGTGCGTGACCTACGAGAGGCCTGCGTCACACCGCATGTCGCGCGGAAATCCCGGCATTCGGCGATCGACGGCCGCACGACCCGGCACGAAGGCTACGCCCTGTCGCAGAAGCATCGCAAGCGGATCGAGGAGCCTTTCGGCTGGGGAAAGACCGTCGGCGGACTTGCCCAGACTGTCTACCGCGGCGTCGAACGGGTCGGCGCCCACTACGTCCTGACGATGGCCGCCAGCAACCTCGCTCGGCTGCCAAGGTTGCTGGGCGCGTGACCGACAGCGGGCAACCGGATCACGACGCCCGCGGCTCAGACCGGCGTCCACGGCCCTGCCAACCACCCAAGATCGGGAAACCGTTCCGGTTCGGCCACTAAATCAGCACCCTGCTAGGTGTTCCATCCTGGATGATCACATAGACCCTCGGCGGTCTTCGCTGTTCATGGCAAGGTTGATCTTGCGCGAGGTTCGGGAGGGGGTGCGAGCATGCTGATCTCTCAGCACAAGCAGGCGACCACGACGCCGAAGATCCGTGCCGCGATCCAGGCGAGCACAGAGCCGGCGTGGATGGTGGCCGAGCGCTACGGGATCTCCGAGCAGACGGTCTGGACTGAGCCGCGTGCGCGCCACCGGTTCGAGCGCCGCGGCGAAGGCGGAGCCGCGACGACTTCCACGACTGGAGCCACACGCCACATCGCTTGCAGACTACGTTGACGCCGCCCAAGGAGGCCGTCATGGTGGCGCTGCGCAAGGCGCTTCTCCTGCCGCTCGACGACCTGCTCGCGGTCGTGCGTGCGTTCCTCAATTTGCACGTATTGCGCTCAGTCCTTGTCCGCTGCCTTCGGCGCCATGGGGTGGGCAACCTACAGGCACCGAAGCCCCGGAGGCCGAAGCCCGCGCACGGCAGCGTTACGGCCTACGAGCCGGGTTACCCCCTCGTCGACATTGGACCTGTCACGGTCTGATGCTGCCGCCCAGGCCCGCGCGACGGGTTGAATCAAGCTGCCACATCGACAAGCAAGTTGAGACGGTTGCAGGCCCCCGCAACCACTTCTGTCATAATTCGCTAGAAATCGAAGTGTAACAACAGCT